>JAJQCT010000028.1 GCA_021202555.1 Clostridiales bacterium
GTCTGTATACGCCGTAGGGGCGAATGTGGCATACGAGCTACCAGTCGTCTCCGTCGCGAAGCACCGATTTGTGTCCGGGAGCCATCCATCCCTCGGAATTTTCAAATTCGTACCCTGCCATCACCATAAATCCCGTGTTCGACTCGCCGTCGGTACCCGCGAGCATAGAGCGACCGTTTCGGTCGATGTAAGGTCCCGTTATATCGCGGCTGCGCGCGACGCGGATGTTGTAGTCGTTTGAAAGCGAGCCGTAGGACACGAAAATATAGTAATAATCCGTGTCAGGATTATACACGATATATGCGCCCTCAACCGCCCTGTCACAGTATTCGGGACGAGTAACGAGCGGCACTCCGAGCGCGCTGTCAGCCGTCCTGCCGTCCTCCGCCTCCGTTTTGTCAAACGGAAGTCCCGTTTCGGGATTCAGCTCGAGCAGGCGTATTCCGCCCCAGAATGAGCCGTAAGCCATATACTGGCGTCCGCTTTTCGCGTCCGTGACGGGATTTGCGTCAATTGCGTTTACGGGGGAATTTGAATTCGTCTTGACGACGATTCCGCGATACTTAAATCCTCCGTCGGGACGATCGGATACGGCAAGATAAATGCACGATTCGCGCACGCCGAAGCTTGACGAGGAGCAGTACATTCTGTATTCGTCACCGACCTTGATTATGTCGGGCGCCCAAAGATCATGTCCGTGCGACCACGCAAAAACCTCGTCGGGTGTCTCGTCGATTATCCCGCCGATATAGCGCCAGCTTACAAGATCGGGCGAGCGGTAGACGTTCTGGTGCGTACAGTACGCGAAATAATCGCCCGATACGGGATCCCTGTAAATCGCCGGATCATGCGCGCCCCACAGTCCGCGCGACGACATATCGGGGCGGGGAGGTCTGCCGTGAGGCGGATGATTCGGATGGGGCGGGAGGGGAGTATGATGTGGTTCGCCGCCATAGTGCGCTTCCGGTTTCACCGGCATATGCTTCGGCTGCGGCTGCGGGCGCGGATTCTTTTCGGACGCATCGTTATCCGGCAGCGCCGGAAAATCGGGCGGCGTCATCTCGACCTGCGGCGGGCGCCGGAACTGCGGCATCGCAGGCTGCCTCGGCGGCTCATTTGGATATAAAATTCTGTCGTTCATGAGATAAAATCCTTTCATGCGAGTTTGGTATATTTATATTGTAGCATATTTTGCGTCGAACTGCAAATATGACTTCACTCGAATGAAAAGAGCGAACACTTCCTTATGCCTCTTCGGATTTTGTCCCATATTTTATATATATAATCTATTTCATTCCTTCATTTTACATACAAAATCGCCTGTTTGTACAATGTACACAAAGAATCCCGAAAATTCCTTGAAAATTTCGGCGTCAATTTTTATTAAACTTCATGGGGGGTCTATTGACTTTTCAAAAATGATGTGATATGATATATATGCGCCCGAAAAAGGCGCATATATATTGCTTGGAAGGAAATTGAATTATGAAACTTTCAAAAAAGCTGATTTTGAGTGCTTTTTTTATTTTTATTATGTGCATCGGCATATTTGTTGCCGCTCCTTCGTCAGTCTCTGCGGCGGATGTCATCGACAGTGGCACGTGCGGCGATGATCTGACTTGGGTTCTGACGAGCGATGGGACGCTCACCATAAGCGGGGAGGGTGAGATGAGGGACTACAGTGGCACAAATACTAGTCCATGGTATTCGTATTGTGACAGTATCACATCTGTTGTTATCGATGATGGCGCAACGTCAATAGGCGATTATGCGTTCTATGGCTGCAATAGCCTAATGAGCATAACAATTCCCGACAGTGTAATGACGATAGGTTATGGAGCGTTCTCTAATACGGCATATATCAAAGACGAAAACAACCGAGAGAACGGGGTTCTCTATATTGACAATTGGCTGATAATAGCTGACAGTGGCGTTGTATCGGACTATTATACGATAAAATCTGGGACGGTAGGCATCGCTGAGTCTGCTTTCTCTTGTTGCACGAACCTTACGAGCATAACAATCCCTGACAGTGTTACAACTATAGACGAGAATGCCTTCTTTTCTTGCACAAGACTTGAATGTATAACAATCCCTGATAGCGTAACGTCGATTGGAAGCGGTGCATTCCGATCCTGCGAAAGTTTAACAAGCGTAATAATAGGTAACAACGTGACATGGATAGGTGATTACGCGTTCTATTCCTGTTCAAGTCTAACGAGCGTAACAATCGGCGATAGTTTAACTTCAATAGGCGGGAGTGCGTTTTATGCTTGCTCAAGCTTGACCAAAATTACCTTTGAAGGCAACGCTCCGAGTATTGCAAGTTATGCTTTCTATGACGATGTCGCGACTGCGTACTATCCCGCTGAAAACGACACATGGACGGAAGATGTGATGCGTAATTACGGCGGTACAATAACATGGACTGCGTATACTGTGTCAATTGCCGACGACACAACTGACAACGCCGTCACATACGACGAGGATGAATTAGATATTAATGACGACACCGATGATAACAACAATAATGATAGCAACGATAATGATGCCAATGAAGCAACATTGGGCTGCGGCTCGTCGCTCATCGCAGCTCCCGCGCTTCTTGCGGCTGTCGCCTGCTGTGTATGCGTGAAACGGAAGGAAAATATAAAATAAAAATCGGGATGCGTTTTCAGCGCAAGAGCTTTTGTCGAATTTTTCTGATAAATCGGTAAAAGGCATGATGTCCATTTAAGTAAAGGAGAAATTATATGTTTTGCGTAAAATGCGGGAACCAAATTCCCGACAATTCAGCTTTTTGTCCCAAGTGCGGCTCGGATGTCAAGTCTAATATTGGCGATGAGAATGCTGCTTCTGGCAAAATAACACAATTCAGCGGCGAAAATCAGCAAAACGAAAAGCCGAAAAAAAGCAAGCCCCTGCTTATATTTCTGTGCAGCTTGCTTTTAATTGCAATAGTCGCAAGTGGTTATTTCATTGTTCAAAAATCTAATAACGCTGATCAATCTGATTATATAAATACGACAAAAGGTACAGCACTTACCGACGAGGAAGCAGAAAGTATCTATATATCAGATATAACGAGCGAAGAGTGGGAAATATTTGAGTCCTCAAATGCGTCGATCTGTGAAATTATATCGAGCTACTCTAATGAAGACGGATACATAGAGGAAGACAATGTGCAGGGCGTTGTAAATGAGGTCGCAGAATATGTGAACGGTCTTTACGAAAAAGGCACGGTTTCATATTACACCGTGAGCGATGAGGATATCTATTTTGAATATGCCAGTGGTCTGGGGGCTTACTATACGCCTGCAATTGAGGGGTATATGTCAGGAGGTGGAACCGTAGCGCTCTCTGTTTTATCAATAGATCCGTATGCCTATAGTGGTACTTGGGCGAATTATCTGGCATTTGCCAACGGGCAAAAGATTATGCTAAATTTGGACGCAGAATCCAGCAACGACTTTTGTATAATGAGTACGACTACAAAAAATTATGCAAACAAAGGAGTTGGGATTGGCGTTTTGCTGCAACTGCCAGAATGTAATATTCTGCTGTGGCAGGGGCATGGTGGCAACACTGGAACGCAACTGTTTCTTGTCACACAAACGCAGGCTACTAACCAGGCTTTAAAAAACGAAATTGCATCTACTACGCTTTCTGCAAAGGATGTTAAAGCTTCACTTGCTAAATCTGATTACTGGGCAATCACACCAAGCTTTGTCGAAAAGTATATATCAGTTGATGAAGGTATGGTTTATTTGAGCGCTTGTAAAAGTGGTTACACCGATGAATTTGCCGATGTATTTTTGTCAAAAGGGGCAGATGTTGTTTTTGTCAATACGGATACAGTTCAATGTGATTATAGTGCATATATGATGTCATATATCACAGATTTTATGTCTGGAGATGTGGATGGAGTATACTATACGGCGCAGGAAGCCCTAAGCATGGGGTATTCAGCATTTGCAGATTGGGCATTAGAGAATGGTATTGATGTAAAGGGCGACAATGATACTCTTATTCATTTCGACACTTTAGCAGATTATATTCAGGAAATGCAAAACGGTGCCCACGTTGAAATTCGAGGCGATGGAGAATATACCTTGGTTAGCGTCATTTCAGGCGAAATTTCATTTGAAGGTGAATATTCAGATGAAGAAAGAAGTGAAATTCTCACAAATTTGTCTGTTCGTCTGACTGCTGAAGATGGTACTTATAAAGACTTTTCATTGGATGATGTGGGTTTCTTTATAAACAAAATGGACGCCGGTACATATACGATTTATTTATATGAAGGCGATATCAAAATTGATGAGAGTACGGTAACGGTAGAATCTCATCATCGTTCTGAGGTGACTCTTGTTTATTCACCGAAAATTGGACTGAGCGGGTATGTATATGATGAGGAAGGTAATCCTCTGTCAGATGTCTCTGTTTCGGCGAACGCGGAATCCGGCGACTTTGAATGGAACGATACGACTGTTACTGATGAGAGCGGTTATTATGCTCTTGGGGTTACTGACGAGGTATTATACACGCTGACATATGAAAAAAGCGGATATATAAGCGCGGAAACAACATTCGAAGGTACAACCGGACAGAAAAACAGTATTCAGGTAGAATTAGATGATGTAGTTCTTGAACAGTCGAAGCTGATGGGAAATGTGGTTGACGCCAAAACAGGTGAGGCGCTTTCCGGAGTTGAGGTTACCATTTCGGAAAAAGACGCAATTACACAATATGTAACAGTCTCTCGAACCACCGATTCAAACGGAGCATTTGCAATTCCCATAGCGTCCGCAGGAATCTATAAAGTCACCTTTGAACTGGAAGGATATGAAGGCGTAACTGTAACGACAACCATGACTAAAGGGATGCATACGGACATAGGAACGATATCCATGGAGTCGATTTATCTCGAAGAGTTGATACCTGAAGACGCTATGGAGTGGAACGGTCACTACTACTATATTTACTCAGGAGTATGCGATACGTGGGAGGAAGCCGTGGAATATTGTGAATCGTTGGGAGGATACATTGCGGTTATCTCCAGCGAAGCAGAAAATGAAGCGCTGTTTGCATATGTAAGTGAGAGCGGTCTTCATGATGGCGGCGTATATTTTGGATATACTGACAGTGCGTCAGAAGGAACATGGACTTGGGTTTCGGATGAAACGTCGTCCTACTCGAATTGGGCTTCAAATGAGCCAAATTCCGAAAATAGCTCTGAGGATTATGCCGAATTTTATTACAAATATACCGATGGCAGCTGGAATGACGGTGATTTTGCAAGTAAGAAATTTATTTGTGAATGGGATCCGTCCTAAAACTTGGAGGGAACATTTTGTATGCTGACTTTTTTTGTGTTTTGCTGTGTAATGATGCTTGTTAGTGTCTTTAATTTGGCGGCTTATACTTCTTTTGAATCACCATTGCCGTCATTTATTGAAGCCGCATTAATAGGAGCCATCTTCATTACGGCAATTATTGTTACAAAATGTGTCAAAGAAATGCTTTCGGGAGGATTTACCAGAGCCTTAGCATTGATTGCTGTAATTCTTATCTTGTTTCCTCTGGGGGCAGGAAGACTGTATATGCTGTCTGATGGAATTGTGGTGACTGTTATTTATTATATCCTTCATTGGGCATGGATAATTATTTATACCATTGTCGGATTGATTCCCGCAATTGTATATTTTATATTTAACGTCCTTTTTTCACTTACACCAATGTCAGAGGAAGCGGCATTCTATGCGGCAATGGTAATTGCAGCAATAATAGGGCTAATTGAGGGAGGAATGGCAGCGGAGAATATAGTTTATAAATTCGGACGTACATATCCGGATATTGCGGGAAGAGCAGAGATTATCAATTCGGATGGTAAATCAAAAGACATTTTCTTTTACAAATAAGTAGATAAAATAATCAAGCAAACCAAAATCCGCCTTGGGTATTCACCCAAGGCGGATTTTTTACTATACACTGCACACTATACACTACTCACTACTCACTGCTCACTCTCCGCCGAGCTGCTTTTTCAGTGCAGCGCCGACAAGTCCGACGAAAAGCGGATGAGCGCGGTTCGGACGGCTCTTGAACTCAGGGTGGAACTGTACGCCGATGTAAAAATCATTTTCGGGCAGCTCAACAGTCTCAACGATTACGCCGTCGGGAGATGTTCCCGAAACAACCATTCCGCCTGAAATAAGCGTGTCGCGGTAGTCATTGTTGAACTCATAACGATGACGGTGACGCTCCGATATGTCGTGACTGCCGTAGCATCTGTACATCTGCGTGTTCTCGTCCTCGATATGACACGGATATGCGCCGAGGCGAAGCGTACCGCCCTTTGCAATGTGCGCGTTCTGGTCGGGAAGAAAATCAATTACCTTGTTGGAACACTGCTCGGAAAATTCGCCCGAATTTGCGTCAGCGATTCCGCAGACACTTCTCGCGAACGCGATAACTGCGACCTGCATCCCGAGGCAGATTCCGAGATAGGGAATATTATGCGTTCTGCAATAGTCTGCCGTAAGTATTTTGCCCTCGATTCCTCTGTTTCCGAAGCCTCCGGGGACAATAACACCGTTACATTCGGAAATCGTCGCCTCAACAGTTTCGGGAGTTATTGTTTCCGAATCAATCCATTTTATCGAGATATGCGTGCCGTGTACATATCCCGCGTGGCGCAGCGCCTCGGCAACAGAAAGATATGCGTCGTGAAGCTGTATGTATTTGCCGACAATTCCTATTGTAACGCGGTGCGGGCGGTTGTGAATGCGAGCCAGCATCTCGTTCCACTCGGTGAGGTTAGGTTCATTTGCATCAAGCTTCAGCTCGCGGCAGACAATCTCCGAGAAATGGCACTTTTCGAGCATGATTGGCGCTTCGTATAGCACGGGAACGGTGAGATTTTCAATCACGCAGTCCGGCTTTACATTGCAGAACATCGAAATTTTCTTGAAAATGTTGTCCTCAAGCGGGTGATCGCAGCGCAGCACGATTATATTGGGGTTTATTCCCATCCCCTGCAGCTCCTTGACGGAGTGCTGCGTAGGCTTTGTCTTATGCTCGTTTGAGCCTGCGAGATAGGGAACTAATGTAACGTGAATATAGAGCGAATTATCGTGTCCCACCTCAAGCCCAATCTGGCGTATCGCCTCAAGGAAGGGCTGGCATTCGATGTCACCCGTGGTGCCGCCGATTTCGGTGATTACAACGTCGGCATCCGTCGAGCGTCCGACGGCGTAAATGAACGATTTGATTTCGTTTGTGATGTGCGGGATAACCTGCACGGTCTGACCGAGATATTCGCCGCGCCGCTCCTTGTTTATGACGTTCCAGTAGACCTTGCCGGAGGTGAGATTCGAGAATTTGTTCAGATCCTCGTCGATGAATCTCTCGTAGTGACCGAGGTCAAGATCTGTCTCCGCGCCGTCCTCCGTGACGTAGACCTCGCCGTGCTGATACGGACTCATTGTGCCGGGGTCAACATTGATGTACGGATCGAGCTTCTGCGCCGCGACCTTAAGTCCGCGCGATTTGAGAAGACGCCCGAGAGATGCGGCGGTAATGCCTTTTCCGAGTCCCGATACGACGCCTCCCGTGACGAAAATGTATTTGGCAGTTTTCATATTCCTCTCCTTGCCGTGATAAGAAAATTACTTATCGTATGTCCTGATGATATTTTCCGAAACCTCGCGAAGCGAAAGACGTGTGTTCATCGCCTGCTTTTCAATGTGGCGGTGTGCGTCCTCCTCGCTCATTCCAAGCTCCGTTATGAGCAGCCACTTGGCGTGATTGACGATTTTGATGTCCGTCACCTTTTCGCGCAGCGACCGGTTTTTCTTTTCCATTCGCGAAAGCCGCGCGCTTGTGGCGACGGCGAGCCGCAGCGTCATGTAAAGCGTCTGGCGGGCGCAGGGCTTAGGTACTGTAAGCACACCGCAGCTCTCGACGCGGCAGCATATCTCGTCGTAAACCGAGCTTTTTACAAGCAGAATCACGCCCATGGGCAAATCCGAAAGCGCGGTCGCAAGCTCTGAGCCGAATTCGTCTGACAGCGGCGCGTTTATTATCGCGATGTCGGCTGACGTTGAAACGAGCAGCCTTTTTGCCTCTCCCGCGCTCCCGGCGAACATAACGGGATCAAAATCCTCGGGAGAGAGTATATCCCCGAAGTATTCGCCCGATTTAGGTGAGCTTGAAACCACAAGGACGCTCCGCGCGCCTCCGGGAGGTGTTTTTGCTTTTTCCATATCGCTTTTTTCAGTTTTCACCGTGAATAATCTCTGCGCTGCGAATAAATTCCTCGGGGAGACACGATTTTATGAAATCGCTCGATTTCGCGAGCCTCAATGCCTCCTCATACGATGACGGCAGCGTATCGAATCCGTTACCGCTTGAATCGTCGTCGTCCGAAATAGGGCAGGGCGGCACAAGCCCGCGGGCTACGCCGTCAAGTCCTGCGTAAATCAAAAGCGCGTATGCGATATATGGATTTGCCATCGGGTCTGGCGAGCGAAGCTGCATACGGCGGCGACCGCCCGTCTCCGCGGGAACGCGGATGAGAGCTGCGCGGTTTTCATGCGCCCAGAAGATATGCTTCGGCGTTGATTTTTCGCGAAGTCGAAGATACGAATCTGGCGTGCTGTTGAGAAACGCGGTCATTTCCGCTATATGAGCGAGAATACCTGCAAGAAAGCTCGGGAAAACGTCGTCCCCGTCGTCCTTTTCAACAGAAATATTTATGAAAAATGCGTTTCCTACGTTGTCGTGAAGTGGATTCGGCGTAAAATCCGCGCAAAGTCCGTGGCTTCCGGCTGCGGCGTTTACAACGGAGAAAAGATTCATCACGTCATCGGCTGCCTTGAGAGCTGTGTCAAAGCGAAAATCAATTTCGTTCTGCCCGGGACCTCTTTCGTGATACGAGGTTTCCGGAAAAATCCCCATGTCAAGCAGCGTCAGGCATATTTCACGACGCACATTCTCGCCTTTATCCTCAGGCGCAACGCCCATATATCCCGCATGGTCAAACGGCTCTCTTGTTTTCTCACCGTACTCGTCCGTTTTGAAAAGGTAAAATTCAATTTCCGCACCGAATTTTACGGAAATTCCGGCGTCCTTGGCATCTGCCTCGGCGCGCGCAAGAATGCGGCGGCTGTCAGGCGCGAAAGGTGTCCCGTCGGCGCGGCGAATATCCGAAAACATCCGCACCACCTTTCCGTGAGACGGACGCCATGGCAAAACCGTAAGCGTAGACGGGTCGGGGAAGAGCAGCAGATCCGATTTTGCGCCGCGGTCAAAGCCGTCTATGGCGGAAGCGTCAAATCCTATGCCTGTTCTGAATGCTCTCTTTAGCTCGGAGGGCATAATCGATATGTTTTTCGGACGTCCGTTTACGTCGCAGAACGCAAGACGTATAAATTTTACGTCCTCGCTTTCAATAAAGTCAAAAACATCTTTTTCAGTAAGCTTCATCTGAAATCCCCCGCGCTTTTGAAACACAAAAGTCAAGAATGGAGCCGTGAGACACAGAGATCGCTTGACTACATCCTTGTATTCCTTATTTATTATACATTATGAAGGGCGGCTTTGTCAACATTTTTTCGAGAAAAAAATCAAAATCGGCAATTTTCGGAAGAGCCGCACCGAAAAAGCTCAAAATCAGTCGTCAGCCGGCGATGCTCGCCGCTTCATATATGATTCCGAGAATTTTATACGAAAGAATAATCTCCGTCGCGAGCGCGACGCCCGCCGAATCCTCAAAATCATCCGCATCCGAATATCCGTAGGCGGACGCGTACTTTTCAAGTCCCTCCTCATATTCCTCATCGGTAACAGTTACCTCTTCAAGCTCCGCTATGCGGTAAAATATCATTTTTTCGAGCAGACTTTCCTCGGCTTCAGCCGTCAGCTCCGCTTCAAGCTCGCTCTCCGTCATTCCCGAAAGGGTAAGGTATTCCTCGATTGTTACGCCGTATGTTTCCTCAATATTTTCCATCAGCTCCTCTACATATGCCTCAACTACCGCCTCGGGATATGAAAGCACCGTCGAATTTGATTTGAGATACGTTAAAATATCGTAGTAGTAGCGCGCAAGCTCCGTCTCGTCTGCCTCAGCACGCAGCTCTTCATATACGGCTGCCTCGTATTCCTCGACAGTCGAATATTCCGTGTACGTCGCGATAAATTCATCGTTATATTCGGGTGTATAATCGCGTGTCGCCGAATTTACAGTGACGACAAAGTGCGTGCTTACTCCCGCAAGCTGTGGGCTGTCGGTGAAATCCTTGGGGAAATCAATGTAAATATCAACAGTATCGCCGACGGCGCATCCGATAAGCGCGTCCTCAAAGCCGTCGATGAAGCTCCCGCTGCCGAGCGTAAGCTCATATCCAGAGCTCCATGTGCATTTTGAAAAAACGTCCCCGTCGGAGTATTCCTCGTAATCTCCGACGATATATCCAGTGTAATTCATATTTATAACGTCGCCCTCGATGAGTGCCTGCCCGTCCGAAAGCTTCGCCGTTCCCGTATGCTCCTCTATAAGCTCTTCCGCAGCTTCAGCGACGTCCTCGTCGGTCACCTCAATCGATTCGTCGTCGAGCGTTATCCCCATGTATTCGGGCAAAACGATATAATATTCAAGACTGTACGCCGTGATGTCGGTGCTTGACGCTTCCGAGCATGACGAAAGCAGCGCCGATACGCCGATTATAACAGCAATAGCTGTAGCAATAGCTGTAGCAAACGCGCGTTTTTTCATTACTCTTAACATTTTCTCCTTATATAAAAGTCTTATTCGTATGTTATATCCGCGTTTTCGTAAAGGTAATCCGCTACCTTGTCAAAGAGAAGCGTTTCGGCGATAATATCCTCGCCGTAGTCTGATTCAAAGTCGTCGGCGCTTGTATAGCTGTAGCTTTCCGCGAGAGACTGAAGTCCCGCCTCGTATTCCTCATCTGTCAGCTCGATCCCCTCAAGCTTCGATATTGCGAATATTATCATCTCCTGAAACACCGTTTCCTCGCATTCCTCCGTCACCTCCGACAAAAATTCATCCTCGGTGATTCCGTAAAACGTCGAGAGAAAAGAATCGAGCGTCATTCCGTAATATTCGGCATATGATGTGTACATTGAAACGGTTTCGTTTATCTCCGACTGTAACAGCTCGTCGGGCAATTTTATAAGCGTCGTCCCGTCAACGACGGCATTCCACACCGCCTGTTTCGCGTTTGTGAGCGTTTCCTCCTCCGCCTGCTCGGTGAGCGATTCCCACAGGTACGCCTCGTATTCCTCGATTGTTGCGTACTCCGTGTTTTCGGCAACAAAATCATCCGTGTAATCGGGATAAACGTCGCGTGTTCCCGAATTTATCGTAACAACAAAGCGCGTGTCAACGCCCGCAAGGTCAGGATTGTTCGCGTATACGTCGGGGAATGTCACATAAATTTCAGCCTCGTCCCCGACGTGATACCCGACGAGCGCATCCTCAAATCCGTCAATGAACGCACCGCTTCCGAGTGTTAAGTCATATCCGCCCTCCGTCGTATAAAACGTAAATTCCTCTCCGTCCTCAAATGCGTCGCATTCGCCGTTTATATATCCGTGATAGTTAATGTTGATTGTGTCGCCGAGCATCAGCTCGTCGTCCTCTGTCAAATCAACAGTCCCCTCCGTATATTCCGCTAAAAGCTCGTTTATCGCATCCTCAATATCGTCCTCTGTGACTGTTACCGTCTCTGCCGCAACGGAAATCCCCATGTATTCGGGAAGGGTAATATATTCGGAAAGCTCGTATTCGAGAAGAACCGTCGGGCTTACGTATTCGTAAGTCGTATCGGCGTCGGTTTCGGTGTCTGTTTCATCGGCATCCCCGTCATCACCGCAGGACGGAAGCGCAATCATCAAGGAGGCGGCAAGCAAGGCGAGCGACAACGATATAATTTTTTTCATCATCAGCCTCACTCCGCTGTCGTTTCCGAATCAGATAACGGAAGAATTGTTGCCTTGTCGAGAAGGAAGAGAAGTGTTTTGTCCCAGAGCAGGCTTTCGCGTATGACGTCCTCGCCGTAGTAAGCCTCAAGCTCGGAAACGCTCGAAAATCCGTTGTCCTCCGCGTATTCGGCAGCGCCGGTCGCGTATTCCGAATCGGAAATCGCAATTCCCTCAATCTCAACTATGCGATAGAATATCATGTTGTCCTTAAGCTCGCTTGTGCATTCGCTCTCGAGCTGCTCCAGAAATTCGTCCTCGGTGTAGCCGAATACCTCCTCGAGATATTCCGACAGGGTATATCCGAGTCCCTCCGCATATGTCGTGTAAACGTCTGTATATTCCTCAACCATCGCGTTAAGCACCGCTTCAGGGTACGATTTTATCGTTGATTCCTCAACGATTTTCTCCCATACGTCCTGAATTTCGTATTTTGTTATTTCCTCGGCGGCTTCCGCTTCGAGCGTTTCGAGAATGTATGCCTCGTATTCCGCCATTGTTGAATAGTCCGTGTGCTCTGCCACAAAATCGTTTGTGTATTCGGGAACAACCTCATGCTCCGCGTATGTCACCGTCACAACGAATTTTGCCGTAATTCCCGCAAGGTCTTCATTGTCGGTGTAATCGTCGGGATATGTTATCGTAAATTCAAATTCCTCGCCTACAACGGCTCCGATAAGACCGTCCTCGAACCCGTCAACATACCCGCCGCTCCCAAGCGTGAACTCAACATCCGTTTCCTCCGTGAAAAGCTCCCCGTCGGTAAATCCGTCAAATTCGCCCTCAATGTAGCCCGCGTATGTTACGGTCACGTCGTCTCCGAGTACTACCTCCTCGTCGCTTTCAAGAGCTACAACCTCCGTGTATTCCTCGATTAAGTCCTCGATTACATCGTTGATGTCGTCCTCCGTCACCTTGATTACCGTTTCCGTTATTTCAATCTTTGAATAATCGGCGACCTCGACGTAATCCTCGAGATTATAATCTGACAGATCGGTCGAATCGTTTCCGCCGCATGATGCCAAAAGAAGCGCCGACAAGAGCGCGCAGAGTGAAAATAAGAATTTCTTCATGATACACCTCGGTATTCGCATAAATGAATTTTTGAAAAAAGTTCCGCATCTTCTGAAAAATCCCCGTGGCAGCTTTCGCAGCAGGGGATTTTACGTCGATAATATAAAGGGTGAATGATGGGACTCGAACCCACGGCCTTCAGGGCCACAACCTGACGCTCTAACCAACTGAGCTACATCCACCATGTAAGAAGCGTACCTGGAGGGACTCGAACCCGCGACCTACTGCTTAGAAGGCAGTTGCTCTATCCTGCTGAGCTACAGGTACAAATGCGGAAGCGGGTGATGGGAATCGAACCCACGTGTCCAGCTTGGAGGGCTGGCGTACTACCATTGTACTACACCCGCAATATGCCATGGCGAGGCTTTCCCTCGCGCGCTCTAATATCATATCACACCGATTTTTGTTTGTCAACATAAAATTGAGCGGCATATTTTCTTTATTCAGTGATGTGAAAAGCGCAGTTTCAAATCATCTATCTTCGATAAATCCGAAATATCAGCATTTTTTTCGGATAACACGCTTAAAATATCAACGGTATAAAAAATATGCGCGCAAAAAAATATTTTTATCGAAATCCGCACAGACGTGCTGTTTTATGATAAAATATTCGATGAGAACGCTTTTGCGAATTTAATCTTTGGAGAGAAATATGCTTTACAAAAAAAATTGCAGCGAAAAGCTCGATGACGGGCTTTTTGAAAATCCCACGTCCGAATATCGCGGCACCCCGTTCTGGAGCTGGAACTGCGAGCTTGACCGCGACGAGCTTTTATATCAGATAGACTGCCTTCGCGAGATGGGCTTCGGCGGCTATCACATTCATTCGCGCACCGGAATGGCGACCCCGTACCTGACGGATGAATTTTTAGACCTCGTTTCCGCCTGCGAGAAAAGGGGCGGGGAACTCGGAATGCTTACATGGCTTTACGACGAGGACAGGTGGCCGTCGGGATCTGCCGGCGGGAGCGTGACCTCGGCACATCCCGAATACCGTCAGAGACTGGTGACGCTCGAGACGGAGATTCCCGACACACTGACAGATGACAGGGAGCTTGCCGTGAAAAATGCGGAGCCGTATCTTCTGGCTGCATATGACATATTCAAAAACGAACGGGGCGAGCTGACGACGTACAAAAGAACCGTGCGCGGGAACGAGACGCCGGACGGCGCCGAGCGCATTTACTTCGTATGCTATCCGTCAGGACCCTCTCCTTGGTTTAATAATTCCTGCTACATAGACACGCTTAACCCCGACGCCGCGAGAGAATTTATACGCGTCACTCATGAGACATATAAGATGCGCCTCGGCGATAAATTCGGGAAAACAATTCCCGCGATATTCACGGACGAGCCGCAGTTCGCGACAAAGCGAACGCTTGAAACCTCGTCCCGCGGGCGGGCGTCGCTGCCGTGGACGCCGAAATTCCCCGAGGTATTCCGTGAACGCTTCGGATATGACATTCTCGAACGCCTGCCCGAGGTTATATATGAAATTGAAGGCGGCGTTTCCGAGGCAAGGTATCATTATCACGACAACACAGCCGAAATGTTCGCGTCGGGATTTCTCGATGTCGTGGGCGAATGGTGCGGCAGGAACGGAATTTCCCTGACGGGGCATCTCATGGAGGAGCCTACGCTCGAAAGTCAGACCCACGCCGTCGGCGACGCCATGCGCTGCTATCGGAAAATGCAGCTTCCGGGCATTGATATGCTCTGCAACCGCGTTGAGCTGACGACGGCAAAGCAAACGCAGTCGGCGGTTCATCAGTACGGGCGCGAGGGAATGACCTCCGAGCTTTACGGCGTGACAAACTGGGACTTCGATTTCCGCGGTCACAAATTTCAGGGCGACTGGCAGGCGGCGCTCGGCGTGACGGTGCGCGTGCCGCATCTTTCGTGGGTGTCGATGAAGGGCGACGCGAAGCGCGATTATCCCGCCTCGATAAATTATCAGTCGCCGTGGTATTCGCATTATTCATATGTTGAAAATCATTTCGCGCGCGTGAATACGGCGATGACGCGCGGGACGCCCGAGGTGAATGTTGCCGTTATCCATCCTGTCGAAAGCTATTGGCTTCATTTCGGACCGAACGACTCGACGTCGAACGAACGCCGCCGCCTCGAGGAAAATTTCGCGAATATAACGCGCTGGCTGCTCACCGGCACAATTGATTTTGATTTTATATGCGAATCAACGCTGCCCGCGCAGTACGAAAAAACAGACGACGCGAAATTTACAGTCGGAAAGATGAAATACGGCGCCGTTGTTGTCCCCGAATGCGAGACTATCCGCAAAACGACGCTTGAAATGCTCGACGATTTCGCATCGCGCGGAGGTCGCGTGATATTCATGGGCGAGCCGCCGCGATATGTTGACGCGAAGGCGTCGGAGGACGGCAAGAGACTTTACGAAAAATGCGTCCGCGTTTCGTTTTCACGCACAGCCGTTCTCACGGCGCTTGAGGATTTCCGCATGGTAAAAATCAGACGCTCAAACGGCACGGATACGGAAAATCTCATATATCAGAAAAGACACGACAGGACGTGCGACTGGCTTTTCGCCGCGCACATCAGCGAGCCTTCATGTCCCGATGTTTCTCATCCCGAATGGGTGAGTGTGACGCTTTCGGGCGAATATGTCCCGACGCTCTACGACACGCTGACGGGGAAGATAAAGGAAATTCCGTTTGAGGTGTCGGACGGAAAAACAGTCATACATAGAGCGCTTTTCGCGAGCGATTCGCTGCTTCTGAGGCTTAACCCGTGCGTCGGGAAGGCAGCGTCCAAATCCGTAGCTCCGTCACAGCGTGAAGGAAGAGTCGTTTTCTCGGCGGATTTTAAGTCTCCCGTTGAATATTCGCTCTCCGAGCCGAACGTGCTTTTGCTCGATACGGCAGAATTTTCATGCGACGGCGGCGAGTGGAGCCGCGGGGTGGAGGAAATAATCCGCGCCGACAACATATGCCGCGAACGCCTCGGCATGGGACGCAAAATCACGCGCCCCGCTCAGCCGTGGACAGTGAAAAAGGAGACGCCGACGCATAAAATCGCTTTCCGCTTTGCTTTTGAAAGTGAAATCGAGTATTCGGGCGCGCTTCTGGCGATTGAATGCGCAAAGGACGCGGAAATTACGTTTAACGGTGAGAGGGTTTCATCCGCCCCCGTCGGATTTTTCACCGATCACTCGATTGAAACGGTGCGTCTGCCCGATATAAAGGTAGGCTGTAACGTACTTGAGACGACGCTACCGCTCGGCGAGCGCACGTCAAGCGAATGGTGCTATATTTTGGGCAATTTCGGCGTCCGTCTCGAGGGATGCAAAAAGACGATTGTCTCACGGCGCGAGCGCCTCGGATTCGGCTCCGTTACAAACGCCGATATGCCGTTTTACTCCGGCAACGTCACATATAAAATCCCCGTAGCTACCCCTGCCGGCGAGATGACGCTTCGCCTCGGCGCGTACAGAGGCGCGGCTGTTCTGGTGTCGCTTGACGGCGGAGAGGAAAAAATCGTTGCTTACGAGCCGTATACTGTCAGCCTCGGCGAGGTCGGGGAAGGAGAACACGAAATAAGCCTGACGCTTCTCGGAACGCGCCACAACAGCTTCGGTGCGCTTCACGCGACGGATTTCGGCAACAATTGGTACGGAGCCGATAAATGGTACACGCGCGGCGAGTATTTCTCTTATGAATATCACCTGCGTGACATGGGAATCATGACAAGCCCGACGGTGACCGTAAGCTGTTTCAGCGAGCAGTGAGCAGTAAGGAGTGAACAGAGCGGGAGCGCAATAAAATGCGACTTGCAATTAAAAGACGCCATGCTTCAAAAGAGCGGTAAGAAGCAGTTTTGCGCGAGAGTTTACGCTGGAGAGAGCAGTCGTAATAGTTCATTTGACTGACAACTTGAAGAGAAAATTTGTATAATCGAAATATCAAGACGGTTGACAAAATGCTCGGTGAAGCCATTAAATCACCCCGCAGCGAACGCGCGAAGACGAAGAAGAGTGAATGGGGCGAGAAATGAAACGAAATGAGGACGAGGGCATAATTTTAATAAATTCTTTGTTGATATATGCAAGAAAAAGGTGTATAATATCATTTGGAATTAATGAGTGAGGCACATCTTCACTAATAAAAATCTTTTGCAGAGTCATAAATGCTTATTTGCTAGGGGGGGGGGGAAAACTAGGAGTAAATCCGAAATTGTAATAATAATAAGGCAGCGGAGGCTGAAGATGAAAGTGACGCAAAGCGCGCTTTGTCTCGGAATCTGCAAAGTATCAACTTTGTCGAAAATAGAAGCCGGAACCATTGACAGCAGTGCGGAGATACTGTCTCAGCTTATCGAGCGCCTTGGAATGTCAAGTGCTTTACTTGGTGAGCAAATTGACGAAAAGAATTACCGTGTGCGTCAGAAAATCCGTGAGGCGAATCTTGAATATTGTGATAACAAGATAGCAGAAGCGCTGGAAATTCTGAATATGCTCAAAGTCGATTACGACGGCTTCTCTACAGCTAACAAACAACGCTTTTGTACCCTGTATACACTTGTTTCGTATGAGAACGGAGACATTTCAGTTGAAGAAAGGCTCTCCTCTCTCGAAGAAAGCCTCAAAATGACAGCTCCAAGCTACAGCCTCAGAAATTTGCCGCCTTTAATGTCTAATATGGAGGAGCAAATTCTTGTATACATTGCGAATACATATATTTTGATGTATAATCACAAATCGGCGGCAAAAATTTTGAGTCATGCGAAACTGTTTATTGAAAAAAGCTTTGATGACAAAATTATGGCTGCAAGAGAGCTTTCAAACATTTGCTATAATCTTTCGCTATGTCTCGGTCAGCTGAAGCAATACGACGAATGCATCAAGGTCGCGCGCAGCGGCATCGAATATAGCAGAAAAATAAAGGATATGGAAGAGCTTGCCTGGTGCATGTACAACTTCGCGTGGTCGCTTTTATATCGGGGAGATCCGAAAGACAAATCAGAAGCAAAGGAGCTTCTTGACAATGTAGATGTTAAATGCTTAAACAAAGATCTGGATCTAACATCCCTGTCCGAGAGATCTGCAAATTTGCGAAAAAAGTTTTTCGATTAAAATTTGTCTGTTTTTCTTTCACGTGGATCGCCGTCGCAGTCAGGTCTTCATCAACGATGATTCCGTCTGTTGTTTCAATTTCATCATCCGTCATATCAGAGGAAATTGCAAGCGGCATTACTGTGACCGAAACAACAATTGCTGACGCGGTGAGAATTGCCGCGAGTGCTGAAAAAAGTCTTACTGAAAAGTTTTTGTTCATAATAGAACCTCCAAATAAATATTTGCCGACATACCGTAAAAAGGTATGTCGGCTATATTTTTATTATATTATAAATCAAGCGCTGTACCGTGAATATTGAAGGCGAATCTGTGATTCGGATTCGATATTCACCAACTTGAATAATGAATCTGTGATTCATTATTCAATGTTATTATATCATAAAAGAATATTTCTTGTCCATATTATAATTTTCACGTCAGGAAAATCGATTTTCCCAGCGTGAAAATTATCGTATTGACAAACGAAATCGAATATGAGAGAATAATCACGTAAAGTACCACAAAGTTTATTCGCTTTATAACAATGATATTGATGAATCAACAAAATTGATTTGCTCTATCGCTGATGATTAATAAAATGAAGGCAGTTATGCTGTTAAAATCAAAATCATCCCACACAGTAGAATTTTGTATTGAGGGGTCAAGTATGCTGCCTGTGCTCAAAGATGGCGATGTTATATCAGTTGATCTGATAGGAAAAGAAACACAGCTTGCAAGCTGAATCAAAGAATGCTTGAAAACGCGGAGGGCTGCACGACGCTGTTCGTGTCTCACAGGCTGTCAACGGCGAGAGGAGCGGACTTGATTCTCGTTATGAAGGACGGAACGGTAATCGAGAAAGGAACGCACAAGGAGCTTATGGAGCGCGGAGGACTTTACCGCGAGATGTTCGATAAGCAGGCAGAGGAATATATTTGAGAACGGATGGGAGAGCTGAAGATGAACAACATATACGCAGAAACAGGGATGTCGGATGATTTCGAGATTGTCGATTTTTTGTCGGAGGGAGTGCCCGTAAGGTGCATACGCATCAAAATGCGCGCGACAAAGCGGACGCTTGTTAAGATAAATACGGACGGGCGCATAGATTGGCAGGACGCGGTGCGCGGTATCCGATGGTCGGAGTTTGAGACAACGATAATATACCAGCCGCCGCTGTCGCCCGAAGGGGAAAATTACGTGCTGATTGAAGGCGAGCCGTTTGAAATCCGCGGGAACATACGTGACGGTCTGTTCTCGTCCGATCTCGGCGGCGCCGCAGGCAAAAAGCGCGAATACCACATTATGACGATGGGAGAATTTAAAAAGACGGAGCTGTACCCGCTTTATTGTGAGGCAAAGAGAAAATGAACGTGAGGCAAAGAGAAAATGAACGCAGGCGAATTCGGTGGAAGCTTCAGTCGCATCGCCGACAAGCGGCTGATGGAAAAAATTTGGCACACAACCGACATTACCATATCTCAGTTGTGTGCCGAGGGATCATATTTCAGTTTGAAAAAACAGTGGAGGTATCCTTTGTGTATATTGCACAAAGAATCTCTGAAATTCATCGAAAAATTCAGCGTCAAAATTGTTGATTTTTGGCAAATTAGCTGGGGGGGGGGCTTATTGATTTTGTGGAAAAGATTTGATATAATAACATTGTGCGACGAAGCACAGCTTCATCACT
>JAJQCT010000008.1 GCA_021202555.1 Clostridiales bacterium
TTTATAAATTAGTGCAAATCTGCTTCACAAAAAGAGCGTATAATGAATGCAGTTTGCGGACTTGATTGAGATTTAACGGGAAAAGATGCCCGTATGCCGCAAAAAGGGAGACTTTATATGAAGAACAGCGACGGCGAAAAAGCCGAAATATGGGATGGATATAACAGGGATGAAACGCTCGCGGGAGTTGATTTGGTTCGCGGTCGTGCCGTTCCGAAGGGGCTTTATCACCTTGTGTGCGAGGTACTTGTACAGCATACAGACGGCGAATGGCTCTTAATGCAGCGCTCGTACACGAAGCGCGACAACAGGGGACGATATGTTGCAACCGCGGGCGGCGCGGCGCTCAAAGGGGAGAATAAATTCGACTGCGTAAAGCGGGAGCTTTTTGTGGAAACGGGGATTGCAGCCGATGAATTTACCGAGCTTGGATGCTTTGTTTACGATGAGGACAGGTGCATAATTCACGTTTTTTACTGCGTAACGGACTGCGAAAAGAAATCAATTCGCCTTCAGCCCTACGAAACAATAGCATATAAGTGGGTAAGCGAGCGGAATTTTGTGCGTTTTATCAATTCGGATCGCATGATGCCGCGCCAGAAGCAGCAGTACCATGATTTTTTTGAAAAAAGAGGGCTTTTGAGAAAATAAAAGCAGAGAAAACATCGTTTCTTTGAAGCGGGGAAAATTTTTGTTTAATCTGAGGAGGATACTAATATGAAGGTAACGGACGATATTTTGTATGTAGGTGTGAACGACCACAAAATCGATTTTTTTGAAGGACAGTACCCCGTGCCGAACGGCATGAGCTACAATTCCTATGTCATACTCGACGAAAAGGTCGCAGTACTCGACACGGTTGACCGGAATTTCACGCATGAATGGCTTGACAACGTATCGGTGGCGCTTGGAGGCAGACGTCCCGATTATCTCGTCGTGCATCACATGGAGCCCGACCATGCGGCGAATATCGCGAATTTTATAAGCGTTTATCCCGACGCGACTATCGTTTCCTCGGCGAAGGCATTTTCCATGATGGAAAATTTCTTCCCCGACGCGGACTTTTCAAAGAGGGTAATCGTTTCAAACGGCGGAACATTAAATCTCGGTCGTCATACGCTGACGTTTGTTGCGGCACCGATGGTACACTGGCCGGAGGTCATGGTAAGCTACGATTCGCTCGACAAGGTGCTTTTCTCGGCTGACGGATTCGGCAAATTCGGCGCGCTCGACGCGGACGAGGGATGGGACGACGAGGCGCGCAGATACTATATCGGCATTGTCGGCAAATACGGCGCGCAGGTGCAGAATCTCCTGAAAGCGGCACAGTCGCTCGATATCCGGACAATCTGCCCGCTTCACGGTCCCATGCTGACTGAAAATCTCGGACACTATATAAGCCTTTATAATATATGGTCATCTTACGAGGCGGAGGACGACGGAATCGTCATTGCGTATACCTCCGTTTACGGAAATACAAAAAAGGCTGTTCTGGAGCTTTCCGAAAAGCTTTCGGAGAAGGGCTGTCCCCGCGTCGTCATTCACGATCTTTGCCGCGAGGATTTGTCATACGCTGTCGCAGACGCATTCAGATACGGCAAGCTCGTGCTTGCGACGACAACGTACAATGCGGGAATATTCCCCTATATGCACGATTTTCTGACGCGCCTCACGGAGCATAATTTCAGAAAGCGCACTGTCGCGATAGTCGAAAACGGCTCATGGGCGCCTCTTGCAGCAAAGGTAATAAAGGAGCTTCTGAAAGGCTCCGAAAAGCTCACGTTTACAGATACGACTGTACACATAAAATCCGCACTGTCGCATGAAAACGAAAAAGAGCTTGAGGATATGGCAAGCGAGCTTTGCCGCGATTATATCGCGATTTCAAACGAGATGGCGAACAAAAAGGACATGACGGCACTGTCGCGCATAGGCTACGGGCTTTACGTCGTCACGTCAAACGACGGCACGCGCGACAACGGATTGATTGTAAATACGGTCACGCAGGTGTCAGACAACCCGAACATGGTAGCCGTGAACATAAACAAGGCAAACTGGTCGCATCATGTGATTAAAATGACGGGGATAATGAACGTGAACTGCCTGTCGGTCGAGGCTCCGTTTTCTGTGTTCGAGGGCTTCGGATTCCGCTCGGGTCGCGCTGTCGATAAATTTGAAGGCTGGGATGAGATTCGCACCGATAACGGGCTTCGCATTCTGCCGAAATTCGCAAACGCCGTATTTTCGCTCAAGGTGGAAAGCTATGTCGATCTCGGAAGTCACGGTATGTTCATATGCTCCGTCACCGAGGCGCGCGTCATGAGCGACAAGGACACGATGACATACACATATTATCTCGAAAATGTAAAGCCGAAGCCGCAAGTCTCGGGCAAAAAGGGCTTTGTCTGCAAGATATGCGGATGGATTTATGAGGGAGACACGCTCCCCGATGATATTGTCTGCCCGCTCTGCAAGCACGGCGCGGCGGACTTTGAGGCATTGACTTAATGAAACGCAGTTTCATTAAGTCAAGTCTTTCCATCGTAAAGAAAGTGCGCCGCAGGCGGGGGAGATATGTATGGAGAAAATCACGCTTTCGGGCGAAAATTTCACGCTTCGTGTGAGCTTTGAGGTCACGCGCGAGGACATCGCGCTTCCCGTCAACACATCGCTTTTCGTATCCCTTATCGGCGAGGACTTTTCCGCCGAGGCGACGCTTGACGTTGATATAAAAGCGCTTTCCGCATTCTCTTATGAGCTTTGCCGTTTATACGAAACGCTGTCGGGACACGCGGAAATTTCCGAGCCTTACGGTGCCAAATCCTTTCTCGCATTTGAGGGAGACGGGATGGGACATATAAAGGTGTCGGGAAGGCTTCACAGTCAAAAATACATAGGCAAAGCATTTTCGCTCGAATTTGAAAATCATATCGACCAGACTGAGCTGCGCGGCTTCTGTGTCAGTCTTCGGAAAATGTGCAGCTAACAATAAGAGACAAGGCTGCGTCGTCAAGACTTAATAATCCTCGGGGAGTGAAAAAAACGATGAAGCATGATGAAATATTCAAAAAAATCTACGGCATCGCACCCGACGGGGAGCTTTTCTGCCCCTACCGCATATGCACGCTCGGCGCTCACGTAGATCATCAGGGCGGCAGGGTGAACGGATTTGCCATAAATTTCGGAGTCACCGTTTCATACCGTGCAGCGGGATGCGATAGCTTTGAAGCGGTATCGAAAAATTTTCCCGACAAGGTGCTTTTTTCCCTCGACTCGCTCAAAAACGGGCGCGTCGGGGATTGGGCTGATTATATTCGAGGAGCCGCATTTGCCCTGAATGAAAAATACACGCTCAAAACGGGAATCCTCGCTTACATTGACGGCGACGTCTCGACAGGCGGACTTTCGTCGTCTGCCGCCGTGACTGTAGCCTTTCTTTCGGCGCTCGCCGCCGCGAACAATATCTCGCTTTCCGAAAATGAAATGATTTTGACAGCTCAGGCTGCCGAAAACAGATTCGTAGGCGTTATGTGCGGGACACTCGACCAGTCGTGCGTTGTGCTTTCACGGCGTGACAGCCTGCTTTATCTTGACACCGAATGCGGAGAGTACAGGCTTATCCCATCGTCCCTCTGCGCCCCGCCGCATAAATTCGCTGTTTTTTCGTCAGGCGTGGGTCGAACGCTCGCCTCATCGGGGTATAATTCAAGGCGTCAGGAATGCGCTGACGCCGCCGTTATGCTCGCGGAGCTTGCGGGAATCAAAAAGGACGGCGCGCTGCGTCTTTGTGATATTCCAAGGGATGATTTCGAGCGATTCGGCGAGAGGCTTCCCGAAACGCTTCGTAATCGTGCCGAGCATTATTTTACCGAAACGGCAAGAGCTGCCCTCGGGGCAGAGGCATGGCAGCGCGGCGATATTGAAAAATACGGAAATCTCATGAGAGAAAGCGGCGAGAGCAGCATATACAAATACGAAAGCGGCTCACGCGAGCTTATAGCGCTTCACGAGATTATCAACTCCGCCGACGGCGTATACGGCGCGAGATTTTCGGGCGCGGGATTCGGCGGCTGCGCCGTCGCGCTGATAAATCCCGATTTTGCCGACGATATTTCCGATTATGTATCGTCGCGGTATCTTTATGAATTTCCCGAGCTTTCGGGAAATTATGCGTTTTATCTTTGCGAGAGCGCCGACGGAATTTTAGCGCAATCAAAGGGATAAACCCTTAGGGATAAATCCCATGGAATGAATCCTGAATGTATAAAATCCGCATAACAAAAATCGGGGCGATGCCGCTCCGATTTTTATTTTATCCGCAAATTTTGCGATATGCTTCAGTCGTTCAGGAAGATCCCGATTCCTATGGCGCCGTTTCCGACGTGACATCCGACAATAGGCGTACACGGCATAAACGGAAAATCGTTTTCTCCGAGTGCGAGCTTCGTCGCCTCCTTAAGATATTCGAGCCGTTCCGTCGTCGTCGCGACATAGTAAATGAAATAGTCCTTATGCCCTGCCGTGTATTCCTTTGCGCGCTGTGCCACCTCGTCAAGAGCGCGAGTTATCTTTCGTATATTCTTAATTGAGCGGATTTCGCCGTCGCTCTGCACCTCAAGCAGCGGCTTAATCTGCAAAAGATTTGCGCCGAAGCCCGCGGCATTTGAAAGACGACCGTTTTTGATGAGAAAATCGAGATGCTCAACGGCGAACATTATCATGTTGTTTTCCGCCATATGGTCAAGCGCCGCGCGCACCTCGTCAAAGCTTGCGCCAGCCTCAATCATTTCGCTTGCGCGAAGGGCGAACATCCCCTCGTTGAAGCAGACGGTTTTTGTGTCGTAGGTTTCGATTTTCATCTTATCGGCGAGCATTCCCGCCGCCGCAACAATTCCGTTGTACGAGCCGCTGAGCTTTGCGGAAATTGTCGTGACAAACACCTCGTCATATCCCTCAGCGTACAGCCCCTCGAAAAATTCAAGAAGCTCTCCTATCGGCACCTGCGACGTTTTCGGAATGAGCGTCGGATCGTCCTCAAGCATTTTATAGAATTTGTCCGCGGGCATTTCCGTTCCGTCCGCGTAAAGCTTACCGTTTATTTCAAGCTTGATACGTATCATTCGTATGTCATGGCTGTGTTCGTAATAATCGAGACAGCACGTCGAGGTTGACGCCACAATTCTTTTTCCCACTCCGGTTTCCTCCGCAAAGTCCTTATGTAATGTAATCGCGTCTGCGGTGTTACGACCGCTCGCGGGCGTCATATTTTCACGCCTTATATATTGTATCATATTTCTTTGAATGTTACAATAGTCTCAAACGAAAAAAACGAATATTTTTTGCTTCATCGCCGTATATCGGCGGCGTGTCTTTCATAATTAAAAATAATGTTACAAAAAGTTTCACAGTGCGGACTGCAAGCAGGCGTCCCGCAGTATTATAATTTACTTGATAAGCAAAATCGCGGCGGCGCCGCGTCAAAAATCAAGGAGGCTTTTCAGATGGCTGACGAAAATAAGCTTAAAAACGGCGAGCTTCGCGTGGGTCTTGAGGAGGAGGATATAATCTGGAAGGACAGAAAGCGCGTAACCATATTTGCGCTTCCGTGGTCGTTCACGCAGTATTCCCTCACGGCTTCAAGGCTCTTTATCAAAAAGGGATTTATAAATTATACCGAGGGCGAGGTGAGGCTTTACAGGATAAAGGACATCACCTACACGCAGTCGCTCGGCGAGCGAATCGGCAGGACGGGTACGCTCAAAATCATATCGACGGATGCGTCTACCCCGGCACTTGAGATTCTGCACATCAAAAACGCGCGCCGCGTCAAGGACGTTTTATCGCAGGCGGTCGAGGTCTCGCGCCGTGAAAACGGCGTTCGCGCCTCGGAAATTATAGGCGGCGCGCCGGCAGGTCGCGGCGGGGGCGGATCGGCTCTCGGACCCGATATTTTCCCCGACAGAAACGGCGACGGAATCGACGACAGAAATCAATAAGGAATTTCAAAATGAATGAAAAAGCAAAGAAAATCACGGACACTGTCAATCGGATAGTACTCGGCAAGGAGCGTGAAGTGACCGAGGTTTTTCTCGCAATTCTCGCCAACGGACACATTCTCATCGAGGATATTCCTGGCGTCGGAAAGACTACGCTCGCACTTGCGTTTGCCGGCGCGATGTCGCTTGATTTCAAGCGAATACAGTTTACTCCCGATGTCATGCCGTCAGACCTTACGGGATTTTCGGTTTACAGGCAAAAGACCGGTGATTTTGAATTTCGTGAGGGCGCGGTGTTCTGCAATCTCTGTCTTGCCGACGAAATTAACAGAACGTCTCCGAAAACGCAGTCGGCGATGCTCGAGGTGATGGAGGAAAGGCGCGTGACCGTCGAGGGCGTTACGCGCGATGTTCCGCGCCCGTTTATTGTCATCGCGACGGAAAACGAGACGGGGAGCGCCGGCACTCTTCCCCTCCCCGAATCGCAGACGGACAGATTCATGATTTCCCTCTCGCTCGGGTATCCCGATTTCAAAAGCGAGCTTCAGCTCGCGTCGGAGGTCGGGGAGACGAGCCGGACGGAGAATATCAGACCCGTGATAAGCCGCGACGAGCTTCTTTCCATGCAGAGCGAAATTCACTCCGTTTATATAAAGGACACGGTATACGAATATATTCTGAATCTCGTGAGGGAGACAAGGGAAAATCCGCTCATCGTCCGCGGCGCAAGCCCGAGAGCCACAATAGCGCTTGTCAGAATGTCAAAGGCGGCTGCATGGTATCGCGGACGCGATTTTGTGACGCCTGCGGACGTCGCCGAGCAATTTCCGTATGTCGTGTCTCACAGAATAACCTCTGGTACGCTATCAAAAGCCGACGGGATGAGCCGCACCGACATAATAGGCAAAATTTTGTCGTCTGTCAAATCCCCGCCCGCCGAAAGCCGTGAAAAGACGAAATGAGACTGAAATCCGTTCTTTTTCTGCTTTTGATTTTTCTGACGTTTTATCTTGCAGCGATGTACAGCTATACGCCGCTGCTCGTGCTTTCGGCGGCAGAGCTGATTTTTGCCGCCGTGTCGGCTGTGCTGCCGCATATTTTCAAGCGGCGGATTTCCGTCGGATTTTGCAAAAGCTCGGATTTTGCGACAGCGGGCGTTTCCTCTCCAATAACGGTCAATGTCAGATACGACGGAAAGCTTCCCGTAAGCAGGTATGAAATCACACTCGCAGCTTTCTACGACGGCGGCAGTAAGCGAACGGTAAAGCGGCTTTGCGGAGGATGCGAAAACGGCAGCAGTACGGCTTGCTTTACTCTGCGTCCGTCTCACAGCGGCGCCATGAGAGTTAAGCTGAAAAGCGTGCGGACGTTTGATTATTTCGCGCTTTTCAGCTCACAGCGCCGAATGAATGAGGAAATGTACGTCGCCGTCATCCCTTCCGACGAACCGATGGATGTCGTGATTGCTGAAAGAGAAATCCGCGGGAATTTTTCGGACAGCTTTTACAATAAATTTGCGGGCGACGCAAACGAAATCCGCGACATCCGAGAATACAGAGACGGCGACACAGTACGGCGCATACATTGGCAGCTCTCATCAAAGGGCATGGCGACATATGTAAAGGAATACGAGCGCGAAGCAGACCGCGCGGCAGTCATTTATGTTGATATTTTCGCGATAGCGCCTCTCACTGTCCCCGAAAGGAGCGACTACTACAGGGTTTTATATTCCCTTCTGACGGGAATACTGAGACACGGTGTATCGGTTTGCGCGTATTACGTCGACCCCGAGTCAAGATTGGATATCTCATTTGACGTCAAAACTGAAAACGATGCCGCAGGTCTGCTTATAAGCATATATCGGGCGGTCGGAAAAGCCGGCGGCAAGGCAGGGATACCGGACAGAGCCGCGCCCGAGGACGCGATTTACATAACGCCGAAGCTTGAAATTTTCCGCTCGGGAGAGCGGATATGTGAAATTTTGCCCGAGGATTTTGACTTCGGGCTTGACCGTGTGCTCGTCAGTCTATAAAAAAGCGCACAGACACTGAAAAGAGGAGAGCGCATGAAAAAAAGGCGCCGAGAGAAAAGACCTGTAATCACCGCGTGCAGAATCGGGGACAAAGCCGAATACAGTTCGCTTATTTATCCCGTATGCCTTGCCGCGGGCGTTTTTTCAATGCTCTTTTTCCTTGAAGCTGCGGACGGAATGGAGTTCTCCTCTCCCGCAGTATACTTGTTCTCGCTCGCCCTCTCCTTCATTCTCTGGCTTCTATACAGCAAAAAAAGGCGCGCCTTCGCCGTTTTTCTGGCGATTTTCGCCGCACTTGGAACTATTTTTATGATTTTGTTCCGCTCGGAGCTTGCCTTTGAGATAATAGCTATAATCGGGTACGCCGACGACAGCACGTCGCTTTCGGACGGTGATTTTACGGTGCTGGTGCTGCTTTTGTCGGCAGCTGTGTCGCTCATCATCTTTCTTTTTGAGATTCTCCTTAAAAATCACGTCGTCATATATCTTTCCGTTACGGCTCTTACATTTGTCTCCCCCATAATCGGCGCGAGGCTCACCGCGCCGCAGATTCTGCTGCTCCTTCTCTTTCAGGTTATTTTCTGGACAATTCAGATTTCGGAGCGCCGATACGGGGCGCTGGCGCTGAAGGAGGGAGCGAGGGCAAGAGTCACGAAAAAGAGCGTTGCCTTCGTCGCGCTCGCTGCGGTTCTGATTTTTGCCGTGCTGACACCCGTGATGTCGCAGTTTTCGGATTCATTTTTCGGATTCATCTACAGCCTTGAAACTGCGGTAAACAGAGCCTTGCTTGAAGCGAGCGGGAACGCGGCTGGTCACGTTACGGGAGGCAGCATAAGCACGGGCAACAATTATATGACAGGCACCGTTCAGCTGACCGTAACCGCCGACAAACAGCCGACGGAGGACATTTATCTTCGGGGATTCGGCGGCGGCGCTTATATCGGTGGAAACTGGATTCGCTCGAGCGATGAGGGAATATTCGATATAATGATAGATGCGCTTCTGGACAATGAAACATTTATGTACTATTATTTCGGCACGGGACTTGATTCTCAGGAATATTCTTACTCTGAAGAATACGGGCAAGCCGCCGTGCTCAGCATAATGAACAGCATTTACTATTCGCTTTATTATGAAATGAACGGGATTGCGGTCAATGAGGCAGAGTATACCGATTATCTTACGGGAACTGCGGAGGAACGGACATATCTGAACATATCGGACATACTTCTGAATGTACAGCACGCCGACGGACTGTACGACAACTATTATGTTCCATACTACAGCGGCTTTTATACACGTCTTCTGGCAAGCGGAACAATAAGCGACATACTTATGGATGACTATGCCGATATGCCGTCGGAGGGATATTATTTTCTTTATTACGAGCAGTCGGACATGATGATTGACTGGGACAGGATGATTTCCGATTCCATGTTAATCTACAGTGAAGAACAGACACAGATGATTGAGGTTTACCGCATCGTCGAGGAGGCGTACATGAACGTCATAAAATCCTCGTATACGTCAGTTCCCACGTCAATTCTGCCAAGGCTCACATCGCTTGTCGAGGAAAATCCGCTCGACGACCTTGACGAAATTACGGCGTTCATACTCTATACGCTAAACTCGCGCGCGTCATATACGAAAACGCCGGGGTGGTTCCCCGTCAATGAGGACCCGATCGAATATTTTCTCTTTGAGGGCGGCAAAGGGTATTGTCAGCATTTTGCCTGCGCCGCGACGCTCATGTACCGTCTTTACGACATTCCTGCGCGCTACGCGACAGGCTACCGCGTATCAGCGTCCGATTTCAGATATGACGAGGAAACTGGCACATGGATTGCGGAGGTGACGGACGAATCGGCTCACGCGTGGGTCGAGATATTCATTTCCGGCTACGGATGGACTCCCGTCGAGGTCACCCCGTCATCGGGCGGCACCATGTCTGCATCATACCCGGGGTATGATATGTCTGAATTTCTGGGAATCGTCACCCGTGAGGGCTGGGCGATGTCTGAGGAAATCAGCCAAACCGCGAGCATAAGCGACGGTGATGCAAAATCAGGCTCGATTTTCTCGCTCGATTTCGATTCGATTATCAAAAACAGCGGCGATACTTTCTTTGTCATCGAGCTTTGTCTTTTGTTCGCCGCGCTTTCGATTCCGTTTTTCATCGCGTACAGACGGCTGCGCGTCTTGCTAAGACTTGAACGCATGAGCTGTCGGCAAATTTTCGCGCGGTATCTTGATATGATTCACTACTGTGGGATTCTGACGGATTATAACGGCACGGAAGCAGATTTCGCATCTCGGCTGTCCGAGTCACTGCCCGAGGTATCGTCAGAACTCATCTTTCAGATGTCGGAGGATGTCATGCGGGCTGCGTTCGGGACGCCAAACGAAAACGTGGACAACAAAAACACGCTTTCGGCGTTCCGAGAAACATCAAAGCTGCTGCTTTTGCGTCTTTGCGGGATGAAGAAGCTTATATTTATGTACGTGAAATGCTGGGGATAAAAAATCTGCGGTGCCTTGCGGCACCGCAGATTTTTTATGTGCAAAAGCGATTATTTGTCCTCAGACGTTTCATCGTCCTCGTCGTCGATGTCCTCAACGCTATAAAGATGCTCGCCGCAGGCAGGGCAAATCATGTCAAGCGGGTCGATTTCCGAATCAAAGCAGCATTCCTCGCCGCAGTGGGGGCATTCAACCTCATAAAGCTCGCAGTCGTCGCAGCAGCAGCATTCGTCATCATCATCGTCATCGTCGAGCGCGAAATCCTCGTCGCATTCGAGAAGATATTCCTCGATATGACCGAGGTCGTGATCAAGCTCCTCCGCAAGCTCCTCAACCTCCGAAATCTCGTCGGTAATATCGTCAACCTGCTCCGAGACTGCCGACACGTCGTCGTGAATATCCTCCAGCTCGCTCGAAATATCGGAAACAATCTTGATAAGCTCCGAGATAACCTTTCCCTCGGGGGTGGAATCGTCGATTTTAAGCCCTTCCGCAAGTCCCTTTACGTAGGCGCATTTTTCACTGATAGTCATTTGAAAATCCTCCAGAGATCTTATTTCGCGCGCTCGATGTATTCGCCCGTTCTCGTGTCGATTTTAAGCTTGTCGCCGACATTGATAAAGAGCGGAACATTGAGCGTGGCGCCCGTTTCGAGCGTGCATACCTTTTTCGCATTCGTTGCCGTATCGCCCTTGACGCCCGGCTCGCAGTCAACAACCTCGAGCGTTACGAACATCGGAGGCTCAACCGAAAATACGTTTCCCTTGTACGATACGAACTTGCAGCTGTCGTTTTCCTTGACGAACTTGAACATCTCGGGGAGCATCGACGAATTTATCGGTATCTGGTCATATGTTTCGGGATCCATAAAATAATAAAGATCACCGTCGTTGTAAAGATACTGCATTTCCCTGCGCTCAATGCGAGCGTCCTGGAATTTGTCCGTCGGGCTGAATGTGCGCTCGACGACCGCGCCCGTCATCACGTTGCGGAGCTTCGTGCGCACAAACGCCGCGCCCTTGCCCGGCTTTACGTGCTGAAACTCTATTACCTGAAATACGCTTCCGTCTCCGCCGTCAAATGTGACGCCGTTTTTGAAATCACCTGCTGTTACCATGTTATTTGCGCGGGCTGCCGAAGCGCTCCCGCGTCTCTCCTTTCGGTGTTGTTGTTGCCAAAATGATTTTCCGACTATATGATTATAATATACGTCGGGGAATTTTGCAACCCCTTTTTTTCAAAAAGGGGCGCAAAAATTCAAATTTTCACACTGCTATGGTGAAAAAATTCGTTAAACGTCAATTTCGAGAAGCTCCTTCGGGCAGTCCGTGATGAGATTTGATCCGCCCGGAGTAATCTCAACCATATCCTCGATGCGGCAGCCGTACTTCCCTTCAAGGTAGATTCCCGGCTCAACCGTCACAATCTGCCCGACCTTGAGCGTTCCCTCAGCACGCGATGCAAGACCCGGAGCCTCGTGAATTTCAAGTCCGACGCCGTGACCGAGGCTGTGACCGAAGCAGCCGGCATATCCCGCGCCATCGATTATATCACGCGCGATTTTGTCCATTTTCGCGTTCGCGCAGCCCTCCGCGATGACGTTGATAACGGACATCTGAGCGTTTAGAACCGTATAGTAGAGCTTCTTCATATCCTCGTCGGCTTTCCCGACAACGACGGTGCGGGTCATATCCGAATGATAGCCGTTATAAAGCGCGCCGAAATCGAAGGTGAGAAATCCGTGCTCAATAGGCACATTTCTCGGAACGCCGTGAGGGCTTGACGACGCTTTGCCCGAAATGCATATCGTCTCAAAGCTCTTGTCCTCCGCGCCGTTCATTCTCATGCGGTATTCAAGCTCTGCCGCAAGCTCAGTCTCATGCACTCCCGCCTTGATATACGGAATCGTCTCGGCAAACGCCTTTTCAGCGATTCGCTGCGCCTTCGTGATGTTTTCTACCTCTTCCTTATCCTTGAAAATTCGCAGCTCCTCAATGAATTTTCCCGCGGGGACAAGCTTCACGCCCGAAAGCTGATTTTTGAGCGATTCATATCCCGCGTAAGAGAGCGAGCTGTCCTCAAATCCGAGAGCCTTAACGTGATTTTCGGCGCAGAGCGACGAAAGAGTGTCCGCACGGCGCTCGCCTATAATTTCAAAATTCCCCTTTACCTTCGCCCGTGCCGCCTCGATATAGCGAAAATCCGTCACGACATAGGATTTCTCCTTTGTTATCAGGACATATCCGTCTGTGAAAGCAAATTCGGTGACATAGCGCTGATTTATCTCCGATGAGATATAAAGCGCGTCGTAATCGCAGCCCGCAAGCTTTGCGAGTGCTTTTTCAAGCCTTGTCATATGTATTCTCCCTTCAAGAATAAAGTAAAATATGGTTATATAAAGCGGTATCCTCCGCGTTATATACAAAAGTCATATGCCCCATTCGTTCATTTCAATCCTCGCGTCCCTCAGATACCGCTTCATAAACGGGTATTCGAGCGCGCGCTTGAATCTGAAAAAGGGCGTTTTCTTGTCTTTTATAGGCGGCACAAGAATCATCCGCAGCCCAGCGCGCTTTGCCCCGCAGACATCGGTGAAAAGCTGGTCCCCCAATGAGGCGGTATGCGCCGCGTCGGCACCAAGCTCCGCCATCGCCGCGAAAATGCATTTTGTCCCGGGCTTGCCGCTTTTCGGGTAGGCGGGAAATCCGAGTCTCGAATTAAACCTCAATACGCGCGCCTCTTCATTGTTTGACACAAACGCGAGCTTCACGCCGGCAGCCTCAAGCGAGCGAATCCACGATAAAACCTCTTCCGTCGGTTCGGGGTCGTCATATGTGACAAGCGTGTTGTCAATGTCAGAGATAAGCGCGGAAATATCGTTTTTGCGGCAAAATTCGGGCGTCACATCGGAAAACCGCAGGAACATATAATCGGGGCGAAAAAGTTTATCGAATACCATAGGCAAAAGCTTTCCTCCCCATCCCTTATGCTTTTCTGTTTCATCGTTTCATTGTATCATATAATCGGAAATATGTCAAGTCTCGGCGAAAAAGTTCCGCTGAGAATATAACGCTGCAATTTCGCTTTGCACACAGTATTGCATAATAAAAGCAAAGCGGTGTTCTAATGCTTTTTCACATATTCAAGTCGCATACTGTGTTCTGCGAAATCATATCATAAAATATATTTTGCAGAGGCGATTTTTTCGTCGTTTTTATCGTTGAGTTTTCAAAGTGTTTATGGTAAAATACTATAGTAAGACATTGCGTGTCGCGATATGCGCACATAGATAATGTTTCGTCAATTTAATCGGGAGGTATAATATTGCGAAGAAGAAACAGGACAGTACTCAGAAGCAAGCTCACGGAATCGCTTAAATCGGTGCTTCCGATAACGGTGATAGTATTCGCGGTATGCTTCACATTCATATCGATACCTACGGAGCTTCTGGCGGCGTTTGCTGTCGGAGCGGTAATGCTCTTTGTCGGGATGGCACTTTTCAATTTAGGCGCCGACAGGGCGATGACTCCAGTCGGAGAGGAAATAGGCTCGTCGATAACAAAAACTCGCAGGCTTTGGTTTATAATTCTTGTATGCTTTCTCGTAGGAATGGCAGTGACCGTCTCGGAGCCCGACCTTCAGGTACTTGCGGGACAAATCCCGGCGGTTGAAAATTCCTATGTGATTATCATTTCCGTCGCGGTCGGCGTGGGGATATTCCTCGTCGTCGCCATGCTCCGCATACTTTTCGGACTGAAGCTTTCATATATGCTGATATTTTTCTATGCTGTTGTTTTCATTCTTTCAATTTTCGTTCCGGATGACTTTCTTGCCGTCGCCTTCGACGCTGGAGGCGTGACGACAGGTCCGATGACCGTTCCGTTTATTATGGCGCTTGGCGCTGGCGTTGCCTCAATACGTGAGGACGACAACGCAGAAAGCGACAGCTTCGGTCTTGTCGCGCTCTCATCTGTCGGACCTATAATAACCGTCATGATTCTCGGAATAATTTACGGCGGCGAGGGCGCCGAGTACGTTTCCGAGGAAATTGCCGATATGTCGGAATCAAAGCTTTTGGCGGGCGCGTTTTTATCTGAAATTCCCGCTGAAATGCTTGACGTAGCAAAGGCGCTCCTGCCGATAATGCTGCTTTTTCTGGTATTTCAGATTTTCAGGCTCAGGCTTGAGCGCAGCGCTGTAATACGCATTCTGATAGGCTTCGTATATACATATGTGGGGCTTGTGCTTTTCCTCACCGGTGTAAACGTCGGATTCAGTCCTGTCGGCACATACATAGGCGAGGCGCTCGGTTCACTTTCGCACAACTGGATAGTGGTTCCAATCGGAATGATAATCGGCTATTTCGTCGTGTCGGCGGAACCCGCAGTTCATGTCCTGAATAAGCAGGTGTACGAAATGACCTCGGGTACGATACCAAAGGACGCGCTTTCAACAAGCCTTTCGATAAGCGTCGCTCTGTCCGTCGGTCTTTCCATGCTGCGAATCATACTTGATATACCGATAATGTATTTTCTCCTTGCGGGATATATTATCGCACTGGCACTCACATTCGTCACCCCGCCGATTTTCACAGCAATCGCGTTTGATTCGGGAGGCGTGGCATCGGGTCCCATGACTGCAACATTTCTTTTGCCGATGTCAATCGGCGTGTGCAGCACCGTAGGCGGAAATGTCGTGACAGACGCTTTCGGAATTATCGCGATGGTCGCGATGACGCCGCTGATAACGATACAGATTCTCGGAATATACCACAAATTCAAATCAAAGAGAAACAACGACACGCTTCCCGACGATGAAATCACAGACGAGGGAGAGATAATTGAGATGGAAATCGTCAGCGAGACGACAGACGAGGCGGCAAGCGAAGGAGAAACGACAGAATGAGCGAATACAGTCTTCTTTTAACAATAGTCGGGCGAGACGCCGAGGGTGACTTTCTCGAATTTTTCAAGGCTCAGGAGATTTATGCCGTATTTTCCGCGTTCGGCAGGGGAACGGCGAGCAGGAGCATTCTCGATTATCTCGGCATTGAAAATGACGAAAGAACTGTCCTCATGACAATTCTCCCGAGCGGAAAATCAAAGAAAATCCTCTCGCTTCTCGTCGAAAGGATGGGAATAAATGTGCCGGGAGTAGGAATTGCGCTGACGATTCCTCTTGAGAGCATAGGCGGCGGCACAAGCATGAAATATCTGACGGAGGGGCAGCCATCCCCTCAGAATCAACCGCATAAGGAGGCATACGGCAGCAAAATGAACGAAAATAAATATTCTCTTGTGATAATAATTTCCGAACGCGGAAAGTCGGACTCGGTGATGAACGCCGCGAGAGAGGCGGGAGCCGCAGGCGGTACGGTCGTTCACGGAAAAGGAACGGCAACAAAGCTCGCCGCGAAATTCTTCGGCGTGTCAATCGCCGAGGAAAAGGAGCTTATATACATTGTCGCAAAAAAGAGCGGCAAGGACGCGATAATGAAATCCGTACTTGAAAAAGCGGGTCCGTCTACCCCCGCTCACGCCGTGGCATTTTCACTTCCCGTCGAGGATGTCGCGGGGCTTTCGGAGCTTCTGACAGACTGAATTATTTTTTGATTTTTATTTTAATGAAAGTGTGATTTTATGACAACAACATACCTTTTGACAATCGCCGTGGCGGTGCTTGCGGGACTTATAGTCTCGCGTCCCGCGAAAAAGCTTCAGCTTCCAGCAGTCACGGCATACCTTATCGCGGGGATTTTAATCGGTCCCTACGCCCTCGGCGCGCTCGGCGTTGACGGTCTGGGATTCACATCCTCCGAGCTTATCGACAGTCTCGACATTCTCTCCGACTGTGCGCTCGGATTTATCGCCTTTGCGATAGGAAACGAATTTCGCCTCTCGCAGCTCAAAAAGACGGGCAGGCAGGCAACCGTAATCGGCATATGTCAGGCGCTCGTGGCAGCGCTTCTCGTCGATATTGTTTTAATTGCCGTGCATTTCATTTTCCCCGACAAGCTCTCTCTTTCGGCGGCGATAGTTTTAGGAGCAATCGCGACGGCGACGGCTCCCGCGGCAACGCTCATGGTTGTCCGTCAGTATAAGGCACACGGACCTCTCACCGACCTGCTTTTGCCCATCGTCGCGCTCGACGACGCGGTCGGACTTGTCGTATTCGCCATTTCAATGGGAATCGCGAAGGCGATTGACAGCGGCACGGTTGACGCCGTTTCAATCATCGTAAATCCGATAATCGAAATTGCCGCATCACTTGCTCTCGGCGCGGCTATGGGCGCGATACTTACATATATTGAGCGCTTCTTTCATTCAAGGTCGAAGCGTATGTCGATTTGTATTGCCTTCGTGCTTCTGACGGTCGGACTTTCCATGCTCGAAATTGAAATCGGGGCTGTAACGCTCAGCTTTTCGTCGCTTCTCGTCTGCATGATGCTCGGAACGGTATTCTGCAATCTCTGCGATTTTTCGGAGGAGCTTATGGAGCGTACTGACGGCTGGACGACGCCTCTTTTCATCTTCTTCTTTGTGATTTCGGGCGCGAGCCTCGATTTTTCGGTGCTCAGCGACGTGACGATAATTTTAATCGGCATCGTGTTTATTCTGACGCGCGCGGCAGGCAAAATTTCGGGTACGTACCTCTCGGCGAAAGCCGTCGGATGCTCCCCCGATATATGCAAATATCTCGGAATAACGCTTTTGCCGCAGGCGGGCGTAGCCCTTGGAATGACAATAACGGCGGGGGAGGAGCTTGGCTCCGCCGACGCCGCCGTTATACGCAGTATTGTGCTTTTTTCGATTCTCATTCTCGAGCTTGTCGGACCTATGCTGACTAAAATGTCGCTTCTCAGGGTCGGCGAAATCGAGCCGGACAAGAGAACGAGCGCGAGAGGCGTTTTGCCTGGCAACCGCAAGGGATAAGCGTCACACGTTGAATCTGAAAAGAACGACGTCTCCGTCGCGCATGACGTAATCCTTGCCCTCCGAGCGTACAAGTCCGCGCTCCTTCGCGGCGTTCATTCCGCCGCATTCGCAAAGCGCGTCGTATGACACCACCTCGGCACGGATAAAGCCGCGCTCAAAATCGCTGTGTATCTTCCCTGCCGCCTGCGGCGCCTTCGTGCCGCGTTTTATTGTCCATGCGCGCACCTCCTTGGGACCCGCCGTGAGGAAGCTTATAAGCCCGAGAAGCGCATAGCTTTTTTGTATCAAAGTCTCAAGCCCCGAATGCTCGATTCCCATTTCCTCAAGAAACATCTTCCTGTCCTCGGAATCAAGCCCCGCAATTTCGGCTTCGATTGCAGCGGAAACAGGGATTATGCCTGAGCCTTCGGACGCGGCAAGCTCCGCAAGCTTAATATAATGCTCGTTTGATTCATACCCGCCGCCTACGTCATCCTCGCCTATATTCGCGGCGTAAATTACGGGCTTCATCGTCAAAAGATTGAGTGAACCTATAATCTCCGCCTCATCCGGAGAAAGCTCTACGGAACGAGCCGTTTTTCCGTCCGAAAGCTCGTTCATGACGCGCTCCACGAGCTCCGCCTCGACCTCAAGGGATTTATCGCCCTTCGCCTGCTTTCTCGTTCGGTCAAGCTTATGCTCAAGCGTCTCAATATCAGCGAGAATAAGCTCCGTGTTTATGGTTTCCACGTCGCGCACGGGATCAACTCCGCCGTCAACATGGATAATATCGCCCCCGTCAAAGCATCGCACGACGTGTACGAGCGCGTCGGTTTCGCGTATGTGTGAAAGAAATTTGTTTCCGAGTCCCTCTCCGCGAGACGCGCCCTTCACAAGTCCCGCAATATCGACAAATTCAACCGTCGCAGGCGTATAGAGCGTCGGGTTGTACATTTCAGAAAGACGGTCGAGTCTTTCGTCCGGCACGGCGACGACGCCAACATTCGGCTCTATCGTGCAAAACGGATAATTTGCCGATTCCGCGCCGCCTGATGTAAGCGCATTGAAAAGTGTGCTTTTCCCAACATTGGGAAGTCCGATAATTCCAAGCTTCATTTTTATGCATTTCCTTTCGACAAAAAACAAGCATTTAAGATAAAAAAGCGTGATAAATTCGATTTTCACAAAAAAAACAGAATGCGAACATACCGCTTTCAAGGAAATATTATAGATTATATTCAGCAAGTGTGCAAGTAAATTTTATTTGAATAATTTGCTCGGCACCACGATTCGGAGCAGCGTACAATTTTTATATTTTTTCTCATCAAAAATCGTTTACTTTTTGATTGGGAAGTGGTATAATATTATTGTACAACGCGAAAGCAAAAAAACGGAGGATTTGTTATGGCTATAGGTACAAAAATACTTGTTATCGACGACGACGTGAACATATGTGATCTGCTGCGTCTTTATTTTGAAAACGAAGGCTATGACGTTAAGACTGCAAACGACGGAAACGACGGGGTGAACTACTTTAAGATGTACGACCCCGACCTCGTGCTTCTTGACATTATGCTTCCGAAAAAGGACGGGCTTCAGGTTTGCCGTGAAATCCGCGAGGTATCATCCAAGCCGATTATAATGATTACGGCAAAGGGTCAGGTTTTCGACAAGGTTCTCGGGCTTGAGCTTGGTGCCGACGATTTTGTTGTCAAACCGTTCGACATGAAGGAGCTTTCCGCCCGCGTAAAGGCGGTGCTTCGCCGCTATAACTCGCATGACACGATGACGGGAAGCGAGGTCATCAAGTTTGACAACATGGAAATCAGCCTTGAAAAATATGAGCTGCGTCTCAACGGCAAGCCCGTAGATGTACCGCCGAAGGAGCTTGAGCTGCTTTATTTCCTCGCGTTCAACTGCAACCGCGTATTCACGAGAGATCAGCTTCTCGACAAGGTATGGGGCTTCGATTATCTCGGCGACTCGCGCACGGTTGACGTACACGTCAAGCGTCTGCGTGAAAAGCTCGAGGGCGTGTCCGACAAATGGAACCTCAAAACTGTATGGGGCGTCGGATATAAATTCGAGGTTACGCAGTAATCCTGTGTTACACAGTAACCTGTGTTACACAGTAGACTGTTGAATTTCGGGCGTGCGTGCAAAATCGCACGCCCTTTTAATCGAAAAGGACGGATTTTAAGTGTTTCGCTCGATTTTTACAAAATATATTTCCGTTTTTATGCTGACGATAATCGTCAGCTTTATCGTGCAGATTTCGATAATATCGACTTTAATCGGCAGCTATTCGGACACATCGAAGGAGGTGTCCCTTTCGCGCGCCGCCGATACTGTCGCCGAATATATAAATGAAAATGTGACGGGATCATCATCCGTTTCCGAATATATTGACGAAAACGGCGATACGTTAAGCGATAGCATACGCCTTCTTCTCGATTACGCGGGAGATGTTTCCGTCGTAATATCGGACATTGATGGAAATGTTTTATATACCGCAGGCAAATATGTTCCCGCTGTCGGCGGGAGCGAGACCTACGAGGTCAGCGCCGATTTGCTTTCAAATGTGACGTCAAGCGGATATTCGTTTGTTTCGGAGGACAGCGAGGGAATATTTGCCTCGGTGAAATACGTCTGCGGCAGGGCGATTTCGTCAGACGGCACAGCAGTTGGCGCAGTCTTTACCTGCTCGTCGAAATCAAACACCGACAGTCTCTTGAACTCGCTTGTAAGCTCAACCGTACTCGCAAGCCTCTGGGTAATGCTCGCAGCGCTTGTCGCCGTATATTTTTTAAGCGAGCGCGTCGTGCGCCCGATAAGGGACATCAGCGCCGCAGCGAAGCGATTTGCCGCGGGAGATTTCGATGTGCGCGTAAATGTCGTCGGCAAGGACGAAATAGCGGAGCTTGCCGAGACGTTCAACAATATGGCAGCGTCTCTCGCCGACCTTGAAAATATGCGCAGTACGTTCCTCGCGAACGTCTCACACGATCTGCGAACGCCGATGACGACGATTTCGGGATATATAGACGGAATACTCGACGGTGCGATACCGCCAGACAAATACGAGCATTATCTCAAAATTGTAAAAAACGAAGTCGGCAGACTGTCACGGCTCGTCTCCTCTCTTCTCGATCTGACGAGAATCGAGGCGGGCGTGCGCAAATTCACGTTTGTCGATTTCGACATATGCGAGATGGCGCGCGAGATAATAATATCGATGGAGGCGCGCCTCACGGAAAAGAATCTCAAGGTCGAATTTGATTCGGGCAGCGACAATATTTTCGTCACAGCCGACCGCGACGCGATTTATCAGGTGCTTTACAATATCTGCGACAATGCAGTAAAATTCTCGCGCGAGGGCGGCGAATACAAGGTTTCGGCATCAGTATACGGAAAAAAAGTCCACGTTTCCGTTTTCAACGAGGGTCAGGGAATCCCCGAGGAGGATATAGCGCACGTATTCGACAGATTTTATAAAAGCGACAAGAGCCGCGGACTTGACAAAACGGGAGTCGGTCTTGGACTTTACATCTGCAAGACTATAATCGACGCGCACGGAGAAACAATAGCGGTAAATAGCGAATACGGCAAATACTGCGAATTCAGCTTCACGCTCACGCCGAAAAAATGATTTATGAGGTAATATTATGAAGTGTAACTCACTTTATATAGGCACGGCAGTTCCGAACAGGGTTTTCTCCGAATGGGGGAAATATTCGGACGTCGTGACAAAAAGCTTTAACTGCTTTACGCCGGAAAACGAGATGAAGCCCGATGCGCTGCTTGACGGCGAGGGGTCAAGAGCAGCTCTCCCCGAAAGCTATACTCACGCAAAGATACGGTTTTTATCGTGCGAGCCTATAATAAAAACGGCAATTTCGACGGGCGCGAAGGTTCGTCTTCACACGCTCGTGTGGCATTCGCAGACGCCCGATTGGTTTTTCACCGAAGACTACACCGACGGCGGCGCGCTTGTCGGGCGCGACGTGATGCTTTGCCGCATGGAAAGCTACATTCACGACGTGCTTTCGTATTTTATTGACAATTACCCCGATCTGATTTACGCTGTGGACGTCGTAAACGAGGCGTTTGACCGCGATGCGGGAGATGACAGCGGAGTTCGCCGCAAAAACAACAAATGGTACGCGACTGTCGGCGATGACTATTATTATCAGGCGCTCCGCTTCGCGAAAAAATACTCAGACGGAAAATTCGGACTTTTTTACAACGACTACGCCTGTATGTATAAGCCCGACATGATTCTTTCAAATCTGAAAAACGCTCGTGACGAAGGACTCATTGACGGGATCGGAATGCAAAGCCATCTTACGGTCGGGGAAAATCTCGGGCTTTACTTTGACGCGATGAAAAAATTCGCTGACGCCGGATATGAGCTTCAGGTGACGGAGCTTGACATCGGAATAAAGGAAAAATCAAAAGAAAATCTCCGCCTTCAGGCGGAGTATTACGGGAAAATCGCGGACGGCATCGCCTCCCTGAAAGCGTCGGGCACAAATATCACAGCGCTGACAGTATGGGGAATTTCTGACGCGCTTTCGTGGAGGCACGGAGAATATCCCCTGCTGTTTGACGAAAATCTTCTGCCAAAGCCCGCTTATTTTGAGTTTTTCCCGAAGCTTTGCGGTATTTAATCGGGTATTCGCCGCAAAAATTCAATTTTTTCGGGTTTTGCCGCGGTCAGGCGTTCGGGATTAACATTTACCTCGCCGTCATCGGATACGGTGATTATCTCAGAGCTGTTCCCTTTCCCGCCGGAAAAATAAACGAGCGCTTCATACTTTCCCTTCGGAGGCACCGCAACGCGGTCGGGCAGATACGCCCGACCGTTTTTGTATGTCGGCTCGACTGTAAAATTCCGTCCGAGATATGCGCGGCACAGACTAACCTCGCCGCGGCGTAACGTCTCGCGGATAAGGGTTGAGGAAACGGTTTTCCCGTCAGCAGCGGTCACGCTCCCGATAGTCGTGGTGCCGACGCCGCTGCGTGACGCATACGCCGTAAGCGTATCAACATTCCCGCGCGCTCCCGCGCCGAATGTAAAATTGAATCCCGTGACGATATGAGCCGGTGAAAGCGCGTCAAACAGCGCTTCCAGAAACTCATCCGGCGACATCGACAGGAGCTCTTTTGTCGGCGAGATTCTAGCCACAATATCAACGCCGAGCGACGATATGAGCGCGGATTTTTCTTTATGCGTCGTTATCAGCTCCACATTCTCCCCTGTGAAAAGTACCCTTGGCGGAATATCAAAGCACCAGACGCACGACGGACAGCTCATGTCCCTCGCGATTTCCACGGCGCGCGAGATTACGGCGCGGTGTCCGAGGTGCACGCCGTCAAACGTCCCCATCGCGACGACGCATCCGCCCTCTATTTTCGGGAACGCACCAGTTAAAATTCTCATGTTACCCGCTCGTTTTTTCTTCAATCAGAGGCAACACAATCCCGTCGCTGTACGTCTTTATCACGTCTCCGAGAATCTCAAGCTCAAGCGCGTATACCTCGGTCGCGTTGTCCACACCGTATGAGGTAGCGGTCAGTCCGTATGCTTCGGGGTCCTCGAGCGCCGCGGCAAGCGGTACGATTTCATGCGCGTAGTAGCCGTTTGACGCAAGATACCTGTGAACGAAGGTGGGGATTTCCTCCACATCCGCGAGATAAACCTCTCCCGTCGAGTATTTGCGTATCGTAAGCATCACCATAAGACCGCCCTCGGTATATGTGCTGTTCGTCGTGTCGCCGAGCGTGCGGCGATTCTGATTCGATACGAAATTTCCGAGGGAATAAAAGCATACGGTTGTTCTCGTTCCGTCCTCGCTTGTGAGAATCTGCGTGTCCTCGATGACGTGCGGATGACCGCCTATTATAACGTCAACTCCAAGCTCACACAGCTCCTGCGCCACGGTTTCCTGATAAGTAGTGTGAGTTATCCTGTATTCGGTTCCCCAGTGCATATATGCGATTATGAAATCGACGCCCTCGTCTTCCATTTCGGAAATTATGTCCTCAACCTCACTGTAAAAATCGTCGAGCAGGCTCAGATTATAAAGATTCATCAGCCCGAGGTCGCCGTCGCGTATGGCGATTCCGTTAATCGTCCGCGTTTCGGTATTTCCGCCCGAAAGGTCGTCCGCGTAATTTATCATGCCGACCTTGATTCCGTTTATCTCGACTATCGCGTAAGCGTCGTCATCCTCGCTCTCCTTCGCTCCGATATACGAAAGTCCGTACTCCTCAAACATCTCCTGCGTGCGCAGAAGTCCGCTCGTGCGCTTGTCGTAGCAGTGGTTGTTGGCGAAAAGCATCATATCGAAGCCCGCGTCGATTATCGCGTCGAGCGAGTCGTCAGGCGCATTGAAGCTCGGATACCCGCTGTATCCCTCATCCTCACCCGTAAGCGTCGTCTCGAAATTCGCGACGGCATAGTCTGCGGATGAGACTATCTCTGAAATATACTTAAACGAATTTGAAAAATCGTAATATCCGTCCTCGCCTTCCGCTTCGGCGTAATTTATCTGCGGCATATGAAACATTATATCCCCGACCGAGAGTATCGTCGCCTCCGAATATGTTATCACGTCGTCAAGGACTTCGGTGACAGCTTCGGTAGTATCCTCCGCCGACGTTCCGTCCGCGGTATCGGAGGAGTTGACCGTCAACTCATCCGACGTATTTCCGGCGAGCGTTCCCGTGCCGTCACCGGTTCCGACCTGCCCCTCATCCCCGCCGTTCAAAAGCAGAAACGCTATTGCAAGAATGAGCGCCATTATGACGACGAGGAGCGCGTAAAAAATCACCCCGCCGTATTGCTTTTTTCGTCTTTGTCTTAATCTGCGGTCGGGCTGACCGCCTACGTTACGGTTCATCTACTTCATTATCCTCCGCTTTTTTCGGCGAAACGCCGGACGTTATAATCGGTGTGGAGCCTGACGCGCCCGTTATTTCCGCGATGAGCATTGCCGCGCGCGAGGAAAGCGCCGAGAGGAGCGCGCCGCCGCTCCGACGCAGCTCGCCCGCAATATCGATTGAGTGCCAGTCAACCTCGTCCTTCGTCTCGGGTCTGAAATTCACGACAGCAGAAAACGAAACCGAAAGATAAAACGGTCCTTCGGGTTCAAATGTCAGGGCGCGGTTAAATGTGATTTTCACGCCGCGGTCGCTTATAAGACGCGCAACAATTGTGTCCCTGCACTGCATTTTCAGCCGTCCCGCCTGCGGCTTTGTCACCTCATAATTTACGTTTTCGAGGAAAATTCTCTCCCCGGGCATAAAATAACGCGAAAAATCTATCATAAAGCATTTTCCTCCCATGTAAAAGCTCATATTGCGTCAGGTATCATGCCGTTATGCACTCTGCATTATTGTATCATACAATGCGCAAAACCTCAAATAATAATATCAAATCTGTGATTCGGCTTGAATATTCATCAGGTTTGAGCTTCGGAGCTATGCTTCGAAGCTCAACACCTATTTTACCACAAATTCGCCCGCGCTACAAGTACGTTTTATGTTAATAAATTTCTAAATCATGCGATACGGCAAAAAAATTCGTGCAAAAAGCGCTCATTTATGCTATACTTTGATACGGTGCGCCAAGCGCAATAAAAATATGCATAAGGAAGCGTTATGAACGATAGCACAGCAAACAAATCACACCGCGTCGCCGTTGTGACGGGCGGCTCGCGCGGGATAGGAGCCGCCGTCTGCCGCTCGCTTGCGGCGGAGGGTTTTTTCGTCGTTATAAATTACAGGGAGGCAAGGTCGCGCGCCGAGGCACTCGCCGACGAAATACTTTCGCGCGGCGGGCAGGCGGATATATTCGGCGCGGACGTGAGCCGCAGCAGGGACGCTGACGCGCTTATTTCGTTCGCAGCCGAAAAGGGCGCGCTTGACGTTCTCGTTTGCTCCGCAGGAATTGCAGGTCAAAGTCTGTTTGACGAGATAAGCGACGCGGAGTGGGAGCGCATGATAGACGTTAATCTTTCCGGAACATTTTACGTCTGCCGCGCCGCCGCGAGAGAAATGATTCGCAGCAAGCGCGGAAGCATCGTAACCGTTTCATCAATGTGGGGCGTTGTCGGCGCGTCGTGTGAGGTGCATTATTCCGCGGCGAAGGCGGGGGTTATCGGGCTTACAAAGGCGCTCGCAAAGGAGCTTGGTCCCTCGGGAGTTCGCGTAAACTGCGTAGCGCCGGGCGTTATCGACACGGAAATGAACGCGCATCTTTCACAAAATGATTTATCCGCGCTTGCGGAAAGCACCCCGCTTTGCAGAATAGGCAATCCCGAAGAAATTGCGGATGCTGTCACGTTTTTCGCGACGGAGCGCTCGTCATTTGTCACGGGTCAGATTCTCATGGCTGACGGCGGATTCTCTGTCTGAGAGGGCATATTTCGGCGGGGATTTTCAGTCACAGAAAAAGTATTCGCTCGAAAAATCGGACTGCCGAACAAACGGCAGTCCGATTTAATAATATCAAAACTTCATATCGGGCAATTTGCCGCGAAACGCTCAGTCAGCGAGGCTTCCGATAGGATCCCAAGGATCAAGCTCGACAGGCTCTGTCTCGTAAAGCTTCGCAAGCTCACCGAGATATTTCTTGTTGACGACAGCCTGATAGACAAAGAGATCAAACCACGAATCGGACGCTATGTAGTATCCGCCGTTGACGCCCTCGCTGCCCCAGCTGTTTTCAACCTTCCAGCGCGTCGGAACCGTGTCGTCCTCGAGATTGACGCCGGTCAGAACCATCGCGTGATTCATCATCGAATACCCCGAATCGAGCGCGTCAGCCTTTGACATCGTAATGTCAAGCCCGACGGCGCGGCTCGTGTTCACCGATGCGTCGTCCCAGATGCGCGTTGTGCTCTCGCCGCATTTTCCGCAGTCGGAGCCGAACCACACAGGCTCTCCGTCCTTAATCTGCGATACGACGGCTTCCTTGAATTTATCCATCGGAAGATTCAGATGAAGCACGGGAGCGCCTCCCACAACATTTCCGAGATAGCGCACGGTGTAAAGCTTTTCATAGGGCTTATTCGTTGTCGGCGCGTTGATTATGCTCACGTAATCGTCAAGCATATTCCCTATCATCTCGTCCCTGAATGTTATAGGCGTATAGCCCTTCTCGATGTGATATTTGTCATCCTTGTCAACATATTCAAAGTTAAACTTTTCGGGCGGAAGCGAATAGCACTCCGTGAGGAAAACGAAAAGCTCGTCGAGCGCCTTGTTTTTGATTGCCTGAAGCTCCTCCTCCGAGGCGCCGCCGTCCGCCGCGCGGCGAAGCGCGAGCGCGCTTTTCAAAAGATACGGCGAGATAACGCCCGACAGTCCGTGCGTATTCGAGGACTGGAATGTTTCAGGCATGGCGTCCTTCGGGACGATTCCGTATTTTCTCACGATGTTCGTGAACATATCCCACTGACCGCCGTCGTTGACGCGCGTCTGGAGAATAAAGCTCACTGTTCTGTCCGTAATGGGGAGGTCTGCCGTGTCGATTACGGATTCGAGGAAATAATTGCAGCGCTCGAATTTGTCCCAGAACGCAAGATAGCTCTGCGACAGCTCAAATTCCGCGATGTTTTTCTTTTTGCCGATAACCTCGCGAAGAACATTTGTCGCCGCGAAAAGCCAGCAGCGCCCGCTCGACTTCTGATTTGTCGCTGTCATCGTTTTGATGTCGTTTGAGAATTTGAATTTCATCTCTCTTGCGGGAACCGGGTCGAGCGAGAGCTTCTGAATTGCGTTTGAAGCAAAAATTTGTGTACGGAGCGCCGCCGTGTCGCTCTCATACGATTTTTTGAACGAGCCGAGAAGCTCGTCGCTTACGGGTTTAGCCGATTTAAGTACCATGATTTCTTCCTTTCGATAATCCGCCGAACGCGCACTTCCCGCCCGGTGGAGCTTTTTACACTGTAATTATACTATATTCGACCGAATAGGTCAAGCGAATTTGATAAAATTCTCCCCGAAATTTCGCGGGCGGTCAGATATGCCGCGTTTTCTTGCGCTTTGCCGACAATTTTTTTATTTTGCGCTTGACTTTTTTCGCGCGGAGAGTATAATATTATAGGAGCAAAAATATCGCAATGGGGCGAGGTGAGAGACGGCGGATATACGCCGTCCCACCTCGTCATATGCTGATGTCGCCTATTTTCTCGAAGTGTTTTGCAAAAGGAGACTTTATGAATAAGGATTTGACAGTCGGAAAGCCGTCAACGGTTCTTTGGAAATTTTGCCTGCCGCTTTTCGGCAGCGTAATTTTTCAGCAGCTTTATAATATCGCCGACAGTCTTGTCGCGGGCAAATTCATAGGCAACGACGCGCTCGCCGCCGTCGGAAACAGCTATGAAATCACTTTGATTTTCATCGCGTTCGCATTCGGATGCAACGTCGGATGCTCCGTTGTCGTATCGCGTCTTTTCGGCGCAAAAAAGCTGTCAGACATGAAAACCGCCATCTACACTACGCTCATTGCCTCCGCGTTTTTGTGCGGCGCGCTGATGATTCTCGGATTTGTGTTCTGCGAGGGACTGATGGAGCTTATCAACACGCCCGAATCGCTCATGTCGGATTCGCTCATTTACCTGCGCATATACATAGCGGGACTTCCCTTTCTTTTTTACTATAACGTCTCAACGGGAATTTTCTCGGCGCTCGGTGACTCAAAAACTCCGTTTTTCTTCCTTGCAGCGTCAAGCACGTCGAATATCCTCGTCGATATACTCTTTGTCACCGTTTTTAAACTGGGTGTTGCGGGAGTTGCGCTCGCGACATTCATTTGTCAGGGAATTTCATGCGTTCTGGCGCTCATTTTTGTGCTGCGCCGCCTTTCCGCGATAAAAACGGAGGAAAAAGCGGCAATTTTCTCGGCGGAAATTCTGAAAAGTATCGCCGTTATTGCAATTCCGAGCATTTTGCAGCAAAGCTTTATATCAGTCGGGAATATCATAATTCAAAGCACGATAAACGGCTTCGGCACTGATGTCATGGCGGGCTATTCGGGCGCGATAAAGCTCAACAACCTTGTTATAACGAGCCTCACGACAATTTCAAATGGAATGTCGAACTTCACGGCGCAGAATATGGGAGCCGGCAAGCTTGCGCGCATCGACGAGGGCTTTCGCGCATCGCTTAAAATGGTGTATATACTCTGCACCCCGTTCGTGCTTTTCTACTTCTTCTTCGGGAATTTGGGGCTTTTGCTCTTCATGAACGATTTGGGCGGGGACGCAATGCAGGTCGGCGTGACATTTCTGCGGATAGTTTCGCCGTTTTATTACGTGATAGCGACAAAGCAGATGGCTGACAGCACTCTTCGCGGCACGGGTCTGATGGGGCGCTTCATGGTATCGACCTTCACCGATTTGTCCCTGCGCGTCATTTTGGCAATCGTTCTCTCATCGCTCATGAGCTCCTCGACGGGAATCTGGCTCTCATGGCCGATAGGCTGGATTGTCTCGACAGCGATGTCGCTTGTATTTTACTTTGCGGCTCCGTGGCGGCAAAAAATGAAAAACGACAAAAGCGAAATCAAGGTTTAATTTTTCGCGCGTATAATTTTATAAAAACGCGGCAAAATAAAATCCGTAACGCGGTATGCAGCGCTAAAACGCCGCGTCCCGCGTTAATTCATTTTATTATCGAGGACTTCTGTAATATGATGATAATGGACAAAATCTCGCTTGTGCTTGTGATAATCGGCGCGCTCAACTGGGGAAGCATCGGGCTTTTCAGATTTGATGTCGTAAGCTGGATTTGCGGCGGCGAGGCTACCGTTTTGGCGCGGATAATTTACACGGTCGTTGCTCTCGCGGGTCTTTGGTGCATATCGCTTCTTTTCAGGGACACCGAGACATCCGAATCGGGCAGCACGAACTAAAGAGCTTCAGCGCTTTTTCGGTAAAATAAACAACGGATAATGCTTTTTTCCGTCAATAATTTGCGCTCCGTGACACTTGACATAAAGTGCCGCGGGGCGTATAATATTTAAGATAAATTTTTTATGAGGTGACACCATGTCAAGAGTATATAATTTTTCGGCAGGACCGTCAATGCTGCCCCTTCCGGTGCTGGAGCGCGCCGCATCCGAAATGACGGACTATAACGGAAGCGGTCAGTCCGTCACGGAAATGAGCCACCGTTCGCCCGTCTATGACAAAATAATCAAGGATGCCGAAGCATCTCTTCGCCGCGTGATGAAAATTCCAGATAATTACCGCGTGCTTTTCATGCAGGGAGGCGCATCGCTTCAATTCGCGGCAGTGCCGCTGAATCTGCTTGGCGCAAATAAAAAAGCGGATTACATAATTTCGGGGCAATTTTCAAATAAAGCGTACAAGGAGGCGAAAAAATACGCGGACGCTGCCGTTGTCGCCTCATCCGAGAACGAAAACTTCACGTATGTTCCGAAAATCGAGCGAGGCGATATAAGGGAGGACACGTCATACCTTCATATCTGCTACAACAACACGATATACGGCACACGATATAATTATATTCCCGATACGGGAGATATTCCGCTCGTCGCAGATATGTCATCGTACATACTGTCGGAGCCTGCCGACGTGTCGAAATTCGGCGTGATTTATGCGGGAGCGCAAAAGAACATGGCGCCTGCCGGCGTCACCGTTGTCATAATCCGCGACGATCTTATCGGTCATGAAGCGCCGACTACCCCGTCAATGCTTTCATATAAGCTGATGGCGGAAAACGGTTCGATGTACAACACTCCTCCCTGCTATTCGATTTATATGCTCGGACTTGTGCTCGAATGGGTTGAGGAAACGGGCGGACTTGACGCGATGAAGGAAAGAAACGAGCGCAAGGCGGCGCTTCTCTATGATTATCTCGACAGTCAGGACTTTTATAAGGCGCCCGTAAAAAAGGAATTTCGCTCGATGATGAACGTCACATTCGTGACGGGAAGCAAGGAGCTTGACGCTAAATTCGCAAAGGAAGCCGAGGGGTGGGATTTATATAATCTCAAGGGACATCGCTCCGTCGGCGGAATGCGGGCGTCGATTTACAACGCGATGCCCGAGGCGGGTGTCGAAAGGCTTGTCGAATTCATGAAGCATTTCGCGAGCGAGAATAGCTGACACAAAAAGGAGGGACACATGAAAAAAATCAAGCTGATGAATAAAATATCCAAGGCGGGTATTGATGTCTTTGACACGGAAAAATACGAGGTTTCCTCCGAAACCGAAAACCCCGACGCGATTATGGTGCGTTCGGCATCACTGCACGAGACAGAATTTTCCGAAAATCTCCTTGCCATCGCAAGAGCTGGTGCGGGCTACAACAATATACCCGTAGACAAGTGCTCCGAGGCGGGAATCGTCGTATTCAATACGCCCGGCGCAAACGCGAACGCCGTCAAGGAGCTGGCTGTTGCGGCAATCATGCTCGCCTCACGCGACATTGCGGGCGGCATCGAATGGGCAAAGACAATTCCCGACAGCGAAAACGTAGCAAAGGCTGTCGAGGCGGGAAAGAGCAAATTCGCGGGACAGGAGATAATGGGCAAAACGCTCGGAGTTATCGGTCTTGGAGCCGTGGGCGGTCTTGTCGCCAACACTGCGGTTTCTCTTGGAATGAACGTCGTCGGATGTGACCCGTTTTTGTCTGTTGACGCCGCATGGAGGCTCTCACGCGCCGTCACAAAGGCGGCGTCATACGATGAAATTTACGCGGCAAGCGATTACATAACGATTCATGCCCCCTCAACGCCCGAAACGCGCGGGATGATAAACAAAGAGACGATTTCAAAGATGAGGGACGGGGTGAGAATTATCAATCTCGCTCGCGCGGATCTGGTCAATGCTGCGGATATGACGGCGGCGCTCGAATCGGGCAAGGTCGCAGTCTACGTCACGGATTTCCCCACAAACGAAATTATCGGCGTGCGCGGCGTCGTCGCGATTCCTCATCTCGGCGCATCAACCGAGGAAAGCGAGGTCAACTGCGCTGTCATGGCGGCGCGTCAGCTTGTCGAGTATATTGAGCTTGGCAACATCAAAAACAGCGTCAATTTCCCGAACGTAACGCTTCCTCACACGGGAGACTACAGGCTCTGCGTGCTTCACAAGAACATTCCCGCCATGCTTTCGGGAATATCATCCGTCATCAGCTCGCGCAATATCAATATCGAAACGATGACAAACCGCTCACGCGGCGAGTACGCATACACAATTGTGGAAATCAAAGGCGAGCTGCCTGACGAATGCGTCGGCGCAATACGCGAAATCGACGGAGTACTCAGGGTTAACGTGATAAAATAGTGAGAAGCGCAGGTTTATGATTTTTTCGAACTCTTAGCATTTCGATTTCAATAAAAAACGCACGGGGTTGCCGTGCGTTTTTTGCGTTTGCGAGAATGTCGATGTGACAAGCGCCATCATGCAATGTCTCAAAAAGCACTTGAACATCCCCTTGAACGTGGCACGTTCAAGGGGATGTTTTTACCCATCACGGAATATTTCATGCTTCAATTTCACTTTTTCTTATACACAACTCCCGTTGTGACACCGCCTTCCCTGAATGAAAGCAGCTCCGAAACAGTAACGAATTGGTAGCCCTTTTCAAGGAGCGCGGGAATGACGGTTTCCATCGCATCGACAGTCGTTTTATGTATGTCGTGACAGAGAATAATGCTTCCGTCAAAGACGTTGTTCATTATCTCGTCGTAAATCATGTCGGCATTTTTTGTTTTCCAGTCGAGAGAATCAACGCTCCATCTGACGAGAATAAACTCCTCATTAGTAGATGCGGCAAGCACGGTTTCGTTTGTCTTTCCGTAGGGAGGTCGCACCGTCATCGGCAGCGTTCCCGTCACGGAATAAAGCCACGTGCGAAGCGGCACAATTTCGCTTATAATTCCGTCGTAATCAAGCTTTGTCAGGTAATAATGATTCTCCGTGTGTACACCGATTTCGTGTCCCTCGTTTGACTCCCTCAGAATCGTGCTTTCAAATCGTCTCGCCTGCGTTCCGACAACATAAAATGTTGCGCGCACGTTAATATCAAGCAGACGCTCCGTGTAATTTCCGGGTCCGTCGTCGAAAGTGAGCGCTATCATCGGAAGCGATGGGTCAACATCTGTCGGATTCTGAAGGGTTACAGATGAGGGTTCCGGCGCAGTCGTTACGACATCGGTTTCGGTTTCAGTTACCTCGGTAGCTTCGGTTTCCTTTTCCGTTTCCGCGGTATCTTCCGTTTCCGCCGTTGTAATTTCGGCACTGTCCTCGGTCGTTTCGGTATCTTTTGAATTTGCGTTTGTTTCCGTATCACTATATTCGGTGTCCGTACCGGTCGTCAGGGTCGGCTCGCTCGTCAGCTCCGCAGTTTTGCTTTGAGACACGGCTCCCGTCGTGTCAACATCGGGCAAAGCGGCGTTTCCTCTTAAGCATAACGTCAGCACGACAGTAGCTGTTATTCCTATAACAAGCACCGAAATTGCCAGCACCACAAAAATTGTTTCCACTCTGTTTGACATAAAAAATCTATTCCTTTCTGCCGAGATGACCATATCTGCCGCAGATTATACGAAATGTGGCGGCTCGTCCCACAATGCAAAGGCAATTTACCTTAAAATAAGGTACGAAGTGGTGTGCTGCGCCCATAGATTCGCGTATTTTGATTCACCATATATTCATTTTCGTTTTCGCGCTTTGTAAAATCAGGTTCTGATTTTTGCCCGGCGACAATATTATATCACAACCGGCAATCGCGCGCAAGTGGCGCGATTTTTTGACAATAAGCTTTCAAATCGCGCGAAAAACGGAGAAAAGTCGAGAAAAAAAGAGATAACTGTCTTTTTCATTGAGCAGCATCGCGAGTGAAATTTCTATTTTCACCACAAATTCACATCGTAAATTCTTCTTAAACGAATCTTAAACCTTTTCGACCTTTTATCTTAATATTTTTTTGGCTATAATAATAGCAGAAGCGGCGATGCTGCTCACTTAAAAAAACATTTTTATACTTTGTGCTTGACATAAGTACTCGTGTGTGCTATAATTTATGGCGTGTAGATAAATCGGCATAATTATATTTTATATGTTATGCTTAGTTTATAGAGTCTATTTTCAAATCTTACGAAAATGTAAGTCTGCCGTAAGTCAAGTCAATTGCTCATACCGCGTCCAAGTGGTAAAATTACAGGCAAGGCGGATGAAGAATCAATCATTCGTTCGCACACGAGAAAGCATATTATTTTCCCTTCTCGCTTGACATCCCGTTTTGCGTATGATATACTTTATGTGTACTATTTTGATAAATACATTTTGGAGAAGCTGACATGAATGCTATTTTCACATTGAACATGGTGATTTCGGTTCTTTTCGTCGTACTGTATTTCTATCAGTACGTCTATATTGTCGTCGGTGCGTTCGGGCGGCAAAAAAAATTCCCCGAGGGGAAACGGAATCGATTCGCAGTTTTAATCGCGGCACGCAATGAGGAGCGCGTCATCGCACACCTTATCGATTCGGTGAGGGCGCAGGACTACCCGTCGGAGCTAATCGATGTCTACGTCGTCGCCGACAACTGCACCGACAGCACAGCCGATATTGCGCGCGCTCACGGCGCCGCGGTATATGAGCGGCAGAACGCGCAATATGTCGGTAAGGGCTACGCGCTCGATTTTCTTATGAAGAAAATTTTCGCGTCGAAGGGACGCGAATACTACGACGGCTATTTTGTTTTCGACGCGGACAATCTTCTCGACGAGCGCTATGTCACGGAAATGAACAAGGTCTTTTCATCGGGCTACGACATAGTGACGAGCTTCCGCAGCTCAAAAAATTACGGCTCAGGCTGGATTGCGTCGGGATACGCACTCTGGTTCGTGCGCGAGGCGGTGAGCCTTAACGCGGCAAGAATGAAGCTCGGAGTGAGCTGCGCCGTTTCGGGGACGGGATTCATGTTCGGAAAAAAGACTGCACTGCGAAATGACGGATGGAATTTTTACCTTTTGACCGAGGACATCGAATTTACGGCTGACTCAATTCTGTCGGGCGACAAAATCGGTTACTGCGAAAACGCGGTATTTTACGACGAGCAGCCCGAGACGTTCATTCAGTCATGGAATCAGAGACTGCGCTGGGCGCGGGGGTATTTACAGGTTCTCGGCAAATACGGCGTGCGCCTGCTTCGCGGAATAATCAAAGAAAAGAGCTTCTCATGCTTTGACATGATAATGAACATCATGCCGGCAATGACGCTTTCCGTTGCCGCCTGCGCCGCCAATTCAGCGTCGATTATTATATCGTTTTTTGTGGGCAGCATGACTCCCGCCGACACGATAATATCGCTCTCCCAGATGGTGTGGAACGCATATCTGCTGCTTTTCGCGGTAGGTGTTATCGCGGGAGTTGGCGGGCGCAGGAAAATCATATGCCCCGTGGCAAAGCGAATTTTCTATTCCTTCACCTTCCCGATTTTCATGTTCACATATATACCGATAACAATCGCATCGTTTTTTGTCAAGTGCAAATGGACGCCGATTCGTCATACGGACGCAGTTTCAATCGAACAGCTGCGTCGTCGGAAAACCGCATAACCTCGCAAAATCAAAGCGACCGCCAAAAGGCGGTCGCTTTGATTTTCCGGTTTTGAAGTAAACGTGCGGGACTTATTTTTCAAAGCTCTTTTTCAGCTTCTCATAGCAGTCCTTGCAAATGAGCTTGCCGTCATAGCTGACAGTGTTGTCCACGTCGCCGCAGAACATACAGCCCGGTTCATACTTCTTGAGTACGATTTTGTCACCGTCAAGATAAATCTCAACCGGATCCTTTGCTTTAAGACCCATAATGTGGCGTGTCTCAACGGGCAGAACGATTCTTCCGAGCTGATCAAGCTCCCTTACTATTCCAATTGCTTTCATGGTCAGATACCTCCTAACAAAAAAATTGTCTGACATTCATTCGGATGTGAATTTCTTATCAACGGGATTATTATATCATGTTTTTCGACCCTTGTCAACGCTTTTATATATTTTTTTACAGGAATCATCAAAAAATTTCCCGAAGCACGTTTTCACGTCACGCAAAAACACATTCGCTTCACAATACTCGGGTTCAGTCCTCCGACAGGGCAAAAATTTTTTGAAAAAAAGTCCGTCAGCCCACTCTTTCCGACAAAATTTTCATTTTGCCCGCGCTATAATTTTTATAGATAAAAAATCTGACTGCGGAAAGGATGGAACGCTTTATGCCGGAGGGCTTGCGGCGACAGCAAGTCCTTTGGCAAGGGCGGCAAAAAAATGCGGAACAGCAAAGCAGAGGTTATAACTGTCCTTGACGGACACACAATGATGATTTCGCTTTACGGCGACATAGATCATCACAGCGCAAAGCGCATAAGGGGCGAAATCGACTCGTCGCTTTACATAAACAGACCAAAGCGCGCCGTCATGAATATGGCGGAGGTAGAATTTATGGACAGCGCCGGTCTCGGGCTTATCATAGGGCGACTTGCCGTCGCGGAAAAAATCAAGTGCAAGCTCACAATTCTGTCACCGTCTCAAAGAGTAATGAAAATACTCGACCTTGCGGGCGCGGGACGTCTTGTGGAAATAAAGCAGGCGGACGATGAAAAACCGTCCAAAGCAAAATCGGGAAAACAAAGCTGAAAGGATGATGAAAGTCATGAACAGTCAGTCCACCGTCGTGGAAAAAAGAAAGTCCGGCAGACCGCCGGAAAACGCAAAAAACGAGCTGAAGCTTGAGCTTCCCTCGCTTTCCGTAAACGAGGGAATAGCGCGCTCGCTCGTATCTGTATTCGTATCACAGCTCGATCCGACCTTCGAGGAGCTGTCAGACCTCAAATGCGCAGTTTCCGAAGCCGTTACCAACTCAATCGTTCACGGATACAAAAACACCGTCGGTCCCGTCTACATAACGCTTAAAATTCTGAAGGAAAGGACGGTTAAAATCGAGGTACGCGACAAGGGCTGCGGGATTTCCGACGTAAAGACTGCAATGCAGCCGCTCTTTACGACAGATCCCGACGGCGAGCGCAGTGGTATGGGCTTTACCGTTATGGAGAGCTTCACTGACAAGGTTACAGTCGTCAGCCGACCGGATCACGGCACAAAGGTGACAATGATAAAGACTGTCGAGGGCGTGCGTCGATAAACAAAAATGACGGGGACATTATGCCAATCAGAGCGCAGGGACAGAAATCTCGAACTGATTCTGCGCTGTCGGGATGGGGACAAGACTGCCGAGGAGGAGCTTGTAACGTCAAATGCGGGGCTTGTGCGCAGCATCGCCGAAAGATTCGTCGGACGGGGCGCCGAGCCTGACGATTTATATCAGCTCGGAATGATTGGAATGGTACGCGCAATACGCACGTTTGATCCCGATCGCGGATGCGCTTTTTCAACGTATGCCGTACCGCTCATAATGGGGGAAATAAGGCGGTTTTTGCGCGACGACGGAATGATTAAGGTCAGCCGAGAAAAAAAGCGCCTCGGCTCCCGCCTTCTCTCCGAACGGGAGAAAATCATGGCGGAGTCGGGGCGCGAGCCTGCAATATCCGAGCTTGCAGACAAGTGCGGCGTTGATATTTACGAGGCAGCGGAGGCGCTTTCGTGCGTTTCTCCCGTCCTCTCCATATTCGATCCCGCATACGGGGATTCAGAGCTTACGATTTCCGATACAATAGCCTCGCCCGACGTTGCGGACGACGAGGCTGAGCGCCTCGCGCTGCGCGAGGTCACCTCGTCGCTCCCTCCCGTATGGCGAAAAATAATCTCGCTGCGGTATTATCACGATATGTCGCAGGAGGCGACGGCAAGGGCGCTCGGGCTTTCGCAGGTGAAGGTTTCGCGCGAGGAAAAGAAGATTTTCGCTTATATGCGCGAGCGGCTTTGTTAGCTGAACTGTGAATTGTAAAGAGATGCGTAAAAGCCGCCGCTTGCAAGAAGCTCGTCGTGCGTACCCGCTTCCTCGATTATTCCGTCATGCACAACGAGAATGACATCCGCGTTTTGCACCGTCGAGAGCCTGTGGGCGATGATAAAGCTCGTCTTGCCTTCCATGAGCTTTTTCATTGCCGCCTGAATTTTGCGTTCGGTGCGCGAGTCTACGTTTGATGTCGCCTCATCGAGTATCAGAACGACACATTCGGGGAGCATTGCGCGCGCAATCGTGAAAAGCTGCTTCTGACCCTTCGACAGATTGATTCCGTCCTCGGTGATTACGGTATCATACCCGTCGGGAAGCCCCTCGATAAAGCCGTCTATCATAGCGGCCCGTGCCGCCTCGACGACCTCTTCCCTGCTCGCGCCCTCCTTGCCGTATGCGATATTCTCGGCGACCGTACCGCCGAAAAGCCATGTATCCTGAAGCACCATCGTGTAGGCGGAGCGCAGGCTGTCGCGCGTGACACCGCGCACGTCGTGACCGTCAAATTTTATGCTTCCGCTGTCAATGTCGTAAAATCGCAGAAGCAGATTGATTATCGTCGTCTTTCCGCTGCCCGTAGGACCGACAATCGCGACGGTCTTTCCCTTGAGCGCCTCAAAGGAAATTCCGTGAAGTATTTCGCGTCCCTCCTCGTATGAGAAGCGGACGTTTTCCGCCCTGACATTTCCGTCGGGAGAGTCGAGCAGATATGCGTCCTTTTCGTCGGGCAGCTCCGGCTCCTCGTCAATTATGCGGAACACGCGCTCCGCCGCTGACGCTGCCGACTGAAGCTCGCTTATTATGTTCGCCATTTCGTTTATCGGTCCCGAAAACTTGCGCGAATACATGATAAAGGTCGATATATTGCCAAGTGAAATGCTGCCCATGATGTAGAGAATCGAGCCGAACGCGCTGATAAACGAAAGAGAGAGATTGTTGATGAAATTGACAGTGGGTCCTATCATCGAGCCCTGATAATCGGCGTGATAATACGCCTCAACCGCCTCGTCGTTATAGCCGTCAAAGCGTTCTGACATCGTGTCCTCGCGGCGATACGCCTTTATCGTCCTGTGACCCGTCAGAATTTCCTCGGTGTAGCCGTTAAGCTCACCGAGCTTTGCGGAGCGGCGGCGGAAAAGGGGATGAATCTTCTTTGATTTATAGCACGTGAACACGATTGCCATCGGCACCGTCACGGCAAAAACCAGAACAAGCGGCGGGGAAATCATAATCATCATGATAAGCGCGCCTATTATCGTTATGACGCTCGAGCATATCTGAAGAATATCCGTTGAAATCGACGTATTTATCGTGTCGATGTCGTAGGATATGCGGCTGATTATATCTCCGGGCTGCGTTTTGTCGAAATATTTGACGGGAAGCGTCATAAGCTTATTGAAAAGCTCCGAGCGAAGCCTTGCCGAAACGCGCCTTGAAAGAAACGTCATGACAACCGAAAGCACGTAGGATAAAAGCGAGGAGAGCGCATAAAAGGCTGCCATAAGCCCGCAGTATAAAAATACGGTGTCAAAATCCACGTTCCCGGGTCCAAGCTCAATCGCGTCAATCGCCTTTCCGGAAAGCTGCGGTCCCACAAGCGCAAGAAGGTTTGATACAATCATCAAAACAAACGCCGCAAAGAGCAAAAGCTTATATTCAAAAACGTATTTGATAAGCCTCTTCAGTATATGAAGCTTGCTTTTTTTATTTTGAGGCACCGTCCCGGCTTCCGTCTTTTTTTCTTCAGTCAAGTATCGCACCTCCCATCTGTGAATCCGCTATTTCGCGGTATATCTCGCAGCTTCCGTAAAGCTCATCGTGATTTCCCGACGCGATGACACGTCCCGAATCCATAACTAAAATCAAATCAGACGACATAATCGAGCTGACGCGCTGCGCAACTATGATTTTCGTGCTGTCCTTTGCATATTCTGCAATGGCGGCGCGCAGATTCGCGTCCGTTTTGTAGTCGAGCGCGCTCGAGGAATCGTCAAGAATCAGAATCTCGGGCTTTGAGGCGAGCGCCCGCGAAAGCACAACTCTCTGCTTCTGACCGCCCGAAAGGTTCGCGCCCTTGATGTCAAGCTTGAAATCAAGCCCTTCTCCCTTGCTCTCGACAAATTCCTTTGCCTGCGCCGCAAAAATCGCCTCTTCCAGCTCCTCGTCGCTTATATCACGACCGAATCTGACGTTTTCGCGTATAGTTCCCGAAACGAGAAAATCGCTTTGAAGTGCGATGCCGAAGCGCGAGAGAAGCGTGTCGGGGTCCATGTATCTTATATCGACGCCGTCTATTTTTATTGTTCCCGAGTCGGGATCGTAAAACCGCATAAGCAGCGATATGAGCGTCGTCTTTCCGCTTCCCGTCGCGCCGATAATTCCGAGTGTGCCGCCGCGCCTGAGCTTAAAGCTGACGTTTTCAACATTGTTCGTGCGCCCCGCATATGAAAATGTCACGCCGTTAAATTCGATGTGGGGAGCGTTTTCATCAGGCTCGGGGCTTTCTTCTCCCTCATCTGGTGTCATCACCGCAAGCTCTGCGGGGCTGTCAAGCACCTCCGTAATTCTCTCCATCGACGCGGCGCATTTAGAATACGAGACAAAAATTCTCGTCACCGAAAGCATTGCGTTCAAAATATACGTAAAATACGAAATGAAAGCGATTATGACGCCGACACCCGTGACGCCCGCGTTCACTCGGTACGCGCCGAGGGCGATAACGACTGTCAGTCCCGCATAGAGAAAGAAATTCATAAGCGGATTTGTCGATGCGACGGCAATTCCCGCTTTTTCCTCGCTTTTCATAAGCTTGCGGTTCACTCCCGCAAAGCGCTTTTTTTCGTACTGCGTCTTGGAAAGCGCCTTTATGACGCGGATTCCGCTTATATTTTCACGCACCGTGCGCACCATGTCATCCGTAGAGCTTTGCATATCAGTATAAAGCGGGATGCTCTTTTTCGAGATGAAATATACAGACACTGTGATAAACGGCAGCGTTGCAGCAAGCACAAGGGTCAGCACGGGGTCCATCGTCGCCGTCAGAATAAGACCGCCGACGAGCAGAATCGGCGCGCGAACGCCCATACGCAGCATCTGGTTGGTGAAGTTGTGAACATTATACGTGTCTGTCGTGAGACGGGATTCAAGCGACGGAATCGTGAATTTATCCGTTTCTGCGCATGAAAGGTATATCGTCTTGACAAAAAGATCATGGCGAATTACCCGCACGGTATCGCTTGAAACGCGGGATGCACGTCTGTTCGCGATGATGTTTCCGAGGACAGCCAAAACGGAGCATACCACCATAACAGCACCCCAGAATATGATAAGCTTCACATCCTTTTTTGGGGATACGTTGTCAATGATATGCTCCAGTATGTACGGTATCAACAAATCAAAAACAGTTCCGATAAATTTAATTGTCAGCGCCAGAGTAATTTTTCCTCCGAACGGCGCCAGATAGCTGAAATATTTTCTCATCGGGGGGTCATCCTTCTTTCCTTTAACGAAGGATATTTTACGCCAAATTCACGCAAAAGTCAAGAGAAAATCAGCTTTGCAATGATTTTTTACATTCGACCCGTTTGTTAACGGTTCATTCATTTTTGCTTTTTTGCCGCCGTTCCGCTCCCGCCGCCCGAAAAATCAAAATCCGAGTTCTGCGTGTATCCGTCCATCTTCATCATGTTTTCAAGCACGGAAATATCGGCTGAGACATCGACAACCTCCGCCTCAAAGAGACTGTCGAGCATTTTGCGGAAGCCCTGCACCGTCAGGTCGAGAGTATCCTCGATATTTTTCATTCCCTCGTCGATATTCTTCCCGCGGACGCCTAAATTTTCAAAATATGAATATGAGCCGAGCAGCTTCAGCGTCGTCGGCAGATAATAATCGAGGAATTTTGACACCTGCGGCTTGAGATTCGGCTTCGCCTCGACAACCTCGAAGATTTTGCGCGTCAGACTTTCGATTTCGTCTATTTTCGCCGACACGACGGGGTCCTTTATCTCATCGTTAAGCTCGCGGATTCGGCGCAGCGTCTTTTCGTTTTCGGAAATGTCGTCGGATGATTCCGCCTGCTTATAATCCTCAGCCGCGTTGTCATATCCGCCGAGACTGCGGTATTCAGCCTCCGCCTCATCCCTCGCATCAGGCGTTAAAATGAGATAGCCCATCTTTTTGTCGAGAATCGAATCCGAGGGGAGCATTCCTTTCGAGCGCATATAGTAAAGGTCCTTTATCGTTTTGTCGTATGACACGCCAGCATCATCTGAAAGCTTTGAGATTTTGATAAAATCTACGCCGTTCATCATAGCGATATAGCCCATTATTCTGTAGTCGCGCTTATTTGTAATGAAATACGAAAGGGCACACGCGAGCGTCAGCACGGCAGATGCGGCGACGCCAAAAACACCGCCGCCGAAAATAATTCCCGAAAAGAGATTGTAAATCGTTAAAAACCCGCAAACGGCGGTGCCGACCGCCGAAAGCGTCGTGGCGGAATTTTTGCGGAAGCGAAGAGATGAGCCGACGGGAGTTTTTTTCTTTTTTGGCGGCTCTGTCCGACCGCCGTTCTGATCGCCGCCTCCGGCGCCCTTGTAGCTGTACGTCGTTCCGTTCCAGTTGTAGCCGCTTTGATTTTCCGAATAACCGAAGTTTCCGTTCGCACCTTCATTTTTGCCGTAGCTGCTTTCGGGATTCACAAACGGAGCGCTGTTGTCATGACCGCCTCTTTTTTTCTGACTTTCACCTATTATTTTGAGAATCGCCAGAAGAAAACCCACCGGCCAGAAAATCACAAATGCAATCACAATCATCCAGATTGGAATGTCGATGTCGAATCCTCCGCTTTTGTTGTATCTGCTCATATAGCCCCCCCTATTCGTTAAATTGCTTTTCTATAATCCCGCACATATCGGTCAGCACCCTGCGGCACGTATCGCCGTCAGGCTCAACCTCCGCGTAATCGACTGATTCAACCGCGTCCGTTATCTCCGTCACGTCATACTGCGAGCGCGCATGAATTCTCTCCCTCGCCTCCCGCGGGGTATATGACGGCACAACGCCGTAGCCCGCATCGCGCAGCGCCCCGCGCATGACGGAATACGCGAGCTTTATCTGCTCCGACGCCGTTTTTTTCACGTTAAGCTCCGCCAGAAAGTCCCGATAGCTTCGACCCTTGTATGAAGATTCGGAGCGGCTCATGATTTTGTCGCTTTGCAGCCTGATTTCCTCGTCCTCGAAATTTTTGACTTCCCACTCCTGTTCCCTTTTCAAGCCGTTGAAATCGCGCACGTTTGTGATGAAAAGTATAATATCGGCGATAAGCTGCTTGAGCTTTTCTATAATTAGTTTCGTGTATTTGCTCCCGCGCGTTATCAGAAGCACGAGCGCCGCAATAAACATTATGACGCAGAGAATAATCATAAACCTGTCGCCGACCGACTGCGCCTCAAACGAAACGCCCGAAAAATCATCGGCGGCATCGGAGGTGTCGTAATATTTTTCCGCATCGTCGCTTCCCTGAAGCGCCATAACGGTTATATATACGAAAAGAAGCCTCGCGAAATACGACACGCCCGTCACTATAATATCACAGAAAAGGAGCAGAAGCAAAAGCGCCAGCACAAGCAGCAGAACGAGCCGCAGGTTATAAATTCGCCCTTTGTGAGATACCGATGTGAGCGAATCCTTCACTCCCCTTGTGATATACGTCTGATTCATCACAAAAAATGCGATAACAGCGAAGGCGACGATTGAAAGGGAGAGCATTCCCGTAGGCACCGACATGAGAACGGAAAGCGCGAAAATGATGAGCGAAATTCCGAAATACGGTATTATGGTCTGCTCTGAAATGAGCCTTTCGGTCGGTATAAACCACGTGACAACGCCTACCATAATCATGACAAACACCATGAGGGCGCCGAGCAGAGGATAAATGGAATCAGCCGAATATGTCGTAACATAGCCGGTCTGATATGCCATAAGCGACAAATCGTCGAAAATCCCCTTTGAAAGCGCAGCGATTATCACTGCCGCTATCGTCGGCAGCGCCGCCTTCGCCACGGAAAATTTATCCTCGTTTTCGGAATACGAATACGACCTGCGGCGAGGCGCGGTTACAGCGCCGTAAAGCGTCTGCATTCCCGAGCCGAGCGCGGAAAGAAGCACCGCAAGCAGCCATAGAGCAGCCCAAGGAATATCAATCCAGTGATAGAAAAAGAGATAGCAAATCGGCGATATAAGCACGGAGACTGCAAGCGACGACAAGAGCCTGTAAATTCCGTTCCATAAGCTTGTTTTTTGCATCGTATTTCCTCCTCTCCTTCAGCTTTCGGTGTGCGTTTTGTAATACACCTCAACGTCATTTGGTATATTTGCGGTATTTCTGTTCGTCGTCGTCACGTAAAAAATCACATTCACGCCGCACCGCTGCATTTCGTTGTGAAAAATTATCATTCTCTCGCTTATATACGAGGAAATGAATATGAGATTTCCCGATTCCGCGAAGGTTTTGTGATAAAGCAGCACATAATCGAGAAGCTTTTCTATGGGACACGACATCTCGACCTTGATAGCCGCCAGAAGGCGCAGCGCCTCTATCATGTCGCGCTTTCCCTCATACGCTCCCGTGAAAAGAATGTCACGTCCGATCCCCTCGCTGTCGGCTGCAAGCCCTTCCCCGAGATATGCCGGAGGCGTGTTTGAAATAATCCTCACGGGCACGTTTTCCTGAGATATTCTGTCGAGTATCGACGCGGCAACGGTAATGCAAAGCTCTACGCTGTCGGGACTTGCGGGGTGACGCGAATCCTTTTCAATATCGCGGGAATTCATATTTATCATTATGTTGAAGCGATGGCGCTGCGTATACTCGGATTCGTTGACGAGAAGCCGCCCGTGAGCTGCCGTCTGCTTCCAGTTGATGCTGTTCATCGGATCGTACACCGTATATTCGCGGGTGCCGCGCCGCGTGAGCTGATCCGTCAGAAGGCTGTGATTTTTAATCACGTCGCCGCTGTGGTAATATGTCGAGGTAAAATGCTCCTCGAGATTTATCGCCTTTGGCAGAACGACGACAGTGTTCGCCCGCGACGGCTCGACGTGAAATCCCTGTGAGGCGGGATTCATTCCGAAAATGTCGTTTGCGACGACCGTCGCATCACCGATGGAATAAACGCCACGCCGCTTGCAGTTCACGCGCCATCTGCGGCGCACCTTCTCGCGGCTTTTGAGGACAAAAACGCTTTGAATATGTTCTCTCAGCGAATCCCTCACCGTCCCGCGCGCGGCGTCATTTTCAGTTATGCGAAACGCAAGCCCCGAGGGAAGCGTCGTGTCGACCTTTGCATACGGCATAGGCACCATCTTGTCGTTCGTTATCTCCTCAAAGACGTATATGTCCTCGCCCTCGAAAACCTCCTCCGATCCGACCGTCACGTTGTAGGTCAGATTTTCAAATATGTGCTTTTCGTAAATTTTGCGCTCGGCAAAATAAACGGCGACGACGGCGAGCAGAAGCGCGATATAAAGCATGGTTATTTTACCGGAACGGGAACGGTATCCACAATATAGCGGATTATGTTCTCGTTTGAATCGGAAAGGCGTATCGTATTCTGCGAATTGGAGATAATTCTGTGCGAAAGGACTGGGACAGCGACTGCCTTCACGTCGTCCGGCAGCGCAAATTCGCGCCCGTCGAGCGCAGCCCATGCCTGCGCCGCACGCATAAGCGCGAGCGTTCCTCTCGGACTGACACCGAGACGCACGCGGTCGGAGCTTCTCGTCGATGAGGCAATATCAACGATGTATCGGCGCATAAGCTCGCTTACCTTTATTTTGCGCACCGCTTCCGTCGCCGCGATTATATCCTCCTTTGAGCATACGGGCGAGAGGCTGTCAAGAGGCGAGACGTCGGCGTATTCGTCAAGCACCGCCGCCTCCGCTTCCTTCGGAGGGTAGCCGAGCTTGAGCTTCATGAAAAATCTGTCCGTCTGCGCCTCGGGAAGCGGAAATGTTCCCTGCGATTCTATCGGGTTCTGCGTCGCTATGACGAAAAACGGCGCTTCAAGCTTATACGTTTCACCGTCGATGGTCGCCTGCTGCTCGCCCATACATTCAAGAAGCGCTGACTGCGTTCTCGGCGTCGTGCGGTTTATCTCGTCGGCGATTATGATGTTTGTGAAAATAGGACCGCGCCTGAAAACAAACTCGTTTTCCTTCTGACTGTAGAAGTTTATTCCCGTGATGTCAGAGGGCAAAAGATCGGGGGTAAACTGTATTCTTTTGCAGTCGGCGGAAATCGATTTGGCAAGCGCCTTTGCAAGCGTTGTTTTTCCCGTTCCGGGAATGTCGTCAAGCAGTATATGCCCGCCCGAGAGAAGCGCCGTCACGATATATTTTATTTCGGTTGTTTTGCCGAATATAACCCTGCCGACGTTTTCGATTATACTCTCCCCTGTTTTTTTGATGTCTGTAGCTTCCATGTCTTTTTCCTTTCGATATGTCGAAAAATAATATCAAAAATAAATATGCGTTCCGAAATTCAGCGACAAACCCTTGCTTTGCTGCTCAATGTTATTATACCATAATCAAGCGGTGTACCGTGAATATATTTTCGCATCTATGATGCAAAAATATATTCATCAGACTTGAGAAACAGTCTGTGACTGTTTCTCAATGTCTTATTATACCATATCGAATGTTAAACTGCAAATATTTTTTAATGCAAAGCACCGCTTCACACGAATAATTTGTGCAGCCTGCGATTTTGCGGGGCATTACGCTTGACATGGGGTTTTCAGTTAGTGTATAATAAAGCTGACAAAAATCATCGTTCAAAATATATGACACAAAAGGAGACCATGCCATGAATCCCGCTAAAAAGCTTTACTGCCGCGCATTTCAGATTGTGTTCCGCGCGGCGCTTCCGATTCTTCCATACCGAAATCCGACGCTTCTCGAAGGAACGGATGCGATTATACCCATACTTGCCGAAAACAGCGTCGGGCAGGTAATGATTGTAACCGACAAGGGCGTTCATTCGCTCGGTCTGACGAATCACCTTGAAACAGCGCTTGCGTCAGCAGGGATTCGGTATACACTTTTTGATGAAACCGTGGCAAATCCGACGACAAAAAACGTCGAGGACGCAAGGAAGCGTTACCTTGAGGAAAAATGCGGGGCTATTATCGGATTTGGCGGAGGGTCGGCGATGGACTGCGCAAAGGCGCTCGGCGCAAGAATTGCGCGACCGAAAAAGCCGCTTTCAAAAATGGAGGGAATTTTGAAGGTCGGGAGAAAAATCCCGCTTCTCATCGCCGTTCCGACGACAGCGGGAACAGGGAGCGAGGCAACTCTCGCGGCGGTTATCGTTGACAGCGAGACGCGCCATAAATACCCGATAAACGATTTCCCGCTTATACCGAAATACGCGGTGCTTGACGCGGAAATCACGCGCTCGCTGCCGCCCTTTGTCACAGCGACGACGGGACTTGACGCGCTTACTCATGCGACGGAGGCGTACATTGGGCGCTCAACCACAAGTGAAACGCGCGAGCAGTCAATGGAGGCAGTGCGGCTTATATTCAAATATCTTGAACGCGCGTACACGGACGGAAATGACATGGAGGCGCGTCACGAAATGCTTAAAGCCGCGTATCTTGCGGGCTGCGCATTTACAAGGTCATACGTCGGGTACGTTCATGCAGTCGCGCATTCGCTCGGCGGGAAATATAACGTCCCGCACGGGCTTGCAAACGCGGTGCTGCTCCCGTTTGTGCTTGAGGATTACGGTGAGGCGGCGTACAAAAAGCTTCATCGGCTCGCCGTGGCGGCAGGGATTTCAGATGCCGGCGACAGCGACGAGGTCGGCGCGAAAAAGTTCATTTTCGCTGTGCGAGAACTCAGGCAAAAACTCAATATTCCCGATAAAATTCCCGAGATAAGACGGGAGGACATTCCCGAACTTGCGAGAAAAGCGGACGCGGAGGGGAATCCGCTCTATCCCGTGCCGATGCTTCTTGACGCGAAGGAGCTTGAAAGATATTACTTTATGGTAATGGAGGAAAAAACGAATGACGCCCGCTGAAATTCACGCGATAACCGAAAAGCAAAGAGCGTTTTTCGGAACGGGAAAGACGCTCGACCCCTCATATCGCATAAACGCGCTCAAAAGACTGAGGGGCGCGCTTGACACGTATGAGAGCAAAATCAATGAGGCGCTTTTAGCGGATCTCGGCAAGAGCGGATTTGAAAGCTATATGTGCGAGACGGGGCTGTCAAAAAGCGAGATTTCGTGGATGATTAAGCACACTCGCTCCCTTTCGGGCGAAACGCGAGTAAAAACACCGCTCTCGCAGTATGTCTCCCGCAGCTACAGAAAACCCTCTCCATACGGCGTGACGCTCATAATGAGTCCATGGAATTACCCGATTCTTCTGACAATCGACCCGCTCTGCGACGCGATTGCTGCGGGAAACACCGTCGTTCTGAAGCCGAGCGCGTATTCTCCGAACACAAGCGCCGTCATCTCCGACCTCATCAGCTCCATTTTCGCGCCCGAGTATGTGTCGGTTGTCACGGGTGGACGCGAGGAAAACGCCTGTCTTCTGGATGAACCGTTTGACTATATATTTTTTACTGGGTCGCAGTCCGTCGGGCGCGAGGTGCTTCGCCACGCTGCCAAAAGACTGACGCCCGTCACGCTTGAGCTTGGCGGCAAAAGCCCCTGCATCGTAGACAAAACGGCGAATATCAGGCTTGCGGCAAAGCGAATCGTTTTCGGAAAATATCTCAACTGCGGGCAGACCTGCGTCGCTCCCGATTACATTTTGTGCGACAGCTCGGTAAAGGAGCGGCTGATTGCCGAATTAAAAGCGCAGATTACGGCGCAGTACGGCGAAAATCCGCTTGAAAATCCCGATTACGGGAAGATTATAAATGAAAAGCACTTTCGCCGCATTCTCGGTCTCATTGACGCCGAAAGGGTTGTCGTCGGCGGGCAGTCAAGCGAGGACGAATGCCGCATAGCGCCGATAGTCATGGACGGGGTTATGTGGGACGATGATGTAATGGGCGAGGAAATTTTCGGTCCCGTGCTGCCAATACTCACATTTGATAAGCTTGATGACGCGATTTGCGCCATCAACGAAAGACCGCACCCGCTCGCGCTCTACATCTTTTCATCCGACAAGCGAGCGATTCGCGAGGTGACAAGCCGCTGTCAGTTCGGCGGCGGGTGTGTAAACGACGTTATAATTCATCTCGCAACGTCGAATATGCCCTTCGGCGGCGTCGGCGCGAGCGGAATGGGCGGATACCACGGGCGCGTCGGATTTGAAACCTTCTCGCACACCAAGAGCATCGTTGACAAGAAAACATGGCTCGACCTTCCGATGAGGTATCAGCCGTATAAATCTCTGAATGAAAAGCTCATTCGTCTTTTTGTAAGGTAAAGGAAATGATAAATCTCGATTCTGAAGCGGAAGGGCTTGTTTTGTCGGGCGAGTGGGAGCTTGCGATTCCCTTTTCGATGAGAGCCTTCAACGGATGCAAGCCCGATGAGATTAAAATCGACGTATTTCCGATTTACGAGGGCGCGGCGCGCGAATTTCTTTATCGGTTCGGCAGCGTTCCGTTTTCTGGCGCGGCGCTTGAATTTATAGCTCGCACAGTCGGCGGCGATATGAAATCCCGCGGCTTTACCGAGGATTCCGAGGAAACGGCAACGCCGAATATTTTATTTGCAATCAAATCGCAAAAAAACGTAAAGCGGAACGTCATTCTGCCATCAACAGTCAGACTTGAACTGACTGACGTATCGGGACTTTGTAATCTGACATCATACGACACAGCGCTTTACCGCGAGATGGGAATTGACGCGTTTGTCACGGTGACGGACGGCAAAATCGTCTCAATTGCGGCGAAAAATCCGGAAGATTCAAGCGATTTCGGCGATTTTGACCGCCCCGTTTTTGAAATCGGCGTTGAAACGGACGAGAATTACCGTGGGCGCGGATTTGCAGCGTCAAATATCGCGGCTATTGCTTATAATGCGCTCAGTGAGCGAAAAAGCTGCGTCACATACGAGACTCACGCGGACAATATTCCCGCCGTTCGGGCGGCAACTTCGGCGGGATTTTCGCGCTACGGGATGTCGTATTACTACGTAATGACAAGGAATTTATTATGAGGGGAGCTTATTATGCCGTATGACGCGGGAATGCTCGCCGCCGTCTGCCGTGAGGTAAGGAACTCGGCGGGCGCGAGATGCGAGAAAATTTACGCCTCGGGGCGCGAGGAGATTACGATTCTTCTGCGCGGCTTTGGCGAAACAAAGAGGCTTTACATCAACGTCGGCGCATCGACGCCGCGTATGTGCTTTATAAAATCCGCGGCTGAAAATCCCGAAACGCCGCCGAGCTTTTGTATGCTTTTGAGAAAGCATCTGTCGGGGGCGCTGCTTACGGGATGCCGCCAGTTCGGAGCGGAAAGGGCGGCGGCTCTCATGTTTGAAACGCGCGACGAGATGGGATTTCCGTGCGAAAAGTCGCTCATAGTCGAGATAATGAACAAATACTCGAACCTCATTCTCTGCCATAAGGATGGAAAAATAATCGGCGCGTCGCGCGTCGTCGATTTCACAACCTCGCGTATGCGTCAGGTGCTGCCCGGAATGATTTACGAGCTTCCGCCGGCGCAGAACAAAACCGACATAACAGCACTTACAAAGGATGAGCTTTACCGCATGGCGGCAGCGGCAGATGATATGCCCGCCGACAAATTCTTCATAAAAAGCTATACGGGAATCTCGCCGCTCATCTCGCGCGAGGCGGCTCTTTTCGCGTCCGGAAGGTCAACTGACGCACCCGTATCAGAATGCTCGGGCGACCGTCTCTGGCAGGCGCTTTCGGCGTTACAGACGCTGCTTTCCGACGGAGAGCCCTGCCGCCCAACCGTAGTTTATGACGAGAGCGGAAAGCCGCTGGAATTTTCATGCTTTGACATTCTCGAATACGGAAACGCCCCGAAAAAGCATTTTGACACGCCGTCGCTCGCCGTTGAGGAATTTTTCGCGGAGCGCGGCAGAATTGAGCGGGTCGCATCGCGCGGGCACGATATAGGAAGGGCGCTTTCATCGGCAAAGCGGCGGCTGCAGCGCAAGATTTCGATTCTTGAGGAGGAGCTGCTTCGCACAAAGGACGGTGAACATTATAAGCGCATGGGCGATATAATAAGCTCAAATCTTTATATGCTGAAGCGCGGAATGACTGAGGCGGAGCTTATCGATTATTACGACGAAAATTTGCCGACAGTTAAGGTTACGCTTGACGGGCGAATGTCGCCGACGGAAAACGCGCAGCATTTTTATAAGCTGTACGCGAAATGCAAGAGGTCGAGCGTCGTCACGGCGGAGCAGCTTGAGCTTGCAAAATCGGAGCTTGCGTATATCGAAACAGTTGAGGATGCGCTCGACCGCGCGTCGGGCGAGACGGAAATTTCCGAAATTCGCCACGAGCTTACGCTGTCGGGGTACTTAAAATCAAAGGGCAGTGACAAGCACGGCGGCAAGCGTCAGAAGATTTCACCGTATCTCACTTATATGACCTCGGGCGGGTACAGCGTGCTTTGCGGAAAGAACAATCTGCAAAACGACGAGCTGACGAAATCCGCGTCGGGCGGCGATATATGGTTTCATGTGAAGGGCTCCGCCGGAAGCCACACCATCATGCTGTGTGACGCAGGAGATGAGCCGCCCGCCGAGGATTACACGGAGGCGGCGATGATAGCGGCGTACAATTCAAGCCTTCGCGGAGGGTCGTCCGTTCCCGTCGATTACACGCGCGTGAAAAATGTGAAAAAGCCGTCCGGCTCGCATCCGGGATTCGTGATTTATCACACCAACTTCACCGCCTACGTCACGCCCGACGGGGAGCGCGTAAATTCAATGCTTGTGAAAAAATAAAAATGCTGCGCGTCCGTCGGGCGCGCAGTATTTTTATATTGCCTGATATTACACGAAATTGAGCGTCAGCGTCTCGTCTCCAAGCTCGCTTTTTATTTTGACGGCAGCGGATGCGCCGTGCGCTCCGCGAACGTAAACGGTCATATGACCGTCCGACATGGCGCGGTAATTTTCACCGTAGCTCGTCAGGTCTGCGATGTCACCGTTTTCAATTCCGAGAAGCTCGCAGCCGTCCGTCAAAATCGTGATAACGGGGCGGTTCAGTGTCCTGCCGCCGATGATGCCTCCGTTTTCGTCAAGCGCGCAAAGCTCAAGCTGGCATACACTGTCCGTCACAGTATACGCGCCGTCGGACGATTTTTCGCATTCCCACGGAGTGACGGAAATCCGTGCGCACTCCTTCGGATGCTCTGCGGTGAGGGTTTCCGCGGTGCCGTCGGCGTATGTTACCTTTGCCGAAAGCATACCCTCGTCAACTTCCTCCGCAAGCTCCCACCTCGCAGTGTAATGCTCAATTTTCAGCTCTCCGAGCGATCGGCTGCCGCAGAAAAGCTCAGCCGACACACCGTTTGAAACGACAAACGCCTCGGGCGGACGCTTATTCTGCTCGTCACGGTGACCGTGATGCGGCGGACGCGGCTTCATCACTGCAAATGTGCTCACGTTTTCATCGCACCAGAGCACGCGGCGAAGCTTCCCTCTCGGCGACTCAAATCCCGCAAGGTCAAGAAGACCCGCACCAAAGGCGCGAATCGGCCATCCCTGCGCCTCTCCGAGATAATCGACACCTGTCCAGAGGAACTGACCGCAGATATAGTCGTTATCCTTCACGTATTCCCATTCGCGGATTCCGTGACCGTTCTCGCTGCCGTAAATCACGGCGTTTGGATACGTTCTGTGATGTTCGTCGTAGAATTTTTCCTTATAGTTATAGCCTGCGATGTCGAGGGACTGCATATATCCCGTCTTTACGGACATTTCAGGGAACGCAAGCGCCGCCGTCACGGGGCGCGTCGTGTCGCATTCCTTCACCCAGCGTACAAGTCGTCTCGCAATCGTCGTAAGACGCGACGCATCCGGGCGGTTTTTGTCGTATCTGCGCTCGTCCTCCGTCTTGCCGGCATCATTGTTTCCCGTCATCGCGGCAAAATCGGGGTGAACGTAGGGATCGTTCGGGTAATCAACCTCGTTCCCGACAGACCAGATTATAATCGAGGGGTGATTGCGGTCGCGCATTACCATTGTTTTGACGTCCTTTTCGCCCCACTCGACAAAATCTTCGTAATAACCGTTGAGCTTCGGTGCGGGTACGTTGTGACCATGCCACCACTTGTTTTTCGGCGCTTCCCATTCGTCAAACGCCTCGTCCATCACGTAAAAGCCCATCTCGTCGCAAAGATCGAGAAGCGCGGGATCGGGCGGATTGTGGCTCGTTCGCACCGCGTTGCAGCCGCAGGCTTTGAGATTTAAAAGGCGGCGGCGCCAGACCTCGGGCGGAACCGCCGCACCGAGCGCTCCCGCGTCGTGATGCAGGCATACGCCGCGAAGCTTTTCGGATTTTCCGTTGCAGAAAAATCCACGGTCGGGGTCAAATTCGACCTTTCTGATGCCGAAGCGCGTCTCGCATTCGTCCGTCACCTCGCCGTCCGAGCTAACAGTCGTTTTGAGCCTGTAAAGCGCGGGTTCATCAGCGCTCCAGAGTTTGGGGTTTTCGATTGTCCCCTCGGCTGCTGCGCCGACGAGCGAAAGCACCTCTTCCCCGTCGGGCGATATAATTTTGTGAGACACCTCGGCGTTGCAGCCTGAGAGAGAGGCGGAAACGGAAACGACAGCAGAATCCTTCGATACGCTCGGCGTCGTCACAAATACGCCGAAGTCATCGATATAAGGCTCGCCTGTGACTGTCACGTATACGGGGCGCGTTATTCCCGAGCCCGTGTACCAGCGAGAATCCACCGTCTCCGTGTGATTCACCATAACGCTGATTTCATTGTCGCCGTCGGGCGAAATGAAATCGGTTATATCGTATGTGAAGGTCGAATAGCCGTAGGGGCGCTTGCCGAGGTAATTTGAATTGCACCATACCTTTGAATTGTTGTAAACGCCGAGAAATGTGATTCTGACGTGCTGTCCTGCCTTCGGATGAAGGCAGAAGCGCGTGCGGTACCAGCCGATGCCTCCGCAGACGTATCCCGTTCCGCTTGAGTTATCACGCGAAAAACCGCGGCGTATCGCCCAGTCGTGCGGAACGGTCACATTCTCCCATCCGCCTTCGTTTCCTCCGCGATACCATCCGTCGGACACATCCCCGAGATGAAATTTCCATGATGTAAGCTGCATTATATTTCTTGACATAAAAAGTTCTCCTATATGTAAGTTGATAAGCTGCCGCGGCAATCTGATTTTTTGCCGACGGGAGATATTATAGCGTTTCACGCGCCGAAATGCAAGCGATTTTATGAAATTCGCCTGAAAAAATCTCACGGCGCGGTGTCATGCGCAATGTCTTAAATCATTAAATCAAGCGCCGCGACGTCAGCGGGGGTTTCGCGCCTGACTGCGAGCGTCGTCTCACCGTCCTTTATCATCACGACGGGCGGGCGCGGTATGCGGTTATAATTCGACGCCATTGAATAATTGTACGCGCCTGTCGTCAATACCGCTATCCTGTCGCCGCGGCGGGTTGATGCAGGCAGCGAAACTCCAGGCTGTATGATGTCGCCGCTCTCGCAGCATTTGCCTACGACGTCGCATATCATCTTTTCGTCCGATTCAATCGCGGGCACGACAGTATACGAGGAGCGATAGAGCGCGTAGCGCGGATTGTCTGTCATTCCGCCGTCAACGGCAACGTAGGTTTTGTAGCCCTTTACATTTTTTACGCTGCCGACAGTGTATACGGTCATTCCCGCGTCGGCGACAATGCTCCGCCCCGGTTCCGTTATAACCTTCGGCATCGGAAGCCCGATTTCGGCACTGTGACATTTCATGAATTCCGCAAGGCGTTCAATATTTTTCGGTATATCGACCTGTGGGTCGGAGTTCACATATCTGACCCCGTAGCCGCCGCCGAGACTTATGTATTCGGGCGCGTAACCGACAAGCTCTCTCATGTCGCGTGAAAAATCGAGCATGATGCGAGCCGCGTCAGTGTAAACGGAGCTTTCCGTGTCGAATACGAGCGAGCCGACGTGACAGTGATAGCCGATAAGCGTCAGATTCGGCGCCGCAAGCGCTGATTTTACAAATTCTGCCGCCTGTCCTGTCGCGATGGGAACGCCGAATTTTGAATCGACCTTTCCCGTGCTGACAGCCTCATATGTGTGCGGGTCTATTCCCGGCGTAATTCGCAGCAGAATTTTCTGATTTATTCCCCGCTTTCGTGCCATATCGTCAAGCACGGAAAGCTCATCGGGATTATCGACGACAAAGCATCCTACGCCGAGGCGAAGCGCCTCCGAAATTTCCTCATCCGTTTTGGCGTTGCCGTGAAAATACGCATTTTTCATGTCAAATCCCGCCGCCGAGGCTGTATAAAGCTCGCCTATCGAAACAAGATCCGCCGCCATTCCCTCGCGCGACATGATTTTGTACATATATCCAAACGCAGCCGCTTTGCCCGCGTAGGCGGGCAGACTTCCCTCTCCGAACGATTCTTTCATCGCCCGCTTATACATTCGACAGTTGTCGACTATTCGATTTTCATCATATAAATACGCGGGAGTGCCGTATTCGTCGGCGATTTTTCCGACGTCCATGCCCGCAAAGGTCAGTCTGCCCCCATCGTATGAGACGTTTCCCGAGATTAAATCTTTACCACTCACGAAGTTAAATCCTCCATTGTGTAAATTCCCGCGGCGCCGCGCGTCACAAGAAATTCCGCCGCCGCAAGCGCGCCGTCGGCGAAAAGCGCCCTGTCATGAGCCTCATGCTTAATAGTTATCGTTTCGCTCCCAGTCGAGATTAAAATCTCGTGAATCCCCACGATATTGCCCATTCGCAGGGAATGAACGCCGATTTCGTTTTTTTCGCGCTTTTTCTGTCCTTCACGTCCGAAAACGGGGACAGCGTCGCCTCTCACGCCCTTTATCGCCTCGAAAATCGAGAGCGCAGTCCCGCTCGGCGCGTCGAGCTTGCGGTTATGATGCGTCTCGACGATTTCTATATCCGCGTCGGGAAAAGCGGCGGCGGCAGCCTTTGCGAGCTTTATCGTCACGGCAACGCCGAGCGACATATTCGCAGCGAAAAATATCGGAATCTCGCCGCCCGCAGCGTAAATTGCTTTTTTTTCCTCGTCTGTCTGCCCCGTCGTCGCCAAAACGACGGGAATTTTGCGCGATTTTGCATATTCGAGAAGCTGAATCGCCGCCGAGTGATGCGAAAAATCGATTATTACGTCCGCGTCGCCGTCAAAATCAGCGATAGACGAATACATTGAAAGGGACGGGTCGGCGACAAGCTTCGGATCGACGAGAGCCGCCGCCTCATGCTCCGAGCGCGCGACAGCCTCCATCAGCTTCTGCCCCATATGACCTGTCGCGCCGTTAATGATTATCTTCATCTGAATTTTACTCCCGTATGTTCTCGTTTATATATACTCACGCGGATTTCAGATAAGTCCGCGCTCCGCCATGCGCGCATAAAGCACTTCCCTGTGTTCCTTTTCCATCGTCACAAGCGGCAGGCGCAGAAAATCGCTGCAGTATCCCAGCTTCGCCATCGCAGCCTTTACGGGTATCGGATTCGTCTCCGAGAAAAGCGCGGAAACGAGCGGCAGATATTCGCACTGCATTTTCGCGGCGCCCGCGACGTCGCCTGCAAAGAAACGGTGACAAATCTCGGAGGTTTCCCTCGGGCAGAGATTTGAAAGCACGGAAATAACACCGGCGCCGCCCATTGAAAGAATCGGCACTATCTGGTCGTCGTTGCCAGAATAAATATCAATTTTATCGCCTACAAGCGCGAACGTCTCGACAATTTTGGAGATGTTTCCGTTCGCCTCCTTTACCGCGCGTATGTTTCCGTGCTCCGCAAGCGTCAGATATGTAGACGGCTCGATATTAAGCCCAGTGCGGGACGGAACATTATAAGCGATTACAGGCTTTGTCGCCGCATCCGCGATTGCCGAATACATAGCGACAAGACCGCGCTGCGTCGTTTTGTTGTAATACGGCGTAACGACGAGAAGCGCGTCCGCTCCCGCCTCACAGGCAAACCGCGAAAGCCCCACGGCGTATTCGGTTTCGTTCGAGCCTGTACCCGCGATTACGGGAACACGTCCGGCGACGCGCCCAATTGCGTATGCGATGACGGCGCGGTGCTCCTCGTCTGTGAGAGTTGAGGATTCGCCAGTCGTCCCCGCGATTACAAGCGCGTCGATTCCGGCATCAATCTGCATATCGATAAGCTCGCCAAATTTTGTGAAATCAACCCCGCGTTCGTCAAGCGGTGTGATGAGCGCCGTCGCGGCGCCCTTGAAAATGGGATTCTGCGTCATGAGTAACTCCTTAAAAATATGAATTTTTGCAAATAAAAACGCAGCAAACGATACCGTTATGCTGCCATACGTTCCGCCGCCGTGGTGGGGCAAAAAAGCAGAATCAATATAGCTCTCCGCATAAGCGACAGTACGGCGGATATTGTTCCGACGTCCCAGAGCGGGAGCGCAAATTCCCTCTCTTCGGCGGCTGTCCCTTTCACGGCGGCGAGCTTAGCGCAAAGCCCGCTTTGAATCGCGCTACTCCTGACATACCGCGCCTCTATCCTTTGATCGCAGTTATTCAGTTTAGCATATCATATCACGTCATCATTCGCTTGTCAAGAGTATTTTGTGAATTTTTTCGTTTCTCTCCGGCAAGGAAAAAAATTTTGAAATAACCCTTGACAAAGCCGGCAAGGGTGTGGTATAATACTCACGCCATATGAAAAGCGGGTGTATTTCAATGGCAGAAAACCGGCTTCCCAAGCCGAGAACGCGGGTTCGATTCCCGTCATCCGCTGAAAATACGGGGGCATAGCTCAGCTGGGAGAGCGGTGCGTTCGCAACGCACAGGTCATGGGTTCGAGTCCCACTGTCTCCAAACTGTTGACCGCCATAGCACAGCTATGGCGGTCAAAGTATAAAATATTCCGCAAAGCGGAATATTTCGGTGCACGAAATGAAGTATGCGATATTCCGCTCTGCGGAATATTTTTTTGCGCTGTGCTGTCGCGTCGTCCGTTCAAAACGCGGCAGCATTCATATTACGTTCGTTTCACACTGATTTTTACATATTTTGACCTCACATACCGTAATTTGTACGTTTAGAATTTATGTATTGCCACAGGTTATGAATTTACATTTTATCTTTAACATCTTCGTTTTTTTACGAAAAGCCCCGAATAGTCAAATTTGCGCAAAAAAATTGTGCGAAATCCGAGCTTTTTCGGCAAAACCACTTGACAAAAATTTTATAATGGTATATAATGAATGCGGTATATGAATTTTCCCGTTTTGGCGTGGAGATTCAAAAAATTTTTATGGAGGTCTTCAGTGAAATGAAGAAACTAATCCCAATTGCGGTGATGCTGGCTGTTGTCGTATGCTGCTTCGCCGTATTCACAACCGCTGATGAGACGGACGAAGGGCTTGTTGCATATTACGAGCTTTCGGCTGACCTCACAGACTCGGTAGGCAGCGCAGACGGCTCGCTTGTTTACCACAACATCACGACAACTGACGCAGACGAAGCAGACGTAAGCGAATACACGGCTACGTTTGCGGACGGTTCGCTTGTAATCGAGAGCGCAAGCGAATATGGCATCATGCTTCCCGTAACGGGAATCGAAGATGAGTTTACAATCGTCGTTACGCTTTCGATAGATGCCGAAACATCGGGCAGCTGGTGGTCACCGCTTCTCTTTGTCGGCAGCACCGATCAGGAAACCCAAAATTACATTGCGGTTATCCCGGGAGATCATCTTGACCTTCGTGTTAATCCGAACTGGTTACAGGTAGACGGAAACGTATATACGCTTCCCTCCGATGAAGTAACGGTTACAATTGTGTATGACAACGGCACCGTATATTACTATGTAGACGGTGTTTACATGGGTTCATGCACGGACGAGCTTAATCCTTGGGACACTGACGGATGCGCAATCTACCTCGCAGCAAACGCTTGGGGCGATACGAACACGGCTGCTTCCTACAGCGAGCTTTCCGTTTACTCATATGCTCTCACCACACCCGAGGTTGAGAGAATAACCGAGACGCCGACCGACAACGAGGTTCCTTCAAGCTACTACGCGGCATACGTTGACGACGGAAACGGAAGCTGGGGCGGCGACGAGGCTACGACGGCTGACAAGGCTTGGGACGGCGACACCGCAACATATTATGACAGCGCTAACGGCTCTGACGTTTACACGGGCGTACAGCTCACAGAAGCAACTGCGGTTACATATGTGGGCGTTTATCCGAGAGACGGATATTCATATCGTCTCCGCTTCGCTGAAATTCAGGGCTCGACCGACGGCACAACATGGGTAACGCTTTACACCATCGGCACCGATGAATACGCAGAGGGAGAGTGGACATACTACGCTATCACCGATGAGACGGCTTATACGTACTATAGGCTCCTGACACCGAACACAAACTGCAACCCCGCAGAAATAGTGCTCTACTCCACGGCTGAATTTACTTCGTCGGATGAACCGTCAACAGGAACAGATGAACCCGCAGGAACAGATGAGCCGGCTGAGACTGATGAGCCTACAGAGACCGACAGCACCGTGACGGGAACGGCTGACGACGTTGTAATCACGACATTCGCTGGTGCGTCAACAGGAACGCTCTCGTTCACCACGGATTTCTCGCTCACATATTCGTTCACGAATACATCGACAGGCTCCAACAACTGGGACAACTTCATCGTTGAAGTCTATAACGCTGACGGCGTTTACGTAACAGTAAGAGCAGACAACTACGGCTGGCTTGCAAATCAGACTGATACCACCGACACAATCACGTTCGGCGACGGACTTGACGAGGACGGATGGGCAGCTTGGAACGCGGCTATGGCAGCAGGCAGCGAATGCACAGTGACGGTCGTGAAGTCAGGCACAACGGTGACGATTACGTGCAATTGCGGCGGTGCGACGTTTACCGCTACCGCTACTGTATCGGAATTTGAGGATGCAGACCTGACGGTTCACCTCACGGGCGAAAATGTCAATCTTTCAACCGTATCTTACTCATATACGGCAGGCACGACCTCAACTCCCACTTCCCCGCAGACAGGCTTTGCTGTTGTGGGACTTGCAGCTGTAGCTGTAATTTCCGGCGCGGCTCTCGTAGTATCAAAGCGCAGATTCTGATAAAGCAAAGCGCAAAGGAAAATCGTGTATCATCGTAAGCTTCGGATTTACGGTTTTCGATTTTCTCAAATAAAACACGCGGACTTATGCCCGCGTGTTTTTATTTGTGTCAAATCGCGGGCGGCACAGTGCCGCGCCCGATATACAGCGATAACTCAATGAAATACGGTTTTAATCATCGCTGAACATAAGCGCTGAGCATATAATATGATAGCAATTCAACGGTTCGTTCGCGCAGCAGAAGGATTCGCGCACGGCGCGCTGCAAATAAAAACGCCTCCGAGAGCAAAGCGCCGCCCTCGGAGGTTTGTTTTATTTTCACTAATTCGTTTTACTCGAAGCTCACGCCCGCAGCCGCAAGCATCGTCACGAAATCCTCGTAAAGCATACGATATACGCAGTCGCTGCCGTCTACCGCGATGTAAATATACTCCGTCGTGGTATCTTCGGATGATGTCGCATCTTCTTCAGAAGATGTATCTTCGTCATAAGATGTATCGTCTTCTGATGTTGTATCATCTTCTTCTGATGATGTCTCCTCCGTTACGGTGAAGGTATCGCCGAAGTAAATCACAAACGTGATCTCCTGCTGTATGGAAGCCGATGAAACGCCGTCGTCAGTGTCAACATCCACATAATCGTAATATTGAAGCGTAAGCGTCGCCGTCGGATCATCAAGACCGTATTCAGCCATTCCGTCCTCGTCAACGCCGTATGCTACGTTATAGGTGTATGTGAGGTGTATATCGTACTGAAGTCCGCTCATGATTACATCAACGGGAGCGTCTTCATCTTCTTCGTCAGAGGATGTGTCTTCAGAAGATGTGTCGTCTGAAGATGTGTCGTCTGAAGATGTGTCCTCAGCGGTCGTTTCTTCCTCCTCGGAAAGATCAACCACGTAGGTTGTCCCGTCATACTCGATTTCAAGCGAGATTATGTCATCGACATCGGGCGTCGGGACATCCTCACCCTCAAAGAGCGTCGCGAGCGTGTAGCTGTAATACTCAAAGATAGCGTCTCCCACCATGTAGACGTAGGTGTCGTCCTCAACCCAGAAATAATAATACCCCGTGAGCGAATTTTCGGCGCCGACATAGCAGTGATTCGTATATTCGCAGCCGTCATCGTCCGTATACGTCGCCGTTATTTCATACGTCGGGTCATCAAATCCGTAAACCGAGAAGTTGTCCTCAACGTAATCAAGCCGCCTGTACCCACCGTAATCCGAAATCGCCGCCGCCATATAATAAACGGTCTCCTGATTGAGCGGGTACGCCTCGTCGTCATCAAGCAGCCATTCCGAGCCGTCATCGGAGACGTGCATTGAAACGGTTTCACCCGAATATGTGTACGAAAGCGCCGTCATATCTGTATAATCCTCGTCGATTATCGTAAACGTGCCTTCCTCGCCCTCGTCGGTTTCCGTCGTATCGTCGTCGTCATCGTCGGTGGAGACGTTCGTTATCACAAAATAAACAACTATCAGGAGCAGCAGTACAACAGCGGAAATTATGATTGTCCGTATCTGCCGCATCTCTTTTCTTTTTTTCGAGTTCATTCGCACCTCCAAAAATCAGCGTCTTCTGCGCCTTACATAGATTACGATTCCCGGGATAAGCGCCGCGAGCGGTATTATCGCGATGAAAAGCACCGTGAGCGCAATCTGCTCCGTCGTTGTCGAAATCGAGAGGTAATCGGTGCTTGCAACCGTTATACCGTCAATGCTTACCGATTCCGTCACGTCGCATACCTGAACCATGGTGTAAAGGAACACGTAAGCGTCTATCGAGTTATAGTAGTAATATACATATTCGTCGCATATATCGGTGGATGAGAACCATATGAACGCGGCTCCAGTGTCGGAATCCTCCGAAATCGCGCCGAGATAGAAGGGACCCGATTCGTCGTCGTCCTCCTGACTGCGCACGCCGTCCCCCTTCGCCACGACATATGACGATGAGGACGTGGTGAGAAGCGGAGATACCACCATGTCGCCTTCGTAATCCTCATATTCGATTATCGCGTGTGACGAGCTCATTCTCGGGCTGTAGCCCTCAAGATATTCGAGCAGACCGTAAGCCTCAATATCGGGCACGAGTATATCCTTCGTTCCAGAGTAATAGTTCGAGTCCGAATCAAGCACCATCCCGTCTACCGCCGAAAGCCCGCAGTACTCGGCAAGCGCAAGGAAATTCGGCAAATCCTCGCTCGAATAATGGTTAAGACCCGTGACGAGAAGTATCTTTCCGCCGCCGTCGATATATTCCTCGAGAAGCTCAAGCTCTCCCGCGGCTATATCCGTTTCGGGATCGTTGATGATTATCATCGCCGCGTCCTCGGGTATGCCCGAATCGGCTATACTCGAAATTTCGCCCCATTCAATGCTCATCAGGCTCTCAATCGATGTCGAGAACATAGACGGAACGTCGTCCTCGCCATGTCCCGTAAGCACGTATACAGACGGTATGATTTCGGATGTGACATAATTTATCGCGGACGTCAGCATCGAGTCGCCGTAGAACGCGCTGTACGACATATCCGTTATATCTGTGTAGCCGTAATAGGTATAATACGAATAGTAGTAGTTTTCAAAGTTCTCCTGCTCATCCTCGGAGTAGTAAAAATCGACGTAGCTCACCATCTCGGAGCGCAGCTCGCTTACCACCACGACGCTGTTTTCACGTTCGATTTCGTTATCCTCGACAAAGGTGGGGTTTGCTTCGGGATCAAGCATCTCAACCGTGATATGAGACGACAAATCAGCGTACTGCGTCACGAAATTATATAAAATCGTGTCTCTGTTCACCAATGTCGAGACATAATAAATCGTCACGTCCATGTCAAGCTCATCGAGTATGTCAAGCGTCGTGTCGGATATTGAATAATAATCCGTCGTCGAGGTTGAAATATTCGTGTACTTGGTCGGGATTGCAGCGACAATTAAGTTAATCACGACGGCGGCGACGACGACGATTACCATCATTGCCGTGCTGTAGCCGCCGAGACGGCGCGAAACCTTTTTATATTTTTTTGCTTCCGCCTCGCTTGCGGTCGTCTCATCATTTTTGTTTTTTCCGAATGCCATAATAACGCTTCCCTCCCGATTATGAATTCCAGCGGCGCTTTTCGACCGACTGAACAGTGATGAACACGAACACAAACGCAATTGTGATATAGTAGACTATCGCCGTGAGGTCAAGTATTTCGTATCCAACCGAATTGAAGAATTTATCAAATATCGAAAGCCCGTAAAGGATGTTGGCGAAAAGCCCCGAAAAGGCGTCAGCGTCAAAAATGTACCAGATAAAGCATCCGAGAGCCGGAACAGCCGCACATACAATTCCCATAGTCGTGTCGCGCGTCAGGAATCTGACAATCAGCCCGAAAATCAGCGCCACGACGTAAAGACATACGAGTGAGAAAAGCGATGAGCTCGGAAGCACCGAGACAATATTTGAAAGGAAATAAAGCAGGAAAAATACGCCGACCGACGTCACGGCGGCAACTATCTGATTTTCCGAAAGAGAGGAGAAAAATGTTCCCATCGCGACCATGGCAGCCAAGAGGAAGAAAAGCGTCAGCCATGTCGCGTATACCGTCGCGAAATTGATAGTTCCGAAAAGCGAGAAAATCAGAGGATAAAAAGCCGCGACAAGAAGCGGTATTGCCACAAAGGTCATCTCGGCGAGATATTTCGCGACGATAATCTTCCATGTCGGTATCGGCAGCGAGAGAAGAAGCTGCTCCGTTTTGTCGTGGCGCTCGCTCGCGACGGATTTCATCGTCACAAACGGGATAAGCACGACGTAAATGCAGTAGCCTATCATGTAAATAAGCACATAATCAAATACGGGGGCAAGCGCATTTACGTTGATGACGACTGTGAAAAAGCCGATAAACACAAGCGTTACCGCCATAATCACCCAGCCGAGCATATTGTTAAAATATGAGCGCAGCTCCTTTTTATAAACAGCAAGCATTATTCGTCGTCCTCCCCGTCATCTTCGTCATCTTCGTCTTCTACGTCTTCATCTTCATTTTCGTCTTCGTCTTCTACGTCTTCTTCGTCTTCGTCGTCATACTCGTCGTCGTCCCATTCGACATCGGCATCTTCGTCGTTATCTTCATCATCAGACTCATCGGCGTGTTCCTTTTCCTTCTTTTCGCCCTCATCGGAGCCGGTAAGCTTCAGGAATATTTCCTCAAGCGATTCCTCCTCGACGGTTGACTCCATTATGGCGCATCTTTCGTCGGAGAATGCGAAAAATACAGTCTCGCGCAAATCCGCGTCTGTCGGATAGCAGAGCTTGACCTTTGAAACTGTGCCGTCCGTTTCGGTGATTTCGTAGGACGTTATCTCCGGAATTTTGCCGAGAACGAGGGCGACTGTTTCGGAGGGCGCCTTGACGGTGACGTCCATTATGGTTTCGGACTTCATCGAGCTGCTGATGTTCTCCATCGTGTCGTTGGCGACGATTTTCCCGTGCGATATGACGAGAATCATGTCGCATACGCTCGCGACCTCGGTCAGTATGTGACTTGAAAGAATTACCGTTCTGTTTTCCTCGCCGAGAGACTTGATAAGGTCGCGGATTTCGATAATCTGCTGCGGGTCAAGCCCGACCGTCGGCTCGTCGAGAATAATCACCTCGGGGTCGCCTATCATCGCCTGTGCGATTCCGACACGCTGCCGATAGCCCTTTGAAAGGTTGCGGATAAGGCGGTCTTTTACATCGTAAATCGCCGTCTCCTCCATGACGTAATCAAGCTCCTCCTCGATTTCGCTTCTCTTGACGCCCTTGCATTCGGCGACAAAGCGAAGATACTCATACGGCGTCATATCCGTATAAAGCGGGGGCAGCTCCGGCAGGTAGCCTATATACGATTTTGCCTCTATAGGCTCCTCGACAATGCTGTAGCCGTTTACCGTAACCTCTCCGGATGTCGGCGCAAGGCATCCTGTGATGATATTCATCGTCGTTGACTTTCCGGCGCCGTTCGGTCCCAAAAATCCGTAGATTTTTCCCGGTTCGACGGTGAAGCTTATATCATCGACCGCGAGATTTTCGCCGTACTTTTTCGTAAGGTGTGACACTTCAATCACAGCTCTTATCCTCCTCATATTTTTACGCGCAGAGGCGCTTACTTTATATTTGCTTATCAAGTATACCGCTTCACATTATGAAACGGTCATAGACCGTTTTCATAAAAATTGCGCTACAGTGACTTGAGAAACGGTCATAGACCGTTTCTCAATGTCTTATTATAAAATTTGTCTGTGAAATTTGCGTGATGAATGTGTAAAAACGGAACGAAAAGACAAAACCGGCTGATTTGTCCCATATGAGCGGCGGGATTTTTGCCCACCCGCTGCCGTTTTTTGCTTTGCGCTGCGCAAAGCGGAGTATACCACAGAAGCTACAAAAAAGCAAACGAGGTCATATGTACGATCTATGAATTTTTGAAAAATCGGACGCCTAACGCGAAATACGTGCTTGACAAAGCGAGCGCGTTATGGTATTATAACATTGGGCAACAAGGCATAGCCTTGTTGCTTAAGTTAGATGAATATTGCGCACAGCGCAATATTCACGGTATAGCGCTTTATTTTATGGTATTATAACATTGAATAACAAGGCATAGCCTTGTTATTCAAGTTAGATGAATATTGCGCACAGCGCAATATTCATGGTGCAGTGCTTTATTTTATGGTATTATACTATCACATATTGGCGGGGGTCACATGAAAAGCAACTCGAAAAAAACATTCACGGGCGCAATGGTCTATGACGGGGGGAAATTCCGTCCCCGTGACTTTTCGATTGACGGCGGAATTGTCGCTTCATTTGACAAAAACGATGATTCGGTCGAGAAAATTGACGCGAAAGGTCTTTATATATTTCCCGGTTTTGCGGATGTGCACGTGCATTTCCGCGAGCCGGGTTTTTCATATAAAGAAACAATCAAAACGGGCAGCATGGCTGCGGCGCGCGGCGGTTATACGGCAGTCTGCGCTATGCCGAACTTAAATCCCGTGCCTGACGATGAAAAGTCAATTCTCGCGGAGGTTGAAATCATACAGCGTGACGCGAAAATACACGTCTATCCTTACGGCGCGATAACAAGGGGACAGCACGGAAAGCGGCTTGCGGATATGTACGGCATGGCGCCTTATGCCGTCGCTTTTTCGGACGACGGGCACGGCGTACAGAGCGATGAGATGATGGAAAAGGCTATGATAACGGCGAAAAAGCTTGGGAAAGTAATCGCGGCTCACTGCGAGGACGAAAGATACGTCAACGGCGGCGTAATCAACGACGGGCGCTACGCAAAAAAACACGGTCTGCCCGGAATCAACACAATATCGGAGTGGGGACAAATATCGCGCGACGTGGGGCTTCTTGACAAAACAGGCGCGGCGTATCACGTCTGCCACGTCTCGACCGCAACGAGCGTAGGAGTAATCAGGCGCGGAAAAAATGAGGGTTACGACATCACCTGCGAGACGGCGCCGCATTATCTTTTGAAAAATGAGATGATGCTCGAGGACGACGGTAGATTCAAAATGAATCCGCCGATTCGGAGTGAGGAAGACAGAAAGGCTCTTATCGAGGGAATACTCGACGGCACAATCGATATGATTGCAACGGATCACGCGCCGCACACGAAGGAAGAAAAATCAAAGGGGCTTCTCGGCAGTCTCATGGGAGTGTCGGGGCTTGAGGCGGCGTTTCCAACGCTTTACACGGGTCTTGTCAGGACGGGAATAATTACACTTGAGCGCCTCACGGAGCTAATGTGTACGGCACCGAGGAAAAGATTCGGACTGCCGCCTATAAATCTGGAGGTCGGGGAAAATGCCGACTTCACAATTATAGATCTTGACAGGAAATTCACAATACACGGCGACGACTTTTTGTCGATGGGAAAGGTGACGGTCTTTGAGGGCGAGGAAGTTTACGGGAAGGTCGTCTATACCGCCGTCGGCGGGAGGACGGCATACGACGAGGGAGTTCTATGAAACAGTGTTTGCTTGAGGTTACAAAAAACGAGCGTCTCACCTCTGATATATACGAGATGACGCTTGAGGGCGAGGCAGGTGAAAACCGTGCGGGTCAGTTTGCAAACGTGTCCGTTCCGAATAAATTCCTGCGCCGCCCGATTTCCGTCGCCGACGCGGGCGAGAATTTCATCACGCTCGTTTACCGCGTAACGGGCGAGGGCACCGGAACGGATGAAATGTCAAAGCTTTCTGTCGGCGACACGCTCGACGTTCTGACGGGTCTTGGGAACGGATATGACACTTCCCTTGCGGGATGCCGCCCGCTTCTTCTCGGAGGCGGTGTCGGAACGCCGCCGATTTACTGTCTTGCAAAATCGCTTGTCTCTGCCGGAATATCTCCGACCGTAGCGCTCGGGTTCAACCGCGCAGACGATATGTTTTACCTTGACAAATTCAAAGCGCTCGGAGTTGAGCTTCGCGTCGCGACACTTGACGGAAGCTACGGGGATGAGGGATTTGTCACGGATGCCGCTTTTGGAATTGATTTTTCGTATTACTACGCCTGCGGTCCCATGCCTATGCTCGCAGCGATTCGCCGGGCGTTCGGCGAGCGGGGCGAGATGAGCTTTGAGGAACGGATGGGATGCGGATTCGGCGCGTGCGTCGGCTGCACATGGAACACAAAATCGGGAGCGCGCCGCGTATGCCGCGACGGTCCCGTATTCAAAACGGGGGAAATCATATGGAAGGCTTAAGCGTTCGGCTCGGCGATATAACGCTCGACAACCCGATAATTCCCGCGAGCGGGACATTCGGCTACGGCTTTGAATTCGCGGAGCTGTACGATTTGAATATTCTCGGCTCAATCGCCCTCAAGGGGACGACAAGAGAGCCTCGCTTCGGCAATGAAACGCCGCGAATCGCCGAGACGCCCTCAGGAATGCTGAATTCCGTCGGGCTTCAGAATCCCGGAATCGACCACGTTTTGGAGCATGAGATTCCCGAGCTTAAAAAAATTTATCATAAGCCGCTGATTTTGAACGTCGGCGGATTCTCTGAGGAGGATTTCGCTTATGTATGCGCCGCCGCGTCGCGGGAGCCTGCCGTAGGCATAATCGAGCTTAATATAAGCTGCCCGAATTTACACTCGGGAGGCGCAAATTTCGGCACCTCTCCCGATGAGGCATATGCCGCCGTCAAGGCGGCGAGGGGCGCGACGGACAAGCCGATTTTCGCAAAGCTGTCGCCGAACGTGACGGACATAAAATCGATTGCAGCCGCTGCCGTTGAGGCGGGAGCTGACGGAATTTCGCTTATAAACACGCTGCTCGGAATGAGAATTGACATAAAAAAACGCACGCCGGTGCTGAAAAACCGCACGGGAGGACTTTCGGGACCTGCCGTTTTGCCCGTCGCGCTCCGCGCCGTATACGAGGTATACGATGCGGTTTCGGTTCCGATTATCGGAATGGGCGGCATATCATGTGCGGAGGATGTTATCGAGATGATGCTCGCCGGGGCGGTCGCTGTCGAGGTAGGCGCGGCGAATCTGGTAAATCCCTTCATCTGCCGCGATATAATCGAAAAGCTGCCCGAGACAATGAAAAAATACGGAATTTCAAATTTATCTGATATAACAGGAGGCGCACACTGATGGGACGTGACGTAATTATTGCGTGCGATTTTTCGGACGCGGGGACAACGCTTGAATTTTTGTCGAGATTCGGCGAAAGGAAGCCGTTTGTCAAAATCGGAATGGAGCTTTACTATTCGGCAGGACCCGACATAGTAAAGAAAATAAAAGACCTCGGATGTCGGATTTTCCTTGACCTCAAGCTTCACGACATACCGAATACAGTGAAAAAGACTGCCGCAGTGCTTTCGCGGCTCGACGTTGACATGACAAATCTTCACGCGGCGGGAGGCTCCGTTATGATGAGCGCCGCCGCAGAAGAGATTAAATCGTCAGGGGCGAAAACAAAGCTTATCGCCGTAACGCAGCTCACCTCTACAAGCGAGGTGGCGCTGCGTGACGAGCTGCTTATAAGCGCGTCGATGGAGGAAACAGTCGCCGCTTACGCAAGGCTCGCCATGAAATCCGGGCTTGACGGCGTAGTCTGCTCGCCGCTTGAGGCAGGAAAAGTTCACGCCGTATGCTCGCCCGAATTTCTGACGGTCACGCCTGGGGTGAGATTTGATGAGGAAAGCAGAGGGGATCAGACGCGAATTGCAACGCCCGCGCGCGCAAGAGAGCTTGGTTCGGACTATATTGTCGTCGGTCGCCCGATAACAGCATCCCCCGACCCCGTTGCCGCTTATGAGCGCTGTATGCGCGAATTTGTCGATTAAACTATTTATATTCTTTGGAGGAACAACGCCATGAACGACGCCGCTATTGAAGCGATAAAGAAACGCACCTCGGAAAATCTTCTCCGTATAGGCGCGGTATTTTTCAGACCCGACGCCCCATTTACATGGGCGAGCGGAATTAAAAGCCCCGTATACTGCGACAACAGGCTTACTCTCACCGCTCCCGTCGTGCGCGAGGAGCTTGAATCAGACATTGCCGACACGGTGCGCGAATTTTTCCCCGACTGCGAGCTTCTTATGGGAACGTCAACTGCCGGCATCGCACACGCCGCAATCGCCGCACACATTCTTGAGCTTCCGATGGGATATGTCCGCTCGGGCGCAAAGGATCACGGACGCCAAAATCAAATTGAGGGAAAGCTCACAAGGGGCGAAAAAACGGTCGTAATCGAGGATTTAATCTCGACCGGCGGTTCAGTTATCGAAACCGTCGAGGCGCTTCGCGCGGCGGGTGCCGACGTTCTCGGCGTCGTCTCGATTTTCACATACGGGATGAAGCGCGGAATCGACCGCCTCTCGGCTGCAAACGTCGTAAATCACAGTCTCACCGATTTTGACACAACTGTGAAAATCGCCGTCGAGCACGGATATATAAAATGGAGCGACGTTGAAAGGCTGCTTGCGTTCCGCGACAATCCGTCCGACGAGACGTGGATTACAAAAAGGGGCGGCGAGCTGTGAGAAGTCTTATAAGCATTGAGGAGCTATCGCGCGATGAAATTGATTCTCTTATCGCGACCGCGAACGATATAATCGAAAATCCTAAAAAATACGGCGAGCTTTGCCGTGGAAAAAAGCTCGCGACGCTCTTTTACGAGCCGTCCACGCGCACGCGTCTTTCGTTTGAGGCGGCGATGTACGAGCTTGGCGGGAATGTCCTCGGATTTTCCGAGGCGCAAAGCTCATCCGCCGCAAAGGGAGAGAGCGTCGCCGACACCGCGCGCACTGTGAGCTGCTACGCAGACATTATCGCCATGCGTCATCCGAAGGAAGGCGCGCCCTATGTTGCGTCGCAGCACGCGTCAGTCCCCGTAATCAACGCAGGCGACGGCGGTCACAATCATCCGACTCAGACGCTCGCAGACCTCTGCACCATTTCGCGCGAGATGGGGCGAATGTCAGATCTCACAATCGGCTGCTGCGGCGACCTCAAATTCGGGCGCACGGTTCATTCGCTCATAGCGGCGATGTCGAGGTACGAAAACGTGAAATTCGTATTGATTTCGCCCGAGGAGCTTCGCGTTCCGAGCTATGTACGCCACGGAATACTTGAGAGCGGCGGCATTCCCTACGTTGAAACGCGCGACATACGCGAGGTTATGGGCGAGCTTGACATTCTTTATATGACAAGAGTACAGCGCGAGCGCTTCTTTTCCGAGGAGGAATACCTGCGTCTCAAGGACAGCTATATTCTCACAAAGGATAAGCTTTCCGGCGCGAAGGATTCGCTTTGCATAATGCATCCGCTGCCGAGAGTAAACGAAATTTCGGTTGAGATTGACGATGACCCGCGCGCCTGCTATTTCAAGCAGGTGCTTTACGGAAAATATATGCGCATGGCGCTGATTTTAATGCTTTTGGGGGTTGACGCATGAACATTGACGCAATCAAAAACGGTTATGTTATCGACCACATTTCGGCGGGACGCGGAATGGAGCTTTATACGCTTCTGGGGCTTGACAGGCTTGACTGCTCCGTCGCGATAATAAAAAACGCGCAGAGCGCGAAATACGGGCGAAAGGATATAATTAAAATCGACGGCGAGAAGGACGTGAATCTCGACCTTATCGGCTATTTCGACCCGAATATCACAATAAACGTGATACGCGACGGCGAGTGCATTTCAAAAGGACGACCCGAGCTTCCCAAAAGGCTTGTCGGCGTTCTCACCTGCAAAAATCCGCGCTGCATAACGACAACGGAGCAGGAGCTGCCGCAGATTTTCAAGCTGACGGACAGAGAGACGCGCGAATATCGCTGTATTTACTGCGAAACGAAGGCGCCCGCCGCGGGAAAATCAAACGGATAGCCCGAGTGCTGCGGGGAAAATCTCAAAAATGCATATCAAAAAGCGCACGGGACAAGCATTCCGTGCGCTTTTTTTCAATTTCAAAGGCTCGCTGAAATTCAGTCCGCGACGATTTCGCCCCAGACCTCGCCGAACGCAGATGCTGCATTCGCCTCATCGGTATCGATGTGCATTGCGAGCGCGTATGTGCTGCTCACGCGGCATACGACGTCGCCGAATACAAGCGAGCGACCGTTCGTATCAAGCTTAACGCTCACAATATCCTTGTCATGAACGCCAAATCTCTCAGCATCCTCGGGCGTGAAATGAATGTGGCGCTTCGCTACGATAACGCCGCAGTCAATATCAACCTCGCCGCACGGACCGACAAGCTTGCAGGGGCAGCTCCCCTCAAGGTCGCCCGATTCGCGCACAGGCGGCGTCAGACCGAGCGTTCTCGCATCGGTGAACGATACCTCAACCTGCGTCTGCGAGCGCACGGGTCCGAGAACGGATACGCGCTCAATTGACTTTTTGGGACCGACAACCGTGAGCTTTTCCTCGCTCGCAAACTGTCCCGGCTGTGAGAGCATTTTTTTGACGGTCAGCTCATGACCCTTGCCGAAGAGCGTTTCAACATCCTCTTTTGTTAAATGGATGTGGCGCGCCGACGTTTCAACAATGAATTTATCCGACATAATATCGCCTTCCTTTATTCCTTCCGGAAATTTATTTGACTGTGTAAAGTATATCACATTCGCGAATAAAACGCAAGCCCTGCGGGAAAAATCATAAAAAAGGTTTTGATTTTTCATTTTGGGGGTTCAAATGGACGAAATCGATGAAATAAACGAAACGGGCAGCACATCGCGCTCGAATATACGGACCTTCACCGTCATAGGTCAGATTGAGGGATATTATATGCTCGGTGAGGGGCAGAAATCGACAAAATACGAGCATATCATCCCGCTTTTGGCTGACGCCGAGCAGGACACCGACACAAAGGGGCTTCTCTTTCTCATCAACACGATGGGAGGCGACGTTGAGGCGGGGCTTGCGATTGCCGAAATGATTTCGGGAATGTCGAAGCCGACCACATCAGTCGTACTCGGCGGCGGTCACTCGATAGGCGTACCGCTCGCCGTCGCGGCAAAAAGGTCTTTTATCGTCCCGTCGGCGACAATGACGCTTCACCCCGTGAGACTGAACGGGACGGTTATAGGCGTGCCGCAGACTTACAATTATCTTCAGCGAATGCAGGACAGAATCACGGGCTTCATCGCCGCGCATTCAAAAATCAATATTGATGAGCTTCGCCGGCTGATGATGAACACGGACGAGCTTGCGAACGACGTCGGCACGATTATTGACGGCAACGCCGCCGTATCATGCGGGCTGATTGACGAAATCGGCGGTGTGAGCGACGCGGTAAAATATCTTCGTGGGACAATGACGGGAGAATAGGAATCCGGCGCCAGAGCGGATTTCAGATGAAACCCATTCTGTACGAGTGCCCGCTATTGACTTTTTTCCCCGCCGTTTTTCTCACAGAAGTACCTGCCTCGTTCGGGCAGCTGTGCCAGAATGACTGCGGCAAACACCAGCACGCAGCCGAAACCCTCCCTCGCCGAGAGCCGCTCCTCAAGCACTGCCCAGCCTGTAAGCACGGAAAACACAGATTCCATGCTCATAAGCAAAGACGCTACCGTGGGATTCGTATGATTCTGCGCAACAATCTGCAAAGTGTATCCCACACCGCTTGACAAAACGCCGGCATAAACAAGAGGGAGCCAAGCCGCCGCAATCTCTGCTGCCGCAGGCTGCTCAATCAGTATCATAGGTACCGCACACAATACTCCAGCCGTAAAGAACTGAATACAGGCAAGACACACTCCATCCGTTTTCGGTGAAAAATAATCAATCACCAAAATATGAACAGAAAATGCCACGGCACTGAGCAAAACAAAAATGTCGCCATTCGCAATGGAAAACTCTTCCGTAATGCAGAGAAAATACATTCCAAATACCGCGAGAGCAACGCACACCCATATTTTTTTGCCTGCTTTCTTCCCGAGAAAAAGCCCTATAACCGGCACAATCAAAATATATAGTGCCGTAATAAATCCCGCCTTTCCTGCACCTGTATAAATAAGACCGATCTGTTGAAGAGAGCTTGCCGCAGCCAGCACCGCACCACAACAGATTCCTCCGATAATCAGCGTTTTCCGTTCCCGCGTTTCCGTTCCGTTTTTTTCACTTGCACTCTTTGCACGTTGTTTTTTTCTGCGCATACAGATAACGGGGAGCAAAACGATGCCACCCATAAAATTCCGAACGGAGTTAAAAGTAAACGGACCGATATAATCCATACCGACGCTTTGCGCGACAAAAGCACTGCCCCAAATAAACGCTGTCAGCAGGAGCAGCAGATTGCATTTAATTTTCTGATTCATATTGTCTTTGTTATTTCCTATCTTAAAAATACTCCCCTGAGGAAATCTTTCCGTCGGAAAAGGATACCCACAAAAAAAGCGGCTGCGGAGCCGCTTTTTCAGTCTCAGTCGGATATATAGGGCATGAGAGCCATCTGGCGCGAACGCTTGAGAGCAATCGCAAGCTGACGCTGATGCTTCGCGCACGTTCCGGTGACGCGGCGCGGAAGAATCTTTGAGCGCTCGCTCACGAATTTGCGCAGACGAGCCGTGTCCTTATAATCGATATAGTCGATTTTCTCGGCGCAGAACACGCAGACCTTTCTGCGTCTTCTCTGCTGCTGGGGGCGATACTGACGCTGTGTGCCGTATGTGCCGCCCTGCGTGTTTCCGTTCTGCGTTTCCGAATGCTCCGCTGCGGGGGATTCCTGCCTTGCGGCGGGCTGAACATTTTCTCTGTTATCCATAATATGAAAATCCTTTCTTCAAATCATTTTCCCGTCAGAACGGCAAATCGTCGTCATCGGAAATCTCTTCAAACTTGGGAGCCGCAGTCGCCGTCGGCTGTCCGCCTCCCGAATATGTGGGCGCGCCGTATGAATCGCCGCCGTAGCCCGACGCAGATCCGCCGCCCTCACCCTTCGAGTCAACAAAATATGCCTCATCGACAAGAACATCTGTCGCATAGCGCTTCTGTCCCTGTTGGTCAGTCCAGCTTCTCGTCTGGATCTGTCCGACAACGCATATGCTGCTTCCCTTGTGAAAATACCGCGTTATGAACTCCGCAGTACTTCTCCATGCGGTGCAGTTTATGAAATCCGTCGTCGTCTGCTGTCCGTCCTGACGCTTTGACTGATAGCGCCTGTTCACAGCGATTGAAAACGAGGTTACGGGGGTTTCGCCCGCCATACGCAGCTCGGGATCCGCCGTAAGTCTGCCGCCGAGAATGACCTTGTTTAAGTTGAAATTAGCCACTCGCCGTCACCTCACCCGACGCTTTCGGGAGCGGCTGCCTCCTCGATTTCCTCGACGGGCTCGCCGATTTCGTCGTCAGTCGCCGCGGCTGTCTCATCGGCTGCGGGAGCCTCGACCTCCTCGGTCGTTTCCTCGGTAACAGGCTCCTCGGGAACCTTGACATTGATTTTCTGCTTCTTTTCGTCTACAGTCAGAACGATAAAGCGAAGCACGCCCTCCGTAATTCCGAGAACTCGCGTAAGCTCTGCGGGGAATTCGGGCGTTGAGCGGAAATAGCAAAGTACATAGTACCCTTCCGTCTCATAGTGAATGGGATACGCGAATCTGCGCTTGCCCCATACGTCTTCCGCGACAATTTCCTTCGCGTTGTCGGCGATAAGATTTCTGATTCTCTCAACCGCCGTCTGTGTCGCTTCCTCTCCGTTCTTCACGCTCACGGCGAAAAGAACTTCATAGGTGCCGATAATTTCTTCCATGTAAAAACCCTCCTCATGGACTTTTGACCGCCGCCCTTGGGATTTGCGGCAGTAAGGAGACGTGATTGCGGCATAACCTGTCCGCCATCACGCAACGGGATATATTATATCACGCATTTTTCCTTTTGTCAAGGGGTAAAAATGAGAATTTTCAGCTTTCGCGCCGACAAAAATTCCCAAAAGACTCCGCTTGCGGCGTCCTTTGGGAATAATACGCTGTCAGGGGTCGCCTCCCAATCACAAAATAATACAAATCAGCCCGCCGGAGCCTTCGTTGATTATGCGTCCGAGCGTATCGGAGAGCTTGGCGCGCGCATCGTCCGACATATGCTCCATTTTCGTGCGCAGACCGTCGCCTACAAGCTCATAGAGCGTTTTCCCGAACATATTCGATTCCCAGATAGAGCTGCTGTCGTCCTCAAATTCACGCAAAAGATAGCGCAGCATTTCCTCCGACTGCGCCTCCGTACCTACAATCGGATTGATTTCCGTTTCGATAGTCGCGCGGATTAAATGTATCGACGGCGCGGTTGCTTTAAGACGAACGCCGTAGCCGCCCTGCTGACGCACGACAACGGGCTCTGCAAGCGTTAAATCCTTCTCATCGGGCATAACGATGCCATATCCCTTGTCGCGCACCTCGGCGATTGCCTCGGAAAATTTATCGTATTCGCGCTTTACCTCCGACAGCTCGCGCAGAAGATTTATAAGCTCCTCCTCGCCTCGGATGTCAAAGCCAGTCATCCCGCCTATCGTCTTATAATAAACGGAGTCGGGGATTTCAAGGGACACATATGAAACCCCGGAGCCGAGGTCATTTTTTTCATGCTTCACAGAGCTTATATATTCGCATTCGGCAACGGGCGCAAGCGCCGTCTCAACGTCACCTATGCGCCTTATGTCCTGTGCGGACGCGCGAACGGCGCTCATAATGCTGCCGCGCAGCGGATGAGATGCATCGAGCGCGTGAATCCACGACGGCACATCGATTTCAATTTCCTTTATCGGGAACTCGTAAAGCACAAGCTCCATTATGTGCATGATATCTTCCTGCGTCATTGTAAGACAGCTAACGAGCGCGACGGGGGCGGAATATTTTGTCTCAAGCTCCGCCGCAAGAGACGCAGCCGCCGGACTTTCGGGTTCTGCCGAATTGAGTATAATCGCAAACGGCTTGCCCATTCTGTGAAGCTCGTCGGCAACTCTCCCCTCGGCATCCGCATACGCATCCCGTCCAAGCTCACCGAAGCTGCCGTCCGTCGTCACGAGAATACCTATCGTCGAATGCTCCGTAATGACGCGCCTTGTCCCCGTCTCGGCAGCCTCCGCAAACGGAACGGGCGAGGGTTCCCACGGTGTCGATACCATTCGGATTTCGCCGTCCTCCGTGTTTCCGATTGCGCCCGGCACAAGATAACCAACGCAGTCAACCATTTTCACGCGGAGATGCGTATTTCCAGCGACGGTAATATCGACTGCCTCGTCGGGGATGAATTTCGGCTCTGTCGTCATTATTGTGCGTCCCGCCGCGCTTTGCGGCATTTCATCGCGTGTGCGTGTGCGGTCGTAATCGTTCTCGATTGCGGGCATGACGAGCGCGTTCATAAAGCGCTTGATAAACGTGCTTTTCCCCGTGCGGACGGGACCGACGACGCCGATATAAATATCTCCACCCGTGCGCTCCGCAATATCCTTATATATTCCTGCTTCAGGCATAAATTTTCCTCCCTCTGTGCTTGCTTGAAACAGTATATGGCAAAGGCGCAGCAATTATGACCTTCTATGCATTTTTCGCGCACAAAAAAAATTTTTGAGAAATTTGCGAAAGTGGGTGAGTACACGATAACTTTCGTCGGGACAAGCCCTCCGAAAGTGTATCGTAAGAAATATTCCGCTCCGCAGAATATTTCCCCGCGGAACAAGTGAAGTTATGCTCATTTTTCACGCTGAAAAAAATTTTTTTGAGAAATTTGCGAAAGTGGGTGAGAACTTTTGCGAAAAAATACGACTATACAGTATAAAGGTCATGTGACCATGACCTTTATACTAACAAATATTTCGCTTGCGAAATATTGCTATTTCGCCTGCGAAATATTTGCCGGTGAAATTATTTTGAAGGAGGGTTTATCATGAAAAATGCTCATTTTCGGCGTTTGCGCACGCCTTGATTTGACGTTTTGCAAAAAATCTTTTGTCAAATCAAGCATTTTGCAAAGGATTTTTTCAAGAAATGATTGACAGACGCAAAAAGATGTGGTACAATTTATATTGAAAAGGGCTTTGCGCCCGACATCATGTATTTTATTTTTCTAAGGAGGATTATATCATGAAGAAAATTTTTATTCTCATTCTTGCGATTGCGATGTGCTTTTCGGTTGTATCATGCGCTGACAGCATTGATGCCGAAGATGTAAAATCCGCAGACACAAACGCGCTCGAATCGGAGGCTGAAAGCGATACTGAAGCAACCGACACTGTAAATGAAGATACGAATTTAATAACCGAAACGGAAGAAACTGCGGAGACCAGTTATTATGTTACTGTCTGTCCGGGCAGCATTTTTCCTAATGCTTGGCGTAGCATGAATGCGATGATTGTGACGTTTGGCGAGACAGACCCGTCATGGTCATACGACTATATGAGTGTTGGCGTTGAGAATGTCGAGATTCTTTCCGCAACGATGAGTGAAAGTACTCTTTTCAATGAAGAATCTGAAGTCGAATACCCATATGAAGAGGGTGCCTCGAACATTAATCATCTGATTTTTACCGAGGAATATTTGGACGACATTGTTGAGGGAGAAACAGCCCTTGTTTTCACAGGCGGCACGCAAAGCTATTATTATGAAAATGACGACGGCGAGTGGGTATATGAAAACTGCATTAATATAAGCTTTTCGATTATTCCGATTGTAGATGGAAAGCTTGTCCTGCCGGATGATTTCTCGGAAACGCTCACGTATTACTTCACAGAAGGCAACACGTTCATGGAGAAAAATTACCCAGACGTTGATATTCGCTTTGAGGACGGGATGACTGTCGAGGAGTTCGGTGAGTTTGTCGAGTACCTCTGCACAGAAGCGGATGGGCTGATTTATCCGTAAACAGGATGCTTTCCAAAATATAATTATCTTTACAAAGGAGGATCATACCATGAAAACCACAAATCGAAATCTTGCGGCGCTTATATTGTCCCTTGCGTTTGTTATGACTTTCGCACTCTCATGCGCTTCATGCGCTGACAGCGGCACGGACGGCAAGGTCGGCGTGTCATCTGCGGACACGTCAGCGAACAGTGAGTCAACGACAATTTGTCAGGATTCGGGAACGACCGACGAGGAGCAGTCGTCAAAAATCGTATATTGCTCGGGAGATGATGATATCGCCGCATCTCTCTCGCTCGACGATGAGGACGAAGAGGGCGCGGATGCCTCATCCGACGGCGCGGTATTGGTGGTTATCGTTCTCGAAACGCCCTCCGATATGCCCGAAATGGACAAATCAAGTCTGAACATTAACTCGACTGACGAAGAGGTGGAGGCGGTTCGAGCGGCTTACCGCGAAGCGATGAAGGAAGCTATTTCTGCGGTGACGGATCCGTTTTTAACGGAATATGCAATTTCTGAATCGGCGGCGGGATATTCCGCTTATGTCGCCATGTATTCGCCGATAGTGCAGCTTTCGTTTGAGAGCGCTGACGGTTATGCCGAATATGAGGACTGGATTTTATCGTTTGCGGAATATGAAACCGTCGTCGCGATTTATATCGAAGCATAAGCGCAGGTGAGGCAAACGCTCATGGGGCGGGAAGCAGCTTACAAAGCAATAAGCAACACAAAAAGGCTGGCTCAGCCCGCCTTTTTATGCTGCGATATTTTTTCAGCCTATATCGGATGTGTTTTTTTCAAGCTCCATCACCTTATTGATTCGGCGAATATGGCGCTCGCCCTCGGAAAAGGGCGTTCCGATGAAAATATCCGCCATCTCACAGGCAACGTGTTCGCCGACGATAAATTCGCCGAGCGCCAGCACGTTTGCGTTATTGTGCGCGCGTGTGAGAGCGACGCTGACAGTCTCCGAGCAGCAGGCAGCGCGTATTCCCGCGTGCTTGTTCGCCGCCATTGACATTCCTATTCCCGTTGAGCAGACGAGAATCCCGAAATCGCATTCACCGCCCGCAACAGCGCGGCACACGGGGTCCGCGAAATCTGGATAATCGCACGATTCGGGACTGTTCGTCCCGAAATCGACGACCTCATGTCCGTTTTCCGAAAGGTGCGCGGCGATTTTATCCTTTAATCTATACCCGCCGTGATCCGCACCGAGTGCAATCTTCATATGCTTTATCCTCCGCTATAAAATAATTTTGTCGTCGTGCTTTTCGTTGTATTCCCTCTCCGCCTGCGAGAGCCGCAGATATGACGGCGAAAGCATTATATCATCCGTGAGGGATTCGGGATTTTCAGCCGCCCGCCGCTCGGCAATGAATGCCGCCGATGCCGCCGAGTGAAATCTTAAAGCGCGCGGTGTCGCCGCAAGATGGCAAAGCCTTCCCGAAAATGCCTCATATGCGAGGTCGTAGCCGTCCCCGACAAGATAAATCGAACGATTTATTTCATTTGTGTAATCCGACAGACGGGATAAAAGCTCCTCAGATGACGTCGCCTTGTCATCCCATACGCGCGACAGTCGTCCGTCCTGCGAGGAGAAAAGCGCCGTATAAAACTGCCCGCGCCTTGCGTCCATCACGGGGCAGATGAGCGCGTCCGTCTCAGACAGATTCCCGGCAAGCGCCTCGAGCGTCGATACGGGCGCGCACACGCGACCGCGACCGAAAGCAAGTCCCTTAATCGTCGCCGCGCCGATTCTCACGCCCGTAAACGAGCCGGGACCCGCAGCAAGCGCGAAAATGTCAATGTCGGACACCGTGAGCTTCGTGAGGCGCAAAAGATACTCGACGGCGGGCAAAAGGCACTCGCTGTGCGTATATCCCGTGTGCAGATTCACCTCACCGAGCAAATTCCCACCGCGCACAATCGCCGCCGATGCATCCTTCGACGTTGAATCAATCGCAAGCGTCGTCATTTTGAGGCACCTCCCTTCAGCTCAATCGTTATAAGCCGCTCATTCTCGCCGAGCGTTTTTATTTTCACGTCCCATCTTTCATCAGGAAGCGCCCATGGCGCGGCGTCGCTCCATTCGACGGCACATATGCCCTCCTCGAGATATTCGTAATATCCCGTCGAGTAAAGGTCGTCCTCGCCCGAAATACGGCAAAGATCAAAGTGAAAAAGCGGAACATCTCCGCGCCTGTATTCGTTTACAATCGTATAAGTAGGGCTTTTCACAGCGCTTTTCGGCGAGATAACGGAGGCTATTCCCCTGACAAATGCGGTTTTTCCCGCTCCAAGCCCGCCCGAGAGCGCGATGAAGCGTGCGCATTTGCCGCAGTGAAAGTCCTTTTTTATTTTCTCGCCGAGAGAGGCGCCGAGCGCCTCCGTCTCGTCCGCAGAGCGAGTGATGTATGAAGCTGCGCCACCGCCCGCGTCTATTGTAAATTCAGTCATATTAACCGCCAATATACGTATTTCCGCATATAATTATATACTTGATTCGGCGAAATTGCAATACCGATTTTGAACGGGGCAAAAAAAGATGCTGTAGCGTTACAATAGAAGTGAGACTGAAAGGTATAGAAAAAAGGCTGAGGAA
>JAJQCT010000021.1 GCA_021202555.1 Clostridiales bacterium
ACTGATTTCATCATTGTCCCTTACGTATAATTTTTTGAAAGCTCAAAGTGAAAGGAGGGCTTTGAAATGAAGGAATTTCTGAAAAAAAGAATTGCGGCTTTTGTATCTCTCGACGTTTTAGCGTTGTCTTACGGTATAATAGGCAGTTATCCCGTCTACGAGCTTCACCACATGAAGGATTGGCCTTTTGCCCTTTTCATTTTCGGCGTTATAGTTATCGCGATTGCGGGTCTTGCCGTCGGCGCGAAGTTTACGCCCTCGCTCACATCAGCGGGCTATGCCATAGGCTTTATCGCAGGGTACTTCTTTCAGTACGATTACGTCGTTCATGCTGACTCTGACGGAAATGTGCTTGAAATGGGAAACAGCCTTTGGATTATCTGGACTTATGTGTTTGTCGGCTCAATTCTCGCGGGCATAATTATCGACGCTTCAGTCGGAGTCGTCAAAAAAATAAAAAGCAAAGGCGGCGACAGCGGCAAAACGGCAGATGAGGCGGGCGCATAAGCGCGGAATGAAGCGAACGGATGCCCTCGCGCGGAAAACGCGCGGGGGCATCAAAATTTTATCGATTTTGCACTTTTGCACTTGACATCGGGGAATGTTTTGTGTTATTATATAGCCGTGCGCCGGTGTGTTGGAATTGGCAGACGAGGTGGACTCAAAATCCATTGGTAGCAATACCGTGCGGGTTCGAGCCCCGCCACCGGCAGAAAACCCGCCGCCGCAGGTGTTCTCACCTGCGGCGGCGGGCTTGTCAATATCGGAATACGTCATGGCGTTTTCAGGCGGAGGTGACGGGAAATGATACTCGGACATGAATTTTATAATCTGCCCGCAACAGAGGCGGCGCCGCTTCTCTGCGGGAAGCTCATATTTCACAAAACGGACAGCGGCGAGGTTTTGTCGGGACGCATAACGGAGGTCGAATGCTATTTCGGTGAGGAGGATTCCGCCTGTCATGCGCACAGAGGAAAGACAAAAAGAAACGCCGTACTCTATCATGAGGGCGGTGTCGCTTACGTTTATCTTTGCTACGGCATTCATGAGCTTCTGAATGTCGTCACAGGCGATGAAAATCACCCCGAGGCAGTCCTGATTCGCGGAATTGAGGGCGCACCCGGTCCCGGGCTGACAACAAAGGCGCTCCGCGTCACGCGCGCGGAAAACGGGATTTCGCTTATCACATCGGATACCTTGTGGATTGAGGACGACGGATATAAACCCGACATTGAATATCTCCCGCGCGTCGGCATAGACTATGCCGACAAAGCCGACCGCGAGCGCCTCTGGCGAATGAAATCGCACGCGCATAAATAAGCGCCGCCAAAATAGGCGCGCATAAATAAAAGGCGACCGAGAAAAATGCTCGGTCGCTTCTTTTTTTATCGTTATTCCCTTGTAAATTCCTTTTGCTCCGAATTTATAAGGAGAGTTAATGAATCCTCGTACAAATCGCACTGAAGCGTCATTCCCGCGCCGGTGAAAATCTCCTCCGAGGTCGTAAGAACACCGTCCTCATATGTGTATGTTCCCGACTGCGTATAAATCATCTGAATCCCCTCAACCTCGACCGCATCATATGAAAATGAAACGGTGTGCGTGTAATCCACAAATTCGCTCCACTCCATAGCATAAACCTCCGCCATGAAATCATCGAGCGTCATTTCAGCCTCGACGGCGCACTCTTCAAGATACGATTTGAGACATTCCATTATCTCATCTACAAATGCGTCGTACTGCTCGACGCTGACAAGCCGCTCATACGTCCCCGTATCGTGAAAATAAAGGTATGTGTCAAATTCGATGCTCTCGTCAATTTCGTCGTAAAGCCCCTCAACGCCCATGTTTACAGCGGCGCTTATGTAATCCTCGCTCTCCATGACCTCGCCGAGCGTCATATCGCATATCCACAGCCCCTCAATCGAATATGCCGTGTCGTCTGCCGCCACGCCGACAATTTCCGTTTCGGGCAAGGAGGTATCATCCTCCGTGCCGCCGTCCGTGTCCTCATTTGTCTCGGTGTATGCGTATAATGCAATGCCTTCGCTTTCTGTGTCCGAGTCCGCCGACATTTCCCCGTCGCTTGCGCATGAGATGAGCATTGACGCCATGATGAGTGCAAAAAGAGATAAAAAACATCGAACCTTTGATTTTTTCATTCCCGCCTCCTTAAATCTTAGTCATTTCAATCGAATATTCTCCGTCCGAAAGTATCATCGATTTCCCGTCATCGGAAATTTCTATATCGAGCGTCACGCCCTCATCGGAAATATAAAGCGTGAGGCTATCACCGTCGAGCGTATATTCGCCCTCGTATATGAGTACCGCCTCGATTCCCGCAATCGTCGTCGTTTCAGCGTCATCGGAAATCATCATCGCCAGCACGTCGTCCCACGTCATCCCGTAACGCTCGCTCAGAAAATCGTCGAGCGTCATTCCGAGAATCGTCGACATCCTCTCAAAATAGGACTTCAGCGTTTCCTCCGCTTGGCTCATAAGCTCGTCGTACTGCGTTTTCGGTATGTAATATTCCGCTCCGCCGTCGGCGTCAAACCGCACATATCCGTCAATTTCAGTGTCCTCGTCAAATTCAAGCGATATAAGCCCCGTCGTGCCGACGCTGTCAATTCCCGCTATATCCATAATTCTGCCGACCGTTTCGTGACATACCCAAAGCCCCGTAATGTCAATTGTCGTCTCGGCTGATGCCGTTGTCGTCTCGGCTGATGCCGTTGTCGTCTCGGGCGCTGCTGTTGTCGTTTCGGGCGCTGCTGTTGTTTCAGGCGATGTCGTCGTTTCGGGTGCTGCCGTTGTTGTTTCGGGCGCTTCCGTCGTCTCGGTCACCTCTTCCGTTTCACCGTCAGTCACCTCTTCAGTTTCACTTTCGGTATCTGTTTCACCAGCCGTTCCGGCTGTCGGTTCTGCTGTCGGTTCGGCTGTCGTTTCATCCACGGTCACCTCTTCCGTATCGGTTCCCGTCGTTTCCTCGTCGCCCCCGTCATCCGAGCAGGACGCGAAAAATACAAGCGAAAAGATGCAAAATACCGCCAATGCCGTCAGGGCATATTTCATATGATTTTTCACATGATTTTTCATATGTCATACCTCCTTCGAGCGCGCTGTAATCAAATACACATTATATAATAGCATAAACATCTCCAAAAGTCAACAAGACATTGATGCTGTGAGCATAGCTCGCTGTAGCGTTACAATAGAAGTGAGACTGAAAGGTATAGAAAAAAGGCTGAGGAA
>JAJQCT010000007.1:0-46959 GCA_021202555.1 Clostridiales bacterium
GAGCAAGAATCGGTATCAGTATCGAATTTCTCATTTCACACATCGTCAAAGCATCATACGCGATATGTATAAAACACCGCGAAATTAATATTATCAATATAATAGTACCACACATTAAATATTATTTCAAGACCTATTTGTAAATTCCGAAGGCTTGACGGATGTGTAAGCGAACATGAATTCTTTAAGATTTGATTATTTTTTTGAGTTTACCCTTGACAATGCGCCGACGCTGTGCTATAATCACAGCGTCCTACATAAAATAATACATCGGAGGTGTAATTTATGCTTGAAACAAAAGGGCTTACGAAAATTTACAAGCCCAAGCGGGGAGTTCCGGTAGAGGCGCTGAAGGGCGTGTCGCTGAAATTTCCCGACAAGGGCATGGTTTTTCTCATAGGAAAATCGGGTTCGGGAAAATCGACGCTTCTGAATCTGCTCGGGGGACTTGACCGCTATGACGGCGGGGAAATCATTATAAAGGGCGTATCAAGCAAAAGCTTCAAACAAACGAGCTTCGATTCGTACAGAAACACATACGTAGGATTCATCTTTCAGGAATATAACATCCTTGAGGAATTCAACGTCGGCGCCAATATAGCGCTTGCGCTCGAGCTTCAGGGAAAGCGGGCTACCGACGAGGAAATCAACCGCATTCTCGCCGAGGTAGACCTCACGGGCTACGGAAGTCGCAAGCCGAACGAGCTTTCGGGCGGTCAGCTTCAGCGCGTGGCGATTGCGCGCGCGCTCGTGAAAAATCCCGAAATCATCATGGCGGACGAGCCGACGGGAGCGCTTGATTCAAGGACTGGGGCGCAGGTGCTTGACACGCTCAAGCGCCTCTCCGAGACGAAGCTTGTCATAGTCGTATCGCACGACATCGATTACGCGCAGTGCTATGCCGACAGAATAATCGAGCTTTCCGACGGAAGGGTTATCTGCGACATTGAAAACGACCCGACGGCAAACGACATACGCGAGCTTACATACGACGGTGAAACGATAACGATTCCGGCGGAATACCACTTGACGGAGGCAGACCGCGAGGAAATCAACGCATACATAGACCAGATAAAAACAGGCGTATCGCTGAAGCTTGCGAGCGCGCGACGCAAATTCCGCCCGACGGCAGTTGAGAGCATAGTGAACGACAGGTCAGGTCCGTTCCGCCTTATCGGCTCGAAGCTTCCGATAAAATTCGCCGCAAAAATGGGCGCGGAGGGGCTGAAGCACAAGAAAATCCGCCTCGCGTTCACGATAATTCTCTCCGTCATCGCGTTTTCGCTTTTCGGGATTGTCGATACGTTTTCGTCGTATGACCATACGACCGCTGCCGTCGATTCGATTGTCGATTCTGGAGTGTCGTATGTCTCCGTGGTGAAATCAGTGCTTGAAAGCTATTACGATACGAATTACTGGTATTCATACGGCTATATGTTGAGCGACGATGACCTTGACACGTTTGAGGAGGCGACGGGTGTCAATATGACGGGCGTCGTCGTAAATCCGCAGGAAACGCTCACCCTCGGCAGCAATACAAACACCGAAAACGAGCTGTACACGGAAAACATGACCTTCATAGTTCATTCGTTCGGCTTTTCGGGCTTCGCCGATATAACGAGCGAGACGCTTGAGGGCTACGGATACACTCTTGCGGCAGGCGCGCTTCCCGACGGGAACAAGAATGAAATCGCGATAACGGACTACATTTTCGACACGTTCCGCTTGGGCGGTTACTCGGACGCGCAAAATCCCGTGCTTGACGAGGAGGGCAATGTCGTATACGAGACAATCTCGTCATATGAGGATATTGTCGGCAAAACTCTCCTTCTCGCCGATGTCGAATACACGATTTCGGGCGTTATCGAGACGAATTTTGATTTTGACCGCTACAGCGTAATTCTCGGCGACAGCACGCTCTGGGATACGGCGGATTTAATTACATATTACGTGCTTTACTCCGAGGCAAGCTATATGTCCTCCTACGGTCCTTATGCCGTCGCCTTTGTCGGCGAGGGCAAGGCGGAGGAAATCTGCGAATCCTTCCCTGAAACGTACAGTGTCAACGGTGCGTTCTGGATAACGAAGGATGACGAGGGCTCGGGAATATATTTTGACACGTATTTTTCAAGAATCGGCACGCTTGAAATGATTGAGGACACGTCCGTCGTGACATGGCTCGGAGATGAGAAAACATCACTTGATGACGGTGAGATAATCATCACGTCCGACGCATGGAGCGGGTACTCGACTGTTGCGAGCGATGAAATAGGAATTTATTATGATAACGGCATATCCGTTGACGATGCGGTGTCGATTCTGACGGGCACCACATTTGAAAATGAGTTTTTGAATGAGGATCCGTCGACGTTCTATTATTTCTATTCAAGCTTATATGACGAGGGCGGCAACTACGGAACCGAGGAGGGCGGCTACATTGACCTTGGCGACATTAAGGTTGTCGGAATAATCGATGTTTCCGAGCATCCCGAATATGCGCTGTCTGCCGTCTACACGAGCGATACTATTTTCAATTACTGCGTATCGGAGCATCAGATGGGTCCGTATTCCTTCGCGATAGGCAATATGCCAAAGAGCGAGAGCGCGATAAAAGAGCTTGTCGAATACTGCTATCCCACGGGAGATGACGTAACGCTGAGATATGAAATGCAGAACTCGGCAGTTTACGAGCTTGACGCTGTCGATGAGGTTTTTGAAACGCTTTCATCCGTATTTATGGGAATAGGCATAGCGATGGCGCTCTTCTCCGCCGCAATGCTCGCGAATTACATAGGCACAAGCATAGCGTATAAAAAGCAGGAAATCGGCATTCTGCGCGCTATCGGCGCGAGGTCTGCGGACGTATTCAGGATTTTCTTCTCGGAGAGCTTCATCATTGCGGCAATCAACTTTTTGATAGCGTTCACCGGCACGTTTATAATAACGGCGGTAATAAATTATGTGCTGCGCGAATATGTCGGCATACTCGTAACGGTGCTTTCATGCGGAGTGAGACAGTTTATTGTCCTCTTTGTAATTTCTGTCGGAATCGCCGCGCTCGCAAGCTTTATCCCCGTTTACAGCATAGCATCGAAGCGTCCTATTGACGCAATCAGAAACAGATAGCGGACAGTGTCCGCTGACAAAATCGGTGTTTGCGGGGCGAAAGCTGCTCAAAGCACACGAAAATGAAGCAAACGGCAAAAGCGTTCATGTCGGCAGGCGGACAGTGTCCGCTGACAAAAATCGGTGTTTGCGGAGCAAAAGCTGCTGCAAAACACACGAAAATGAAAAAGCAGGAAAGAATACCAAAATCGGAAGGCGGGCGGTGTCCGCTGACAATGGATATTGAAAAAACGTCGGAGCTACACGCTCCGACGTCTTTTTTGTCCGAAGTTTATTCTTCCTCGTCCTCTTCTTCCCCATCGTAATCGATGTCCTCGTTGAGAATTTCATCGAAAACACCGGCAACGTGATCAAATTCGTCGTCGTCGGTGATGGTGGTGAGGATTTCCTCTCCGTTTTCATCCTCTTCAAGCTTCAGGATGACATATTCCTCGTCGTTATCGACGGGAACGAGCGCATAATACGTCTCGCCGTCAACCTCGGTTTCGCCTATAAGCTCATAATCGGATTCGTTTCCGTCCTCATCCGTAAGCGTGACATAATCGCCCTCGCTGTATTCTTCGTCCGCCATTTTGGACTCCTTTCGTTTTTTGCGTTTTACGCCGTCATTTTACTATAAAACACCGCCGTTGTCAATAGCATTCTTCCGCATCGGTTGTAAATTTATTCGTAACGCGGGCAAAAAAGCGATTTTTTATTGCACGCGCATTTTATTGCACGCGCATTTTGCTATGATTGCAGACCTCGCAAAGCTGACAGTCACCGCACTTCGGCGAGCGCGCCGTGCATACTTCCCTTCCGAAAAGCACGAGCCGGTGACAGAATGACGAGCTTTCTTCAGGCGGCACAATCTCCGACAGAATATCCTCGGCGCGCTTCGGATTTTTCATATCCTCGGGATAGGCGCCGAGCCTGCCGCATATGCGAATGCAGTGCGTGTCGGTGACGATTCCTCCCCTGCCGTAAACGTCGCCGAGTATGAGATTCGCTATCTTGCGCCCCACCCCCGAAAGCGACAAAAGCTCATCCATCGTGTCGGGAACCTTCCCGCCGTATTTATGTACAAGGTCATATGAAATTGATTTTATGTCCCTTGCCTTCACGCGGTAAAGCCCGCACGGGCGAACGTCGTTCTCAAGCGCCTCAATATCGGCGTCAGCCATCGCCTCGGGCGTCGGAAAATGTGAAAAGAGCGTCTCGCATACGATATTTACGCGGGCGTCGGTACACTGCGCCGACAGGCGAGCCATTATAAGCAGCCGCCACGGGTCGCCGACGTAATCAAGCGAACAGACCGCGTCGGGATAAAGCTCGGCGAGCTTGCCGACGGCGAAAAGTATCGCGTCCCTGCCGCTTTTTTTCTCATTCGCTGAGGATGTCATCTTCTTCCTCGCTTCCCGACGTAAATTCAAGGTCAAAGTATTCGGTGAAAACGTCTCGAACGGAAAGTCCCGCATAAGCTCCCGTCGCGCCGTGCTCGATTATGCAGGTCGCGACGATTTCGGGATCGTCAAACGGCGCAAAGCCTATGAAAACAGCGTTTGCGCTTCCGGTCGAGCTGACCTGAGCCGTTCCGGTTTTTCCTCCAACCTCAATCGGATACCCGTCGAACAGCGTCGCCGTCGTTCCGGATTCGATAACGGTCTGCATTGCGTCGAGAATAATCTGAACATTGTCCTCGGAAATTTCAATCTCGCTCATGACATAGGTTTCGGTCGAGTAAATGATGTTTCCCGTACCGAATTCCTTCACGCAGTCGAGAATATGCGCGTTGTAGCGCGTTCCGCAGTTTATGAGAGCTGCCATGTAAACAGAAAGCTGAAGGGGCGTGAAGAGGTTGTCTGACTGTCCTATCGCCGCCGCGAGCGTATCGCCCGGCGCCCATGCGTCAAGTCCGTTTTCCTCGCGGTAATCGGGACCCGCAAGAACTCCGGTGGATTCGGAAAGCTCGATTCCTGTCGATTCGCCAAGCCCGAAGCTTTTGCAGTACTTGTTCATCACCTCGATTGTAAGAAGCCTCCCCAGCTCATAGAAGAAATAGTTGCACGATACCCTGATCGCCTCGGAAATATTTATATTGCCGTGACCTCTGCCGTAGCTTACATAAAGCCAGCAGCGCGGCGTAAATCCGCTGTCGGCGTAATATTCGTAAATTCCCGTATCGTTTATCAGAGTATCCTCCGTAACGATTCCCTCTGTCAGCGCGGCTGCCGCAACTGCGGGCTTGAAGGTCGAGCCGGGCGCATACGTGCCGTTCAGCGCACGGTTATAGAGAGGCGCGTTTTCGTCGGCGTACAGCTCGGCTGCGTCCTCGCTGAACGTCGATAAATCATATGTAGGGTACGACGCCAGCGCAAGCACAGCGCCCGTTTTGACGTCCAGAACGGAAATCGCTCCCGCGTTCGCGTCCTCTCCGTAAAGCTCCTCATTGCTCTCCTCAGCCCTCGTATGGATATATTCGATGTTGTCGACAATCGCCTGCTCGGCAGCCTTCTGCAAATCGATGTCAATCGTCAGATAGACATCGTACCCCGCGACAGGCTCCGTCGTCACCTCCATGCTTATGATATTGCCGTACTCGTCCTCCGTTATCGTCATCTCCCCGTCCTCGCCGTGAAGATATTCCTCAAACGTAAGCTCAACTCCGGAAACGCCCACGATTGCGTCGAGGCTGTACCCTAACTCAGTATAATATTCAACGTCATCCGACTGAATTTTTCCCGTGCGTCCGAGAATATGCGAAGCGACGCCCGGTTCGCAGTACACGCGCTCCGCCGCGACCGAAACGGAAAATCCGCGCAGTCCGCCCTCGGAAAGGTACGTCACAAGCGCGATGTCGCCGTCAGTAACAAGCGTATACGGATAAAGTGTCGAAAAGTCGCGCGCCTCCATGTCGTAGCGCAGGCGAAGCAGAAAATCGGCGGTTTCGTTGTCGTAAAGCGCGTTTCCGTCCGAGTCGATGATGCCGTATCTCTCGGCTAGAGTCTCTATTATGTCGTCAAGCGAAACTGAAAGTGTAGTTTCGCCGTCGTCGGAGGACGAATAAAGCCAGTCCATGAGCGTCGAGGACGATATTGACGAAAGATACCCCGACGGATACCGCGAATGCGACTCCGTTTCGATAACGGTGCCAATCTCCGCGATTCCGGCGTTTGAGAGCAGGCGAGTAAATCTGTATGTACTCGACGTGCTTTCAAAAAATTCTTCATTTATCGTATATTCGGGAAATGTTCCCGTGCCGGGGAAAGCAATATCGACAAGCGTATATTCCGCATCGGAAGCGAGAATTTTGTTATATATTTCAAGCAGATTTTCATTTTCCGCTTCGTTCGAGCTTGTGTCAAGCGTTCCGTTGTCGAGCAGAATGCTGTAGGAATAGCTGTTTACAACAAGCGGCGTTCCGTTTGTATCGTAAATTTCGCCGCGCTGCGCCTGAATAGTCACAGTTCGCGTAACGGTCGTCGTCGATACGTAGGAATAATAATCTCTGTTCGCAATCTGAATGTTTATAAGCCGCGCCGCGAACACAATCGCGACGGCGACAAAAAGAAATGCGAGCGAATAAAGTCTTAATGAGTGTCTGTATTCCAACTATGTGCCTCCCTTCGTCAGTTCAATCGTTTTTCTCGTCGTCGAGGTCGCCGAATATTTTGCATACAGGCAGGAAAAGCAGCGCGGGGACGGGAGATGTTATGAGGGTTGAGAAAAATTCGGGCAGAAGAACCTGCGGAAATACAACGGTTATGTCAACCGTCGTCCATGTGAACGCGACGGAAATCAATGTTGTGAGCATTCTCACGGCGCAAGCCGAAAGGTCGAGAATTATGAAAAGCGGAATTGACCGCCTGTAATAATCGGCTGTCACAACACCGCAGAAATATCCGACAAGCATATAGGCAAGGGGCAGAATTGATATTCCCATGCCGCCGATTATGCCCGAAAGAAAGCCAAACGACGCGCCGAATATCGCGCCCGCCTTCTCGTTTTCGTAAAATCCGATTGAAAGCGCGGCAATTATCATCACATCCGGCGTGCTGTCAAAAGCCCGTATTCTTGAGAAAAAAGACGTTTCAAATATTAAAAGCGCAAGCCCCAGAACGGCGTAAAGCGTATATTTTACAATCTCCGAGACTGTGACGCCGGAATCGAGCTTTTCGCCGACAACCGTCTTTTTGCCGAGATGTATTCCTATCCCGCCGAACCGTTCCCTGCCCGTGCGCGGCTTTTTTCCGCTATTCCGCAACTGTTTCATATGATTTGATTATCATTACCCGCGAGAGATTTTCAAGATCCGCGGACGGCGAAACATACGCCGTTATCGTCCTGCTGTATTCGTCATACTCTATCGATTCGACATATCCGATTACGAGCCCGCGCGGGTATATGCTCCCAAGCCCGCTCGATATGATTCTGTCGCCTACCGCGACCTCGGAATCGGCGGACAGATATGTGAGCTTGCAAAGCCCCTCCTCGCGCATTTCAAAATCCCCCTCGAGAAGTCCTAAATCCCCCGTCGCCTCGACCACGGCGCCGACAGACGATGAGGATTCGAGAATCGTAAGAACCTTGCACCAGTTCGTGCCAACCTCCGTTACATATCCGACAATGCCGTCAGATGTGATAACGGGCATATCGACGTCGATTCCGCTCTCCGTCCCCGCGTCGAGCGTGAAAACAGTCATGTAATTGCCCGTTTCGCGTCCGACAATGTTCGCGACAGCCAGATCGTAATCCGTATGCTCGCGCGCCAGCTCAAGATAATCCATGAGCCATTCGTTCAGCTCCTCTATTTCCTCAATGTCGTAATATTCCTCCTCAAGCTCCGCTATCCGCTCCTTCAGCTCCGCGTTTTCAGCTTTCAGTCTGTCGTATTCCGTGAAATAGCTCGTAAAGCCTTCGACGGCGTCGGCAACATATGTCGCAGCCGAGCGAAATGGGGACGTCACCGTCATTACAGCGTCCGTCACGTAGCTGCCAAGCCCCATAAGCGACAGCACCGACGGCACAATGACAAGCGCCAGCGCAATGCAGAGCATTATGATGAAAAATTTGTTTTTCAGAAACTTCATCGGGAAATAAACACCTCAATCAAAAAAGCTTTATCTGGTCCTATACTGCGTCGCTCCCGGGAATTTGTCCTCGGATTCAAGCACTCTCTCTATTCCAAGCGCCACAGCGTCAAGAGGACGCTTCGGCTTTATCACGCGTATTCCCGTGAGCTGCGAGAGAAGTATATTAAGCCCGCCGAGAAGCGCGCCGCCTCCCGCGAGCATTATTCCGTTGTCGTATATGTCGCCCGAAAGCTCGGGCGGGGTCGATTCGAGCGTTGCCGACAGCGCGTCGACTATATGCGTGATTTCCTCTGATATTGCCTCGCGTATGTTCGCGGAATTTATCGTCACCGTCATGGGAAGCCCCGAAAGAAGATTTCTTCCCCTCACCTCTCGCTCGCCTCTGTCCGCTGCGGGGTGAATGGAGCCTATCTCCTTTTTCAGCCGCTCCGCCGTCGATTCGCCTATAAGTATATTGAATTTGCGCCTCATGTAGTTCACAATCGCCTCGTCAAGCTCATCTCCCGCGACGCGCAGCGAATTTGAAAGCACTATTCCGCCGAGACTGATTACGGCGACCTCGGTTGTTCCGCCGCCGATGTCGATTATCATGTTTCCCCTCGGGCTTTCGATTTTAAGTCCCGTTCCGATGGCAGCCGCAATAGGCTCCTCGATAAGCGCGACGCTCTGCGCGCCTGCCTCGAGCGTTGCGTCCTCAACCGCACGCTTTTCAACCTCCGTGACGCCGTAGGGTATGCAGATTACGACGCGCGGGCGCGTCAGCATTGTGTTGCCCGACACCTTTTTGAAGAATTGATGCAGCATTGCCGCCGCGACGTCAAATTCGGCGATAACTCCGTCCTTCAGCGGACGCATTGCCGTTATCGAGCCGGGCGTTCTGCCGAGCATTCGCTTGGCGTCAGACCCGACGGCGACGACCTTTCCCGTGCGCGATTCAATCGCGACGACGGATGGCTCCCGCAATACAATTCCCTTTCCCTTGACGCATACTATCGTATTTGCCGTCCCGAGATCTATTCCGATACTTCTTCCCATGATATATAAAGCGGCGATTTACCGTTCGGCGCCGCGTGCCTCCCAAAAATTATTTAGGTGAAATTTATTTCAGCGAAATTTATTTTGGTGAAATTTATTTCGGTGAAATTTATTTCATTGAAATCATTTCACTGTGTCCGTATTTTCCTTGAAAACGTCGATTCCGAAGTCCGCAAGAAGTTTCGCGCTCACGCACTTTGAAAGCCCGACGACGGCAAAGTAATCGCCCTCGATTTTTGTCACAAATACCCCGCCGATGCCCTGTATTCCGTAAGCACCCGCCTTGTCAAGCGGCTCGCCCGTTCTGATGTAGCCGTCAATCTCATCGCTTTTTATCCCGCGAAACGTGACGCGCGCTGACGAAACAGAGCTTTTGATTCTGATGCCTCCCCTGCGGTCGTCAGACGCGGTGCCGTCATCAGACGCGGTGCAGTCGTCAGACGCAGTGCAGTCGTCAGACGCGGCGGCAATACCCGTAAAGACGGTGTGCGTCTTATCCGAAAGCGCCGCGAGCATTCGCGCGGCATCCGGCGCGTCCTTCGGCTTGCCGAATATTTTCCCGTCAAGCGCCACCACCGTGTCGGCTCCAAGCGCGACAAAGCCGGTGACTCCCATTTCCGAAAGCATTTCCGCCGCCGCCATAGCCTTTCTTTCCGCGAGCATTAAAACAGCCGCGTCAGGGGCGATTCCGTCCTCGAGCGTCTCATCCGCGCCGACGGCGAAAACCTCAAATGAAAGTCCCATTTCGGTGAGAATTTCGCGTCGTCTCGGCGAGGATGAGGCAAGATAGAGCTTCGGCATTTATTTAATTCCCGTCGAGCCGAAGCCGCCCTCGCCGCGTTCTGTTTCGGAAAGCTCGTCCGCCGCCTCAATTTCAGCGGCAAGCACGGGCAAAAACATCATTTGAGCTATCCTGTCGCCCGAATGAACCGTAAAGTCACAGCTGCCCGCATTGAGAAGTCCGACGCGAATCTCCCCACGGTAATCCGAATCAATTACGCCGATTCCGTTTGCGAGCGATATTCCGTTTCGGAACGCAAGCCCGCTGCGCGCGGAAACGACTGCGACCACACCCTCGGGAATTTCAAGTGCAAGCCCCGTCGGGACGGAGCGAATCTCTCCCTTCGGTATCACAATATCGTCAGCCGACGCGCTTGAAAGATCAACCGCCGCCGCACCCGATGTCTGATATTCGGGAAGCTTTGCCCCGACGGCGAGCCTTTTGAATTTCACATTGATTTTTTCCATAAAGCATAAATTCCTTTTTTCATTTTATCCGCCGTATCCGACCCTCGGGCGGCGTGTGATTCCGATATGCGCAAATTACCTCGTCAACCTCGTCCCCCGATTCGACGGTGAACATAAAATGACGGTCAAAGCCCGTGCCGCGCAGTGTATCCGCCGTGTAAATCGGCACGCTGTTATATATGACGGAGCCGCTGCCCTCACGCATGACGGGAAATTTCGCGCCCGTTCTGTCCGTAAGCGTAAAATTTACGGCATTTCTTTGCCTCGGCGATATTATCCTCATTGCCGTTGTCATGATCGGCACCCTGCCGTAAACAATCAGCGACGCCGGAATTTTGTCGGATATTGCTCTTGCCGCCGCAAGCGGCAGCTCGGGCGAGAGGGTCACAAAATCAAAGCCGCGCCTCAAAAGAAAATTTGCCGTCTCAGAGCTGCATATATTGAATCTGTAGCCCGCGAAAAGCGCGAGGTCTGTTCCCTTGAAAAATTCAAGCTGCGAAAGTGAGAAAAGCACGGCATACCGCGCGCCCGAGCGGACGGCTGAGGACACAAGCCTTCGTATTTTTCCCATCTCGCCGTCGAATATATAAGGCGGCATGATTATCCCGTTTGCGCCGCAGCAGTCCCCGCCGCCCTCAAAGCACCGAAGCGGCAGAAACCGCACAGCAAAATATTCGCGCGCCGCCGCCGTAATTTGCTCGGGCGACATAAATTCAGCCGTCGGGTCAGGCGCGTGCTTTGCGGGATTTATATCCGGCGCGTCATTTGCATGACACCCCGCCGACATCGTTCTTTCAGGGCGCGTCAGCGCGTCGAAAGCCGCACGGCGAAGCGAATTGAGCGAGGACATTTTTAGATTCAGCCCGTCGTCAAGCGTTAAATTGAAAGCCGTTTTATCCGAGACGCAAAGCCCAGTCCCGCCGAGCTTTGATATGCGCGATATAACCTCATCCCTTTTGAGAGGCTGCGTCTTTGCCTCCTCGGGAACGTCTCCCGTGACGGTGACGCTTTTCCCCCGCAGCGTATATGAAAGCGAGGAGGGCTTCCCTTTTCGTATCTCGCAGTCAACGCGGTCAAGCGCGGCATCCTTCAGCGGCAAAATGTCAATCTTTGATTCGGCTTCCCTCGTTGCCGCCTTGTCGTCATCGCGTCTGACCCCGAGCATTGAGCGGGGAGATGACGCGAAGGCTCCCGTATAATAGGCGTCGGTAAAGCCCGTGCGCGAGAAAAGGCGCTCAAGCTTCGCGATTTCTCCCTCATCCGCGTCGCGTTTTTCGTCGATAAGGCGTCTGTATACGCTCGTAACGCCGTAAACGTATTCGGCGCTTTTCATCCGCCCCTCGATTTTGAAGGACGCGATATTCATACTCGTAAGCCCGCGCATATGAGCGGCAAGGCACAAATCCTTGAGTGACAAGGGATAGCCGCCGTCGTATGACATTCTGCACGGCTGGGCGCACATTCCGCGGTTTCCGCTTCTGCCTCCTATCATCGAGCTAATGAGGCACTGCCCCGAAAACGACACGCAGAGCGCGCCGTGAATAAACACCTCAATTTCCAAGGGCGAATTTCCGGTCAGATACTCAAGATTTTCGCGCGTGCATTCGCGGGGCGCGACCATTCTCGAAAATCCCACAGCCGACAATGCAGCCGCGTCGAGCGAGTTCGCGCACGAGGTCTGCGTTGAGGCATGAAGCTCAATTTGCGGAATTTGCCGAAAAAGCCGCGCGGCAAGTCCGAAATCGGAAACAATAAACGCATCGGCTCCCATCTGCCAGAGCGACATTGCAGTATTTGCAGCATCGTCAAGCTCGCGGTCGTAAATTTCCGTGTTGAGCGTTATATACGCGCGAACCCCGTGCAGGCGGCAGATTCGAAGAGCGTCCTCCGCTTCCTCCGGCGTGAAATTTTCCGCGTATCCGCGCGCGTTATATGAACCGACTCCGAAATAAACGGCGTCGGCACCCGCCGAAATCGCGGCAAAAAGAGCATCCTTGCTGCCTGCGGGCGCAAGCAACTCGTTTTGCGTTTTTTTCTCCACGTTTTATTCTTTTTCTTTTTCGGTCTTTTCGCGCAGCGCCTGATTTTCAGCCTTCAGGCGATTGACGTTTGCTGTATAAAGCGCCACCTGCGCCTCAAGATTCTTGACCTTTTTCTCAAGGCGAATCTTGTCGCAGTTATAGTCGAGCGCCGAGAGCAGCGCGGCTTCAAGCCTTGTGCAGTGGGGATTTTTTGCCATCATCGCGTCAATTCTGTCGTTCAGCTCATTGACGACGAATCTGACAAAATCCTCGTTTTCATCCGTTTTTACTGTCATCGCGATGTCGCCGATTTCAATATCGTACTTTTCCATTTCCGTTTCCTTCCGGTAATCCGTATTTTGTCGATATATGCCCGTATCCGCAAACAGCCTCTTGAAATTTGCATTCTTTTGAGATATAATAAGCAGACGAGCATTTTACCACACTATATATTATATAATATTTGCGAGCGCTTTGGAATAGATTTTGCGAAAATTTATCGTGAACGAATCGGTAAATGTCGGTTTTTGGGGCGTCACGCGGAAATTCGGAGGTTTTTTCGGGATTTATGAGCAGTTACAAACGTGTTATACTCTGCAAATACGGCGAGGTTGCGCTCAAGGGCGCAAACAAGCCGCACTTTGAGGAGCTTATGATGAAGGATTTGCGGGAACGCGCGGCAAGAATCGGCAGCTTCAATATTTATTCGGCGCAAAGCACCGTTTATATCGAACCGCAGGGCGACGATGACGACATCGACGCGATGCTTGACGAGGCGGCGCATACATTCGGATTTTCGGCGCTCACACTCGCAGCCGTCGCGGACAAAAATATTGACGACATAAAAAGGGTCACGGTCGATTATATTGTACCGGCGCTCCCCGCGGGCGCGTCGTTTCGCGCGGACGCGAAGCGCGCCGACAAGACGTTTCCGATGAAATCTCCCGAAATCGCCGCAAGCGTCGGCGAGGCTGTTCTCGAGGCATCTCCATCGCTGAGAGTTGATTTGCACAATCCCGACAAAAACATCACAGTCGAGGTGCGCGAGCGCGGTGCGTATATTCACGGCGACCAGATTAAGGGCGCGGGCGGAATGCCGAGAGGCTCAAACGGGCGCGGGATTCTGCTGCTTTCGGGCGGGATTGACAGTCCTGTCGCAGGATATATGATGATGAGGCGCGGCGTCGGACTTGAAGCCGTGCATTTCGAGAGCTTCCCGTATACGAGCGAGGCGGCTCGCGAAAAGGTTCTCGCGCTCGCGAAAATTCTCACCTCGTGGTGCGGCTCTATGAAGGTGCACATAATCTCCGTGACGCACATTCAGGAGGAGCTGAAGGCGCACGCGAAGGAGGATTACTTCACCCTTCTGCTGCGGCGCTTCATGATGCGCCTTTCGCTTCGCGTTCAAAGATTCGCGGGCAGCGACTGCCTTATAACGGGCGAAAGCCTCGGTCAGGTCGCGAGCCAGACGATGCAGGCGCTCGCCGTCACGGACGAGATAGCGGACGTTCCCGTATTCCGTCCGCTTATCGGGATGGATAAGGAGGAAATCGTGGCAATCTCACGAAAAATCGGCGCTTTTGAGACGTCGATTCTGCCGTATGAGGACTGCTGCACGGTATTTACGCCGCAGCACCCGAAAACCCGCCCGTCGCTTGAAAATGTCATCATGCAGGAAAAGCGCATCGATGTTGACGCGCTGACGGACGAGGCATGGTCAACGCACGAAATCGTAACGGTTGAGTGAGGACAATAAAATTCGGAGGTCGTCATGAAATCACTTATTACGGGATTTTCGCCTTTCGGGGGCGAGAGGTGCAACCCGTCGATTGACGCGGTGCGGATGCTGCCCGACACCGTTCGGTATTCGGGAGGCGAAATTCAGATTTACAAAGCGGAGATACCGACTGTTTTCGGGCGCGCGGGAGACGCTCTTTGCGAGCAACTTGAGAAAATTTGCCCCGATATTGTGATTTGCGTCGGTCAGGCGGGAGGTCGCGAGGGGATTTCGATTGAAAAGGTTGCGATAAATTATATTTTCGCGTCGCACCCCGACAATGAGGGAAACAAGCCCGAGGGGGTTCCCGTCGTCAGCGGGGCGCCCGACGCATATTTTTCGACGCTGCCCGTGCTAAAAATCGAGAGCGCGCTCCACGAGCGGGGATTTTCCGCGAAAATATCGTACTCTGCCGGCACATATGTCTGTAACGACTTATTTTATACGCTCATGCACGTGACGGCGGGGCGCGGAATTTCGGCAGGCTTTATCCATGTGCCGTATTCGACAGAGCAGGCGGGAGAGAGGCGCGTCCCGTCAATGCCGACGGCGAAAATAAGCGAAGCGCTTGAAATTGCGCTCACCGTGAGCGCTGAATATCTCGGCACGTGTCGAAAATGAGCGGATTTTGAAAGACAAACGCATAAAATGAACATTTCCCCCACAGTCGGTCATGACTGCGGGGGATTTTGCTGTTAAAATGACTTTGTATGCCTCGATTTAAGCCTCACAGAATCACCATATACTCTATGCTCACAACAACGTCGTTTTGCAGGATGATTATAAGCTCGGTGCTTCCCTTCGTATAAGTCATGGAGGTGCCGCTTTCCTCGTAATCCTCGCCGTAAAGCTCGATTACGCGGCTTGCGTCGTCGCCGAGCGCAAGCCCCTCGGGCGTGGTGATATTCGCATCTGTCAGATAGATTGAGTAAATTATCTCGCCGTTGCCTTCGTCGTAAGCCGTAAGCTCAAAGGTGTCGTACATATATACGTTGTCCGTTCCGTCAATCGCGCAGCTCGGCACCGTGTAGGTGTCGTTTGCGTCAGGCAGAACGCTCAAATCGAGAGCCGTTCCCGGTATAATCGTCACGCCGTCCGTTTCAAAGTAAAACGCCTCCTCGGATGCGTCGTCGGCATTTTCCATCGCCGTAGCTGATGCGTCCGTCCCGCTTGCGTTCGTGTCCTCATTTGTTTCATCCTCGGACGCGCCGCGCGTGATAACCTGATTTGTCGCTTCTGTTCCCGTCTCGCCGGAGCAGGCGGCGAGGACAGAGAGTACGAGAGCTGCCACAAGAAGCAGCGCAAATTTCTTCAGTTTAAGCATATTCTCCTCCGAATATCATTTATTTTTTTTCGGTCTTTCATGCAAAAGAGCCGTTTATTCCGCCGCAGCTTCATCGTAAAGCCGCAGCTTTTCATCGTATTCCGCCGCAACGTCGGCGTCCCCGCGGTGGTCTGCTATTCCGTGTTCCTCCGAGAGAATATCGGCAAAATACACTGAAAGCTTCGTCGCGCCCGAAAGATTCAGGTGCAGTCCCGCGTCGTATGTGTCGGTGCTGTAATCTATGCCGATTTCATCGGCAACGTCGAGGAAATTGTAAAATGACAGCCCATACGTGTCCGCATATTCCTGAATCTGCTCGTCATACTCATCATACCAGTAGGGATAGACGCTCGGAGCCTTGATTAAAATCAATTCACTCTCGTTTTCCTCACACAGCTCACGAATTTTGTCGAGATATTCCCAGCATATATCGCCGAAGCTGTAATCGGCGAGAGCGCGCTCCGTCGGCAGCGTCCCGACGGGATTTACCTCTTTGTTCATCTGATACCCGTTCCACGTACTGTAATTTACGGTGAAGAGGTAGTCAAAATCCTCCTGCGTCAGCTCGTCAAATCTCGAATGATACCGCATAAGCGGAAACACATACGAAAAGAATGTTTCCTCATCCGTCATGGATGCAAATATAATTCCCACCTTCGACGGCGACCAGCGCATATAGTCGATTGTAAGCCGATTATAAGCCTCGCTGACAGGCTCGGAGTAGCGCATTGCGTTCACGTTAAGCACCACAGCCTCGGGCGTTTCGTATGTGAAGGTTTCCTCAAGTATGTAATACGACTGCCAGATGAGCTGCTGCGGCGAGCCGCGCACCCATGCGGTAATCCCCGCCTCACGGTAAAGCTCCATCGGCGAAAAATTTGCGTAAACCTCGCAGTCGCCCACAAATATCACATCATGTCCGCCCGCCTCATCGTAATACTGGGAAATCATGCTTCCCTCAACAAGGTCTGTTGCGTATTTCGGCATTAAAAGCCTTGTCAGAAACGCATAGAGCAGAAGCAGCGCGGCAAGGGCGAGAGCACAGCTTAAAATCGTGACTGAAATCCGCCGTTTTCGCTTCACAGCTTTGTCGTACACGTCTTTGTCGTGTACGGCATTGTTATCCGCTGCAATGTCCGCCTCATCACGCAAAATTGCATCCTCCTGCGATTTTTCATCATCGCTCATTTCATAAAACCGCCTTCCTTTGAAAGTCGCCCGCTTTTCTAAAATCTGCTGTATATAAATTCCTCCGCCTCAAATCCGATGCCGTACATTCCGAAAAGAAGCACCGATACCGCAAGCACACCGCAGACAAGGACGCGCGCGGCGGGCGCGGATGACGCAAAGAGGCTGTCAAAACAGTCCTTCAGAGCATCATATGCAAAGAGAATCAGAAGCGCCGCCAAAAACACTATCCACTCTCCCGTATCAAGCCCGAGACTGCCAAAATTCTGCAAAAATGACGTGATACTAAAGGATGTAAACACGGACGCGATTGATTTTAACGCTGTCAGCGTGTCAGACCAGATGAAAAACGACCAGAGTACGCTCACAAGAAGGAATGTCACCGCGCGGTTCAGCGTTTTGAATCTCGTTTTGAGCCCTTTTCCCGTTGCCACCAGTATACCGTGAATCACGCCCTAGAGAAGATAGTTTATTCCGTGCCAAAGACCCGACACAAGGAAGGTGACGACAAGATTCAGTACCTTGCGCACCTTTCCCTTTCTGTTCCCGCCGAGAGGGATGTAGACGTATTTTCTCAGCCATTCGCCGAGCGTCATATGCCAGCGCCGCCAGAATTCCTGTACCGTCTCGGAAAAATACGGTCTCTCAAAGTTTTCGGAAAGTTTAAGCCCGAGCATTTCGGAGATTCCGAGAACGATGTCCATTCCACCCGAAAAATCGGCGTAAAGCTCGACCGAATACAGCAGCATCGCGAAAAGCGCATACGCTCCCGAGTAGGTATCCGTGTCGGCGGCGATTGTCGCAATAACGACCCCGGCGCGCGCCGCAATGGCGTATTTTTTGAAAAGTCCCCACACCGCGCGCACGGCACCCGACGATAATCCGTCCCATGTTATGCGCCTTTTTGAAAGCGCCGATTTCATGTCGTCAAAGCTTTCGATGGGTCCGAAGAAAAGGTGCGGCAGATACGTAACGTACACACCGAACGAGACAAGATTCCGTTCAGGCTCGTATTTTTCCTTATATACGTCAACAAGATACGAGATAATCTGAAGCGTGAAGTAGGAGACGCCGAGCGGTGCCAAAACGCTCATTCCCGTCAGCGGCTCGAGACGTATCAGAAGCAGCGGCAATGAGGCGAGTATAATGCCCGGAACAAGCAGCCATTTGCTGCGGCGCAGCAGCAGCCCGAGCGCCCACGCGATAAGCGTCGCCGCGACAAGATAGCAAAGACCCGAAAGTCCGTACCCCGCGTATACGGCGAGGCTTATCAGCAAAACAAGAATCTGAAATATCATTTTCTTCGATGTTTTAATCCGCTGTCGTTGTGCAAGCCGGCCATGCCGTCTTATCCCATGTACGCCCGCTCAACGTCGCCTCTCTTTGAGTATCGTTCATCAGACCGGGATAAGTCTGATGCGTGCCCGCGGGAGTGGCGTCGATATGATACCAGTTGCCGTCCACCTTTACAATAAGCCAGTAGTGCGTCTTGTCCGTTACATAGATGAGCTGACTTTCAATTCCCTTATAATCGAAAATCGCCTTTAAGCAGAGCGCGTGTACGTAGCAGTTGCCTTTTTTGGTCGTGAAGCCGAGCCAGACAGTGTCCTCGCCGTCCTCGTTATACCAATCGTAGGAATATTTGATTGTCATCACGTATTCCTTTATCTCAAGCGGATCGTCGCTGAGGCTTTCGGCGATTGACGCGACAAGCGCGTCCGTATCCTCCTGATCGTGATTTATCGTGACCTTGCGCTTCTTTGTCGCGGTGTTGCCCGCAGTATCCGACGCCGTATATGTCACGTAATATGTTCCCGCCGTATCGTAGTCAACCGCGCTGTCGTCAACAGTCACAGTCACCTTTCCGTCAATATTGTCCGTCGCCGATATGCCGCTCAGATAGTCGGGTGCACTCGAATGCTTTTCAAGCGTAATATCGTCAAACGAGCCCGACAGCACGGGCGCCTCGTCGTCGTCAGTAATGACAAGCTTTCTTGTCGCCGTCGCCACATTCCCCGCCTCGTCTGTCGCCGTATACGTAATATAATATGTACCCACGACTTTCATATTGACGGAGGATGCGTCGTATGTAAATGAAACGGAGCCGTCAACATTGTCTGTCGCCGAAACACCGCTCGTATAATCGGGCGCGGATGTGCCTTTATACTTCGTCATATCCGTAAGACCGGAGAATACGGGTGCTTCCTCGTCCTTCATGACGATGACCTTTCTCTTTTCCTCGGCGACGTTGCCGTCAACGTCCTCGGCATAATAAATCACGTAATATGTTCCCGCAGTGTCGAGGTCAACGCCGCTCGCGTCATAAGTCACCTCGCACTCGCCGTCAACATTGTCCCTCGCCGAAATGCCGCTCAGATAATCGGGCGCGCCTGCGTGTTCGTAGACTGATATGTCGGAAAGTCCCGAAATGACGGGCGCAACATCGTCAGCCATCACCTCAAATACCGTGTCCTTTGACGTGATGTTCCCGCTTGAGTCCTCCGCCTCGATTGTTACGGTGTATGTGCCAATCTCGCCTACCGGAAGCTCCGTCATAAGGCGCAGCTCAACCTCTCCCGACGCATCTGACACGGAAACGACAAAATCATCAAGCTCTGCCGTTTCATTTGAATAAATATGTACCTCCTGAAGCTCCAGCTCGGGGGCTGTCGTATCGGCAATCGTCACGGTGCAGACCTCAGTCTTGCCGCCAAGAGTGCTTTCGATAGTATATTCACCCGTGCCGCCGCCGTTGACGGCTTCTATATCGTCGTCGTCGATAAGCTCGTCCCCGACGTTCGGGTCGAGCAGAACGTCCGCTTTCGTTATCGTCTCACCAAGCTCGACGACAAGCGACTCAACCATCCATCCGTAATGAAGCGTGCATTCATGCGAGGTCACGTTTCCGCAGGCGTCTGTCACAAGCACCGTAAGCGTCATGTCGGCGTAATCTGCGGCATCTCCCGGCTCCTCCATAAAGCTGATTTCGGTCGCGGAAAAATCCTCTACGCTAAGCACAAAATCAGAGGCATTCGGCGTGTAATCGATATATTTTGTCAGCTCGTCAATAAATTCAACCGTCGGCGCCGTCGTATCAACGACGCTGAGCGTTACGGTCTCCTCACGGCTTCCGTGCGCGAGCGTCAGTTCTGTATCGCCGACATTATTCAAATCTATATTTGAAACATCTGTGACAAACGCCGATTTTTCCGATTTTGCGTATTCTGTCATAAAATCGGCTATGCTGACGGAATCCGTGCCAAGCTCGACTGTCAGGTCATGAAACTTCGGCTGACAGTAAAGCCAGAACTCGTATCCGCCAAATGCGGCTCCGCCAGCGACAATAAGCAGGGCGAGAACAATTATAGTGGCAATTCCCGCCTTGCTTTTCAAAAATCCAACTGCGCTATTCATATAGCATCACCTTCCTTGAATGGAATAATTTTTGCTTATCGTTCTATAAGAGTGAAGCTGCCGCTTCAATCCTCAAGTCCCTTCACACCGCCCGAGAGTGTAGGCAGCGAAAGGTCACTGTACGCCTCATTATCCTGAAAATGCCACCATTCAGACACAAGCGGCGAGAATCCCGCGCTAAGCATTATTGAACGCAGAAGGGCTGCGCTCTCGTTGTTGTTGCTGACCTCTGAATAATGACTGAGGTCGTGCAGAGATGTCTGCATTTCCAGCTCCTCGCCCGTTTCCACATCCACGATTGTAAGGTCCATTGCAATCCCGAGATTGTGCATGGAGCGCCCGTATGCGACAAAGTATGTCAGCGTATACGATGTTTCCCCGAATATCACGTCCCTGTATGTCAGTATATTGAAGGTTTCGGGAATCGTGTCGTCGAGTACAGACGACAGGGTCTTATACATATAAACCGTCGCTTCATTCGGTCGGTAGGAATCGTATATTCGTATGCGGTAGCCCTGCTCGAGCGCGCTCTGACCCGCGACGACAAGCTTTTTCGCCGTCGGATAGAGAAGCGGCACATAGTATTCGTCCTCGCTGATTTGCACATCCTCATACCCCACAATAACTGTTCCCGTCATGTCGGGGATACTGTAATCGTGTACCATGTATATGGAGGAATAGCTGTTCGTGATATTATATTCGCAAAGCTCTCCCACGTAATCGGGCAGATTTATCATGCAGTAGTCGCTGTCGATATACCATGTCTCCCCGTTCACATCGACGCCGAATCTCCCGTCCGCCTCATCAACCACAAGATACGCCTTGAGCGTCTCCACATTTCCAGCCTGAGTGTTCCCCGACGAGGTCGTGTACGCCGTCAGATCATCAACCGGCCAGATTATAGAGGAGACGACGCACTGCTCCGTGGTGAAAACGATTTCGTCGGAAACCGCGTAGTATGTCGTTCCCCTCGCGACGACGCGGTAGCGTGTTTCCGAAAACGACACGAGCCGCGGCGTCGTATAAGAGGTGTCAGCGCTCCCGTCGGCTGATATGGTATATTCCGTCTCCCACTCCCCGAGGTCAGAGTAATATCGCTGCACCTCAAAGGAGTCGCCGAACTGCGACGACCATGTTATGGTAAACACATTGTTTCCGACCTCTCCGCCGGCAATCTCGCCTTCCCAGTTGCGCAGAATTTCCTCGGGCTGAGACGCCGTCGTCTCGTCACTCCCGCCGGTCGTTTCCGTCGCGGTCGGCATATCCATTTTGTAGTTTGTGTCAATAGTCGGGTCAGTATCCACAGGCGCGGTTGTATCGGGTGTATCGCGCACCGTCGGAGTATACTCTGTTTCCACATAAAGCGCCCCGCAGAGCACTCCGCATACCACTCCCGAGCAAAGAAGCATGATTACGGCAAAAACGAGAGGCAAAAGCCCGCTCCGACGATTTCTTTTCATTTCCTTTCTCCTCGTATTCAGTGCGACGCCTCAATTGCAGAAAAACGTCTTTGAACCCACAGATTTGGATTCGGCATTCATTCTTCAATCTTATTGTACCATAAAGTTTTTGATAAAACAAGCTTTTTTCGATGAATTGACTGAAAATACAAATCAAATTCACATATCCAGATCCAAAGACAAAGTGTTTTCACTCAAAAAGCTGTCCCACGCTCACTGAAAGCTGAGCGCAGGACGAAGCTTTTATAATATGTGGCTTAAAATCAGACCATCGGCACGCACATTTTCTGTGGCAAGGTCGGAAATTTCCGTTTTTTCAGGCTGCGGAATCAATAGTTTCTTTCGCGCTTTTTCTTTCTCACGACAACTGCCGCAATCGCCGCGATAATGACGACAGCAATCACCCCGAACACGACATACACGCTAAAGGACATCCCGCCCGAGATTTTCAGCTCCTCCCAGAGCGAGCTTACGACCTCCAGCGTTTCCGAATCAAGGTTGCGGTAAGCGTATGCGTTCAGCTCCTCCGAGAAATTGTAGCCCTCGGGATAAAGCACCTCCATAGCCTCCTCGCCCATATATTCTATATAGTCCTCGTTCGTGTAAACGAGCGAATTCGGCGACGCATAGTATATCGCCTCCGCATTTGCGACGGCAATTTCCTCCGAAAGCATATAGTTTATGAAAAGCGCGGCAATTTCGGGATTTTCGCTTTCAGCCGGAATGCACATACAGTCAACAAAGACATTTGTCGGCGACGGATAATAGAACGCGAGATTTTCATTGTTTTCAAGCATGGTGAAATAATCGCCCGCGTAGTAAACGCCGATTGCAGCCTCGCCCGATTCCATCTTGTTGAAGATTTCGTCCATCACATAGCTCTGAACGAGCGGCTTTTGCTCAAGAAGCTTGTCAAGAGCCGTCCGCCAGTCGGACTCAAGCGTCGAGTTGACGTCAATTCCGAGCATATACTGCGCCGTCGCAAATCCGTCGCGCGAATTGTTGAACTGAAGTATCTTGCCCGAATATTTCTCGTTCCAGAGAAGCTCCCAGCCTGTGCTGTCCTCATCGCTGAGAAGCTCCTCGACATCAGCCTCATCGACCATGGTGGTGTTATATATTATCCCTACCATGCCGTAGGTATAGGGAATCGAATATTCGCCGTCCTCATCAAAGAAAAGTCCGCGGTACATATCGTCGATATACTGATAATTGCACTCGACGCCGTAGCTCTCGCATACCTCTTCTATGTTGATGCTCTGAAGAAGTCCCTCGCTTATCATGCGCTCAATCATGTAGTCGGACGGGAAAATCACGTCGTAGCTCGACGTTCCCGCGCTGATTTTGGCGTACATATCCTCATTTGACGGATATGTCGTATAGTGTACCGTTATCGTGCGTCCGGTCAGCTCGTAGTAATAATCCTCAAATTCAGAGATTACGTCAAGCGACCCCTCGCTGCCGTCGGATATATACTCGCCCCAGTTATAGACGTAAAGCTCGTCGTCGCTGCCCGAGCAGCCGGACGCGAATATCATTATTGCAGCAAGCGCCGTCAGCACCGCCGCAAATGTAAGAATTTTTTTCATCAAAGTTTCCCTTTCCGCAAAATGCGTTTATGATTTGGATTTTTTGGTTTCGCCTCTCAGACGGCGAAGCTCCTTCGAGCGCCTTTTGTCGGCGTCGCGCTTTTTGCGCGCAGCTCTCTCGTCCGAGCTTTCCGAGAAGTTATAAAAGACGAGAAGCACTAAAATTACAAGAAAAATGACTGTCGAGAGCGCGTAAACATCAGGCTTTACGCTCTTTTTTATCATTGAATAGATGTGTATCGTCAGCGTTTCATAGCTTGACCCGCTCGTGAAATTCGATATGACGAAATCATCGAATGAAAGCGTAAACGCCATGATAAAGCCCGTGATTATCCCCGGCGCTATAAGCGGCAGCTCCACCTTGAAAAACGACTGAAGCGGAGTGCAGCCGAGATCTGTCGCCGCCTCGGGCAAATTTTTGTCCATCTGCTTCAGCTTTGGCAGCACCGACAGCATAACATACGGCAAATCGAATGTCACGTGCGCGATGAGAAGCGTCGCGAACCCGAACGAGACAACCCCCGTCACGCTCCCCGCAAACACGAACAGCAGCATGAGGGATATACCCGTCACAATATCGGGATTCATCATCGGTATATTCGTCACCGACATGACGGCGCCCTTGACCCAGCGGCGCTTCATGCCGTCGATTCCTATTGCAGCCGCCGTTCCGATAAGAGTTGAAAGCACAGCCGCACAAAAGGAAAGCACAAGCGTATTTTTGAGCGCCTCGAGCGTGTTTTTGTCATTCAGCATCTCGCGGTACCATCGCAGCGAAAAGCCTGCGAACTGCGTCGTCGAATCGCTTGAATTGAACGAGATTAAAATCATCACGGCAATCGGCGCGTAAAGGAAGATGAACACGAGGGCAAGATAAATCTTTGAAGCCGTTTTCATTTCAGCGCCCTCCTCTGCGTGTCACGCTTTTCGCGCCCCTTTTCGTCCTCGTCGGTGAAGTAATTCATAATCGCCGTCGAGATTAAGATGAGAATCATCAGAACGAGAGAGAGCGCCGCGCCGAAGTGATAATTGTTGTACGAGATGAACTGACTTTCAATCGAGTCGCCGATTAGCTGTATTTTGCCCCCGCCGAGCTTCTGCGAGATATAAAATGTCGAAATTGACGGCACGAATACCATCGTGATTCCCGATACGACGCCGGACACGGACATCGGCATTATGACCCCTGTGAGCTGACCGAGCGTACCGCAGCCGAGATCCCTCGACGCCTCAAGCAGGCTTTTGTCGATTCCTGCCATAACGGAGTAAATCGGCAGCACCATATAGGGCAGGTAGCAGAACACCATTCCGACGACTATAGCCCCCGGGGTGTTTATCATGTTGAGCGTCCCCAGCCCAAAAAACGAGAGAATCGAGTTGATTATTCCCGTATCCTGCAAAATCGTCATCCATGAATACGTCGTGATGAGGAAATTCATCCAGAGCGGTATCATGATGAGAAGCATCATCATGCGCTGACCCTTGTCCCCCATGCGGGAGATAATGTAGGCAAGCGGATACGCGATAATGAGACATACCACTGTCGCTATGAGCGCGAGGCATACCGAATTCAAAAGAATCGAGAGGTATTCCGCCGTGAAAAATCTCTGTATGTTTTCGGTCGAAAACGCTCCCGACGAATCGGTGAAGGCGTAATACGCGACAAAGAAGAGCGGCGCGATTATGAAAAGCGCGCACCAGACAAGATGGGGAGCAGCCGCGCACCGCTGCAAAAACGTGCGCTTCATTCGCTCTCTTCCTCTTTGTTTTCCGAAAGCATTTCAAGCTCGTCGGAATACGACGAATAGTCGCCGAACATACCCGAATACTCTGATTTTTTCATTACCTGAATATTATCGGGGTCTACGCTCATTCCGATGTCGGAATCGACCGCGACCTGCTTCGGCGTCTGAATCATCCACTTGAACCCGCCGACATCGACAATTATCTCATTGTACATTCCCTTGAAGGTTGAGGATGTGACGTGTCCCTTCAGCATTCCCTCGGACGGCGGCATGACCTCAACGTCCTCGGGACGCACGACGACATCGACAGGCGTATTCTTGCCGAATCCCCTGTCAACGCAGTCAAAGATATGTCCCGCAAAGCGGACGCGGCAGTCGTCGATAAATACCCCGTCAAGGATGTTCGATTCGCCGATGAAATCCGCGACGTAGGCGTTTACAGGCTCGTTATATATTTTAAGGGGCGTGCCTATCTGCATTATCGTTCCCGCATTCATGACGACTACGGTATCCGACATGGAAAGCGCCTCCTCCTGGTCGTGAGTGACGTAAATGAATGTTATCCCCGTCTGCTTCTGCATATTTTTAAGCTCGTTCTGCATATCCTTGCGGAGCTTCAGATCGAGCGCGCCAAGCGGCTCGTCGAGAAGAAGTACGCGGGGCTTATTTATCAGTGAACGTGCGATCGCGACGCGCTGCTGCTGTCCTCCCGACAGCGTAGTCACACGTCGTCGCTCGAATCCGCGAAGATTGACCATATCGAGCATTTCCTTTACGCGGACGGATATTTCATCGTCCGGAACCTTTTTCACACGCAGACCGAACGCTATGTTTTCATAGACGTTCAGATGCGGAAAAAGCGCGTATTTCTGAAATACGGTATTGATATGGCGCTTGTTTGCGGGAACGTCGTTTATGCGCTTCCCGTCAAAGAAAATATCGCCGGAATCGGGCGTCTCAAATCCGCCGATTATTCGGAGCGTCGTCGTTTTGCCGCACCCCGAGGGTCCGAGAAGCGTGAGAAATTCGTTGTCGTAAATATCGAGATCGATACCGTCGAGCACGCGCTCCCCGTCGAAGGATTTTGAGATTCCCTTCAGTTCAATGACCTTGTTTCCCTTCATTTTTTCCTTAATGCCACCTCATGCCTGCATTCCCGCCGTTTCCGTCGGGAATCTGCCCCTTTCATTTTGTTTCGCTCTTCCGCAAAAAATACCCACCCCCAAAAATCGGGCAAAAATTCCCGTTTTCGGAATCGTTCGGCTTTGAACGAGGTGAATATTTTTCGTATTTTTATGAGCATATTCATTTTAACAGAAAACTCGCCTTTTTGCAATACGCTTTATCAAAAAAACTCGCCTTTTTGCGACAAAATTTTTCGGGCGTGCGGGCTTTTCTTTCGTCACCTTGACGATGAGGGGTCAGAATCGCTCCGATGTGCGCCTCATCAGAAGAAAAATAAGAGACAAAAGCAGCGCCGTGCCGCCGCCGATGCCTACGGCGTTTACATAAATCGCAAAAACGAAAAAAATCGCAAGGGACACACCCGAAACGGCGCGCGTGATTCTGTATGCCGTGTCGGGCGCGTCGAGCCGCCACGCGAGCAGCGAATACAAAATCCCCTCGCCGTCGGTATACGGCAGCGGAAGCAGATTGTACACGGCGGCGCCGAGACTGAACGCGCGGAAAAGCGCGCCCGCGGGAAAAAGAGCGAAAAGAGCGTTGAAAATCGCGCCTCCCGCAAGGATTATTATCCCGCGAGGGTATGACGTGCTGCCGGCAAGCCTCATAGAAAGCCCGCCGAATACAGCCCTCGGTTTTTCCGGCTTTACGCCAAAAAGCGACGCGGCGACAATATGCCCCGCCTCGTGAATCAAAACCGCCGACACCGCCGCCAAAGTCACCGCCGCAAATCCGCTCTCCATACCGTCACTCCAAATCGTTTTTCGGCAAAAAAGGATTCCGAGACCTCGGAATCCTTTTTGCCGTGCCGATATAATTATATTTGGGCGCGCTTTCCAAAATGAATATCAGATATAATCGTAGGGATCGACCTCGCCTGCCGTAACAGGACGAATCGAGAACTCGAACGTGAATTTCTCGTCGTCGAATCTGTAGCGGCGTCCGAGAGCGGGTCCGCACGAATTGGAGCCGATGCCCGACTGCTTATAGTCTATGTTCACCGTTGTCTCCGCTTCAGGCACAAGCTCGTAATGATGGCGTGCCTTCGTGAGCGACTGCGAGCTGTAGTGCGACGCCGTGAACGAAAACGGCGTATTTTCCATTGTGAACATCAGACCGTGACCGGCAACGGACGACACAATCGCCCAGCGCGTGCCGTAATGGCTCGAATTTTCCTGCGGATGAACGTAGGGCTCGTAGCTTTCGTGAACTGTCGATGAAAATTCACCCATTCTCGACGCGAGGCGCTTGTCAATATAGCTCTCATAGGGTCCGTAGCCGAAATAGCGCATCTGCTCCGTTCCCTCGGGCATTTTGATTTCCGCTCCGAAGCGCGGCAGGAATATGGTGTCGCGGTGATGAGGTCTGCCCTCACGCTCCTCCCTTTCGTTGCGGCGTCTGTCCTCCGCAATCGTGTCAACGTCAGCCTCGTATTTAACAGTAAGCTTTCCGCACGGTGAAACGGTGTATGTCACGTCCGCGTGAAGCACGGACGACTGCGTATATCCGCCAAGCGAAATTTTAGCCTTTACCGCCACCTTTTTGTCCTCCGAGGGCAAAATATCGCACTCGTAGCACTTCACATACGTGCGGTCAAATCCGCGGCGTCTCCACTCGCCCTCAATGTTCCTGTCGTTGTCCGTCGGCGCGCGCCATACGGTCGGAACTATCGGCGAGGTAATCATGTCGCAGCCGTCGTCGTTGATTCCGACAACCGAGCCGCTCACCTTATCAAACGTGTAGACAGTCTCGCCCGCCGTCACCTTTATTATGCGCTCGTCGGAGTATACTGTCGGCGCGGGGAGCGAACGACCGCAGTGCGAATGCTTTTCGCTCTCCATCACGGGAAGCTCAAGCTGAACCGAGCCGATTTCATATCCCGCGGGCGCCCACGGTGTTTCGCCTATCTGACGCACGGAGAGATTGAGATAAAGCGTGCCTTCAAGCTTCGCCTTGCCGTAATTAAGGCTGAATGCGCGCGTATACTGCGGGCGAATCGCCAGCGGCTCCGTTACGCCCGACGCTATGCTCTTTCCGTTGCTTTCAAGCGACCAGAAAAGCACGCAGTCCGAAAGGTCGCGGAACAGACGGAGATTTTTCAGTCTGAATTTGCCCTTCGCGCAGTCAATGTCCTTTATCGCAAACGGCTTAATCGCTTCCTTCAGCTCAAGAAGCCCCGTATGCGGACGTCTGTCGGGATAAACAAGCCCGTCAACGCAGAAATTTCCGTCGTTCGGGAAATCCCCGAAATCCCCGCCGTAGGTGTACGACGGCGAGCGGTATTTGTCGCCGACGGCGACGGAGTGATCGATAAATTCCCAGACGCACCCGCCGAAAAATTCATCGTTCGCGTATACCGCGTCCCAGTAATCCTTGAGGTCGCCGGGACCGTTCCCCATCGCGTGGCTGTATTCGCAGAGGAAGAACGGAAGCGGATAATTTTTGTTTTTGCAGTAATCTACGGCGCCCTCGGGGCTTGTGTACATATGGCTCTCGATATCGACAAGATCGCTCATGCTCTTGCCGCCTGTATAATGCACCGCCGCGCCCTCATAATGCACAAGCCTGCTGCCGTCGCGCTCATGAATATACTTTGACATCGCGTAGTGATTGCATCCGAGACCGCTTTCGTTTCCGAGCGACCAGAATATAACCGACGCGTGATTCTTGTCGCGCTCCACCATGCGGCGCGCGCGGTCAACATACGCCTCCTCCCATTCGGGATCGTCGGAAATTCTTGCCCACGGACGCATTCCGTGCGTCTCGATGTCGCTCTCGTCGCAGATGTAAATTCCAAGCTCGTCCGCCATCGCGAGAAGTCTCGGATCGTTCGGATAATGGCTTGTGCGTATCATATTGACGTTGTGCGCCTTCATAATGAGAAGATCGCGGCGCATATGCTCGACGGGCGTCGCGCTGCCGAGCAGCGGATGGCTGTCATGGCGGTTTACGCCCTTGACCTTCACCTTTTTGCCGTTGATGTAAACGACCTTGTTTTTCACCTCAATGCGCTTGAAGCCTATCGGGAGCATTATATATTCCTCTCCCGAGTGAAGATAAAGCGAATAAAGCGTCGGGATTTCGTCCGACCAGAGCGAAACCTTCGGCACCTCGACCGTGAAAGCGCCGCCGTTTTCCGAAACCTCCGCGCTCCCGGAGGCTATAGTCTCGCCCGCGGGCGACACAAGCTCGTACTGCACGTCGAGCGGCTGATTTGCCGGCAGATATGCCGTAAGCTCAACTGTGAGATTTCCGTTTTCAAACTGCTCGTCGGGCATAGGCTTTGCGAATATATCGACTATGTGAGCGGCGTCGCGCATAAGTATATATACGTCCCTGAATATGCCCGAAAGCCTCCATTTGTCCTGATCCTCCATGTAGCTCGCGTCGCACCATTTGAGAACAAGCACTTTTATCGTGTTTTTGCCGACATTTATATATTTGTCAATCAAAAACTCGCTCGTCATGTGGCTGACCTGGCTGTATCCGACAAATTTGTCGTTCACCCAGACATAAAAGCACGAGTCTACTCCCTCGAAGGTGAGGTACGCCATCTTTCCGTTCGCGAGACTATCCTCAGTCAGGGTAAAATCGCGCACGTAAAGTCCGCACGGGTTTTCGTCGGGTACGTGAGGCGGGTCGAGCGGATACGGATACGCGACGTTCGTGTAATTCGGCACGTCATATCCGCGCTCGGTGTACATCTGCCAGCTTTTCGGCACGGTGATTTTATCCATGCCCGCCGTGTCAAAATCCCCCGTCGTGAAATCCTCGACATCGTGAACCGATTTGTAGAACCGGAAATTCCAATCGCCCGAAAGCAGCTTGAAGTAAGCGCTTCCCGAGCGCAGTCCCTTTTCCGCCTTCGATTTTGACGCAAAGGGAATGAAGTACGCATGAGGCTCCTCGCATCCTACATGGAGCGTCTTCTGCGTTTTGTAATAATCGGGAAAGAACATAAGTTACCCTCTCTCTTAAAAATCTTTATTTCGTGCGCGGGCGGAAAACCGAACCGCACTACTAAATTTATATCATAGCCGCGCGTCAAAGTCAACGGTTTTGAGAAATTTTTTTCGCGTCGGGGGAAAGTTTTTTTCGGCAGGAGAAGCATTTGCTTTTCAGTGTATATCACGCTCCCGCCCGCTGCGGAAAACAAGAAATTTGCTTATAACGTAATTTGCCGCCAGAACAAGCACGGACGCCAGAATTTTCGCCGCCGCCTCATCCGCGTTGAACGTGACGCCGAATACGGTCAAGGACAAAAGCGACGGGAAAAGTGTTTTCATCGCGTATGTCCCCGCAAGCGTCACGACGTAATCAAGCCCGAGCGTCAGAAGCCTTCCCGACGAAAATACCGCAAGCTGACGCAGAACTCCCGCGTCCCTGTCGGCATCCGTGAACACATATTTTCTGTTCGTGAAAAACGCCGTCAGCACGGCGCATATCCACTGAATTATCATCGCCGCCGTATAAACGGCGATATATGCGGGGCTTGTGGCGTCGCCCGCCTCAAGGGCGAAAATCGCGCGCCCCGCCGCCATGACGGCAAAATAAACGCCCCATCCGACAGCAGTCGTAAGAACGCCGAACACTATGTAAAGTATTATTTCGCGATATTTTTCATAAATTTGCTTAATCATTTTTCACCCCGTCAATGCGCCCTATAATTTTTTCAAACTCGTCCGCGTCGGAGATTACATTGAGCGCGGACAAAAGCGCGTTCGGCGTCATTCCCGACGGCAGTCCAAGCTCCGCGGCAAGGCGGTCGCGCTTTTTTTCGGCTCCCTCGCATCCCGACATCGCGTGAGCGTAGAAATCAGCCTTTGTTATATCGCGTCCGCGCGCTCTTTTCGGCGCGTCCGACGAAAAGGGCAAAAGCAGTCTGTAAAGCGTCACGTCGTCAATTCCCTCCACCCCGAGAGTCCCCTCGCGTGAGGGATTTTTTTTGCGCTTTTCCTTCCCCTTCACCCTCGGGATATAAAGCTGCGCGATTTTTTCCTTCGGAACCGCCGAGGTGATATAGCTGCGGATTACGCCTCCCGCCCCGTCGCTGTCGGTAAGTATTATAATTCCGTCGCCGGCGTCAGCCATGCGCCTTATGAGCGCGAGCTTTTCGCGGCGATTGAATATCGCAAAGCCGTCTGTCGTTATAATCGTGCCGACTACAAATCGCGAAAGCCTCTCGCGGTCAAATTTTCCCTCGACTATTATAGGTCGGGAGATATAAAGCTTTTTTACATCCCCGCTGCCTGCATCATTCAGTCCCGTCATGAAGCCCTCGCACCCGATAAAGCGAGCGAAATCTCGCAAAGAAGGCGCTCAACGCCCTCGTAGCCGAATCTCGACGATTTCATCCGCTCCTCCGCGTCTGCCGCAAGGCTCATCGCGCGCTCGAGCGCGCTTTCTTTATACCGCGACACACTTTTCATATAAAGCCCGACCCTGTATTCGTGCATACCGAGCGCCTTTGCGATTTCAGCTCCCGACGCGCCGCCCGAGGCGAGCGCCTTTATCGTGAGCATATCTGAAATCGCGCGCGAAATCCCAGCAAGCAGGACTGCCGGCTCCGTCTTTTTTTTCGCCTCCGAGCGCACAACCGAAAGCGCGTCGCGCACCCTGCCGTCGAGAATGGAATTTGACAGCTCAAAGGCGCCGTACCCGTCGTTTTCGGCGCATACGGCATCTATGTCGGCGGGCGTGACGCGCGCCTTATCGTGATATTTCAGATACGCGATAGCCTTGTCGATTTCGGGCGACAGCATTGTCATGCTGTCGCCTACGCGGGCGAGCATACGATCGGATGTGCCGTACTCGGGAACGATTCCCGCGCGCTCAAAGTGCCGCTCAATCCAGCGGCGAAGCTGTGCCGGCGACGCCTTCGGAAAATAAACGGGATTTATCCCGTCGGCGTCAATAAGGCGCTTCATTCTTGCCGACGGGCGCTTCGGCAGCGCTCCGAAATCAAACGTCCCGCAGGAAAGGCACATGATGAGAAGCGAATCCTCAAATTCGGCGGCGCGCGAAAGCGCCGACAAAAGCGCGTCAAAATCCGCGTCCTTCATCATGTCAAGCCCGTCCGCCGTGACCTCGACAAGCCTGTATCCGACCCCGCTCATAAATGGAAGCGACGAGGAGGCGCCGACAATCGCGTCCGCGTCCTCCGAGGCGGAATACAGAATCCGCGTATAGTTCACCTCGTCGTCCGCGAACGGCTCGCGCGCCTTGTTTCTATAGTGCGAAACGAGGTAATCCTCCTCGCCGAAAAGCACATATGCGCCGCGCCGCGCCGTTTTCATCGCTGATTTGTAGTCAGCTTCTGTTAAAATTTTCATAAAGCGCTCCCTCGTCGCGCGGCTTTGCCTCAAGTGAAAATCTGTTGTACTGCGAGTATTTCATCGCCCCCGATTCGATTGTGTAAGTCATATCGAGCGTGCCGCCTTTAGGCGAAAGCGAATTTGAAACGCGCTTGCCGATGACTGAAATCGAAAAATCCATTCCCATCGCGCTCATGACGCAGCTGTGAAGAACTCCCTCCTCGACTGTGAGCGAAAGCTTTGAATCGCCTCGCCTGATTACGGTGACAAGGCGCGGCGATGACAAATCAAAAATAACCGTCGTCACCGAATTTCCAAGTCCGAGGCTTTCGGGCTCGTCGTAAACAAGCTCAATCTGCGAGCCCTTTTTGAAAATGCTTCCCTCCGTCGTCATCTCTATCGTCTCGGTATCCGCTTTGTAAATATCATCCATGAAATCGCGCATAGTGTCGTCATCAAGCCTGAAATCGTCGGGAACGCCGTACTTTTCCTTCATTTCATCGCTAATCTGCTCTCCCCCGACCGTCTCGAGAAAATCAAGCGTCTGCTCAACCAAATCCTCGCGCTCGTTTATAACCATACGCTGTTTCATTTTAATATACACGGTAACCTTTGCCGTTTCTTTTCCCGACATTCTGTCCTCCCGATTAAAGGTCTCAGCTCCACGGCATCATATCATCGATTGATATGATATTAAGCACATAAACCGAAAGAATGAATGCAGCCGCGAGTATCACGATAAGCGCAAGCTCAAAAATGAAGAGTGCAGCCGCCGCGCGCCTGTAAGCGACCTTCTTTGACAAAAGCGCGATAATTAGCGAGGCGACAAGACCGACGGCGGGAATCGCGCCTATAATATAGAGCAAAACGTAGGCGGCGACGGAGACGGGCGCGTATTTTGAGGAGGGCGAGGGCTTCATATCCGAATACGCGCTGTAAATCAGCCTCGCCGTCGCGGGCTCCTTTTCCTTTTTCAGTTCAGCTTCGACCCCGGTCAATCTTTCAATGCCGTCGAAATTCGGCATAGGCAGCTCGTCCTCTTCCGAATCGGGCACATTTTCAGAGCCGGCGGCATTTTCTTCGCTTTCAGTGTCAACATATTCGTTCATATCGTCCATGACCTCATCTCCTTTTAAAGCTTTATTTATCGTCCCATCGTCTCACTGCCCCGAGCTTGGCTCGGGCTTGAAAATCGACGTGAGAAAATCCTTGTTGCGCGCCGCCACCTCGCGGATGTCGCGGAATATCTGCCCCGCGTAGCCGCGCAGCGTCGACGAAACGCCGACCGAATCAATCCCGAAGGCATCGGCAATGTAAATCGCGCGGTAAAGGTGATATTCCTGCGTTACAATTATAATTTTTTCGGCGCCGTAAACGCCCGACGCGCGGTTTATGCTGTCGTATGTGCAATAGCCCTCGCCGTCGCGTATGATGTCCTCGTCGGGTACGCCAGCGTCAATGCAGTACTGCGCCATCACGGTGACCTCGTTATGATATTCGCTGTCGTCTCCCGTCAGAAGAAGCGCCGGCGCGGCTCCGGCAAAATAAAGCTCAATTCCGACATCAAGCCTGTCGGCGAGCATATCGGAGGGAGTTCCGTCTGACCTCACCCCCGCGCCGAGAACAAGAATGCAGTCGGCGCCGAAATCAGCCGCACAGTCAGCCGTCGTGATTTTATCCGCAGAGGAAAATACGACATAAAAATTGATTGAAAGTATAATCGTCAAGCCCACCGCCGCGAGTATGGCGAGAATGACGATAATTTTTTTCGCGCGTTCCCTTTTCGGAACATCATTCGGCAAATCCTTTTTCCTTTTCATCCGACCTCCGTGAATTTATATCCCTCGCATCGTATCACCAAAACTTGAAGAATGAATCATAAATTCATTCCTCAGGCGGTATTTTCAATGACAGCGCGTGATTTTTGTATTCCGGCACGTCCGTCACGTCGCGCACGACAGAAAAGCATTCGGGGACCTTTGGAATCTCGCCGTTCTCGTCAAATTCAACCTCGAGCACGGCGGTGCGGCTCCAGAACGGGTAAACGTCGATTTCGTAATAAAATCCGCCGCTTTGCATGACGTACCGCTTTTTTGTAAGTCCCGACGTGCTTGCAGCCTTATACCGAAGATACTGCGCCTCGCTTATAATCTCCTCGTCCTCGATTGCCGAAATCCTCGAAATCGAGCGCTTTCTCGTATGCGTGTATACTACCGTGTCCCCGCGACGGCGCGCTCTCACGCGCTCGGAGTGATAGCCTCCCGTCGGCGGCAGATAAAGCTGCTCAATATCGCTCTCGTCAAGCCCCGAAAGAAGCTCTTCCGAGGGCATTTTTATCAAAAACTTAAATTCCGTTTCTATCGCCATGTAGTGCCTCCGTGCGTCTCATCTTTATTATACGCCAACTCGTCATCAAAATCAACGGTATTTTTCAAACGTGCGCGGAATATTTGATGAAGGCGATGTCGTACAAATGCGCGAATTTTATCGATTACAGTCGATGAAATTCAAAAATCGGCGTTGACTTTCGACCGTAATCGTGATACTATATATGCAGACAAGGGTGAGGAGGCGATTTTATGATTAAACGCGAAATGTACATGAAACGGATACGTCCCTTTATCGACAGGGAGCCGGTAAAGGTTATGACGGGAATGCGGCGTGCGGGAAAGTCCGTAATGCTCGATTTGATTAAGGATGAGCTTCGGGAGCGCGGCGTGGGAGATGAGCGGATTATATCAATCAACTTTGAGGACATGAGAAACTCGCGGCTTTGCTTTGCCGACACACTTCACGAGGAGATACTGAAGCGCGCCGGAAATACACGCGGCAGGGTCTATCTTTTTTTTGATGAAATCCAGGAGGTTGAGGCATGGGAAAAATGCGTCAATTCGCTGCGCGTCGCTCTTGACTGCGACATTTACATCACAGGCTCAAACGCGAAGCTTCTGTCGGGAGAGCTTGCCACTTATCTCGGCGGCAGATACGTGGAATTTGTGATCTATCCCTTTTCCTTCGCGGAATTTTTAGAGCTTTATCGCACACTTGACAGCAGTGTCTCGGAAAAGGACGGATTTCAAAAATACCTGACGTCGGGCGGAATGCCGTATCTGGCAAATCTCGGATATGATGAGGAGCCGTCAAGACAATATCTTACCGACCTTTTCGGCTCCGTTATGCTGAAAGACATTGTGAAGCGCGGAAAAATACGCGACGTCGATATGCTTGAGCGAATTGTCGCTTATCTGACCGTCAACGTCGGCACGACGTTTTCGTCAGCGTCAATTACAAAATTCATGAAAAACGAGCATAGGAGCATTTCTGCCGACACAGTGCTGAATTACGTCAGATGCTGCCGCGACGCGTATCTTTTTTATCGCGTGAAACGCGAAAATCTTTCGGGCAAGCAAATTTTGTCCTCCGGCGAAAAATATTATATCGCCGATCACGGAATCAGAGAGGCTGTTTACGGCGGCAATCTGCGCGATATAAATCTCATACTTGAAAATATCGTTTGCCTTGAGCTTTTGCGGCGCGGATATTCGGTTACGGTCGGCAGGGTCGGGGAGCGCGAAATTGATTTTGCGGCTTCAAGGCACGGCGAACGCATTTATGTGCAGGTTTCGTATCTTCTTGCGGACGGTAATACCGTAAAAAGGGAGTTCGGCGTTTATGATGAGGTTCGGGATAACTTTCCGAAATATGTTGTCACCATGGATGAGATAAATATGAGTCAAAACGGGATAAAGCATATGAATATACGCGATTTCCTTCTGTGCGACGAGTGGTGACATCCTCTTTTCCGGCATCAATAAATTACATTTTTCCTTGACAAATATAGCGAAATGGTATATACTACCGTTAAACCGTCGGGAGGCGGGAAAAATATAAAAATATATCTGTGAGGGCAAATGAATGGATGAGCTGTCATACAAAAATGAAATGAACGAACATTCGGAGAGGGTCGCGCTTGACGTGCTGACCGAAAAGGCGAGAAAATACGTTTCTCGGTTCGACGTTACAATATTCTGCGGAACATTTGTTGTCGCAATGCTCGTGCATCTTTATATGTTTACGCACAAATTTATAAATCACGACGACATTGACAGGCTATATAACGAGCGCGGACGCGGACTTTCCTCGGGAAGATGGCTAAGCTCTTTTATCAACAGCCTGACCGGTATGTTCAGCAGCTCGTGGCTGAACGGTGTCGCGGGCGCCTTATGCCTCGCCCTCGCCGTTCTCTTTATCATTAAAATATTCAGGATTCGTCATTACGTCCCTTCGTTTCTCGTATCCCTGATATTGGTGTCGTTTCCCGTTATCGCATCAACCTACGCTTATATGTTCTGCTCGTTTCCGTACCTGTTCGCGCTTGCAGCGTCCATTCTCGGAGCATTGCTTATCAGATGTGGAACGATTCCTTCAATTCTTCTCGGCTCACTTTCAATCGCGCTTTCCATGGGATGCTATCAGGCGTATTTTCCCGTTGCAGCCGTGCTGCTCGTCACCGCATTGATAATTGACATATGCGAGGATAAATTTGAGGGAAACGCTGTCGGATTTGTGCTGTGCGCTGTCAAATGCCTCGTCGGGCTTGCGCTCGGAATGGTGCTTTATTTTGTTTTTCTGAAATTCTCTTTATGGTATACGGGAACCGAGCTGACGGATTACGCCGGAATCGGCACAATGGGTCAGATGACGGCAATTGAGCTGCTCGAACGCATCGCCATAGCATACATAAACTTTTTCAGATTTTACGGCGGCGATATTTTCAAAATCTTCCACACGGGCTTCCCGATACTTGCATATCTCTGCGCCGCAGTATCGCTCATATCGGTAATCTGCGCCGTCGTTTCAAAAAAGCTTTACCGCCGTCCCATAATGATGGTGTTCCTCGTACTCTGCATTCTGATTTTCCCGCTCGCGTCAAATCTTGTGTATGTCATGACGAAGGCATGGACGGTTCACGTCGTGATGATTTATCCTCTCGTTACGCTCCTTGTGATTCCCTCTGTCGCGGCTGACAGAATGAAGCTTCCCGAAAAGAGCGCTGAAGGTACCCCCCCACGCCGCAGCAGTATTATCCTTACTGCTTGTCGGCATAATTCTCCTTGAGGCTGCCGTCGGTTACGAATGCGTGCTTATTACAAACCGCGCCTATTTTACAATGGACATGACATATGAAAATATGTACGCATACTACACAAAGCTCACGGCAAAGATAGAAATGCAGGAGGGATACACGACCGACAGCAAGATTGCTTTGATTGGTACGGCGTCGATGGACAACTTTGTCCCCGAGACGAACATGACTGGAGTGCTTGTCGGAAGCAAAGCGCTGAACATATATTCAAGGCAAAAATTCTTCGCTTACTTTCTCGCTGTGGATTACAATTACGCGGGAAGTGACGATATTGCGGCAATAAAAGCAACAGAGGAATTTCAAAATATGCCGTGCTATCCTGCCGAAGGCTCAATTGCCGTTATAAACGGTATTATCACGGTGAAATTCTCCGAATAAATCAAGGCTATAATAGGGAAAATCCCCGACATTTCATGTGCCGGGGATTTTTTTGTCGGAATGCGGCGCACTCCGGAAGGAGCAGGTGAATCAAAACCGCAAGCCGATATTATTTTCGATTATAATTTATCAGCCGGCTGTCCAGCTGTCCACTGACGTGCAGTAAAAAAGCGCCCGCATGAAAACCATGCGAGCGCGTTTTTTAAGCGGATTACGGGGATCGAACCCGCCACCTCGACCTTGGCAAGGTCGCGCTCTACCATATGAGCTAAATCCGCAAAAGTGCCTCCGATCGGAATCGAACCAACGACACGGGGATTTTCAGTCCCCTGCTCTACCAACTGAGCTACAGAGGCGTGTCCTTGTTTAATCAATAAAAAACCGACCCGGACGAGACTCGAACTCGTGACCTCTAGCGTGACAGGCTAGCGTTCTAACCAACTGAACTACCGGGCCGTATATTTGACGTGATAATGAGAACAACAGGGCTCGAACCTGTGACCCCCTGCTTGTAGGGCAGGTGCTCTCCCAACTGAGCTATGCTCCCGAATGAGTGCTGCCGACTGTCGGGAGCAGATCAAGACCCCTTTCCTTCGCGGCGAGCACTATTATATCACACCCGAATTCGGTTTGTCAAGCCCTTTTTCAAAAAAAATTCGGGTTTTGCGAAATTTTTTTTCGCGCGCGGGGCGAAAAATACGCAAAAATTACAGTTGTTGCCTTTTCTGTGGCATGAATTTACAGCGTCAGCCATCGTTTTCTCCGATTTTTGTCAGCGGGCATATTCAACTCCAAACTCCAAACTCCAAACTGCTAACTGCTAACTTATCGTCAGCGGGCACTGCCCATTTTTTCGTCCGGCTCAGGCTCGCGACACCCTCGGGCGTGAATTGACAAGCTTCCGCTTCGCTTGCCCCGATTATCGTCAGCGGGCACTGCCCGCTGCCCGCAGCTTTTCGGCTCTCACGTCCGTTCCCTCAAAGGGATAGACGGCAAATTCGCCGAAAAGACGGCTCGCAATTCTGTCGGTATATTTTTTTCTGATTTCGGCGGATGAAAGATTCGTGCTTATCATCATCGCGCGCCCCGTGTTTATCCGCGCGTTTATCACATCGTAAAGACACGATACCGCGAACTGCGTCGTCACCTCCGCGCCGAGATCGTCGATTATAAGCAAATCGCACTCATAGTATCTCTCCGTCGGGTCATCGGAGCGCTCGCCGTAGCCGCTGTGATATTTTTTGTCCTCAAATTCGGAAATCATGTTCGATACGGTCACATATTTCACGTCATATCCACGCTCGATTACGACGCGGGCAGCAGATGTTGAAAGGTGAGTCTTGCCAAGTCCCGTACCGCCGACAAAGAGAATGTTCCCGCTGCCGACATCCGAAAATCCCTCGGCGTATTTTTTCACCTCGGATAAAATCGCCGTCATTTTGCGGCGCGCGTCGCCCTTATAATAATCAAGCGAGAACGATTCAAAGCTCTGCGTCCTCATAAGCACGCTCATTCCGGAGCCCTCGCAGCCCGCCAGCACGAGCAGCCTGCGCTTGCATACGCACATTTTGCCGTTCACATATCCCGTATCGGAGCAAAGCCCGCACGTATACTCGGGTTCGTCGTAATCCTCGGGGTAGCCGTTTGATTTCAGAAGCCCGCGTCTTTTTGCAAGAAGTGCCTCGTTTGAAGCCTCAATTTCCGCTATCCTTTCGCGGATTCCGTCAGGTCCCCTGCCGATTGCCTCTGCAATCGACGACTCCGTCGCAGAAAGCGCGCGGTCGATTTTTAATATTTCGGGTACGGCGGCGTGAAGCTCGGCGCGCCTTGAGTCCGCGCCCGCCTCAGCGGTGCGCCTGCGCTCGTCGAGTATTCCGTTCGCCTTTATATAGTCGTCCTTTCTGTATCCCATGCCGTCACTCCCCGCTTTGATTTGATGTACAGTGAATTTTTTTGTTTTCCGTCCGTCAGGAAATATCAAGCCCGCGCCTGACTGCCATCCCGAAGAAATCGTCCGTGTCGAAGCTTCCGACGTTCGCTCCCGTCCTCGCGCGAGCGCCGTCAGCCGCAGCGTCATCAAGCGTGAAAATCCCCTCGTCGTGCCACCGCGTCAGGATTTTGTCTATATAGGGGAGCGATGCCTTCCCCGTCGCGTTTACGGTCTTTTCATATGCAAGCTCAATCATGTCAAAGCCGAATTTGTAGTCATTGACCCAGCGGTCGAGCGCATCCTTTTCCTTTTTCGTAAGCGCTCTGCCGTCCCCACATACGAGCTGTCTGTATTTTCCCTGCGCCACCTCCGCGGCGGACAGGCGGCAAAGATAAGCCTCAAGCTCGTCCGCCGTCGTGATGTCGCGCTCATAAAGCCCGTATGCCATCTTTTCGACGTAGCGGACGGATTTTTTGCCATGCTCGGCGGCGTATGCTATGAGCATGAGTATGTAATCGTCGCCGACGCCGAGACATTCGCGCAGACTTAAAATCAAGCCCGATTCGGCGCTGTTGAATATCTTTCCCATCGTCTGCTGGCAGGCATCTACGAGGCGAAGCCGCTCGGGACTTTCCCCGATTACCTTCGACGCCTCCGAATTTGTCAGATGAAGCGACGTGTCGGGGTCAAGCTTCGCACCGCGCGCATTCTTTTTTGGCGGAACGTCCGCGTCAATCACGCCCGCGTCGTTCCAGAACGATAAAGCGTTATCAAGCTCATCGCGTGAAATTCCCGCCTCCGAAAGCTCTCCGTCAGAGATTTCAAATTCGCCCCCGCCCGATTTCGACATTAGAAGAAAGAGAGCTGCGAGGTCGCCCCTTGAGGCGTTTTTCAGCACTGACGCGACCTGCGCGGGCAAATTTATTATTCCGTTTTGAAAGTTTGCCTTGATTTTCAATTTGTACTCTCCGTTTTCCCGACGGTTCAGTCCCCCGTCGCGACGGCGTTGAGCGCCGTGTCGGCGGTGCTGCCCGCCATGTATTCGTAATACGCCTGAATCCCAACCATCGCCGCGTTGTCGCCGCACAGTTTCACATCGGGAACGTAAAATTCAACCCGGCGTCCGGCACACATTTCGGACACCGCCGCGCGCAGGTGCGAATTTGCGGCGACGCCTCCCGCGATGACAAGCTTATCGCGCCCCGTCAAATCAAGCGCTGCCGCAAGCTTTTCCGTTATCGCGCGGCAGACGGTGCGCGTGAATGACGCGGCGACGTCCTCGCGGCAGACAGTCCCGCCTCTCGCGCCCTCGTTGTGAACGTAATTGACTACAGCCGTTTTGATTCCCGAAAACGAAAATTCAAGCGCGTCGCCCGATATTGCGGGCGAGGGCAGCTTTACGGCGTCGGGATTGCCGAGGGAGGCGAGCCTGTCGATTTCCGCGCCGCCGGGGTAGGGAACGCCGAGTACCCTTGCCGCCTTGTCAAACGCCTCTCCGACCGCGTCGTCGCGTGTGAAGCCTATTGTTTCAAATTCCGTATGGGATTTCACATCCATAATGCTCGTGTGAGCGCCCGACGCGACAAGCGCGAGATATGGCGGATAGAGCTCGCTGTATCCGAAATACGCGGCGGCGACATGACCCTTTAGGTGATTCACGGGAACGAGCGGCAAATTATTCGCAAACGCGAGCGATTTTGCAAAGTTCACGCCGACAAGCAGCGCGCCGATAAGCCCGGGGGTATTCGTCACGCCTATAATGTCAATATCCGAAAGCGTCACGCCCGCCGTTTTTAGCGCCTCATGAGTTATTTTCGATATTGCCTCGATGTGAGCGCGTCCCGCAACCTCGGGAACGACGCCTCCGAAGCGTTTGTGTATGTCAATCTGCGAGGCGACGATGTTTGATAAAATCACTCTTTCCCCTTTGCCGCCGTCCGCCTCGACGACGGCGGCGGAGGTCTCGTCGCACGAGCTTTCAAACGCAAGTATTTTCATGACGCATCTCTATTTCCTTCAATATGTTTTATCATTATAACGGCGTCGTCTGTCGGCTTTTTGTAGTAGCCGCCGCGCACGTAAAGCTTTCGGAATCCGACGGATTCGTAAAGCGCCCGCGCCGCCTCATTTTTTGAGCGCACCTCAAGATAAACGGCGCGCACACCGCGCTCCCCGCACAGCAAGAGCGTATTTTCGATAAGCGCGCTGCCAACGCCGCGCCGCCGCGCACCTTCGGCGACGGCGATATTCATTATTTCAGCCTCGTCCCCGACAATCGAAAACATTATAAATCCCACTATATTATGACCGGCGTATGCCGCGCAAAGAAAAATATGCGCGCGGTCTGAAAGCGACGCTTCAAATTCAGGACGCGACCATGCGCCCTCGCCGAAGCATTCGCGCTCAATTTCATATATTTCGTCCGAAAGCGAGGGGGAGCGTTCGATTCTGATTTTTTCGGGCTCAGCCAAGCGCTGTACCTCCCGCGCCGCCGATTTTCGGGAAAATTTCCTCCGACGCCGCGATTATTTCGTCAAGCGTTTTATTATATGCGTCAATATCACCGCCGAACGGGTCGGAAATTTCCCTCGGCATGAGAAAGAGCTTGTCCGCGCTTTGCGGAAATGCGAAAAGCAGCGCCCTCATATGCTCCCCCGTCATGGCGAAAACAAAATCCGCGCGCGCAATATCCGCCTCGGTTACTGTTTTTGAGATGTGATTTTCGTAATCGTTTTCGGCGGATGACATAATTCCGTGAGATTTCAGAGCCTCGACGGCATTTTTTGAAATCGGCGAGCCGTCGGTGAAAATTCCGCGCGAAAACGCGGATTTGTACCCTTTGCTTTTGAAATACGCCTCAGCCATCGGCGAGCGGCAGGTATTGCCGGTGCAGACAAAAAGCAGAGAGGGGGAATTTTCGTTCTCCGTCGCCGAAAGCGCCGTCTTTATCATGTCGGCAGCGAAATCCTCGCCGAGCGCCTTGGTTTCGGTCGCCACAGCGGCAGCGCCGCCGTATTTCGCCTCCGTCACCTTGACGCCTCCGAGAGCGAATCGTCGTTTGAAATCCAGTCGTGAGTGTTTATTATTCTGTAGTCCGATTTTGTGTCGCGGATTATAACGGTATCGATTCCGGCGTTTATTATCTGCCGCTTGCACATCATGCAGTTTTCCGTTCCCGCGACGACGCTGCCGTCGGTGGGGTCTGTGCAGCAGATATAAAGCGTCGAGCCGAGCATCTGCTCGCGCGACGCCGAGATAATGGCGTTTGCCTCCGCGTGAACGCTGCGGCAAAGCTCGTACCGCTCCCCATGAGGAATCCCGCGCCTCTCGCGCTCGCAGAATCCAAGCTCGCAGCAGTTTTTGCGCCCGCGCGGCGCGCCGTTATACCCCGTCGAAACGATAACGTCGTTTTTGACTATAATAGACCCGTAGCGGCGGCGCAGGCAGGTGCTTCTCTCCGACACGGTTTCCGCAATATCAAGATAATAATTGTGCTTCGATACCCTTTCCATTTTTAATGCTCCTTATATGCGCGTATGCGCGCTTCGTCCTATATTATTCTACCATTGAGCGCGCAAAAAATCAATCGCAAATTCCGACTTTATCAGTCACCCGCGTCCGTCGGAAAAAACGCCCCGCAGTATGTCCGCGGGGCGATGGCGAAAAGACCGATTTTCACTCAAATGTTTCGAGGTATTTTACGACGTCCCCTACGGTAACAAGCTTTGTCAGCTCGTCCTCGTCAAATTCGACGTCGAACTTCTCCTCGCAGAGCATGACGAGATCCGCCAGTTCGATTGAGTTGATTCCGAGATCGTTTACAAGCTCCGCATCCGGCTCTATCGAGCCCTCGTCAATCTGAAGCTCCGTCACGAGAATCTCCTTGAGCTTTTCGTACATACAGTAACTCCTCCGTGAAATATGGTTTGTTCGGGTAAATATTATATTGCAGAGATTTGCTTTTGTCAACGCAAAAAGAGATTTTTGGGCGCAAATTTGCATTTTTAAAATGTGTATGCGAAAACTTTCACATTTTCGTAGCATTCCTCTCTTGTATTCGATGCTTTGTCGGTATAAAATAAAGGGTGAAATCTCAAATACGGAGTATGATATGGCAGAGGATAAAATCGAAAATAATCGGAATGAAAATGAGGGTGCGGAAAAAAGCGTCCGTGAGGAGGAGGTTCCCGCACCGCGCCCCGACATCTCTCGAAAAAACCAGAAGCGCGGAATTATAATCGCGTTCTGCGTGATGGCAGCGTTCATTATAATCTGGTACGCATGGTCGCCCGCAATGAATTTTGTGCTCACGCTTTTTGAAAGCGAGGACACGGGCGCGACGAGCGATTTCAGCGACAAGATTATGAGCTACAGCTTTTACGCCGCGGATTACGACGAGAATATATTCGAGGACGAGGATTACATGGACAAAAACAGAATGCTCGCCTACGTCTACGAGAACAACACGTTTTACGTCGAAATCGACCCCGACGGGAATTATTCGTCATATGATTCGACAGTCGAATTTTTCGTGCGCTATTTTTACGCCGTCATGAACGGAGAATATGAGACGTACCCCGAATTTTTCACGGACGAGTGCATCGAAAACTACCCCTCCGTCATAAAGGAGCGCTTCACCATGCAGAAGCTGTACGACATGGTGATAACATACAACAGCACATCGACTGCGACAGACGCGGACGGAAATTCGGTCACGGCGTATTATTACTACGTCGATTATAAGATTTATCAGAACAACGGCACCTTCAGAAACGACATCGAAAGCAACAAGACGCGAACCCTGATAGTGGAGCTTTACGTTTACTCGGACGGTACGATTCTCATAAACTATATGGGACGCGGCGACGACGTTGTTTCGGCTGATGCGTCCTCATCCTCGTCGTGCGCGTCCGCAGTCTCGCCCCTTCCCGCGCTTATCGCGGCATTCCCGTTTGTTTTCGTCGGATGCAGAAAAGAACGCAACGAGACGAAACGCAGCGAGGCGAAACGCGGCTCGGAGAATTGAAAAAAGCCCCACTATGTGAGTGAAGCTTTTCTCGTGTGGGCCATCAGGGACTCGAACCCCGGACCGACCGGTTATGAGCCGGTTGCTCTAACCAACTGAGCTAATGGCCCTCGATGAAATCGAGTGTAATCGGATATACTCGGGTTTTGCGCCGCATTCCCGCCGCGCACGATATATTATACAGCGTCCGATTCGCTTTGTCAAGGGCTTTTTGAAAAAAATTTTGATTTTTTGTCCGCACGCCGCCCGTCAGCGTTAATTCACGCCGGGTTTATCTTCGGCGGCTATAATTACCCATATGCCGGCAGGGGTGAACATAACCCCGCAGATTCATAAACGGAGGAAATAACGCGATGAGCAAATTTATAAGATTTGAAAATGTGGGAAAGATATATCATACGGGAAATGTTTCCGTCACGGCGCTTCACGACGTGAATTTCACGGTCGAGCGCGGCGAGATAGTCGTTATAGTCGGCGCGTCGGGCGCGGGCAAGACGACGCTTCTGAACATTCTGGGCGGGATGGACACGCTGACGTCCGGAAAGGTATTTCTCGACGGGGAGGAAATTTCCGCGTACTCGAAGCGGCGGCTGACGGAATACAGGCGCCACGACGTCGGATTCGTCTTTCAGTTTTATAATCTCATAGGCAATCTCACGGCGGTTGAAAACGTGGAGCTTGCCTCGCAGATATGCCGCGAGCCGAGAGACGCGGCACAGACTCTTGCCGAGGTGGGACTTTCGGAGAGAGCGAAGAATTTTCCCTCGCAGCTTTCGGGCGGCGAGCAGCAGCGCGTCGCAATAGCGAGAGCGCTCGCGAAAAATCCAAAGCTCCTTCTCTGTGACGAGCCGACGGGAGCGCTTGATTACGTAACGGGAAAATCGATTCTGAAGCTGCTTCAGGACACGGTGAGGGATACGGGAATGACCGTCATCATCATCACGCACAACAAGGCGCTCACGGCGATGGCAGACCGCGTTATTTCCGTGAAAAACGGCACGATAACGGATATGCACGTAAACGAGGAAATAACTCCCGTCGAAAATATTGAGTGGTAGCATATGAGGAAGATTTTATTTCGCACGATAAGGAAAAGTCTCGGACGCTTTATCGCGCTGCTCGCGATTATCGCGCTCGGCGTGGGCTTTTTTGCCGGACTTCGGGCGACACGTCCCGCGATGGTTGAAACGGCGAACGAATATCTGACGTCGCACAGGCTTTATCATTTCAGGCTCGTCTCAACTCTCGGAATGACGGAGGACGACGTGGCGGCAGCGGGCGAGCTTTCATATGTCGAATACGCGGAGGGCTCGTACAGCGTCGACGCGCTCATCACCTCGGAATCGGGCGACGACGTGACCTTTACGATTATAACGATTCCCGAAAACGTCAACACGCTGAATCTTCTTTCGGGACGCTATCCCGAGAGTGATGACGAATGCCTCATCGATTCAGCCTACTATGACGACTACGATGACGCTATAGGGACGACTGTAAAGATTTCGGAAAACAACGACGAGGACACGTCCGACACGTTCGTCTATTCGGAATACACTGTCGTCGGCGTAGTATCCTCTCCGCTTTACATAAATTACGAGCGCGGCTCGACGACAGTCGGTAACGGCAAGGTATCGGCTTACGCCTACGTTCCCTCGGGCGGGCTTGACTATGAAATATACACGAGCGTTTACCTTTACCTGACGGAAACGGCGGAAATGTATTCCGACGAATACGATGCGCTCATGGAAAAATACGAGGACGAAATCACGGCGTTTCTCGACGAGCGCGCGGATATAAGATATAACGAGCTTTACGAGGAGGCGTCCGACGCAATTGCAGAGGGTGAGGAGGAGCTTGCAGACGCGCTTTCAGAGCTTAACGACGCGGAGGCGGAATATGCGGACGGACTTTCCGAATATGAAGAGGGCGTTGCCGAATACGAGGACGGCGCCGCCGAGCTGGAGGAGGCAAAATCCGAGCTTGA
>JAJQCT010000007.1:47059-79377 GCA_021202555.1 Clostridiales bacterium
GCCGCCGAGCTGGAGGAGGCAAAATCCGAGCTTGATGAGGCAAAGGCGACGCTTGAGAGCGCTCGGGCGGAGCTTGACGATGCGTGGGCTTCATATTACGACGGAGAAAACGAGCTTAATGATGCAAAGGAGGAGCTTTCGGAGCTTGAATATCCGACGACATACAATCTCACGCGGGACGAAAACATAGGCTACGCAAACTTTGACAACGACACGACGATAGTCGAGGCTGTGTCGAACGTATTCCCGCTCTTTTTCCTGCTCGTCGCGGCGCTTGTATGCATTACGACGATGACGCGCATGGTAGACGAGGAGCGCACGCAGATAGGAACGCTGAAGGCGCTCGGAATTTCCGAATTTTCGATAATCTCAAATTATCTTTGGTATTCCGCAATCGCTTCCGTTCTCGGCTGTCTTATAGGCGTGTTTTTCGGCTCATGGCTCTTCCCGCAGGTGCTGTGGATAGTTTACGACATAATGTACGACTTCTACTGCCCGATTGTATATATGGTCGATCCCGTTCTCTCGGGCGTTTCCTCTTTGCTTTACATTTTGGCATCGCTCTTTGTGACGGTGTGGACGTGCAAATCCTCGCTTTCGGAGGTTCCGGCGGAGCTTATCCGACCGAAATCCCCCGAGGCGGGCAAGCGGATTTTCCTTGAATACATACCGTTTATATGGAATCCGATGAAGTTCCTTCACAAGGTTTCGGCGCGCAACATATTCAGGTATAAAAAAAGGCTTGTCATGATAGTTGTCGGAATCGGCGGATGCATGGCGCTGCTCGTGACGGGCTTCGGAATTGTCGATTCGATTGAGCATATAGCGGACGATCAGTACGACGAGATAAGCGTATATGACATCGAGGTGACATTCAAGGATGACGCCGACGAGGAGCTTCGCGAAAGCTTTCTTGAAATGTGCGGCGAGGACGTGACGGATGCGGCGTATCTTTACGAAACGTCCGTCGACGTGAGCGCAAACGACGAAACAGCATCCGTTTACCTCATAGTTCCCGAATCAAACGCCATATCCGATTTTGTCATCATGCGCGACGAGGACGGAGACAGAATTACTCTGCCGTCGGAGGGGTACGCCGTCATAAACACAGGAATTTCCGAGGCGCTCGGAATTTCCGTCGGAGATTCGATAACACTGACGTGCGACGGCGTTCAGCATAAGCTCATCGTGAGCGGCTGTTATGTGAATTACATCTACAGCTACATATACATAAACGAGGCGGACTATGAGACGTTTTTCGGCTCCGAGGTCGGTTACAACACGGCATATGTCAAAATCTCCGACGACGCAGACCCTAACGAGGTGAGCGCATATATCGGCAGCCTCGATATAGTTTCCTCTTCGTCCGCAAACGACGACCTGAGAACATACCTTTCGGGAATACTCACGAGCATGAATCTTGTGCTTCTCGTCATAATCATCTGTGCGGGCATACTCGCGTTTATAGTGCTTTACAATCTGACGAACATAAACATCAACGAGCGAATCCGCGAAATTGCGATGCTGAAGGTGCTCGGATTTTACCGCGGCGAGGCGGCAATGTACGTTCTGCGTGAGAATTTCATTCTCTCGGCGCTCGGTGTCGCCCTCGGCGTCCCGCTCGGAATACTGCTCCACAGCTATGTCATGAGCAAAATCAAAATAAGCCTGATAACCTTCAGTGTGCATATAGCGATTCCCAGCTATTTTTACGCGGCGGCTCTCTGCCTTTCGTTTACGCTCATTGTCGGATTTATAATGCGCTCGCGAATCGACAACGTGAATATGGCTGAATCGCTGAAGGCGGCGGAATGAGCATTTGCAGTACCGTGCGCCGATTCGGCGGATTTTGAAGCGAAAAAAAGCGAACAACGATAAAAATCACCCCGCGCGGGGTGATTTTTTTGCATCCCTTCGCATATGAATAAGCAGTAAATCCACTTTCGCCGTATGTCGGAAAATATTGTTGAAAAGAAAGGCTGATTTCATGTCGTATGCGGAAAACACAAAATATCTTCCCGAGGGGAGAATAATGAGGAGCGCGGAAAACCGCGCGAGCATTTCGTCGATTTCGGGGCTTGAGCGTGCAATGAGAACGGGGGCGATATGCGAGGCGCCCGCCGTCATGTGCGACTCGCGCGACTACAGTCTGCGGGTAGACCTAGGGTGCGCCGTCGGGCTTATCGAGCGGGGCGAGGCGGCGCTCACGGGCGCGGGAGAGGAAATTCGCGAGGTCGCGGTCGTTACGCGCGTCGGACGTCCCGTCTGCTTCTGCGTGCGGGACATCGACATCTCGACAAATCCGCCGACTGTCATTCTTTCCCGACGGGATGCGCAGAGAAAATGCTTTCATAACTACCTTTCCGGTCTTATTCCGGGCGATATAATCCCCGCGACGATGACGCATATCGAGCGGTTCGGCGCTTTTCTCGATATTGGCTGCGGAATCGTTTCGCTTTTGCCCGTCGACGCGATTTCGGTATCGCGGATTTCGCATCCGTCGGAACGGCTCTCTGTCGGCACGCGCACATACGTCGTCATTTCGGGAATCGACGCGAAAAACGGGCGCTTCAACGTCTCGCAGCGCGAGCTTTTCGGGACGTGGAAGGAAAATGCCGCGCTTTTCGCCGTCGGGCAGACGGTGTCGGGGATTGTACGCTCAATTGAGGATTATGGGATTTTTGTCGAGCTGACGCCGAATCTGACGGGGCTTTCCGACCCGAAATCGGGCGTCGGGGTCGGTGAGACGGCTGCCGTATACATAAAGAGCATCACGCCCGAGCGCATGAAAATCAAGCTGGCGCTTGTGGGCGCATACAGGGGCGAGCTTCTGCGCGATCTGTCCCCGCCGACGTACTTCATCGACCCCGAGCGCACGCTCCACATTGACCGCTGGCGCTATTCGCCCGACGGCTGCCGGCGCGTCGTCGAAAGCGTTTTCACGGCGGCGCGCAGCAGCGCGGACTGACGATAAAACGCGCCCGACACCATGCGGCATTGCTCATAACAAAATAAAGATCAAATAATACCCCCCTGCGGTAGCAGGGGGTATTATTTCGCGCGTTTATAGATGGCATAAGCGTCGCCGCCTGCCGCGATTTGAAATTTTCACGCAAAGAGCAAAGATTTTTGCTGTATTTTGTCATTTTTGGGCTTAAAATCGCGATTTTCGGCAGGCTGCACAAGTTTTAAGAACAAATGTTCCGAAATTTCTGCATCCGTTTTGGAACAAATGTTCACTTTGCCATTGACAAAACATCAAAAATGTGGTATAATAAGACATTCGATAATGAATCATAGATTCATTATCGAAGTCTGTTGAATATTTTACTCAAAGCATAGCTTTGATTAAAATATTCACGGTACAGCGCTCGACTGTACGTAAACTGCGCAGCAGAGCAGCTGTGATGAATCGCAGATATGAATCGCAGATTCATCATGGAAGTCTGTTGAATATTGCACGCAGTGCAATATTCACGGCACACAGCTCTGATATAGCAGCAGTGATGAATCGTAGATTCATCATGGAAGTCTTTCAGTGCTCGACTGTTCGTAAACTGCGCAGCAGAGCGGCAGTGATGAATCGCAGATATGAATCGCAGATTCATAACGTAAATCTGTTGAATATTGCACGCAGTGCAATATTCACGGCACACTACTCTGATATAGCAGCAGTGATGAATCGCAGATTCATTATGAAAGTCTTGCGCACTGTTGTACGCAATCCGCACAGCAGAGCGGCAGTGTGTCGGTCATGGCGGGGATAATCAGCCCATCGCCGCCATACGGGACAGAAAAAAAACAAAGAGGAGGCAGAATCATTACTTGCTTTACAAATCACAAAATCGATTTTATCTTTGACGAGAGCGTCGAGGATGCGGAAATTTACATCACATTTTCGCAGGGAGGCAGGACTGTTATCGAATATTCGTCAGACGGAGGTGCGATTGAGCTTTCCGACTGCAAAGCGACGCTTTCGATGACGCCCGACGAAACGGGGCTTTTCGACGCGGGCGCGAGGGCGCGCGGAGCGGTCGTACAATGCAACGTCATAAAGGACGGCACGCGGCGCGCGACGCGACCCGTTAAAATCCCCGTTCACATGAATCTTAAAGCGGAGGGCGTATAAGTGAGCGAATACGAGACGATTCACATGGAGCTTTGCGAGGGCTCGGACGAGCTGTGCGCCGAATTTACGGAGTATCAGGTATCAGGCACCGGCGAGGTAACCGTTATCAAGACGGGCGCGGTGAGCGCAGATTACGTGACGTTTTACGATTACGACGGGACGGTGCTTTATTCATACACGAGGGAGGAGGCGGCATCACTTGAGGCGCTGCCCGACCTTCCGTCTCACGACGGTCTTGTTGCCGAGGGGTGGAACTATACGCTTGACGAGATACGCTCGGGCGCTCCCGCCGACGTCGCCGCGTCATTTATGACAGACGACGGCGCGACGAGGTTTTATATTACCGTATCTGACACGGTCAGGTCGTCGCTTTCGCTTCGCATTTCATGCACCGATGCGGGAGGTGTGTCGATTGACTGGGGCGACGGAAGCGATGCGGAGACGCTCACATCAACCGACGAGACCGTTTACACGCACGAATACGGTGCGGTCGGGGACTACGTTATATCCGTAACGGCAAATTCGGGTACGTGGCGTCTTATCGGTGAGTCGGTTGACGCCGGCGGAAGCGCTTTCGGCTACACGACGACGTCTGCGGCTCAAAGAATTTATCCGAATATGCTCACGCGCGCGGAATTCGGCTCGGGAGTTGAGGAAATCGGGGACTATTCGCTTTCATGGTGCGGAAATCTTGAAACGGTTACGTTTCCGACGGGAATCGTTTACATCGGCGAATACGCGCTGCGCTGCTGCTACAGTCTGAAATTTCTCGGTATTCCGCGCGGGGTGAGGAGCATAGGGACATATCTCTGCGCTTACTGCGAGGGACTTGCGGCAATTTCATTTCCGCCAACACTTACGGAGCTTTCGCAGAGAATGTGCTATTCGTGCATTTCGCTTCTGCGCGCAACTCCCCCGGAGGGCGTCACGTCGTTCGATACTCTCTCATTTTACGGGTGCAGCTCGCTTCGGGAATGCTATATTCCGTCAACCGTTCTCTCTCTCGGGAATTATTCGTTTGAGGCGTGCTACAGGCTGCAGAGTGTAAATCTTTGCGAAAATCTTACGTCTTGCGGTACGTACTGCTTTCACGGATGCAGGAGCATCACCTCGTTTTCCTTTCCCGATTCGTTTCAGACAATCGGCGATTATGCGCTTTACGGCTGTAGTCTGCTCTCGGATTTGTATATGCCGGAGGGCTTGACCGAAATCGGTACGAGGGCATTTTACGAGTGCGTTTCGCTTTTGAAGGTTACTGTTCCGTCAAGTGTGACGTCGATAGGAAATTACGCCTTTTACGGCTGCCGCTCCGTGCATGACTATTATGTTTACGCGGAAACGCCTCCGGTCCTCGGAGGCACCGCCGTATTCTCGGGAATCGCGTCCGACTGCGTGATTCACGTGCCCGAGGCGAGTCTTGAAACATATCAATCGACGACAAGGTGGTCGTCGCTGACAAGCTATCTTGTCGGGGATTTATAAATTAAAAATTTGCATAAAAGGGGTGTGTGTTTGAAGGAAATCATATCAAGGCTTAATATTATTGCGGCGGGAGTATGCGGCGCGCTCGGATGGTTCTGCGGCGAGCTTGACGGAACGATTTACGCGCTTATTGCGTTCGTCGCCGCGGATTACATTACGGGCGTGCTTTCGGCTGCCGTAAAAAAGGAACTCAACTCCGAGGTCGGCTTTCACGGAATCGCGAAAAAGGTCTGCATTTTCATACTTGTCGGAATCGCGAACATTATTGACACGGACATTCTCGGAGGCGGCAACGCCGTGAGGGGAGCCGTTGTCGGATTCATGCTTGCGAACGAGGGGCTTTCATGCATTGAAAACGCCGCCTCAATCGGTCTGCCGATACCGAAAAAGCTGCGCGAGGCACTCGCGCAGCTTTCGGGGGACAATGATGAAATCAATGAAAATGAGGACGGCGGCGAGGGATAACGCTTCCCTGCCGCATTACGCCTGCTTCGAGGCGTGAAGCAGCGGCTCGACCTTTTTCCCGAAATAGGAAATAGTCCTGCCGAGAAAGAGCATTTCGATAACCGTGACGATTCCGAATGAGCCGCCGAGGGCGAAGCCCATTGTCATGAAAAGGAAATCCCACATTGTGCGTACCCGACGGAACGAAATCTTCTGCGACTTCAGCAGATCGGTGATGATATAGGGCATTCCGTCATAGGGGGAAACGCCGAGATCGACTGCCATATAAAGCGCCGCGCCGACAATGAATACGGCGAGGGCGGGAATAAGCACGACGGCTTTGACAATGAGGGAATCCCACACCTCGGCATTTGTCACCGTGCGGTCGAGAATAAACGTGCCGAGATCTACTATATAGCCGCTGAATATCATGTTCGCGAGCATTCCGACGCCTATCAGCCCGCGTCCTCTCGCGAGCATGAATATGAACATGAAAAGCTGCGCCGAAAGCTGCGTGGTGCCGTAGCTCACGCCGATTTTGTTCGACAGCCCTCGGATGAACGATGAGTACGGGTCGGTGCCGAGATTGAGCTTCAGAAGCGCCGCGGTGGCAAGCGAGGACATGATGATTCCCGCAGCCATGAGAAAGAGGCGGAGCGCGAAATTTTCGGGCGGGGTGAAAATATGACCTCTGACGGTATTTTTGGGTTTATATGCGTTTGTCATAAAAGACTCCTTTGTGATTTAATCCGGCGCATATTTTACCGCAAAATCGCGTCCGTGCCAAGAGGCAAAATTCACAAAAATTCGGTTGGCGGGAAGATTTTTTCTGTCATATCGTCACGCGGTGCGAAACGCAACACGGTGCGAAACGCATGATTTTAATTTCTGAATACAGTGGAGGAATAAAATATGTCATATGTAATGACGAGTAAAGAGCTTGCGTCGAGGTGCCTTGACGCGGCAAAGAACTACAAGACGCTTTACATCAAAGGCTGCTTTGGTGCGCCTATGAATGCGACAAACAAGGCGCGCTATTCGGCAAACAACACGTATAACGCGGAGCGAGCGGATATAATCAACGCGGCGAGCGCGGACACGTTCGGCTTTGACTGCGTATGCCTTGTCAAGGGCATTCTCTGGGGCTGGTGCGGCGACACGTCAGCGACCTACGGCGGCGCGTCGTATGCGTCAAACGGTGTTCCCGACATCGGTACGGAGGCGATTATCGCAAAATGCGATGACGTATCGACGGATTTCTCGTCTGTCGAGGTCGGTGAGCTTTTATGGATGACGGGTCACGTCGGCGTTTACATAGGCGACGGGCTTGCGGTTGAATGCACGCCCTCGTGGGACGGCGACGTGCAGGTTACGGCTGTCAAGAATATCGGAAGTGTGAGCGGATATAACGCGCGTACATGGACGAAGCACGGCAAGCTCCCGTATGTGGAATACGTAGCAGCTACGGCTGATGAAACGACGAGCGAGAGCAACAGCGAGAGCGCTGTCGACGGTTATATCGTATACACTGTCGTGAAGGGCGATACGCTTTCCTCAATCGCGAAGAAATACGGCACGACATATCAGGTGCTTGCAGCGTATAACGGAATATCCAACCCGAACAAAATAAGAGTCGGGCAGGAAATCAAGATACCGACCGACGCAAGCGAGACGGAGAGCGAGGCTGAAGAATGGACGCCCGCTGTCGGCGATACCGTTACGTATAACGGGACGGTGCATTATTCAAGCGCGAACTCAACCGTAGCGAAATCGTGCAAGGGCGGAAAGGCGACTATCAAGCAGATATACAAGCTCGGCACGTCAAAGCACCCGTATCGTTTGGTGAAGGTAAGCGGCTCGGGCGCGACCGTCAGCGGATGGGTTGACGCGGGGACATTTACAAAGGTGTGAGGGGGATAGCCGCGGCGGCGTTTGTTTTGCGGATTCGAGTATATTTTATGCGTTCGCAAAAAGTTTACAAAGATGTTTTTGCGAATCAGTTGACCATGAGCAGATTTTCGCATATAATATAGGTGAGCTAAAAGCTCTTAAAGAAGGCGTTCCGCCGCCTATACCCCAAGTGCGGAGCTGTAATGACAATGAGGAGGGGAAATTTTCCCTCCTCGTTTTTTGAGGGCGAAACATATGAAAAAAGCATCATTGCGGCAGAAATGCCGCAATGATGCTGCGACGACGGTCTGTAAGCCGGGTTTTGTCGCGGGTCGTCATCTATCTGTGCTTTGCGTCTCCGCAAAGCAGGCAAAATCCCATGCGGGATTTTGCGCTGCCGCCCATCGCGCCCGTCGGGCAGACGTTATCGGCGCATTATTGGGCGTTGCTTCGGATAGGGTTTACAGGAATCCCTCGTTGCCGGGGGATTCGGTGAGCTCTTGCCTCGCCTTTCCACCCTTACCCGACGTTAATCGGGCGGTATATCTCTGTTGCACTTTCCCGGAAGTCACCTTCGGCGGACGTTATCCGTTATCCTTGCCCTTTGAAGCCCGGACTTTCCTCGCGGCTGTGCCGCGCGACGACCCGACCGTGTTGCGGCAACAGTATATCACAAAACGCGGGAAAATGCAAGTAAAACGCCAATGTACAGATTCGATAATTTTGTTTGCGGTTTGGCGCACAGTATGATATAATAAGACGTTGACGACGCAAGCGCAGCTTGCATCGTCAAGTCTGTCAAATAATTTTGTCAAATCATAGATTGGACAAAATTATTTGCGGTGAAGTGCTTTATTTTATGATATAATAACATTGAAGGATAAATCGCAGATTTAAAGACGTTCCATTGTGAATCAAAGATTCACAATGGAAGTCGTCAAGTTGGTGAATATCGAAAATCAATCATAGATTTATTTTCAATATTCACGATATAGCGCTCAATTTGATATAATATCAGCAGCTTCAGGGGCGGGAGGAGAAAATGAAGAAGGTTATAATTCCGATAATACTTGTATGCGCCGTGTTTATTGTCATCGGCGTGGTGTTTTACGACAAAATGCCGCTTAACGGCGCTGACTTTTCGGGATGTAAGGTTTACGTCTACAACACGGACGGCAGCGTTCAGGCGACGCTTGACGAGGATGAAACGGCAGCGTTTGTTTCGTACATTGAGGGCGCTGAAATCAGCGGCACTCCAACATACGACGACAGCGTTACCGTCGGGAAAACGAAATATCTTCTCGTTCTGTCGGACGGCAAGGAATACGAAATCGCCGCCGTCGAGTATTCGGACGACGACAATTCGACGATTATACACGATTTTATTGTCATTGACGGCGTGAAATATGAGACGATGGAGAGCGACTACACACGGATTGTGTACTACTGGCAGCTTTACAGGTACGAATATCTTCTCGAAAACGACTACATCACAGCCGAGCAGTACGACGAGTACGTGAGCGATCTTTTGTACGAGCTTAATTCTTTATCATAGGTGCGATTTATGAACGGCGGGCATTATTTTTCGGACGACCCCTCTTTGAAATCGGACGAGAGGGAGATAGAATACGAGGTCGGCGGCAGGGTCTACCGCTTTTTGACGGATCACGGCGTTTTCTCGATGGAAAGGGTCGATTTCGGCACGGATGTTCTGATTAAAACGGTTCTCGGACGCGAGGCGGAGATTTCGGGGCGGATAATCGACATCGGCTGCGGGTACGGACCCATCGGAATCGTGCTTGCGGAGCGTTACGGCAGCGAGTGCGTCATGCTCGACGTGAACGGTCGGGCGATGGAGCTTGCGCGAAAAAACGCGGAGGCAAACGGCGTTTCGGGGCGCGTGAAAATCGGCAGGGAGGATGAGCTTCTGCTTTCCGACGGATGCGCGGAGCTTATCGTGACAAATCCTCCGATACGCGCGGGAAAGGAGACGGTGTATTCGCTTTTCGGGCTTGCGTCACGGCTGCTTGCGGGCGGCGGGCGATTTTACGCCGTCATAAGAAAATCGCAGGGCGCGCAGTCGGCGGAAAGAGAGCTTGCGAGGATTTTCGGCGGTGCTGTGACTGTCGGGCGAAAAGCGGGATACCATGTGATAATGTGCGAAAAAAAGTGAGCGGCGGGGCTTTTCATTAAGCCCCGCCTTTTATGGCAAAATCACATCTTTCCTGCTGCCGCAATCCCTTCAAGCTCCGATACTATAGCCAAATAGCGCTCGTCGCCGCGTATTGCGTCATAGGCTTTATTCGTTTTTTGTGTCATGCATTCAAGCAAATCCTCACACGTAGTTGTTGTCATGTTTTTTGACGTTTCGGCTTTTTTATATTCGAGCCTGTCAACCATCGGGGAGGTATACCTCATGTCACCCTGACTGTCGTATGCTTTGGCATACCGCATTGCCGCCGCAAGCGCTTCAAGCGCCTCATCATAAAGCGAAAGCAAAGCCTTATTTTCGGCGATTCTTTCGTAAAAGGACGCCATTCGGCAAAGGTAAAAGCCGTAATCCCCGTCGGGGAAAAGGAGCTTCAGTAAATTTACCGCAAACTCGGTTGACGTGATTATCTCCTTCGGTGAATTTTTTGAATGAACCGTATAAGCGGCTGTATTTGATACGCAGTCTATCATATCCATGATATATCTTTGAGTCTCAGCCGTTCCCTGCTCGCCCGTCAGCACAGAAAGCCTCAAAAGCTGGCTTGTGGAGTAAATTCCGCCGCCCATATCGGCATAGTAAAGCGCCTTTTCAGCATCTCCCATCCGGTTATACGCAAAGCAAAGCGCCTGTATCGCGCCGCCGCGCAGCGTCTCATCCTTTGATTCGTCCAAAATCCTCTCGCCGAGCGAAATGACGCGCTTACGTCTTTCATCGCTGCCCTCAGGATTTGTCGTCGCCACAGTCAAAAGCGCATACATCAAGCCCGATATTACGCGGCAGTCGTTTGGAAATTCGGCATACGCCCTCTCCCAGAGCGCCAGATCCGATTCTATATCTCCGATGTTGTAGTATCTTTGGCTCTCAGCTTCATATTTTGCCACCGCCTCATCGACGGCGGTACGGCTGAAATTCAGAAGCTCATCGATTGTGACGCCGAAAAAGAGCGCGATTTTCGGCAAAAGCGTTATGTCGGGATAACCCTCGCCGCGCTCCCATTTGCCGACTGACTGCTGTGATATTCCGAGATGATTTGCAAGCGTCTCCTGCGTCACGCCCTTTTCAAAGCGAAGGCGGCGGAGCGTATCCTTCATGCTGATGTCCATTTTGTCACCATGCCTTTCATAATTTTTGACAAGCGCTTACCATGACTATAGTATATAAAAATCCGCGGGCTTCGTCAAGAACCGCAAGGTTGTGTTTTTTGGATATTTCACAACCCGCGGTTGTATTTTTTATGCTGCGTGAACGCAAAAGATGTCCCCGACTGAATGTCGGGGACATCTTTTATTCGGATAATTACACCTTTACATCCTCGTCGTAGACGGGAGCATGAGGCAAATCCCATGCGTGATGGTCTGTGTGGAGCAGATGATGCGAAAGCTCTCCGCACGGCTCGCCGAGATAATCCTTGTATATCGCCTTGATTTCGGGATTGTCGTGCGAGCAGCGCAGGGTGTTATTCCTGTCGTAGCTGTAAAGCACATGACCGCGCTCCGCCGCGCGCTCCTCATTATAGTGAATCGGCTGACCGCCGCCGCCGACACACCCGCCGGGACACGCCATCACCTCGACAAACTGATAATCGACCTCGCCGCGTCTTATTGCTCGTATGAGACGTCTTGCATTGCCGAGACTGTTCACGACAGCGGCGCGGACGGTGATTCCCGCGACGTTGTATTCAGCCTCAACCCACGGGCGTTTGCTGTCAAGCGCGCGCACCGCCTTGAAGGTCTCGTCCGCATCCGGATTTTCACCTGTGAGAATATAGTAGCAGGTGCGAAGCGCCGCTTCCATGACGCCTCCCGTCGTGCCGAATATAACGGCAGCGCCCGTTCCGGTGCCGAGAGGCGAATCGAAATCCTCCTCGGGCAGCGCCGCAACGTCAAGCTGGTCTGCGCGAATCATACGGCACATTTCACGCGTCGTGAGCGAGAAATCGACGTCGCGGCAGCCCTCCGCCGCATCGTTTATGCTCGGTATTTCAAGCTCGGCTTTTTTCGCCGTGCAGGGCATTATCGAGACGCAGACGATATTTTCGGGGTCGACGCCGATTTTCTTCGCGAAATACGACTTTGTAACCGCGCCGAACATCTGCTGCGGGGATTTTGCCGTCGAGAGATTGTCAACCATATCGGGGTACTGGCTCTTGAGGAAACGCACCCAGCCGGGGCAGCACGATGTGAACATCGGGAACTTTTTGCCCTCGGGATGAGTGATTCTTTCAAGAAATTCGGTGCCCTCCTCCATTATCGTGAGGTCGGCGGAGAAATTCGTATCAAATACGTAGTCAAAGCCTATGCGGCGCAAAGCTGCTGCCATGCGCTTTTCGGTTGCGATTTCGGGCGGAAGCCCGAACGCCTCGCCCCATGCCGCACGAACGGCAGGCGCGACCTGAACGACGACAACCTTGTCGGGATCGTCAAGCACGCCGTGTACGCCGAATATTGCGTCCGTGTCGTCGCGCGTATGAAGCGCGTTTGTGGGGCAGTGCGTTATGCACTGACCGCAGAAGGAGCAGTCCGCATCCTCAAGAAGCCGGTGATGTGAAACGCTCACCGTCGTGTTGGCGCCGGTTCCTACCATATCCCAGATTCCGAGCGTCTGCACCTTTTCGCAGACGGAGACGCAGCGATAGCATTTTATGCATTTGCTTTCGTCGCGGATTATGGGCAGCCTTTCATTCCACTCGCCCTTCTGATATTCGTTTTTATACGACGAATTATCGTTCACGGGGAAGGAAGCGACGAGATCCTGAAGCCGGCAGGTGCCGTTTCTCTCGCAGGCGGGGCAATTTACGCGGTGCTGGGATAAAAGCAGCTCAAGATTTGTGCGTCTCGCCTCGCGCACGCGCGGCGTGTTTGTGCGGATAACCATTCCCTCACGGCAAACATTGTCGCAGGAGGTGACGAGGCGGTCAATTCCCTCAACCTCGACAAGGCAGGCACGGCAGGTGCCGATTTCGTTTATTCCTTTCAGATAGCAGAGCGTCGGAATGTCGATTCCAACCTTTTTGGCGGCATCGAGAATGGACGTGCCTTCCTCGACCTGAAGCTCTGTTCCGTTTATCTTTATGTTTACCATTCCGTCTTGCGCCCTCCTTTGAAAATTCCGCATCCGAAGTGGTCGCAGCGCAGGCAGCGTCCCGCCTCCTGACACGATTCCTTTTCCGTCATCACGATTTCCATAAGCTCGAAATCGTTCTTCCTTACGAGAGGCTCGCGCTCGGACATATTTATGCGTCCGCAGTACGGGCGGTCGGAGAGATTCGGCTCGGGAATCTCAACGTCCGAGGTGATGACGTGGTTATATCCGAGATAGTAATCGATGTTTGCGGCAGCAACCTTTCCTGCCGCTATGGCGCGAATCGCTGTTTTCGGTCCCGTAACGCAGTCGCCTCCCGCGAAAACGCCGGGGGCATTTTCGACCTCCGTCCAGTCGTCGCCCTTTATGACGCCGCGAACGACGGGAATGCCCGACGATTCGAGCTTATAAAAGTCGATTCCCTGACCGACGGCGACGATGACGACCTCGCAGGGGATTCTCTTGTCGTCCTGTCCCGACGGCGCGGGTGCCATGCGTCCGCCCTTGATTTTGCTCGGCATCATGGGAGACGCCCAAAGAGCGGAAACCTTGCCGTCCTCGTCTGTTTCGATTTTAAGCGGCGCGTGAAGGTCCATCATTATGGCGCCCTCGGCGATTGCTCCGTCTACCTCCTCCGCAAGGGCGGTCATATCCTCCTTGCGTCTGCGGTAAACTATGCTTACGCTGTCAGCGCCGCAGCGAATCGCCGAGCGCGTGCAGTCCATCGCTACGTTTCCGCCGCCGATGATGCATACTCTCTTGCCCCTGAAATCGGGAACAATGCCGTCGCCGATTCCGCCGAGGAACGACACCGCAGAGATTACGTTTTCTGCGTCCTCTCCCTCAATTCCGACCTTCTTGTCGGTGTGCGCGCCGATGGCGATATAGACCGCGTCGTATTCCTCGCGCAGCCTCTCCATCGTATATTCGCCCTCGCCGACCTTTGTGTTCAGCTTCACCTCAACGCCGGTGGACAGAATGCAGTCGATGTCGCGGCCCAGCCGCTCACGCGGCAGACGATACGCGGGAATGCCGTAAATGAGCATTCCGCCGAGCTTTGAATGCGCTTCAAAGACCGTCGTCTGATGTCCCATGAGCTGAAGATAATACGCAGCGGAAAGCCCGGAGGGACCTCCGCCTATGATTGCGACGCGCTTTCCCGTGGATTCCGCGCACTTCGGCGCGGGAACAACGCCCGCGCGATCGACCGCCGAGCGCTTCAGTCCGCGGATATTTACAGGCGCGTCAAGCAGCGTGCGGCGGCAGCGCGTCTCGCACGGATGCTCACATATAAGCGCGCAGGCGACGGGGAACGGATTGTCCTTGCGGATAAGCCTCACGGCGTCCGCGTATCTTCCCTCGGCGACAAGCGCGATATAACCGGGAATATCGACTCCCGCAGGGCAGTTCGATACGCACGGGATGCTCTGCGGAGTACCCGCGGCGCAGTGATGATGCTCGATATGAGATATGTAATCCTCGCGGAAACCGTCTATTCCCTTAAGCACCATTTTTGCCGCCTCAACTCCTATAGCACAGTCTGCCGATTCGGCTATTATCGTCGCAAGATTCTCCATCTTGTCGAGTGTTTCGGGCGTGGCTCTGTTTTTCATCATGTCCTCGAGTAGGTTGCTCAGCTGCGCAAGTCCGACCCTGCAGGGTACGCACTTTCCGCACGTCTGAGCGTGACACATTTTGAGAAAAGCCCACGTAAGATCGACCGGACATATACCGGGAGGACTTGCGGCTATTCGCCGTTCCATGTCCTTGTATATGCCCTCGACAACGCTTTCCGCGCGGCTCTCCGTCATAAGCGAAAGTCTGCTCATAACATTTTCCTTCCTTTTTTTCATCACACACAAGCATATAAATATGCTCTCTTTAATATTATACAACTTTTTATCGGTATTGTCAAATCGATTTTTTCTCGCGAAAACGCTTGACACGCGCGGGATACTATGATATAATATCCCGCGATGTGTATCACATGAGACATTTTTCGGGGGTTTTGATATGCTTTCAAAAGCAGAGCTTGAAACCGTTTCAAAAACTTTTCTTTTCAGGGGAATTTCGCCCGACGAAATAAAAGACCTCATCGGGGACATTAATTTTGAAAAAATAAGGTTTTCAAAGGGCGAGGTCATTTTTTCGCGTGAGAATTTCAGGCGGGCGCTCGGGATAATTCTTTCGGGGAGCGTGACGGTCACGAAGGGGGATCTTACGATGAGCGTGCTTTCCGTCTCCGATCTTTTCGGGGCGGCGGCACTTTTCAACGAAGAGGAAACATACGTTTCGACCCTGACTGCCCGAAAAGCGGTCAAGGTGCTGTTTTTATCTGACGATGACGTTGTGAAGCTTATCGGGCGCGAGCCGAGAATCGCGGGCAGCTATATCCGCTATCTTTCGGGAAGGATAAGATTTCTTTCGGAAAAGGTCGATATTCTCTCAGAGGCATCGGGCGAGAGACGGCTTGTGCGGTTTCTTTTCGGGTGCGCCGATGAGAACGGCGTTGTAACGCTCGGAATACCGATGACGGAGCTTGCGTCGCGTCTCGGAATCGGCAGGGCGACGCTGTACCGTGAGCTTTCGCGCCTTGAGAAGGACGGGACGATTTCAAGGGACGGAAAAAGGATTGTGATACACGAAATAAACGGACTTATGTACCGAAAGTGAGGAATTTCAACATGAAAAAAATTATTGCGCTTTTTTTAATCGCAGCAGTCGCGCTTACGCTTTTTGCGTGCGCTGAAAACGCCGAAAATACAGGCGTTGACGCCTCAGGCGATGACGCCTCAGTCGGGGACACCTCGGGTGAGGCGGCAGATTCGACAACGGACGAAACGACCTCGGGCGAGGAGGCATTTGAGGGCACTGACATAAATATCGCAGTGCTTTCGGGTCCGACGGGAATCGGCGCCGTCTGTCTCATGGAGGCAAACGACGCGGGCGAGACGGTCAACACATATAATTTCACCGTTAGCTCGGCAAACGACGAGGTTGTCGCGGGACTGACAAGCGGCGAATTTGACATTGCAGCCGTCGCGACGAATGTTGCCGCGAATCTTTACAACAAGACGGACGGCGGGGTGCAGATTTGCGCGCTCAACACATACGGCGTGCTTTACATTCTCGAAAACGGAAACGAGATTGAAAGCGTCGAGGATTTGCGCGGAAAGACTATATACGCGACGGGACAGGGCGCGAATCCCGAATACGTACTCGACTACATTCTCACGGAAAACGGAATCGACCCCGAAAATGACGTGACTATAGAGTTTATGGATTCCTCCGCTCTCGCGACGGCAGCAGCCGCGGGAGAGGTTGACATATGTATGCTTCCCGTACCCGCAGTTACAAGCGTTCTTATGCAGAATTCCGATATGAGAATCGCGCTTGACCTGACGGAGGAATGGGATAAGGTGACGACGGACGGCAAGCTCACAATGGGATGCGTCGTCGTGCGCACGGAATTTGCCGAGGAAAACCCCGAGGCGGTGGCTGCGTTCCTTGAGGAATATGCCGCATCGATTGAAAGCGTGCTTGCGGACACGGAGCACGCCGCCGAGCTTTGCGAGGAATACGGAATCGTCGCCAAGGCGGCTGTAGCTCTCTCGGCGATTCCCGACTGCAATCTCTGCTGCGTGACGGGAGATGAAATCAAGGAGATTATCGAGCCGTACTACACCGTGCTTTATAACGCAAATTCCTCCTCGATAGGAGGCGCTTTGCCCGATGAAGATTTCTACTTTGTTTCAAAATAGGGCGTTTAGATTCGCTGTACCTTTGATATTCTGGGCTGCCGTATGGCAGACGGCGGCGGCTTTAGTCGGCGCGGAGCTTCTTTTGCCCGCGCCGACAGCGGTCGTCCTTCGTTTTTTTGAGCTTGCCACGACGCTCGATTTCTGGCAGGCTGCGCTGACAAGCCTTTATCATATATTTCTCGGCGCCGTTTTCGGCGTACTTCTCGGTTCGCTTCTCTCCGTTTTTACGTCGAAATATAGGCTCGCGGATATTATTTTGTCGCCCGCGATACGCATAGTGCGCACGGTTCCAGTAGCGAGCTTCATCATTCTTGTGCTTTTATGGGTCAAGAAAAGCGATGTGTCATCAGTCATATCATGTCTCATGGTAACTCCCGTAATGTGGGAGAGCGTATCCGCGGGAATAAGCTCCGCCGACAAATCGCTCCTTGAGGCGGCGCGCGCATACAAAATCAAGCCGACAGGCGTTATCAGGTATGTATATCTGCCCGCAGTAAAGCCGCATTTCATGTCGGGAGTATGCACGTCGGTCGGGCTTGCGTGGAAATCGGGAATCGCCGCAGAGGTGCTTTGCCTGCCAAAAAATTCCGTCGGAACGGAGCTTTACTATTCAAAAATTTATCTTGAAACGCCGTCGCTTTTCGCGTGGACGATTACGGTTATTCTGATGTCGCTGGCGCTGGAAAGGATTATTGTTTTTTTCTTTCGCGGAAATGACAAGGGGAGAAGCAAAAATGAGAATTGACGGGCTTGTATTTTCATACGGAGAAAATAAAATATTCGACGGGCTGACGCTTGATTTGCCCGACCTTGGAATTACGGCTGTAACGGGCGCGTCGGGTTGCGGGAAAACTACGCTTTTCAGGATAATCGCGGGCTTTTGCGTGCCTGACGGCGGCAAAATCGACGCGCCGCGCGCGGACGAAATCTCGTTTTTGTTTCAGGAGGACAGGCTTTTCCCGAATCTGACCGCAGCGGAGCAAATCCGCGCCGTATTGCCGAGGGGAGCGGATACGGAGCGCTGGCTTTCGGCTGTCGGGCTTTCGGGCGAGGGGAATACGCGCGTCGAATCGCTCTCCGGCGGAATGCGCCGCCGCGTCGCGCTCGCAAGATGCATGGCGTTCGGCGCCGACAAAAAGCTTATGCTGCTCGATGAGCCGTTCACGGGCGTCGATTTGCCTACGGCAAAGAGCATTATCGGAGCTTTTCGCGAAATGAGCGTTCCCGTGATATTCTCAACACATGACACGGAAATTATAAAGGAAGCCGACACTGTAACAGACATTGAAGAAATTATGCGTCAGCGCGGGTGATGGAAGAAATAATGTCTCATTCGCTCAAAAAAATAAAAACACACCGCCATTTCCTGCGAATGGCGGTGTATTTGTTAATTGCGAACTCTAAAGACCCGAGGCTAAAATGCGGTGCAAGCCGGCTTTAATCCTTTTCAGCAGTCCGTATCCCATGCGCTTTTTATGCTTCATTTCCTCCGCAAGGCGGGTTTCCTCAAGCTGAAAGACCTCCTGACAGCTTCGCGGCTCCGATACGTCCTTTATGCGGTGATAGCTCCCGTCGGACGCCATAATTCTTGACTTTACGTTGTCGCCCTGAAGCTCGTCGATGATGTGAAATAGCCTCTTTCGCGTTTCCTTATCCAAAACGGGGCAGGCGACCTCGACACGGCGCTCCGTGTTTCTTGTCATGAAGTCGGCGGAGGCGATATAAAGGAGCGCGTCCGTTCCCCGACCGAAGCAGTAAATTCTCGAATGCTCAAGATACCTGCCGACTATGGAGAAAACCTTTATGTTTTCCGTAAAGTCCTTGATTCCCGGAAGCAGACAGCATATTCCTCTGATATTCATGACAATCTGAACTCCCGCACGGGACGCCTCGACAAGCTTATCTATAATTTCCCTGTCGGTGAGGGAATTGAGCTTCAGGAAAATATAGCCGTCAGACCTCTTCGTAATTTCGCCGTCGATAAGCTCAATTACCTTTTCTTTCAGGCTGAACGGCGAAACCAAAAGCTTCCCGTATTTGCCGTCAAGATTTGCCGTCGCCATGTTCTGAAAGAAAAGAGCCGCGTCCTCGCCTATTTCCCTATCTGCGGTCATTAAAGAAAGGTCGGTGTATTGTCCGGCAGTTTTCTCATTATAATTTCCCGTTCCTATCTGGGTTATATATTTAACCCGTCCCCGCTCTCTTTTTGTTATCAGGCAGATTTTAGAATGCACCTTTATTCCTTCAAAGCCGTAAAGAATTGTGCATCCCGCCTCCTCGAGACGCTCTGCCCAATGTATATTGTTCTGCTCGTCAAAGCGCGCTCTCAGCTCCATCAAAACTATGACCTGCTTGCCGTTTTCGGCGGCGGCGCAGAGGTATTCTACAAGCCTTGCGTCTGCGGCAAGGCGATAAATTGTGATTTTAAGGGAGAGTACGCTCGGATCTGTCGATGCCTCGGCAATCAACCTGATAAACGGCTCCATCGATTCAAAGGGATAGAACATCAGAACATCCCGACGCTCTATCTGCGTCATGATTTTCTCGTTTTTGTTAAGGTAGGGGGTGAAATACGGCTTATACGCGGGATAGCAGAGGGTTGCGGCGCTTTCCCTCGGAAGAAGGTCGCCGAGCGAGAAAAGATAGCTCGTATGAATGGGGGATTTCATAGTGAAAGCCTGTTCTCGCGAAAGCGAGAGCGTCCGGCAAAGGTCGGATATAAGCTTTTCGCTGAGATTTCCCTCTATTTCAACGCGCACGGGAGCCAAGCGGTGGCGCTTTTTTACTACCTTTTGCATAAGGCGGCGGAAGTCTGTATCTACGTCGTATGCCTCGTCCTCGGGCGAGATGTCTGCGTTTCGCGTGACGGAGATTACAGCCTTTTCGGTTATTGTGTATTCCTCAAACACAAGGGAGGCAAATTCGCACAGTATATCCTCGGTTAAGATAAAGTGAACGCCGCGCTCCTCAAGGCGGACAAAATCGGGAAGCTCCGCCGGGACGGGCAAAATACCGATAAGCTCCTGTCCGTCGCGCGTGAGCGACATCAATATGTTCAAGCCCTTGTTCGGCAGATGCGGGAAAGGATTGTGCATATCCACAATCTGAGGCGAAAGAATCGGGCGGGCTTCATGCTCAAACCAAGACAAAACCTGTTTTTTTGCCCTCTCGCAAAGGTCGTCATATGAAAATCTGCATATATTGCAGGCGCGGCAGAGTGTTTCAAGCTCCGCCATAATCTTGTCGCGCTTTTTGTAAAGAGGGACAAGCGCCGCAAAAACATCCGCAAGCTGTTCGGAGGGCGTTTTGCCAGTTTTATTGTCAATGTGAGTTTCCTTGAGCAGGCTCATATCATGAAGAGAGCCGACTCTGACCATGAAAAATTCATCAAGATTTGAGGTGAAAATAGAAGCGAACTTGAGGCGCTCCATAAGCGGAACGCTCTTATCCTTTGCCTCATCAAGTACACGCTCATTGAAGCGAAGCCATGACAGCTCGCGGTCCTGAGTGTAAATTAAGCTGTTATTTATCTTTGTTTCAGTATTCATATTATGCCTCCGAATATTCAAGTCCGCAAGAAATCAGCTCTTCAGGACAGATTTCACAAGATACCCTTCCCTGACGCCGCAGCGGCTTACAGTTATATCCTCGGCGCCGGTGGCGCGGGTGACGGCTTCAAGAACAGTAAGCCCCGGGACAATGGTGTGAATTCTGTCGGGAACTATCTTCAGAAGCTCGTGCAGAATATCGCCGTCAGGCTTCTCCATGCGCTTCAGAAGCATTCTGATTTCCTCTGCGGATATAATTTTACAGTCATCAGAACGGCTGAAAAGATGATTCAAAACGGAAGAGACTGCGCGTATCGTTCCGCCGACGCCAAGAATATGAGGGGTCGGCAAAAGGTCATCAGAGGCGCGTTCAATCTGGTCGCGGACGGCTTTCTGAAGCGTTTTTCTTTCATCCTCGGTCGGAAGAATCGCCTTGACATACTTATTGAAGAGATTAAGTGAACCTATCGGAAGGCTGCGGGCTGTGAGAATCTTATCGTTTTCATATCTTAAAATTTCAGTGGAGCCTCCGCCAAGGTCAATCATAACGCCTTTTTTGTATTTTATCCCAAGCGACGCGCCGGCAAATGACAGTACAGCCTCCTCTTCTCCCGATAAAACATTGATTTTGATTTTTGTTTCCTCGTAAACCGCAGAAACAGCCTCCTCGGTATTTGAAATGTTTCTGAGAGGCGCGGTTGCAAAAACGTACATACAGGGAATCTCTAAATTATCCAAAAGTATGCGGTATTCCGTCAAAACCGTGCATATAATCCGCACGCCCTCGTCGGGAAGCAGCCCGTCCTTAACATAGCTTGCAAGTCCAGCCATCGTTTTTCTGTGCATCAGCAGCTTGTTTTCGCCGTTTTCACATCTGTAAACAGAAAGCCTTATCGTATTTGAGCCTATATCAACAACTCCGCAAATCATCAGCGCTAGTCCCCAATCAATCACAGTCAATTATTTATTATACGAATTATACGATTTATTATACGGGCAAAGTGTCAAGTCTGAAAGCACGCATAGGTCAAGTGCAGGTAAATTTTTTGAAAGAGGGATTTTACGCGCAGAAAAAAAGCCCGCCGGGCAGCGTTTCCCGACGGGCGACGATAAGCTATTTGATTTTTCGGATTTTGACGCTGTTACATTTCGACAACATCCTCGCGCGGGCGCGTCTGCCACTTGCCGTGTGTGAAGTCCGGCATATCCTGCACCGCGCCGTTATTGCGGATTGACATCTCCGAGAGAACGCCGACAGCCATCCATGTCACGCCGTCGTAAACGTCAATCGGCATGGGTGTCTTGTTCTTTACGGCTTCGATAAATGCGCGGTATACGAAATAATCCATGCCGCCGTGACCTGCCGCTTCGACCTCGGGCGTAACTGCCTTCCAGACCTCGGGAAGATAATCCTTTTCGTATTCCCTCGCGTTATTCATGAACTGCTCATATGACATTACGGTGTCAAAATACTTATCCTCATGCACGCCGTCCAAAAAGACCATGTTTGTATCCTGCTCGTAAAGACCCTTTGTGCCGCGGACAGTAAAATTGCGCGAATAAAAACGCGGAAGCGTCGTGTCAAGGCGAAGCTGGATTGTTTCGCCGTTTGCGCATTTCAGAATCGTTGTTACGATATCGCCCTGCATAAAGCTTGTCGTTTTCATGTACTCCGGCACATTTTTCGTCTCGGCTTCCTTTTCGATATATGCCTTAAGTCCTGCCGCCTTGGAGGCAAGGGAAACGACCGAAACAATGCGGTTTCCGCGGTTTATGTCAAGCAGGCGTGCAATCGGACCCAGCTCATGCGTCGGATAATTCTCGCAGCAGCGATGCTCATAATTGCGGAAGCGGTAATGGCGGTTTTCAATGCCCCATGCGACCTCGTACCGCAAATCATGCGCGTAAGCGCCGGCGCAGTGAACAATCTCGCCAAACAATCCCCTGCGCGCCATTGAGGTAGCCAGCAGCTCCTCTTTGCCGTAGCAGCAGTTTTCCATAAACATATACGGCGTGCCCGTATCCTCATATGTATCCACAAGACGCTGACAGTTGGAAAGAGAATACTCACAGCCGACCTCGCTGCCAACGGGAATGCCAGCTTTCATGGATGCGATTGCGATTTCCGCGTGCGTATCCCATGATGTGAAGATAAGAACGGCATCAAGTCCGGGCGCCTTTATAGCATCATGATAATCAAGGCACATAAGAGGCTCCTTGCCCGTCTTTTCAAAAACGGCACGCTGACCTGCCCTTGCGCGGTCCTCATAGACGTCGCAGACAACGGTGACATTCACGTCCTCCATCCCCAAAAGCAGCCAGACGAGCACGCTGTAGCCGCGTGATCCAAGACCGATAACGCCGAGATTCAGTTTGTCCATAATAAAATTCTCCCTCGTGCTAAAAAAGTGAATGAATAAATCCGCTTTTTATTTTATCACCTTTTTATCGAATATGCAAGGCGGATGAAGCTATTATTTTTGCCGGTCCCGCGCGTGACTTACAAATGTAAAATTCAGGAGAGAAAGCGGCTGTAAAATTTACTTTTTGGGGGTCACGGCTCTAATTTTTCGTCGAAAAATGTTGACAAAGTGACCGTAATGTGATATCATAACATTGAACAACAAAGCATAGCTTTGTCGTTCAAGTTAGATGAATATTGAATCCGAATCACAGATTCGCCTTCAATATTCACGGTTCACTGCTTATTTTGTGATATAATAACATTGAACAACAAAGCATAGCTTTGTCGTTCAAGTTAGATGAATATTGAATCCGAATCACAGATTCGTCTTCAATATTCACGGTACAGCACTCAATTTATAATATAATATTTAGAGCAAGGGTCATGTTCGATGCTTGGTACGGAATAAATCCTCCCGCGTCGCCCGATGCGGGAGCATTTTTGCGGGCTTTCGTTGAATTGCCGTGCGTTTTGCGCGGTTTTTCATAAATAAAAAAGCGGAGGAAGTTTTTATGAAACTTATCTACGGCGTCAAGGATAAGCCGAAGTTCGGTCAGCTTATCGTATTCGCAATTCAGCAGGTGCTTGCCATCATGGCGGCGACGCTTGCGGTTCCGATGATAGTCGGAAACGGAATGAGCCCCGCGGCGGCTCTCTTCGGCGCGGGTGTCGGTACAATTGTGTACCAGCTTTTCACAAAGTTCAGAAGCCCCGTATTTCTCGGCTCGAGCTTTGCGTTCCTCGGTTCGATGGCAATCGCCTTCGCGGGAGCGGCTACCGTTTCCGTCGGCTATGTCGGACTTATATTCGGCGCGCTCTGTGCGGCTCTCGTGTACGTCGTCATTTCTGTCGTCGTCAAATTTGCGGGCGTCGCATGGATTAACAAAATAATGCCCGCCGTCGTAATCGGACCCACCGTCGCGATTATAGGACTTTCGCTCGCAGGCAACGCTGTCGGCGACCTTGAAACGGCAGATGCGGGCGGCTCCGTTTATGTGGCGATAATCTGCGGTCTTGTGACGCTCGCCGTTACGATGTGCTGCTCCGTTTACGGCAAGAAGATAGGAAAGCTTATCCCCTTTATTATCGGAATTGTCGCAGGATATGCGGTAGCGGCGATATTCACCGTTATAGGCAGCGCGGCAGGCGTTGACGCTTTGAAAATCATCGATTTCACACCCTTCTCCGACCTTGTGGCTGACGGCGTGGGAATTTCCACATTTGTTTCTCTTCCCGATTTTACATTCATTGAGGCGCTCGGCGGATTTTCCGAGGTAAACGCATCATATCTCGGCACGATAGCTGCCGCGTACATTCCCGTCGCATTTGTTGTGTTTGCGGAGCATATCGCAGACCACAAGAATCTTTCGACAATCATCGAGCATGACCTGCTTGAGGATCCGGGACTTCACAGAACGCTTCTCGGCGACGGCGTAGGCTCGTTCGCGGGCGCAATTTTCGGCGGCTGTCCGAATACAACATACGGCGAATCCATCGGCTGCGTCGCGATTACGGGCAACGCCTCTGTCGCGACGATTTCGACCTGTGCCGTAATCTGCATGATAATCGCGTTCTTTTCACCGTTTGTGGCGTTCCTCAACACGATTCCCTCGTGCGTAATGGGCGGCGTGTGCATCGCGCTTTACGGCTTCATCGCAGTATCCGGTCTTAAGATGATACAGAAGGTTGATCTTGAGGACAACAGGAATCTTTTCGTCGTTTCCGTCATACTCATAACGGGAATCGGCGGCATGACGCTTTCATTCGGAACAAATTCAAGCGGCGACGCGCTCATAACCATAACTGAGGTCGCGTGTGCGCTCATTCTCGGTATTCTCACAAACGCTCTTCTTTCGAGAAAGAAAAAGGACTGATAAGAGCGCATAATAACGCGCATTAAGCAAAAATTATCCCCGAGAACGGCGGAGTTTCGCCGCTCTCGGGGAAATTATTTTTATTTGACGAAATTCGGGGGGGATTATTCGCCACCGCGCTGCCAGACGCGCACATAGTCGCACATATATTTTGCGGGAAACGGCGTTTTATCGTCGGGTGTGCCGTCCCACCCGTCAATCGCGAGATTCAGAATCATATACATATCGCGGCACTGAATAAGCCCCTCCTCGCCGACAAACGGATGTCCGACCGGCTTTCCGTCTATATAAAATATCATCCGTTCGCGCGTCCAGTCAAGCCCGTAGACGTGAAAGTCTGCGGAAGAATCAAAGCCAAGGTCGATTCGCTGCTCCTCGCTTTTCTCATCACGGTAATCGTTTCCGAAATGACAGTTTACCATTATGCGGTCTGTGCGCGAGCCGAGTATTTCCATCATGTCAATCTCGGGCGGCCAGCCCTCCGACAGCATCCACCACGCAGGCCACATTCCGCGTCCGCGCGGGATTTTGAGGCTCGCCTCAAAATAGCCGTATGTAAAGTGATATTTTCCGTGCGTGTTTATCGCCGCGCCGGTATAGAGCAAATCAAGCTTTTTTCCGTTGAAATTGCCGTATTTGCCAGCCGAGTCCGGGTGGCGCTTTCTCTCGCCGAGAAGCGTGAGACAGCCGTCCTTCACGATGACGTTTTCGGGGGCGCAGTACGCCGCGTGATTATGCGTATTCCCCCATGTATAGTTATAATTCCACCTTGACGTGTCGAGCTTGTCGCCGTCAAATTCCTCGTCGAATACGAGCTTATATTCATCCGTAAGATGCGCGGGGCGCGACGCCGCAGATTCAATCACGGGATATTCGATTTTCATATACGAAGCTTCCTTTCACGGGTTTTCATAAAGCGGGCGCACCCGCCTTGGGTAAAGTATATCATAACGGGTGTGAAAATGCAAGAACAAAACGGAATGCTTCCGAAACTGAATAAAAAAGTGCAAATCGGTCAGGTGTCCGCAAAACAGATTCAGAGAAATTATTCGATATTCTGTCGATACAAAAGCTTGTCTTTAATATGCTCAAGGTATATGCCGGCAGTTCTCGAAAAGACCTGATACTTCTTCCACACAAAGTATAAATCCGATTCCCAGCCGGGATATACGGGCTTAAAGCACAGCCCGCTGTCCCCGGCAGTGTTTATGAGCTTGTCCAAACCGATAAGATACCCGAGTCCGCTTTTTACAAACTGCGAGGCGTTGTAGATTAAATCGTATTTCATGACAATGTTCAGCTCGTCTTCGCCCTTTTTCATCCAGCGGAACATCTCGCCTGTTTTGGATGCCTGTTGAGAGACAATGAGGCTTTTGTCCCATAAATCCTCGGCGGTTATGAAATCCCTTTCGGCAAGCTCACTGTCATTCCTCATAAGAACTCCCCATGTATCTTTCGTCGGAAGCCTGATATAGTCGTATTTTTCAAAGCCCGTCGGCTCCGCAACCAAAAGTCCGAAATCTATCAAGCCCTTGTCAAGTTTTTCAGCGACCTGTTCACCATCGCCGGCGTAGATGTGATAGTGTATGTTAGGATATGTTTTCTGCAATTCACACGCGACCTCGGCTAAAAAAGAAATTGCCTCCGACTCTCCCGCTCCGATATAGACATCACCGTTTATATCATAATCAGAGGAAACAATTTCTTTTTTTGTCTTCTCCATCAGGTCAATCAGCTCTTCCGCACGACCGCGAAGGAGCATTCCTTCATCCGTAAGGGTTACCTTCCTGCTCCCGCGTACAAAGAGCTGTTTGCCAAGCTCATCCTCCAAATCCTTGATTGCTCTGGAAAGGGGCGGCTGGGTCATATGAAGCGTCTTTGCGGCTTTAGTTATGCTCTCTTCACGAGCAACCGCCAGAAAATATTGAAGTGACCGTATATCCATCGCAAAACCTCCTGCCCGGTGTTATTATACCACGCTGTGCTATACTTTTCAAGTATAAATTGCGATATTCAATACATATTTGATATTCAAGAGAAGCGGTGCTATAATAATATTGACCCAAAAATTCCACAGCGGAGGTTTTAAAAGATGAACGACTTTATTTTTCACAATCCGATCAAGGTTTACTTCTGCAAGAGTTACCTAAAAAAACTGCCGGGTGAGCTTCTTGCGTTCGGCAAAAAGGTGCTGCTTCTTTACGGGGGAGGCTCTGTCAAGAAAAACGGTCTTTATGACGAAATTATTGCTCCATGCAAAGAGAACGGCGTTGAGCTGTTCGAGCTTTCCGGCGTGAAACCGAACATCCGGAGCCTTTCATCTTCGGATGCAGAAAAAATTTTGGGGATGTGCCTGTAATGAAAAGGGTAATCTCCATGCTTCTCTCGGCTTTGATGATATTTTCATTCTGCTGCTGCGAAAAATCCGCGCCTGATGAAGAAAGTACCGGCGATGCCGTCACTGAAGCTGCCAAAGACGCAGCCGCCTCAAATGACGACTCTTCCGAACAGGAAGAAATCACGCAGGACGGGCAGGAAGTCCCGTCCGGCGAAAGCACCGGTGGCGAAAGCACCGACAGCAAAATCCTCGTCGCCTACTTTTCATGTACCGGCACCACAGAACAGATTGCTGAATGGATTGCGGCTGAAACAGGCGCAGATATATATGAGATAGTCGCCGCCGACCCGTATACGGATGAGGATCTGGCTTATTATACCGGCGGGCGCGCAGACCTTGAGCAAAGCGATGATTCCGCCCGCCCCGAAATCGACGGCGAGGTTGAGGATATATCGAAGTACAGCGTAATCTTTCTCGGCTATCCAATCTGGCACGGTCAGGCTCCTAAGATTGTTTACACGTTTTTGGAGAGCTACGACCTGTCTGATGTTACAATTATCCCCTTCTGCACTTCACATTCAAGCGGAATAGGCTCCAGTGCCGAAAATCTGCACTCACTCTGTGATGATTCCGTCACATGGAATGACGGCAGGCGATTTTCAGGCGATACAGCCGAGGAAGATGTTATAGAATGGATTGAGAGCATAGAACTCCCCGAAAGTGAGGTTAGTGCCGTGGGCGTATTTAACTTTGAAACAAAAACCGTTCTTCTGAACAGCGGCTATGAAATTCCGATAATGGGTCTCGGAACCTACAGCCTTACGGATGAGGAATGTGCAACATCAATTTCCGCTCTTCTTGAAGCGGGCGGCAGGCTCATTGATACCGCCTATATGTATGGCAACGAAGCCGCAGTCGGTCAGGCAATACGTGATTCGGAGGTGCCGAGAGAAGAAATTTTTGTAATAACAAAGCTCTATCCGACGCAGTATTCCTATGCCGCAGAAGCAATTGACGACGCTCTTGAGCGAATGGGTCTTGATTATATCGACATGATAATTCTTCATCATCCCGGAGACGGCGACGTTGAGGCATATCTCGCTCTTGAGCAAGCGGTTGCCGACGGGAAGGTCCACTCAATAGGGCTTTCAAACTGGTATATCGAGGAGCTTGAGGAGTTTCTGCCGCAGGTAAACATCACACCTGCCCTCATTCAGAACGAAATTCACCCATACTATCAGGAAAACGATGTAATTTCATACATTCAAAGTCTTGGAATAGTCGTACAGGGCTGGTATCCCCTTGGAGGTCGAGGTCACACCTCGGAGCTTCTTAACGATGAGACGATAGTTGCAATCGCTGAAGCACACGGAGTTTCATCCGCACAGGTAATCCTGCGATGGAATCTGCAGAAGGGAGTAATAGTAATTCCCGGCTCAAGTGACCCCGACCATATAAGAGAAAACCTCGATTTGTTCGGATTTGAGCTGACTGACGAGGAGATGGAACAAATCAACGCGCTGGACAGAAACGAAAAGCACGATTGGTATTAAGCGGCATCAAAAAAGCGTCCCGCACGGGACGCTTTTTTATTGCCGCTTATTCAAATTTGTTTGCGCAGTAAAGTCTGCGGTTGCCGTCGTCAAAGCGGAAGGTGAATGCAGCCGACATTTCGCCGTCAACCTCCGTATATTCGATAAGCGAATATTCGGGGATAAGTCCGCTGTAGTTTCCGCCGACAGCCCAGAGGTAAATTCCGTCCTCACCGTCAAGCTCTCGAATCGAGCCCATATAATTTGAGTAAAAGCCCGTCTCATACTTGGTATATTCGGTGACCTCCATCGTTTCCTCATCAACCTTCAGGCGAATGATTGAGGACGATTCCGCCTCACCGCCAGACACCTCGTCGTTGGCGTTATTGAATATCATGTAGCTGCCGTCAGAGGTCACGATAATCGAATGCTGCTTTGAGAATACCTGATCCTCCGTAAGCCCGAAATCGTCCTCCGAGCCGCCGCCGAGAATCCATACAAGCTCGCCCGTTTCACGGCTGATTTTTATAATCGCGTTGATGTTTCTGCACGATACGAGAAGGTTGTCATCGTTATCTATATACATCGAGTTGAAGTGCATATAGTCATAGCACGAATCCGTCGATGCAGACCATGTTACGTCCGTCGTCGCATAGAGGAATCTTTCGTAGTCCATGCTGCAAAATTCCCATATAACCTCGCCGTCCTCGATTTCTTCAATGTAAAGCACCGCGAGATACGCGCTGTTGTCAGTCGCGCCGAGCTCCTCGGGAATATCCTCGACGACAATATCGTCGTAGGATGTGAGAATGTAATGACCGTCGTCAATATAGATAAAGCCGTGCGGGTCAATCATCGCCTCCTCGCCGTCGGAGGTCTGATAATAAAGCTCGTCAATGACGTTATAGTCCTCGTCCATGACGACGACACAGCCGGGATTGATTCCGCTTATGCCCGCGAAGGAATTTTCAAGGTACTGAAGATACGTGTATCTCACCTCTCCGTCGCCGTTATACCATTTGCGGAAGTCAAGCGCGTTGTCGGAGCCGACATTCTTATAGAATATGAGATTTCCAGAGCTGTCAAGCTTGAAAATGTAGTTCGTCGATTCGTCGTAGGTCGAAAGGTAATAGTCTCCGCTTGTGAGCGATTCGCCCTCCGTCGTGTAATCGAGGAATGTCGACGGCATGACGTTGACAGTGTATGAAGCGGTGTCATCCCCGTCTGTAATTTCAATCTCGATTGTTTCGTCACGTGTTATCGCGGTAATGTCGAGCGACACGGAATCATCGACCGCCTCTCCGTTGACCGTTACCGTCTCGTCATCCTCTTTTTCAACCGTAACCGTAATTCCGTTCTCGACGCTCAGAAGCTCAAGGTCAAGCTCTCCCGCCGTCGATAAATCAAGCTCGCGTCCGTTGATGTAAATGACGGTTTCCGCCGTCGTTCCCGATGCCGCCGATTCCTCAGTCTCGCCTGTCTCGCCGGTATCACCGGTATCATCACTCTCCTCCGAGCATCCCGTCACCGTCAGCAGTGAAGCAAGCAGCACCGCGGCAAGCAGGACAAAGATGTTTCTCTTCATTCGCAAAATTTCCCCCATTTTTTTATTTGCGGGGACAAGGCTATGAGGCACCGTCCCCCGCATGACTATATTTTATACGATTTTCCTTGTCGTTTTACGACGATAACGAAAAAAACGGCTGGAAATACGGTGTATTTTGCGTGAAGAAGACAGAGAAAATCCCCCGCGCGGTCGGTGCGGGGGGAAAAGCTTATTTCAAATGAAACTCTCCTGTCGCGCGGTCAATATCTCCCGCGCCCATGACGATTATAACGTCGCCGTCTCCCGCCCTGCTCTCCGCGTAGGCGGCAAGACGCGCAAATTCGCCGCCCTCGCCGTCAAGCTCGCCGGACCACACGGCGTTCCCGCCGCGCTCCCGAACAGCACGGGCAAGCATTTCCGACGATACTCCGTATATATCGTCCTCGCGCGCCGCGTAAATGTCTGCGACCGCAGTCGTGTCGGCAATCATAAGCGCATCCGCGAACTTATCGAAAAGAGCCTTTGTGCGCGTGTACGTATGCGGCTGAAAAATCACCGTGAGATGTCCTCCCGACAGCTTCGCCGCGCGAAGCGTCGCCGCGATTTCAGTCGGATGATGCGCGTAATCAAGATAAACATCGGCGCCGCTCTCGGTCACGCCCATATGCTCCATTCGCCTTGCGGCGCCTCTGAATCGGGAAAGACCCTCTTTTACGTGCAAAACGTCGATTCCCACGTTAAGCGCTGCCGCTGCCGCTGCCGCGACGTCCGACACATTGTGAAGCCCTGCCTCGTGAAGCGTTATCGTCCCCAGAGACTCACCGTAAAAATAAAGGTCAAATTCGGAGCCGTGCGCCGACAGCTTTATATTGTCTGCGAAAACGTCGTATTCCTCCCTCGGCATAAGTCCCTCGTCAAAGGATGTGCCGAATTTCACGATTTTGCAGCTATAATTGCCGTCTCGGATAACCTCGCGCACGTTTTTGTCGCTGTAATTGACGACGGCAGTATCGCGGACACGCGAAAGACAGGCTGCAAACGAGGATTTCACCATATCAATATCCGTGAAATAATCGGGATGGTCCATGTCGATATTGAGAATTACCGCCGTTGTCGGATAAAATGACAAAAACGAATCCTTGTACTCGCACGCCTCGTAAAGAAAATATTCGCGCCCGCCGGCTCTGTATGAGCAGCCAAGCTCGTGAATGTCCGCGCCTGACGAAATTGTGGGATTCACGCCTGCCGAGATGAGAATTGACGCGCACATTGAGGTAACCGTGCTTTTTCCGTGCATTCCGGACACTCCGAGGCGGACGCCACAGTCATGCATGAGCCATCCGAGGTAATCCGCGCGTGAAATCCGCGGAATGCCGCGCTCTCCCGCGCGTGTATATTCGGGATTTCCGACGGGAATTGAAAGCGTATAGACGAGTACGTCCGCATTTTCCGCATTTTCGGCGGCGTGACCGATATGAACGGTAATTCCCTCGGCTTTAAGCCTTTCGGTGACGTGTGACGCGGCGCGGTCGGAGCCGGACACCTCATATCCGAGGGAGTGTGTGATTGATGCAAGCGAGCACATATTTATTCCGCCGACGCCGAGGAAAAAGACGCGGCGCGCGTCATGCATGATTTTTTCGATTGCCTCCGCTCCGAGCCTTGTATTTGAGGTATTCACAGTTTGTTTCTCCTTTGATTTGCGAGTTGTAGGTTTTATCAGTATTAACAGTATATCACCCGAGGCGAAAAATGTCAAGGGGAGGGCGGTGTCCGCGGACAGAAATCGCCGATTGTAAAGTGAAAGCTGTACGTCAGCACCAGATGATGGTGAGGCAAAAAAAGAGGGTGACTTTGCAATGCGGGGCGATACCCGCCGGATATATCTCCATACTTGAAAATAAATTAAATAGATTTAACCGTTTGTGAACACATGAGCCTGCTCGGCATAAAATCCGTTGTTTTTTTTTTTTTTTTTTGATTAAAAATGTTGTCAAAAGCAATTTTTTGATTTTTA
>JAJQCT010000023.1 GCA_021202555.1 Clostridiales bacterium
CGAGCCCCACCCCCATCAAAACTGCCAGGCGTGTGCCAACAATTTTTCTTTTCTTGCGCAATGTCAATCCTTTTTCCCCCCCCCCCAGCTAAAAATTTGTTTTCGCATATGGGAGCAAGGTGTAAAATTTGCGAATGTGCCTGCAGTGCGGCGCATACCTGCCATGCTCATTCTTTGTCATTTTTCTCCCCGAGGTCGGTCTCGGGTGTTGTTTTCTCTTTGCGGATGTCATCGACGTCAATGTATCTGATTTCCTCATCAAATGTGTCATCCGCAGCTTTCCCGCCGCTGTCCGGCGCGATGATTTCCTCCGCTTCGGGTACGGTTTCCTCCGCTTCAGACTTCACGTTCTTCCGTTTCTTTCTGATTCCCGAAACAATGTCCCATCCGAAGGACAGAACGAGCAGACCGGCGATTACCCCGATCACAATCGGGCGGTTCTCCTCCGAGGTCAGTACCCGCAGAATTGCCCCAAGTTCGGGAATGCCGATTACGACCTTGCCGACTACGTTTCCCCAGAGTATGGGCGATGCGTCCTCCGACTCGTTCGCATCTCCCTTTGTCGTAAAGGTTTGGTTGCTTTTGTCGATCGCAGTGACGCGGTGGGTGACAAGCACGCCGTCCATGTTGAGAACGTATGTGATAACGTCACCTACCTGAATAGTCTCAGGCTCCACCGGCTTTACGACCACAAGCGAATTGATGGGATAAGTGGGAGTCATACTGTAGCTGTCCACGGAATACATATTCCATCCCATCAGCCGCAGCGCCACAATGGCAATCGCCGCAATCACGATGATTGTAGTGATAAACGTGGAAACAAAATCTGCGGCAAGAGACACTGCCTCCCGTGCTTTTGATTTGTTTTTTGCCATATCGGCTCCGCTCTCACCTCCCTAAAGTTTACCGCCGCACCGATGCCGGATATGCGCCATCCCTCATTTATGTGCAGCTTTTAAGGTTCTGACTGCCGTGTGTCGGGCAGTGTCTTCATCGGTCAAAAAGTATACTTTTTGACCGATACCTTAAAAGTGGGAGTTCATAAAGAATTTACATTATAATCTGCAAGAAATCGGAATAAAGGGCTTGTATTTTGTGCTTGCATGGTATATAATTAGTATGGTTATTAATCGGTCAAAAAGTATACTTTTTGACCGATTCTTCATTTTCGAGCTTATACTTACGAATGCGGCGGTATAATGTTGATACGCTGATGCCGCACATTTTTGATGCCTCCTCACGGGAAATCAGGCGGTTATCAATCGCGTCAACCAATTGAGCAAAGTCCACCGGCAGAGGCTTTTCGGGTCTGCCGAAGTTCACCCCTTTTTCCCTCGCCACAGCGATTCCCTCCGCCTGACGCTGCTTGATATTGTCACGTTCATTTTCGGCGACAAATGATAGCACCTGAAGCACTATATCGGAAACAAATGTGCCTACAAGGTCCTTTCCCAAGCGTGTATCGAGCAAGGGCATATCAAGCACGCAGATGTCAACGCCCTTTTCCTTCGTCAGAATGCGCCACTGCTCCTGTATTTCCTCATAGTTGCGTCCAAGTCGGTCAATGCTCTTTATGTAAAGAACGTCGCCCGGCTTCATTTTTCGCGTCAGCCGCATATATTTAGGACGTTCAAAATCCGCTCCCGACATTTTCTCGATTACGATATTCTTTTCGGGCACATTTGCCTCGCGCATGGCAATCATCTGCCTGTCCTCGTTTTGTTCCTTTGTGCTGACCCGCACATAGCCGTATGTATATGACATTTTTCACCTCACGCGGTAACGGTTTGTATGGCGCTTTCGACTGATTTTGCGCCCCGATAATATTTTACATTATAATTGGCGCCATCCGCGCAAAAAGAAAACCGACATCGACAGCAAAGATTGCTTCGAGGTCGGTTGATTTGTTTTATTTCCGGGGTTTACATAAAGAAAAAGCTTTCGGCGGCAAAATTGCCGGCGAAAGCCTTTTGATATCTTTGTTGGATTTGAAATTTTACGAAAAAAGCTTGCCGTCCGCGTAAAGCTGATAAAGCCTTTCGTAAGCCTCCTCGACCGAGCCGCTGTCGTACTTTGCAAGGTCATATCTCAGATACGCGGGCAAATCCTTTGACATTGGCGGCTTAATATATCCGAGCATCTTATATTCGAGCGCGGTGATGGGAGTTTTCGTTCCGCTTCCCTCGTCATATACATACCGCTGACCGTTTTCCTTTTCAAGCTTAATCATAAAAGCGCCTCCTTTGCCTTTCAGATTCTCCTGCAGGAGCGCGGGAATGCGCACATTGCAGAAGCTTATCTTCTTTTGATTTTCGGAACCCTCGGCACGCCGCGGATTTTCCCTTTGCTTTTTCTTCCCGATGAAAGATAAGCTCCGAGAGCAGCCGCTCCGAGCGTCAAAAATCTCATAACCAAAGAAAATAGAGAAAACCCTTCCCCGCCATTGTCAAAAAACAGCGATGTCACGAAAAAAATCAGAACAAGAGCTGCGCCGGAAGCAATTCCCGTTGCAAATCCGCCGCCGCCGAATTTGGCGCCGACGATGCCCGAGAAAAGCCCCGCGACAATGAGTACCGCTGATGCAATCACACCGATAAAGCTGTCGGGATCGGCTGCCGATGAAATCAGCGCGCCGGACATGAGTATCAGCGCGGCGGAAATCAAAATTCCGGCGAGAGCGCCGACAGCAGACGGAATGATGTACGATGTCATAATCGGACTTTTTTCTTCACTGCCCGTAAAATCCATAAAGATGTCCTCCGAAATATACTTTGTAACAAAAGTATTCGGGAGGCAGCTTTTTTATGACAGCGAGGAAATTCAGTCCTCGATTGCGTCCTCCGCCTTAACGTCAACCGATCTCACGGCTGATTTCAGAATGCGGATTTTTGTCTTTTCCTTCCCCGTTTCGATCATGACGGTTTCCTCTTTGATGGAGATAACCTTTCCGATGATACCGCCTATCGTCGTGATTTCGTCACCGACCGTGAGCGCGTCGCGCATTGCGTTCGTCTCTTTTTCCTGCTTCTTCTGAGGACGAATCAGGAAAAAATAAAAAATCACGAACATGACGACAAGCATAACTATTGTGAGCCAGCCGCTCGTTGTGTCTGTGTCGTCAAGAAAAAGATTTGTTATTGCCGCAAGCATAAAAAATACCTCGTTTCTTTGAATGTCGCATATAATTATACACCGTCTCCGCACATTTTGCAACAGTATAAATGTAAAAATTCATATGCACGGGACGCAAATGACGGGTAAAAATCCAATTAAAAATTTTTTTGAAATCGGTATTGCATTTTGTCAGAATAGGTTGTATAATAGTTAGCACCGACTAACGCATTGAAGGGAGAGGGGATATGTACATTGAGCTTGAAAACATATCGAAAACATACGGAAAAAACGAAACCGCCGTGAGGGCGCTGAACCATGCTAATTTTTCGCTTGAAAGCGGAGAGGTGTGCGTAATTTTAGGACCGAGCGGGTCCGGGAAAAGCACGCTTCTCAATCTTCTCGGCGGGCTGTGCACACCCGACAGCGGTCGATTGACCGTCGGAGATAAAATTGTCAGCCAAATGAACAAAAACGAGCTGACGGATTACAGGCGCGAGTATGTCGGGTTTGTTTTTCAGAGCTATAATCTGATTCCCGACCTAACAGTTCGCGAAAACATCGAGGTTGTCGCGGACATTTCCGCCTCACCGATTTCAGCGGACGAGATTATGGACGCGCTCGACATCACGCAGTATCAATACCGCTTTCCGCGCGAGCTTTCGGGCGGTCAGCAGCAACGAACGGCAATTGCGCGCGCAATGGTAAAAAATCCGAAGCTTCTTCTCTGCGACGAGCTTACCGGAGCGCTCGACACAAAGGCGTCAAAATCCGTGCTTGTGTATATTGAAAAAATGAACCGGCGGTTTGGCACCACAGTGATAATCATAACGCATAACGAGAAAATCGCCGCAATGGCAGACGTTATAATAAGGCTTCGCGACGGTGTTATAGTCGATAAAATCACGAAGAACGAAAAGATTTCGGCTGAAAATCTTACACTGTAGGAGGTTTTTATGACGTTAAACAAAAGATACCGAAGAAGTATAAAGTCAAATCTCGCGTTTTATGTCTCAACGGGAATTCTGACAATAATTACACTGCTCCTTTTTTATCTCTTCTACATTGGCGGGACGGGAATAAACAGCTTTGGAGATGAGTTTTTTGAAAAGTTCAGTCTTGAGGACGCGCATTTTACAACATATACGTCAATTTCGGACGAGGAAATAAGCGAGCTTGAGGACGAATATGACTTAACGCTTGAAGCGATGTACAGCGTCGATGTCGTTGAGGGTGACACGACGATAAGGGTCTTTCTTCCGACGGAAAAAATAAACCTTTACGACGTAACGGGCGGTTGCGATCTCAGCTCCGATTCGGACATTATAATTTCCAAGGGGTACGCCGTTAATATGAATGTCGAAATCGGCGACACCGTAACGCTTTGCGGCGAACAGTTTACTGTTGTCGGTTATTTTCAGCGTCCGGATTACCTATATATGCTCAAAGAGGAGGACGACAGCTACAAAAATATTTCGACTTTTTTCCTCGCGTATGTGACAGATGAAGCTTTTGAGAGACTTGGAAATGCGTCCGTCACATATCTTGTCAGATATAACGGTGACGACGACATTGAATTCAGACGTGCCGTAAATGAAAAATATTATATGCAGAGCTACCTTTCAAGCGATGAAAATATGCGCATTCTCATGGTACACGAACAAGCCGATTTGTTTATCGTCATGGCGTATCTTCTGCTGCTGTTAATGCCGTCGCTTGCAGCATTTCTCGTATGTATCATAATTTCCCGCAAGACAAGGGACGAGCAGAAGCTCATAGGCACTCTGTCGGCGCTTGGCTTCTCAAATCGACAAATCATTCTTCACTATTCAGGATTCGCAGCGCTTTCCGGGTTCTTATCGGGGACAATCTCGTTCGTTATGGCTGAAGCACTGGCGCAGTTTTACGGAGAATGCACGCTTTCCGATTACGAGCCGCTTCATATCACATTCTCGCTTCCGATTGGCATCAGACTTCTCGGAATAATCATCCCGACGTTTATATACACAGCATCTGCCGCACTCACGACAAGGTCTCTTCTGAAAAATGACACAATCGATATGCTTTGCGGCAAAGCGGGCGAAAAAAACAATCTGAAAACCGCGCTGCGCAAAAAGAAATTCTCGTTCAGATTCAAGCTCTCGTTCAGAAACCTTTTGGGGAATCCGGCAAGAGACGCAGCTGTCACGCTCGGGATATTTCTCGGCAGCGCCATAATACTCATATGCTTCGGCATGATTGACACGATGGACAATATGTCCATGTCAGCTTTGGACAGCATAGGAAGCTTTGAATACGAATATATTTTCAGCGCGCTTCTTATAGATGACCCTGAGTACGGCTCAAAAATGCTCGTCACAACGTATGAACACGAAAATTCGGGAAAAAGCCTGACGTTTATGGGAATAACGGACGATAATCCGTACCTTTCTCTGACGGACGAAAACGGAGACGAAATATCGGAGTTTGACGGATGGTACATTTCAACGGCAGCGGCAGCGGCGCTTTCGATAAATTCGGGCGACACGGTTGAATTTATAAGCCCGCTGACGCTTGACAGCGTGACAATTACGATTTCGGGAACAGTTGATTACGATATAGGTTCCGTCGTATTCACATCGCTTTACAATATGGACGAGCTTCTGGGAGCGGACGAGGGCACATATAACGCCGTAATGAGCGATAAAGAGCTTGAATTTGAAGACGTCACTCTGCGAAAAACAATCAAAAAAAGCTCGATTTCGGAACAGCTTGACACAATATACGATGAAATGGGAGTGCTGATTTACACGTGCGTTCTTCTGGGCATTATAATATGCGTCGCATCCGTCTATGCGGTTGTAAATATGACGATAGGTGAAAACCGCACAAATATTTCAATGCTCAAGGTTCTTGGATATAAGGATGCCACAATTAACCGGATAATTCTCGGAACAAATCACATTCTTCTGCCGCTCGGAATACTTCTGAGCATACCCGCAGTATTTGTGATACTGGATATGTTCTGGCTGATGATGCTTGATTATGACGTCATGCTGTTTACGACATACATCAAACCGACAAGCTATATTCTCACCGTGATTTTTACGTCTCTTTGCTATTTCGGCTCGATATGGCTTGTCGGAAGAAAGACGCTGAAAATCGGAATGGATGAGGCGCTCAAGGAGCAAAGGGAGTAAATCTGACAAAACAAGCGTATAGTATATTTCGAGCATTCAATCAAAATTTGCACGGCGCGAGGTCACTGCTTGACCCCGCGCCGCGCGGCGTTTTGCGATTGCGCACTTTATGACGCTCTCGCCTCTTTTTTATCGGAAGAATTATCTTCTTCTGCTGCCGATGCGTTTGCGTTCATCATAAGCATCTGAAGCCTGTTTTCCACATTTGCGAAGCTCGTGTCGGGATCGAGATCGAGCGGAAGTATGCTTATATCCTCGTACTCGTCCTTTAGCCGCTTGATAACGCCTCTCCCGCAGATGTGATTCGGCAGGCAGCCGAACGGCTGCAATATGACAAACGACTTAACGCCTTCCTTCGCAAAATGAGCAATTTCACCCGCCATGAGCCATCCTTCCCCGCAGCTCAGCGTTTCGGGAATAACATCCCTCACCCCCGCATACAGCTCGCGCGTAGTTGCCGCGCGGGTGTAAAGCGGATGACGGAGCGCCGTCTTTTCAAGCTTTTCATCGACTGCCTTCATAAGATAATCGAGCAGGAAGGAGTAAGGAGCGATATTCGCGTGATAATCCTTGATTTCTCTTATCGAAACCTGAAAATCCTTGCGGAACTGGTCCATAAGGCGCGGAAAAACAGCCTCCATTCCGTTCTTTTCAAGATAACGCTCAATGCCGAAGTTTGACCCTGGGTGGAATGTGACAAGAAGCTCGCCCGTCACGAATACTCTCGGGCGCAAAACGCTCCTGTCATACGGTATTTTCGCCATGTCGTCAATCGCTCTCTCAAACGCGCGGCGTATTTCCGACAGCCCGATACGGGATGCGTCGGCAATTTTTTGTATGCAGCTGCGGTATACTCGATCTGTCTCCCCCGCGTTTATCTCATACGGACGGATTTTCCGGCAAAGTCCCGAGAGAATGTCAAGCATCATAAACGCCCACACCGCCTCAATTACGGGACCTATCTCGAAAAACATGACGCCCGGGTGCATTTCCTTTGTATCGCCCGCGTCCGTCGTCACAATCGGCACATCCGAAAATCCCGCGGCATCAAGTCCCTTGCGCAGAAGCCCCGCATAATGCGACATTCGGCAGTCACACTGGAATTTTGCCATTCCGACGGCTACCTCGTCATGATTATAGTTCCCTCTTTGAAGCTCTCCGATAAGCTCGCCGATTACCATCTGTGCGGGGAAACAAATATCGTTGTGAACGTACTTTTTTCCAAGCTTTATTTCGTTCGTTCCGCCGACGGGAACGGTTTTTATCCGGAAATTCTCCTTTTCGAGGATAGCACCGAGCAGAATTGACACCTCCTCCGAAATGTTCGGGATTATAAGCGTGCGAACCTTTTTGTCCTTTTTATAAAACTTCACGGGACTCGGAATCGGTATCGCGTAGCTGCCCTCCGAGTTTGTCCCCTCAGGCTTTTTCTCTTTCAGCTTGCGTCTTATGCGCACAGTCTCAATAAACGACGAAACACGAATTTTAAGCGAACCGGACGAATCGCTCTCATCGATTTTGAGAATGAGCGGCGGCTTTCGCTCCGCGCTGCCGTCTCCGTTCATAATGCGAATAATTTCATCCGACAAAACAGCGTCGTGACCGCATCCGAAGCTCACAAGCTGCACGTATTCAAGCGATTTCGTGCTTGCGGCAATTACCGCTCCCGCAAGCATACGCGTGTGAAAATCGTTTGTTATTTCAATGCGGGTACGCGAAAGGTCTACCTTTTCAAGACCCGAAAGCCCGTCGACAGGCACTACAGCTATTCCCTTTGACGTGAAAAGCTTCGATATTCCGTGACTTACAAAGGGGTCTGTGTGGTAAGGACGCCCCGCGAGCACTATAACGAATTCTCCGCGCTTTTCGGCGTCGGCAATCACCTCCGACGTCCTCTCACGCAGCGTTTTCCGAAATTCCTCCTCTGCCGCGTGCGCTTCCGCAAAAGCGTCAGACGCCTCCTTTTTTGATACGCCAAGCGTTTTCACGGCGTATTCGCAAATTTGCCTTCTCCTGTCCTTTTCGATGAACCAATGGAATATGGGCGTATCGAACGTGACGCCGTAGCGCTCCTCCGGCGACTGCGAATTTTTTACGACAAGCGGGTATCCCTGAAGCACCGAACATACGTAAGGGCTTAATTTATCAGTTCCCTCGGGCGGCATATGCATGACGTATGGCATGAATATCCTGTCAACTCCCCGCTTTGAAAGATCGTCAATATGCCCGTGCGCGAGCTTTGCGGGAAAGCAAATCGTATCGGAGGCGACATATGTAAGCCCGCGCTCATACATTCCGCGTGTGCTTTTCTTTGAAAGCTTAACGTCATATCCGAGAGACGTAAAGAAGGTTGTCCAGAACGGCATACTGTCCCAGAATTCAAGCACGCGCGGAATACCGACCGTTATATTTTTCTTTTCTGAAACAGTGCGGCACGGATATATGCGGAAGAGAAGCTTTTCGCGTTCCTCGAATATGTCAGGCGCGTTTTGCGTGACAATTTCGGGTGTTTTCTCATCGTTATCCTCCTCGCCAAGCTCCTGCCTTGATACAAACTCTCCGCGCTCACAGCGATTTCCCGTAACCCAGACACCACCGTTGCCGAATTTCATCACCGTTCTGCTGCACTGATTCGCGCATTTCCGGCATCTCACGCCCGTCATCGTCTCATATGTAAAATCGGCAACAGCGTCAAGCCCGATAAATGATGTCGAGACGCCGTTTGCATATCCGACCTCATCAATGTGACGCTTTGTCAGAATCGCGGCTCCGTAAGCTCCCATCTCGCCGGGATATGGCGCGAGGGTAACCTTGTGACCGAGATATTCCTCGAGCGCGCATAAAACCGCGCGATTTTTGAAGGTTCCGCCCTGAACGACGATCTTGTCGCCGAGCGAATCAGTATTTGTGATTCTTACAACCTTAGTGAATACGTTTTCTATAATTGAACGGCAAAGTCCAGCCATTATATCCTCGGGCAGCTTCCCCTCTCGCTGCTCGTTTATAATGGTGCTGTTCATGAAAACCGTGCATCTGCTGCCGAGAATTGCGGGGTCCTCCGATTTGAACGCCGCGTCGGCTATATTTTCAGTCGGTATTCCCAAGGACGCGGCGAAATTTTCGAGAAATGAGCCGCATCCCGAGGAACATGCCTCATTGAGCATTATATTTGTCACTACCCCGTCGTCAATCCATATCGCCTTCATGTCCTGACCGCCGATATCGAGAACAAATGAAACGTCGGGAAAGAATTTTTTACATCCCTCAGCGTGGGAAACAGTTTCGACGATATGAAAATCTGCGCCGAACGCCTTAGCGAAAAGCGATTCACCGTATCCTGTCGTTCCAAGACCGACAATTTCAAGCTCAATGCCGCGTGAGCGGTATCTCTGACGCATTTCTGTCAGTCCGTCACGCACAACGGCGAGCGGCTCACCTCTGTTGTTTGAATAAAACCTGTCAACGACACGCTCATTTTCGTCTACAAGTACAAATTTTGAGGTTGTGCTGCCCGAATCGATTCCGAGATAAACGCGCAGTCTGCCGTCACCGTCGGGGTTTGCCTCTTCAAGCGTCATCAGCTCCGCGTCGTGGCGCTCCATAAACTCCTTTTTATCGTCCTCGCCGTCAAAAAACGGCTTCCCGTGCTTTTTTTCCGATGCCTTGACTTTATTTTTGACGATTCTCTCTAAAAGCTCGTCAATCGTTACAAATTCGTCCTCCGCGGCATCGGGGAAAATCTCGTCGACCGCGACGGCGGCGCCGTATGCGACGATTGTTTCGGGATGTACGGGCTTTATAATCTCGTCCTCCGAAAGCGAGAGCCGTTCCGCAAATACGTCTACAAGCGTCGGATTGAATGTGAGCGGACCGCCCTCGAATATTACGGGCGGCTTCAGAATAAGTCCCTGTGAAAGCCCGCCGATCGTCTGCTTCGCTATCGCGTGAAATACGGATCTTGCAATATCCTCGTGCGGCGCGCCCTCAATCAAAAGCGGCTGAATGTCAGTCTTGGCGAAAACTCCGCAACGTCCCGAAATATCGTAGGCAGCCTTTCCCTCCCTCGCAAGCGACTCAAATTCGGGAGTTGAGATATGAAGAAGCGACGCCATCTCGTCGATAAACGCACCCGTACCTCCCGCGCAGCTTCCGTTCATTCTCATGTCAGTCGTTTGAAGTCTGCCTGTCTTTTCGTCCTTGTGAAAGAAAATAACCTTCGCGTCCTGCCCGCCAAGCTCAATCGCCGTCCTGACGTTCGGATAAAGCCTGCACACGGCTGAAGCGTTCGCCACAACCTCCTGTATGAAATGTACGCCGAGCGCCTCTGCAATAGGCTTTCCGCCGGATCCGCAAACGGCTGCGCGCACGCTTTTGCCGCGGCAAAATTCGTTCGCGTCCGAAAGCATTGAGATAACCGTTTCAGTCTGCTTTGCCCCGTGACGCTCGTATCTCGTGTATAAAAGCTCACCCGACGCGCCGTCCGTGATTACAACCTTTACAGTCGTCGAGCCTACGTCTATTCCGAGACGATATTCGGCAAATACCCTTTTGATTTCCTCGTTCACAGTATTCATAACCCCCATATGTCAAATCACCCCAAAAATCAAAGCTTCATCTTATTATTTTCACCATGCGGTATCCATCCCGCAATGTCGTCATCATCAAATTTATAGTCAAGCTTTTTCCCGTAAGCGCTTTCGTACGCTTCAGCCTTCTGCTTATAGTCAAGCGCCATCATCGCCGAGCTGTTTTGCCTTACCGTCAGATTCGGATCGGGATGTATCGTCGGCAGAATGTGTACGACGTAGGACGTCTTATAAAAGCTGTCGTTTTCCTTTGTGCTTCGGTTTTTTATCTCAACGAAGCATGAGACTATAGGCACGCCGAATTTCGCGGCATAGTAATACGCGCCCGGTCTTGGCGGACGCGGCTTTTTATAATTAAACCACATCTCCTGCTCTGGGTATATAAGCACAAATTGTCCCGACATGACAAGAGAGCGAAGCGTTTTTATAAATGGTCCCGCCATATAGTGATAATCCGACGTAATCGGAACAATATCCGAGTATTTCATCAGAAAGCCGATAAATCCCGTCATTGCAAGATTTGTGTCCTGACTGACAATATAAAGCCGCTTTCTTCCCGATTTGCGCACAGCAGTCCAGACGGCGGTATTGTCAAGCGGGTTGAAGTGATTGCTCGTAACGATTGCCCCGCCCTTTATTGACGAAAGCCTCTCAAGCCCGTCAATTTTCGTGCTTATATTTATAAATCTGCCGCCAACGCCGAGAATGAAACGCGCGAATCTGTTTTTTTCTCTGTATCTTTTCGTCTCGCGCGCAGCCATATGACGGCGTACTAAATCGCGCTTCTGCTCGCGCGTAAGATTTGGGTCGTCAACCTCAACCTTTTCATGAAACTGCCCGCTCTCCGCGCATCGCTTTATATTATCGATTACAAGATCCTTGTTATCGCCTATTATCATACCCTGATTTTTTCTCCGCGCTCGTACATTTTACGGAATGTTTTATCCTCTCCCGCAAGCCGTGCGGCTTTTGTGAGCATTTCATTAAGGCATTTCGCGTCGGACGCTTTGTCCTGCTCCGAGTAATTCCGCTTGAAGTTGAGAATCTCTTCATAATACGCCGAGCGCTTTGCGTATTTCCAGAAATACTCCTCATACTGTATTCCGTCATAGCACCACGGCTTATCGAAAAGATTGTAGTGTATGAGCTTCGGTGAGGCTTGAGGAAGCTTTTGTCTGTTCGGCATGGCGTCCCACTTCTCGTCGAGAAAATGTATCTTCCCACAGCACATAGCGTTCAGGTAATCCTGATCGGGCGCGATGGAATCGAAATGATATTTATTCATAAGCCTCAAAAATTCCTCGCTGAATTTAAGCTCGCGCATTTTTGAAAGATTCATCAGAAGCACACCCGAATTTACGTATCTGTATCTGTTTATCCCGACCGCTTCCTCGATGTATTTCGCAAAATCCGGCACATCAGCGATAGACAAATCGGGACAAGCCCCTACAATGCTGTCGCCAATGTCTATATGATACATCTCGGAAATATCACCCGCAACGATAATATCGCTGTCAATGTAAATTCCCTTATCGTACTGCGGGAACATTTCGGGAATAAAAAGCCTGAAATAAATCGTCATAGTGAAATAATCGCAGCGCAGCTTATTTTCAACTCTGTTCGTTATCGATGAAATTTCGTCGCCCATCTCGGCAAATTCCACTCTGACGTTTTCCTTTTCGTGAGATGAAAGAATTTTGCGGCTTTTTTCGCTTATATTATCGTTTATGACGACAATGCGGTAGTCGTACTTATCCGATGCGTTTTCAGTCAGCGAAATCAGCGCAGTATCGAGATACGGCGTAAAGCTCTCGTCAATCGTAAAAAATACGGGCATGGTTTCTCTTTTTTCACTCAAAGCAAATATCTCCTGATTCCGCGCACCTTACGCGCACTTTGAAAGCTCCGGCATAAGAGCCTCATATTTTTCAAGAATATCATCGTACTCGTGAAGCTTCAGTTTGTCGTGAACCCGATCGACCTGCCACGGCTTTACCGTGAGCGTGTGAAGCCACGGGAAAAATCTGAAGCTCGTCGTAAAATGCTGTATCACCGTATCGCGGCGAAGCTTCCGCTGCTCGTTGTATTTTCTCGGCAAAATTTTCTTATTATCTGAAAGCTTGTTGAGAGAGGATTGGTCGGGCATGAACATTTTCTTGTCCCGGCACATATTTCTGCATCTTTCAAAAAGCCCCGTCGATTTTATCTTTTTCATGTTCAGAATCAAAACTCCCGAGTTAAGATAATCAAATTTGAAGGGATTTCTTCTGAAAAACCATTTTCCGTAGTGATCGAGGACGCCCGCAATCTCATGCTCACCAAGCTCCTGATGATAGAAATCGGAAATATTTTGTCTTACGACAACATCAACATCAAGATAAAGAAGCCTGTCGGGCAAATCCGCTATCATATCGGCAAAAAGCCTCAGCATACAAAAGGGCGTAAACCGAGTGTCCATATTCGCGTGGGGCGCATTCTCCGCGAATATTTCCGTTATATCGATTTTTTTGACAAAGCTTTCAGCGTCTGCTTTCCTGACAATTCCGTCAAGAAAATCGACTGTTCCGTCAGAAACGGCGTGATATGTCTTTTCACCCTGCGTCAGCTCCATCGTCATGATATAAACCGCAAGCTTTTCATCGGAATTTTTGATAAGCGACAAAATCGAAATCAAAAGTCCGTCAACTATACCCGCGTCCCCGCAGTAAAGTATATTCATAAAGCCTCACCTTCTTTTCGGTAATGTATATATTCGCAGTCAGAAAGCGACGAGCGCTTCACCATCGCCTCATATATTTCATCATAAAGCTTTTCACGGCGTTCCCGCACGGAAAGTTCCTTGTCTGGAAAAAACGGACCGTCGATATATACGGTTATTCGCGGCTTCGAGCCTTCGCGGGCGCGCTTTTTTTTACTGTATACAAGCGTCATCGAAAACGACGGCGCGTTATATTTCACGGGAAAATAAAACGCCGTCGCCGGAAACGGTCTGATTTTCGTGTACCATTCCCACACATGAGCTTCGGGATAAATAATCACGCATCTTCCCTCGTCGATTCGCGTTTTGACGGCCTCGCAGAATTTCACGCTGTCATGTATGCTCTCGGGCGTGATTATAGCCGCTATCATCGGCAGAAGTCTGCCTATAACGGGAATACCGAGATTCGCCGAGCCGGCGACGGTATGAAATCGCTTAAACCCGAGAACACACGTCGGAATGAAGGCATCTCCCATCGCCTGCGTGTGATTGCCGTAAAGAAAATACCCTTCCTTCCGGTATTTTTTCAGAACTTTTCTGTTCTTCACCTTCACCCGCAAAACGAGCTTTGAATAAACGATTCCAAACACCCACGCAAGCGCGAAGGTCACAGCGGACGCCATGCGGTAAAATATATTTTCATGTACCCAGACGAAATTCTCGGGAAGCACTGCCGATTGATTTTTGCTTTCCGTAAAATCGTCCTCAAAGGTTTTGTATATTTTTACATTTGCTTTCCTATTATCATTCATGGTAATACTCCCGCTTCCTTTGCAGTAAATTATATATTATCATTCTAAACCCAAGATAAACGCGGGAAAATTTTATCACAGCGCTTTTTACAAAAAAATTGCCTCTCGTCGGCGTTATTTTTTTAATTTTTCACTTGACCTTTCCGTTCCTTTATGATAAACTGTTTCATGATGAAAAATACATCCCGACAAAGGAGTAAAAGCTTGAAAGATAAATCTTACAAGCTCTCTGTTTTGTATCCTTTGCCGGACAAATAATCGAGGAAAGGAAGCTATTGTACTGCAATAGCAATGGTAACAACTATGAAAAATCTGAACGTGCCGAATATAAAATCGGTCAAAATCGAGCACGACGGGTTCTTCGGACATCTGTCCGAGCTTGTGCGTGAAAACGTGATTCCGTATCAGTGGGAAACGCTCAATGACAGAACGGAGGGCGCGGACAAAAGTCACTGCATCGAAAACTTCAAAATCGCCGCTGGCGAGGCGGAGGGCAGCTTTTACGGCTTCGTGTTTCAGGACAGCGACCTTGCGAAATGGCTTGAAGCCGTCGCGTATTCGCTCATGACAAATCCCGACCCCGAGCTTGAGGCAACGGCTGACGAGGCGATAGCGCTCATAGGGCGCGCGCAGCAGAAGGACGGATACCTTAACACCTACTACACAATAAAGGAGCCGGGGCACCGCTGGACAAATATGCGCGACAATCACGAGCTTTACTGTGCGGGTCACATGATGGAGGCTGCCGCCGCATATTATGAGGCGACGGGAAAGCGCGAGCTGCTCGACATTATGACGCGCATGGCGCACCATATCGATTCGGTAATCGGTCCCGAGGAAGGAAAGCTTCACGGCTATCCGGGACACGAGGAAATCGAGCTTGCGCTCGTTTCGATGTATCACGCTACAGGGGACGAGACAATGCTTAAGCTCGCTAAATACTTTGTTGATGAGCGCGGTCGCCGCCCCGCATTCTTCGAGCTTGAGGACGAAAAGCGCCACCCCGACCATCACCATCACCCGCTGCCCGAATATATGGTAAATAACGCAGGTCTTTATGCGCAGTGGCATCTTCCGATAAGGGAGCAGACGGCGCTTGAGGGACACAGTGTGCGCGCGCTCTACATGGCGACGGGAGTTGCCGACGTAGCGCGTGAAACGGGTGACGAATCGCTTCTTCAGACGTGCAGAACGCTTTACGATAATCTCGTACATAAGAGAATGTACGTGACGGGAGGCGTCGGTTCCTCCGCAAACGGCGAGCGGTTCACGTTTGACTATGATTTGCCTAATGACACCGTATACGCCGAAACGTGCGCGTCAATAGCTCTTTGCTTTTTCATGCGCGCAATGCTTCAGATTGAGCCTAAATCATGCTACGCGGATACGCTTGAAACGGCGCTTTACAATACCTGCATTGCCGGAATGTCGCTTGACGGAAAGAACTTTTTCTACGTAAATCCGCTCGAGGTTTATCCCGAGGCAAGCCATAAAAATCCAGATAAGCGCCATGTACTTCCCGTGCGCCCGAAATGGTTCGGCTGCGCCTGCTGCCCTCCAAATCTCGCGCGTCTCATCACCTCGATAGGAAAGTACATTTACACCATTGACGGCGACAGAATATACATGAATCTTTTCGTCGGCGCAAAAACGGAGCTTGAAACATCCGGCGACAAGGTTACGCTTTCAGTAAAGACCGAATATCCGAACGACGGCAAAATCACCGTTTCATGCGGATGCGGACATTATACGCTCGCGCTGCGCATTCCCGCGTACTGCTGTGGCAAATACACGCTCTCTGTAAACGGCGAGAAATATGCAGCCGAGGACGACAACGGATACGCTGCGATAACGCGCGATTGGTGCGAAGGCGACACTGTAACGCTCGAACTTCCCGTCGAGCCTCACCGCGTATACGCGAATTACAATGTGCGTGCCGACGCGGGCAAGGTGGCAGTGCGCCGCGGACCTATTGTTTACTGCCTTGAAGAGGCGGACAACGAAACACCGCTGCCCGCAGTTTCGCTTCCGAGGTCATCAGAGCTTCACTGCGAATACGTCCCCGACAAGCTCGAAGGAATATACGAGATTACAGCCGACGGATATATCGAATGCGATGACGGTGACGATACGCTTTACCGCATGACGCCTCCCACAAAAAAGCCCGTAAAGCTTACGTTCATCCCCTACTATAAGTGGGCAAACCGCGGAGAGGGAGAAATGACCGTATACGTTGCGGAAAACTGATAAATCACCTAAAACAATCCCCGCCTCGCAAAATCAGAGGCGGGGTTTGCTTGTAATTAAGAGGAAATCCTCGTTATTATACTGCAAAAAATACGATTAGCTGCCTTGTCTGACTTTCTCTTTTACGCCAAAAGTGCATTCCCGAACAGGAATGCACTTTTGTATCTTTCGTAACGATTAACTTCCGAGCGCGTTTTCGATATACTTCGCGAATTTCTTATTCAGCGCTTTTTCGTTGCTCTGGAAGGTCGAGATTGTCCTCGTATTGCTTGCGAACATTCCCGCAATCAGACCGTCCCGAACAGAATCGCAGAACGTCGTGTCGCCGAGGTCAGCAACGCGGTGGGAGAAAATTATGTCGAGCATTTCCTGCGATTCCTCATCACGCATCGTTCTTCCCGAAAGCGACTGATCATAGTAAGCCGTAACTACGCCGCCGTCAGTTGCCGAATAGTAATTGAGCACCTCCATTACAGCTCCTGCAAAATCGGGGTCTGCCGTGTTCGGCACAACAAACGACCAGAAATACGAAACTCTCGCGTAGTAATCTTCCTGATCCTCATCCCACTTCGGATAAGGCACTATACCAAACTCGGATTCCATTTCACGAAGCTGGACAACATAGTTGAAGGAGCAGTCGAGGAAATATGCCTGATTATTTTCAAACATATCTATATTGCTCGAAGGAACGTCCTGACCGTCACCGGTATAATCGGAATACCAGTTCTCGTCGTCCCACATTATTTCAAATACCTTTGTAAATACCGAGAAGAAATAATCGTCAGTAAGATTCAGAACGGGATAATCGTCAGAATCCTTGGAAACCATAGTGGTTCCGCACGATACTATAAACGACGGAACAACCATCCTGTTATCCGCGAGATACCCGTATCTGTCGCTTGAGTCGCGATTGCCGTCGCCGTTTGCATCAAAATAAGATGACGCAAGAATCTCCTGCATTTTATCGACCGTCCATTCGCCGTTTCTCACAAGCTCATAAAGGTCGGGAAGGCTGCTGTTTTGTTCAAAAAGCTCCTTTGAGAATACAAGAGCAAATGTAAAATCATAGACATTGAGGTCTGCGCTTCCGACAGCAGTATACTGCTGACCTGCGAGCATCAGACCGGGATTGATGTCCTGAGCCCAATATGACTTTTCAAGATCCACATACTGAAGCTCGTCAAACGTGTAAATATCGCCGTCCGACCAAAGCGAAATCGACTCAATACATCTTACGTAAAAGAGGTCATAGGTGTCGTCGCCTCCTGTGACAAGCGTATCGACAAGAGTGTAGCTTCCGCTGTAATAGTCGGGCGCAACAACATCGACAAATTCAATTCCCATAACATCCTCAAGGTAGAGGCTGCGCAGATACATCGCATTCTCAATGGGGTCGGAGCTTAATTCCTCAAAATCAATCCACGTTGTCGCGACGGTCGTGTCCGATGTCCTGATTGTGAACGTCTCGCCATCCCACTGCTTAAGCTCCGCTTCGGTCATGCTAAGTGTATAATCCGAATCTTCCACCACATCTGAAGCGGAGGTATCCTCCACCCCTTCTGTGCTGTCAGCGGCAGTGTCAGCCGTTTCTTCATCGTCGGGAGATGTCTGGCACGCGACAACCGTGCCGAGAACCATCAGAAGCGCGATAAAGAGACAAAGAATTCTCTTCATGATAATTACCTCCTTGGGCTTTCATTGTACAATCACATTTTATCACAAAGTCATCACAAATGCAAGCCTTTTTTTCGATAAAAAGTATTTTTGTACATTCTCACAAATGCATGGCGTCAGGAATCCGCGTTTATATCGACAATGTTCACGCCGGTTAAGTCAGACGTGACCTCATACGCGTCCAGTACGCGGTCATATTCCGCCTCGTAAGCCTCCTCAACGAGAAGCTCATACATTTGAGCCGCCCATGCTTCCCTTCCGTCGCCAATAAAATACATGACGTGACAGCCGTAATCCGATTCGACAATACCTGTTTCGCCTGCCGTGCGGGACTCGTCGTAGCACCAGTCCTCAAATTCCTCAACCATCTCGTCGAGCATGACGTCCTCATAAAGCCCGCCGGTGTCAGCCGAGCCCGTGTCATATGAATATTTTGCCGCAAGCTCGATGAAAAGCTCCTCTGTCGCGCCGCCAGAAATATATTCCTCAAGCACAGCCTCCGCAGCTTCCATGCAGGCGTCCTCGTCGTCGTAATTTTCAATCGACAGAAGAATATGGCGCACATTCTTCGTGAAATATGTCTCACGCGCCGCAAGAGACGTCACCATATAAACCGTGTAAGTTCCCTCGCCGTCGTCGATAACGGTCGTATCATAAAGCTCGCGTTCATCGTCGAAAAGCCATACGCTGTAATCCTCGTCCTCGTCGATTGTCTCGTCCTCAATAAGCGCCGCCGTCACTAAAGATGAAATATCGTCATCCGTCATCTCGTCGTCATCGGCATAGTGCTCCGTCAGATATTCAGAGAGAAGCGTATCGAACTCGTCGGAGTTCTCCGCCTCTGCAATCGCGTTTGCGGCAGCCTCCGCCGCAGCGTAAGCCTCGTCAATTGTCTCATCGTCGGCGTCGTCCTCATACGTTGCCTCAACGTCGAACACCTTGTAGGAAACGTAGGTGTAATCGTCGGCGTTTTCCGCAAAGCATTCCTCAAGCTCCTCATCCGAATAATCAAGCCCGTCAATGAAGTAATTATAATACTCCTGCGCAAGATAGAAGAGCCTGAGCGCCTCCCTTACGTCGTCCTCCGTAATGTCGCCGTAGCAAAGCTTGATATATTCGTCAAGCGAATATCCGTAGGATTCTCCGGTGGATTCAAGCGTTTCGATTTCGCGGTCGATAAGCGTGTCGAATTTCTCGTCGTAATACGAAAGCCCCGCACGAATTGCCGCCTCACAGAATGTGAGATAAAACGTCGCGCTGTCCGTCGCGAGATACAGGAAATAATCGTACCATGTAGCCCCGCTGCTCGAATCGTAATACTGCTCCTTTAGCGACGCCGTATAGTCAAATCCGTAATAATAGTAAAAATAGTAGCCGTATGAGCTTACAAGATAATTGAAATAGTCGTACATATAGTACGAGAGCATAGCGTCCGTCACGGTGAAGTTTTCCGTATACATGACGACGTTTCGCTCCTCACCGCACGACGCGCACGAGAGTACGATAATTATAAGTGCAAGCACCAAAGAAACAAACCTTTTCATCTTAATTCCCTTCAAAAAACATCGAATCGGGGCTGCCGAAGACGCGGCAGTCCCGAAATCGCTGTCTTTAATCACATTAAATCTGATTGTTTACGTCAGGGATACCTGAAGCAATCGAGCTGTCCGACGTGATGGTATAAACCTCCGAAAGCTCGTCGATAACCTCTTCTACCTCTTCCTCAACAAGTGTGTCGTTGATATCCGACATCCACGCCGTCATTCCGTCGCCCACGAAAAACATGATGTGATAGCCGTAATCGGACTCTATTATTTCCACATCGCCGTATTCGCGGTCTTCATCATATGCCCAGTCCTCAAATTCATCGACAAACACTCCCTTGAGAATATCGTCGTAAATTCCGCCGTGAGCGGACGAGCCGCTGTCATCGCTGTATTCGGCGACAAGAAGAGCAAACGCCTCCTCTGTCATCTCTCCCGATTTGAACAGCTCAAGCACTGCCTCAGCCGCGGCAAGGCAGGCATCGTCGTCATCGTAGTAGCTTGTCGAGAAAAGTATATGGCGAACAGTTTTTGTCGTATATTCCTGACGCGACGCGAGGGACGTTATCATGTAAACCGTGTATGTATCGTCGTCCTCGGCTATAACCGTAGTCTCGTAAAGCTCGCGTTCCTCGTCAAAGAGCCATACGCTGTAGTCCTCGTCCTCATCCTCCGTCTCGTCCTCGACAAAGGCGTCCTCCAGCGCGTCCGTTATATCGTCCTCGTCCGTTTCGAGCGATTCGAGATATTCGGTCAGAAGCTCGTCAAATTCGTCGGACGACGTCGCCGCCGCAAGCGCATTCGCAGCTTCGCTCGCTTCAGTCTGCGCCTCCGCTATAGCGTCGTCATCCGCATCGTCATCATACGATGCCTCAAACGTGTATGTCTTGTACGAAACGAAGATGTAGTCCGACTCATTTTCGGTATAATATTCCTCGATTTCCTCATCCGTTGCCTTCGCTTCATCGGCTATAATATAGTCATACTTGAGCGCGAGATAATAAAGCTCGAGCGCGTCGCGTATATCGTCCTCCTGAACGCCTACGCCGTAAAGCTCGTCAAGATAATCCTGAATCTCGTAATCAACGGAGGACGCCGCGTATTCGATTTGCTGAATGCAGCGCTCGATAGCAAGATAATCCGTCTCCTCAAGCTCAACTCCCTCCGCATACGCCGCCTCGCAAAGCACAAGATAGCTCTCTGCTATGCTTATCGCCGCATCAAGGAAGTAATCATACCACGTCGTACCGGAATCCTCGTCGTAGTACTGTGTTTTCAGTGCGGACGTGTAATCGAATCCGTAGTAATAGTAGTAATAATAGTAGTAGGTGCTGACGCTCGAATCGAAATTATCGTACATTATGTATGCGAGCATTGCATTATTCACCTCAAAATGCTCGGAATACACAGCAACCTTGTTGCGCAGATAATTTCCCGTCGATCTCACGGTCTTGTACGCAAAAACGGCGCCGAAAACGACACCCGCAACAACCGCAAGCACGACGATTACGGCGACAACCATGACAAGCGTTTCCCTGCGCGCCCGTCTTTTGGCTTCCTTCGCCTCGTCAATTCGCCTTTGCGCTTCTTCTCGTTGAGCCTTGACCCTTTTAGCCTTCCCCATGACAAAAACCTCACAAAAAATTATTTTAGACCGAAAATGTGAGCCGCACCACACGTATGCGTGGAAAATGCGGCGCACACTCTTTTTTTTAATTCCGTAACGCCTCAGTTCGCGTGAAAACACGCAAAGCGGGGCGTTTTTGAAGGATGAAATCACTCTGTCTCGGACAAATGCTCCTCATCGGAATCGTCCTCGTCGTCATCCTCATCCTCGTCGGGCAGAACGGTAAGCCTCATTCTGTCAACCATTATTCCGTCAAGACCCGAAACAGTGAAGGACAGCCGTCCGAAGGTAAAGCCGTCGCCGATTTCCGGCGCAAGTCCGAGTCTGTCGGCACACCAGCCGCACAGCACGGTGAACTCATCCGCAATCTCCTCATACTCGTCGCCTTCAAGCTCAAGCTCCTCAAAAAGCTCTCGCAGCCAAATCTGACCGCCAAGGTCATATTCACCGTCGCCAAGCTCAATTAAATCGGGCAGAGCATCGTCCGTTTCATCCCAGATGTCTCCGACAAGAATCTCGAGCGCGTCCTCCATCGTCACGATTCCGAGAACGCCGCCGTAGTCGTCGGCAACAAACACAAGCCTGCGCTTCGTTTCGCGCATACGCCGCACAATGTCCGGAATCGTCGCCGTCTTTGCGACGAAAACGGGCGGAGTTGAGAGGGATGCAATATCGGGAATCCTTCCCGATGCCTCCGCCGACAAAAGACGATTCAGATGCACAAGCCCGATAACATTGTCGGGATTTCCCTCGCACACGGGGATTCTCGAATGCGTGAACATCATCATGCTTTCCTTGATATCCTCGTAATCGTCCTCGATGTCGATATACTCCATATCTACACGCGGCGTGATTATCTCGTAAGCCTTGATATTTTTGTAGTCAATCGCCCGCCTGACAAGGTCGGATTCATCCTCGTCGAGAACGCCCTCATCCTCCGCAATATCGATAACGCTTTCAAGCTCGTCAGTCGTCAAGCCGTCGTCATCAGTCGATTTTCGCCGCCAGATGAACGAAAGCAGCTTTATTATAAGCGTGATTACAAATATAAACGGTGAGAGAATAACGGTCAGCACACGAAGCGGCACTGCCGAAATCGTGCAGAATTCCGCCGCCTTCTGCTTGCATATTACCTTCGGAACGATTTCCGTAAAGGTGAGTATCAGAAGCGTCATGACAAGCGTGGCGACCCACGACATTCCCTCGCCGAGAAGCCCGACTACAAGCAGTGTTGCGATGTTTGTCGCAATCATCGTCGTCATGTCGTTTCCGATAAGCGTTGTCGTCAGAAGCGACTGAAAATGCGAGACAAAATAAAGTGCGGCGCGTCTCGGGAGAGTATTCTTTTCCTCACATCGAAGCCGCAGCCTTTGCTCGCCCACGGATGTAAATGCCATCTCCGAGCCGTTGAAAAATGCGGCGCAGAGAAGCATCAGAAATATAATGATAATATCAGAGAAAATCATACGGCGGCACCTCCCGCACCCATAATTTCCTCGTCCATATCGCCGACAAGAACCTCAAGAATGTCCTCGACCGTTATAATTCCGACGATTTTTCCGCCCTCGCCCGTCACAATCGCGAGAGTCGCCTTCGCGCGGCTCATCTTTTCGATAGCGTCGTCAGCTGGGGTGTCCTCGGAAATGTAAAACGGCTTGGTCATCACGTCGCCCGCCACGGCTTTGTTGCCGCACTCGATTGAGCGCTTTAGATAGCCTCTCAAATAAAGTATTCCAACGGGAACTCCTCCGTCGGTGACGGGAAACCTTGAATGAAGGGTAGCATCCGCTGTCGCCGTGACAGAGGCAAAATCCGCCCTCACGTCAAGCGTCTGTGTCGCCTCCCATGGCGTTGTTACGGCGCCGATTTCAAAATCGGAAAAGCCGTATGCCGAGCGAATAAGCCTTCCCCTTTCGGGCGGCTCGCTTTCGTCGTCCGTAACCGTGTCGATAATGTCGTCAAGCTCATTTTCGGTATATGTAACGCCGTCGTCGTCCCCTCCCGGGATTTTCGACATAATGAAGCGCGAAAGCTTCGTAAATGCCGTAACAATCGGGTGAAGAACACGAACCAAAAAGAGCATGAATCCCGCGAATACCGACGATATAGCCTCGGGGCAGTCACGTGCAACAGATTTCGGCATCATTTCGCCGAAGAAGAAAAGCACAATCGTGCTTACGGCGACGACAATCGTCTCCGTAAGCGCCCCGCCGCCGAGAGAAATCGAAACAAGAGCTGCTGTCGTTCCGCACCCCGCGCTGCAAATATCGTTCAAAATGAGATTTGCAGACAAAACGAAGTCAAAATCATCAAGTACCGCGACAACCTTTGCCGCGCGCTTGTCGCCCTTGTCCGCGCGATTCATCATGCGCGCCCGGCTGACTGCCGCGAATGCCGTTTCGGAGGCAGAGCAAATCACACACCCCGAAAGGCATATCGCGAAAAGCAAAATACATCGTATAGGACCGTCGTCCAAGAAAAAATCACTCCTATCTTAAATTGTAATGTTTAATTTTTTGTTTCCGAAAGCACTGAAACTATCAGCGGAAATTATTCCTCGGTCGTCTCGGTTTCGGCGGAAGCTTCCTCGCCGGTCGATGACTCCTCAGCCTCTGCGGGGACATCCTCCTCGGTAACCGCTTCATCCTCGTGAACGTCGTCGGTTGAATAAACAACCTCGCTCTCTTCGGACTCCTCGTATTCCTCCTCGGGCTCATCCTCGGATACATACCCGTCCTCAATAAGCTCTCTTATCGAAAGGCTTATCTTCCTGTTGTCGTCGTCAATACCGATAATTTTCGCGTCAACAAGGTCGCCTACCGAAAGCTCGTCGGACGGCTTTGAAATTCTGTGGTCGCTTATCTCGGAAATGTGAATAAGACCGTCCTGACCGGGAACAACCTCTGCAAACGCGCCAAACGTCGTGAAGTTGAGAATCTTTACTTTAACGACGTCGCCGATGGAATACTTCTCCTTGAAGATGTTCCACGGATTGTTTTCGGGCGTCTTGCACGAAAGCGAAATTCTCTTTGTCTCGCGAACAGCGCTTAATACGTGAACCTCAATTTCGTCTCCCACCGAAATAACGTCGGCGGGACGTCTGATGTGACGCCATGTAAGCTCGCTCATGTGAACCATTCCCTCAATGCCGGGAGCGATTTCAACAAACGCACTGTATTCCGTCAGGTGCTTTACCTTTCCGGTATAGACCTTGCCCGGCTCAACGCTCTTCCAGAACGCGTCCTCATTCGCGCGTCTTTCGATACGCGCCGCGTCGCGAATCGAGCCTGTCGCTCTCTTTGAGCGCGGATTTACCTCGCGAAGCTTAACCTTCTTTGTCTCACCCACGATGGAATTGAGATCTCCGTCCTTCGGAACACCCGTCAGAAATGCGGGAACAAACACGCGCACGGAATTGACCATCATCACAACTCCGCCCTTGTTTGCCTCGATAACCTTGCCCTCTGCAAGGCTTCCGCTTTCCTTCAGCGCCTCAAGATCAAACCACTTCGCATCCGCGTCCGCGCGGCGCTTTGAAAGCGTAGCGATGCCGTCAATATCGCTCACCTTTATGACGAACGCGCGAACCTCGTCGCCAACCTTGGCGATTTCGGTAAGCTTAGCCGAAGAATCGTCCGTAAATTGGTCAAACGCAATAACGCCGGTCGCTTTCGCGCCGATGTCAAGGTGGACTTCAGCATCTGAAACAGATGTAACAGTTCCCGTTACGATATCTCCTGACTTTATTGTTTTTGGTGACTCTTGGTCGAGCAGCTCCTTGAAGGATTCTTCCATGATTTCGGACTCTGCCATTGTTTTTACAACCTCCTCAATTATACCGTCGGGAGTTGACGCTCCCGCGGTTATTCCGATAATATTATTTTTGCCGAGAATTTCGGTCGGAATATCTTTTGATGAATCAATTCTGTATACGGCGCGGCATCCCTTGCTGCAAATATCGTAAAGCTTCATTGTGTTGGAGCTGTGCGCTCCTCCGATTACGAGCATTGCGTCGCACATCGGAGCCGTTTTTGCGGCTTCCCTCTGCCGTTCGTCCGTTACATTGCATATTGTATCAAATATTTTTGCGTTTGTATATACCTTTTTGAGATTTTCCGCACATTTTTTCCACTCATCAATGTTTTGCGTGGTCTGAGCGGCGGCAATTATTTGCTTATCTTCTATCCCGCGTCCTTTTTCGGAAGATATAAACTCCGAAAGCTCGCGTGCGGTCGAGAAGGTCAGCTTCTGCCCCTTCGCCCAGCTTAAAATCCCTTTGACCTCCGGATGCTCCGCGGCGCCGATTAAAATGAATACCGAGTCGTCATCCGTGTGCTCTTCCGCTATCCTATGAACCTTTGAGACAAAAGGACAGGTGCAGTCGATGACATGAAAATGTTTGTTTTCACGCTCCAGCCGCGAAAGCGCCTCTTCCTCTTCCTTTGTTATCCCGTGCGCGCGAATGATAACATATGATTCGTGACCCTCGCGCGACACCTCCGACGAGGCAATCCTGCCTATATCGTCAATTCCGACGACGGCGACGCCCTTTGACTTTATTTGCTCAAGATAGCCGCTGTTGTGAATAATCTCGCCGTATGTGTAGATTCCGTCAGTCCTGCCGTGCCTTTCTATGCAGTCCTCAAGCGTTCCCGTAGCCCTTCTGACGCCGAAGCAGAAACCGGCTCCCTTCGCAAGCAAAATCTTCATGTCAGAGATGCCTCTCCGTTTTTAATGTCGCATATCTTTGAAAATACGCACTTCGTGATTTCCGCATATTTGTCGCGTCCCGCAAACGCCGCGATTTCATCGGGCATAACAGGCGCGCCGTAATATACATCGGTACGGCGAAGCATCTTTACGCGATTCTTTTTCGTCCTGATATAAACGGGAAGCACGGGTACACCCGTTTTTGATGCAATCAGTCCAAGTCCGGGCTTCAGCTTGTCGTAGGTCGTCTCTATGTCAACCCCCGGGCATCTCGTTCCCTGCGCGAACACGCAGAGCGGGCACCCGTCTCCGATAACGGAAATCGCTTTTTTTATCGCCGCAACGTCTCCCTTGTTTCTGTCAACGGGAATCCCGCCCAAAGCTTTGAGAAACGATGAAACAACCGGAATTTTGAAAAGCTCCTGCTTGCCGAGATAAAATATACGCCTCGGTGACGAATCGGAAAGCACAATCGGATCGGCAAACGTCGTGTGATTCGTGCAGATTATATATGCGCCCTCTGCCGGCACGTTTTCCGCGCCGTGCGTGTGAATGCGAAAAAGCAGCTTCACAATTCCCGAAAAAAGCGCATAGATGACATTATAAACGCTCATCGAACGATTCTCCGGTTTTTTCGTTGATTATCCTCACGGCAGCGGCGTATGTATCCACTTCGAGAAAGCCCGAATTGTCAAGCATAACAGCGTCAGCGGCGGGTACGGCAGGTGCCTCCGCCCTTGTCGCGTCGTTATTGTCGCGCTCGTTCATATCTGAAAGAACCTCATCAAGCGTCACATTCATTCCCTTTGCCGCAAGCTCCTCGTATCTGCGCTCCGCTCTGTCCTTCGGATTCGCGAAAAGGAATATTTTAACGTCCGCGTCGGGCATAATGACCGTTCCAATGTCGCGTCCGTCCATGACGACGCCTCCCACTCTGACCATATCGAGCTGAAGCTCCTTTAGAAACGCTCTCACCTCGGGAACGGCGGAGACCGCAGACGCATACATCGACACCTCGGGCGTGCGGATTTTGTCAGTCACGTCCTCACCCGAAAGCAAGACCTTCTGCGCGCCGCCCTCGTGCTTCATTTCAACTCTGATTTCCGAAAGCGACGATATTATACCCGCCGTATCTGTTTTCTCAATGCCGCGTCTCATTACGGCAAGCCCAACAGTCCTGTAAAGCGCCCCTGTATCGACGTATGTAAGTCCGATGCCTCTTGCAAGATTTTTTGCAAGCACGCTTTTGCCCGAACCACCGGGTCCGTCAATAGCTATATTCATTCCAAAACTCCGTAATATATGTATTTTAACTATTTGCTTTTATTCCGCGCCGCCCGCCGAGATTCCCGCCGCGCGACCTGTTGAAAACGCTATCTGAAGGTTGTAGCCGCCCGTATATGCATCGACGTCGAGCACCTCGCCGCAGAAGTAAAGCCCTGCCACACGCTTCGATTCCATCGTTTTCGGTGACACCTCAGAGACATCGACGCCGCCCCGCGTAATCATAGCGGAATCAAATGACGATTTGCCGCTCACCTCAAGCTCAAATCCCGTCAGCTCGTTTGCGGCTCTCACGCGCATCTCCCGCGAAGCCTCGCAGCATTTCATATCCGAACGCGCGCCTGCGCGCCGCAGAATCAAAGACGCGAGCGCTGACGGGCAAAACTCCTTTATCAGAGACTGGACGTTTCTCGCCCCGTTTTTTTGAAACATATCGGATAGATAGGCGTCAAGCCCGTCTTTTTTCATATCGGGAAGAAAATTCAGCCTCACCCTGTACGTCTTTCCCCATACGATATGAGCCGAAGCACAGAGTGCAAGCGGACCCGTGATTCCCGTATGCGTAAACATCATCTCGCCGCGTCCCGAATAAAGCGGCTTTTTTGATTCGCCGTACAGAAGATTGAGCGATACATCGTGAAGAGAAATACCGGCGAGCGCGGAAATTTGTTCGCGTTCGGTCTTCTCGCACACGCCAAGCGGGAAAAGCGACGGAAACGGCTCGTTTACCTTTATTCCAAGCGCCTCTGCGAATCTGTAGCCGTCGCCGTTCGAGCCAAGTGAGCGATGTACGGCACCTCCCGAAGCGATTATAACGCGGTCAAATTGATGTGTCCCGTCGGATAACACAATTCCCGTCACGCGACCGTTTTCAGCCTCAATTCCCAAAACGGGTCTCCACTCAAAGCAAACACCCCGCGATACGCATAAATCGTAAAGCGCATTTACAATGTCCGCGGCTTTGTCAGACACCGGAAACACTCTTCCCTCGTCCTCGACCTTCAGCCGAACGCCGAGATTTTCAAAAAACGACATCGTGTCCTTTGGCGTAAACGCCGAAAGCGACGAATAAAGAAATTTCGGGCTGCGCACAACGTGAGCGAGAAATTCGGGTACGCCGCAAAGGTTCGTAAGATTACATCTTCCGCCGCCGGTTATGGCGAGCTTTTTTCCCGCGAATCCGTTCCCATCGTATACCGTCACATCAGCGTTTTTTATAAACGCCGCCGCCATCAGACCTGACGCGCCCGCACCAATAACGGCTATTTTGGGCTTATCCACCGGTGTTCTTCTCGTAGATTTCGTATTTGTCCCACACCTCTTCAAGCCGCTCGAATATCTTTGAGACCTCGTTTTTCTTTTTTCGGCTTATCGCGATTATTATCGCATCTATAAGCGAAAGCGGCGCGACAAGCGAATCCATGTACGACGCCATATCGCTTTTGGCAAAGAGCATAACATCAGAGTATGGGGCGATTGGAGAATTTTCGCCGTCGGTAATGCAGATAACTTTCGCCCCGCAGTCCTTTGCGAACTGAACGGCTTTGATAATTCTCGTCGAATATCTCGGAAAGGTCATCGCGATGAATACGTCGCCCTTCCCGATTTTAAGCATCTGCTCAAAAATTTTGCTTTCGGAGGTCGTGTCAATGTGGGTGACGTTTTCAAACACAAGCCCGAGATTGTACGCAAGCACGTCGGACAGAAGCGACGTTGCTCTCGCGCCCGCGACATAAACACGACCCGCCTCAATTATGGAGTCGATAAACGAGTTGAAATTGTCCTCATCGTTCACCTCGAGCGTCGATTTTATCTTCGCAATATCTGACATGAGCGTTTTTGAAAGCACGTCTGATTTTCCGATTCGCTCGTCCGTCACCTCGATGCGCTGAACTGATGTGAGCGCCGCGTCAGCGTATTCGCGAAGCGCCCTCTGCATTTCGGGATAGCCGTCGAATCCCAGCTCGCAGGCGTACCGCACAACCGTCGATTCCGACGCGCCAGCCCGCTCTCCGAGCCTTGACGCCGTCATGTACGCCGCTTTGTCGTAATGCTCCAGAATGTAGTCCGATATGCGCCTCTGCCCCTTTGACATATCGGGAAGGCGCACGCGTATTTCATCAAGTATGTTTCCCGTCATAAGCTTAAGCCTTTTATTATCTTTTGTCCTTGATTTTCTAAATTTATAAGTCATTCGATTGAATCGTCAAGCCCGACAATTACGTATGTAATGACGTCGCCGTCCCAGACATAATTTGTCCCTGCTCTGCCCGAGGTCGGCTCCTCACCGTTTACGGTGTAGCCCCAGAAGAAAATCTCCGTCTCCTCGCCGCAGTAAAGCGTACCGCCCGCATATCCAGCAACCGTCGAAATGCTCATTCCCGTCAGGTCGAGCGTATATTCAACGCCGTACTCCGAAAGCGCCTTAGTAACGGCATCAAGCACAGTCACGGCACCGCCGTCAATCCCGATCGTAACGGTGACGGAATCCAGAATGACGCGCTCCGATTCGGATATATCGTAAAGCTCGATTGTTTCCCCCTCCGTTTCGGATTCGGAATCATTCCCCTCGGTTTCAGTGCTGCCGTCCTCGCCGCTCTCAAACGTCTCGTCATCGCCCGTTTCATTTGCCGCGTCGAGCGCCGCCTGCATTTCGGCGTTGACGGTGTATATCAGATATTCGGCGTACTTGTCGCCAAGCTTTACGGTTACGGTCACGCTTATTGATGCGCCTGACGAGGATGTGCCGCCGCTTGTCGATGACGTTTCGTCACTGTCCGCGGCTTTGTCCGCTTCAGACGAGGATTCGGCGCTCGTTTCAGCCGGCGTTTCGTCCGTTTCCGTGTCCGATATGTCGTCGGCAGCATCTGCATTTTCAGTCGTTTCCTCCGCCGTTTCCCGTGAGCTTTCTTCTATGATTTCCGAGATTTTCGTTTCCGTTTCGGAGTCTCCGACGGTCTGGGTTGTGTCGTCGCCCGCGGGATTGCCGGAGCATGAATAGACCGCAAACACTATCGCCGAAAGCACACATAAAACAGGTATAACGGCAAAATATTTTACGTTTGCTCTCATTGAAGGCAATTTCCTTCCCGCGATATTTACGCGAACGCGCCGCTCTGCGTCATAAGACTTGAATGATGAAGCTTTGGGCTTAGCTCAATGTCTTATTGTATCATAAAATCGTTGTTTTGTCAAGTGCTTTTTTTGACGTTTTGGACGTCCTCACAAAAAATTCAGACAGCGAAAAGCAATTCGCTTGACTTTGCGGCTCCGTTATGGTATCATTTTTGTGTAGCAAATCAAACAAAAAGGAGCTTTTAGCCTTATGAAAAAGAACAACCCGATAATCTGGGCGGACATCCCGGACGTCGACGTTATTCGCGTCGGCGACACGTACTATATGGTAAGCACGACTATGCACCTCTCCCCCGGAGGCGTTATTTTCCGCTCATACGATCTCATTCACTGGGAAATAGCAACGTATCTTTACGATATTTTAGAGGATTCGGACGGCGAGAGGCTTCTCGACGGACGAGGAATTTACGGTGCGGGAATGTGGGCTGCCACAATACGCCACCATAACGGCAAATTCTACGTCATATTTGTCGCGAACGACACGAGAAGTCAGAATATCTCCTTTCTCTTTACGTCGGATAAAATCGAGGGTCCGTGGAAAAAGCGCAAAATCAAGGGCTTTTATCACGACTGCTCGCTTTTCTTCGAGGGCGACAGACCGTTTATCGTGTCGGGCGGCGGCGACATCAGGCTCGTTGAGATGAAACCCGATCTCTCAGAGCCGCTGCCGGGCGGAATTGACAAAATAATCATACGCGACAGAGATTACGTCGGACTTCGCTGCGAGGGATCGCATATGTATAAGCTGAACGGAAAATATTATATCTTCATGATCCATTGGCTGCGCTACGGCTCGAAGCGGCGCACCGAGGTCTGCTATTTCTCCGACAGAATCGACGGCGAATACGTCGGGAACAACTTACTCGACGATGATATGGGCTATCACGGCGCGGGGGTCGCGCAGGGCGGAATCGTCGATACGCCCGACGGGGATTTTTACGCCATGCTATTTCAGGATCACGGCGCGGTCGGGCGCATTCCCGTACTTGTTCCCGTGAAATTCGAGGATGACGGATGGCCTATATTCGGAATTGACGGGAAGGTACCGCACTTCATTGAAACAAAATCGACACGTCCCGATTATAAGTACGCGCCCATTGTGACAAGTGACGAATTCAATTATTCAGGCGGCGCCCCTCTTCCGCTTTCGTGGCAGTGGAATCACATTCCCGACAAATCTCTTGTAAGCTTCACCGAGCGCGAGGGATGGCTACGCATCAGAACAGCTCGCACCGCAAAGAATGTGACGCTCGCGCAGAACACTCTCGGTCAGCGCACAGAGGGTCCCATGTGCGAGGCTGAAACTCTCGTTGACGGCACGGGGCTTTGCGACGGCGACTATGCGGGAATATCCGCGTTTCAGTCAAATTACGGATTTATAGGAATCACCCGCGAGGGCGGCTCGCTTTTCCTCGTCATGCTCGGACGCGGCGAGGGCGGCGAATCTGCCGAATACGGCAGAGCTCCGCTTGAGGGGAATACCGCGGAGCTGAAGGTATTCTGCGATTTTGACGATAACCGTGACATTGCCGAATTTTATTTTAAGCGCGGCGGCGAGTGGGTAAAGCTCGGAGCTGACATTCATATGCTCTATACGCTCGATCATTTCATGGGCTATCGCCTCACGCTCTCGTGCTATTCGACAAAAAAGCCCGGAGGTCATGCCGACTTTGACTATTTCAGATACAGGCGAATCGACAGCCGATATGAGGAGGAAAAGGATTGACTCATAAAAAAAGCGGATTTCGGGAGAGGACACTGATATTCAAACAGGCTCCCGACAAGCATACGGGAAAAATGAAAAGGGCGCTTTATTACCTCTGGCAGTACGGAATGCTTTTGCTTGCATCCGTCTGCCTCGGCGCGCTTCTTTTGATTTTCGCCCACGGCGACTATTCGTGGCACGGATTTCTCGGCTATTTCAAATCCCCCGCGATTCTTTTCTTTAACATTCTTCCCGTATCGGCGATAATTTTTATATTTTACGGAATAACGGGACGGGCGTGGGCTGCGTTTCTTTTCGGCGGTATTCTCGCCTCCGTCCTGCCGCTCGCGAACTATTATCTTCTTGCGTTTCGCGATGACACGATACGGTTTGAGGATCTGACGCTCATACGCGAGGCGATGGCAATGGTTTCGGAGCAGCATTACGACCTTTTCGTCGATTTGCGAATCCTCGCGCTCATTTTCTCCCTTGCGGCGGGAACTCTCATCCTTTCCCTTTTTGTGCGGTATAAAATCAGGCGCGCGCCGTGCCGAGCGGCTATCGCTTTAATCACGGCAGCACTGTTCGCCATCTCGCTTTTCGGATATTTCAGCGACGATACATACGATTCCGTGCAGAATTACGATTATTTCAATCGCTGGAGCGAGACGCAGGAGTATATCTCGCGCGGATTCTATTATCCCTTCATACACAGCATATCCGATTTTTTCGACGAGACAGCGCCGGACGGGTACGACGAGGAAACGGCAAAGGCAATTCTCTCCGAATATGAGGACGCGGACATCGACGAGGACAAAAAGGTCAACGTAATCGCGATAATGCGCGAGGCTTACGCCGATTTTTCGCAGTTTGATATTGAAGGCTTCGACGCATCCGCATACGACACCTACCACAAAATACAGTCCGAAAGTATGACGGGAAATCTCATCGTCAACGTATTCGGGGGCGGCACCGTTGACACGGAAAGGAGCTTTCTCACGGGCGTTTCCTCACTTCGCGATTACAGAAGCTCCGTCGATTCCTACGTCCGTTATTTCGCAAGTCAGGGCTATCTGACAACGGGAATCCACCCCTACTACAAATGGTTTTACAACAGGCAGAATATAAACACGTATCTCGGATTTGAAAGCTACCGTTTTTACGAGGATGATTTTGAATACCTGACTACGGACGCGCTGCCGAAGGATTCGCTGCTTTACGACGAGCTTTACTCCGATTATTGTGAGCTGACAGCGGACGGGACACCGTATTTCTCATTTTCCGTCACAGTTCAAAGTCACGGTCCTTATTCAACGACATCATACAGCGGCGACACGGAATACCTCACGGGCGACTATTCCGACGAATGCAAAAACGCGTTCAACAATTACATAAACGAGATAACCGACGGTGACGAGGCGCTTTACGCGCTGATGGAGACGCTTCGGGACGATGAAACGCCCGTTGTGCTCATCGTATTTGCCGATCATATGCCGTGGATGGGCGACGGAAACGCCTACTATAACGAGCTTGGAATTGACGTTTCAACATCGACTGACGAGGGCTTTTACACGCACTACACAACGGAATATCTCATTTGGGGCAACGAAGCCGCGAAAGAAGCGCTCGGCGTTGATTTCACGGGAACGGGACCCACGGTATCGCCGTGCTTTCTCATGAACGTGCTTTTCGATACGCTCGGATGGGACGGACCCGCATATATGCAGGCAACGGATGAGGTCATGGCGTCAATTCCCGTGATAACGACGACAGGACGATATGTTGTGAGCGGCGAGCTTGTAACCGAAATTCCCGAAAGCTACGCGGAGCTTTACACGAGATTTTCGTATATCGAATACTACAGGAATCACGTTTTCACATATGAATAGGCTAAACAAAAAACGCGGGATTCCCGCGTTTTTTATTGTCCTTATTCATTTTTCGGGAAACGCCTCAATTATAGCCGCCGCGACCTCTTCGGGCGTCATGTTTGTGCTGTCAACGACAAAATCATAATTTGACGGGTCGGCGTAATCAACCTTATAAATATCTAAAAAGCGCTCTCGTTCAAGCTTGCCGCGCTCCTCGAGAAGCTCCGCCGCCTCCTCTGGCGAGCCGTAGCATTCGACATCTCCTCGCTCGGCAAGAAATACGCGGCGTCCCGCCTCCGCCGGCTCGACGGATATAAAGACGCGGAACACGTTTTTCGCAAAATGCCACGCCATGCGCGAATCGAATATGATGTGGTCGCGTTCCTCGGAGATTTTTTCCACTTCCCTGTCGATTACAAAATCAAGCGAGGGGTCGGTCATCATGCGGCGATTCAGTTCAAGCGTCGTTATACCCATGTCTGACGCAATTTTTCTTTGAATCTTCCCCGTCGAATAAATCTCAAAGCCGAGACTTTCCGAAAGGATTTTCGTTATGGACGACTTTCCGCTTCCGAGATTGCCCGTTATGGAAATGTGCATAAGCCTGACGTTCCTTTGAAAATAGATTTTAATAACCTGCCCGATGCGATTCGAACGCACGACCTGCAGAGTCGGAGTCTGCTGCTCTATCCAACTGAGCTACGGGCAGTTATGACATTGATAAGTGAAGCATAGCTTCACTTATCAAGTCGATGAATATTGCGCGCAGCGCAATATTCACGGTTTAACGAATGTTTTCATATTGCGAAACACAGCTTCGCAATATGAAGTCTGTCAAATATTCTGTTCAAAGCATAGCTTTGCCCAGAATATTTGCAGTGCAGTAAATAAGTCCTGTAGAATATTGCGTGCAGCGCAATATCCACGGTTTAGCGCATTTTTGATAATGTGAAGCGTAGCTTCACTTATCAAGTCGATGAATATTGCGCGCAGCGCAATATTCACGGTTTAGCGAATGTTTTCATAGTGAGAAGCATAAGCAGGCTTCGCAACATGAAGTCTTTTCAGTGCATGAAATCCCGAACAGTGGAGGCAGCACAGCGCCGATTTCACCGTTCAAGCGTTTATTTTATCATAAATCTCGTCCCGTGTAAAGAGCAAAACGAAAATTTTTTCCCGTTTTCCGAAAAAAATTTCCCGACACGCGATTTTTCTCTTGACATAAATAAAAAAATGCGGTAATATATAAGATGTGAACGCGGTTTTTCGCGCAATTTAATTTCGGAGGTTTTATCCATGACACTTCATTCGCTTTTCCCAATTTCGTTCAGAGATCGTTCGCTGACGGGTCTTGTAATCGCCATAGTTATTTACGTCGTTGTCGGCGCTGTCGCGGGCGCGGTTATCGGCTTTTTGTCGTCAATACCGATACTTGGCATCATTTTCTCGATAATCGGCGCGCTTGTCGATATCTACTGCCTTGTTGGTCTTGTTCTCGCGATTCTTTACTATGCGAAGGTCGTTGAGTAAAAGAGAGCGGTACATAAAACTCAATTGCCCGCAGTTTTAAGCGGCGGCAGACACGTTTTCTGACCGCGCTTATTTACCGGCGGGCTTTTGCTTTGCACATGAAAATCGAAAGGAGAATAATTTCATGTATTCAAGCAATATACCGAACGTAAAGCTCGGAATAATTTCGGTTTCGCGCGACTGCTTCGTAATTTCGCTCTCAGAGGGACGGCGCCACGCCGTAGCCGAGGCGTACCGGACAAGGTACGGCGAAATTTACGACTGTCCCGTGACAGTGGAATCGGAGCGCGACATGGCAAGTGCCGTCGCGGATGTGAAGGCGGCGGGCTGCAATGCGCTTGTCGTATTCCTCGGAAACTTCGGACCCGAAACGCCCGAAACGCAGATTGCGAAATATTTTGACGGTCCCGTGATGTACTGTGCGGCTGCCGAGGAAAATACGGGTGTTCTCACCTCCGAGCGCGGCGACGCCTACTGCGGAATGCTTAACTGCTCGTACAACCTCGCTCTTCGCGGACAGCGGGCGTACATTCCCGAAAATCCCGTCGGGACGGCGGAGGATATTGCCGAGGAAATACACAATTTCGTCCCCGTTGCGAGGGCTGTTATCGGGCTTTCAAAGCTCAAAATCATCACCTTCGGACCGCGTCCCGCCGACTTTTTCGCCTGCAACGCGCCAATCAAGCCTCTTTACGACGTAGGCGTTGAAATCGAGGAAAATTCGGAGCTTGATTTGCTTGTTTCGTATCGCGAGCATGAGGGTGACGAACGAATCCCCGCGATAATAGAGGAAATGAAGGGCGAGCTTGAGGTTCCCGACAAGATGAAGGGCATTCTTCCGCGCCTCGCGCAGTTTGAATGCACTCTCATTGACTGGGCGGAAAATCACAAGGGAAGCCGCGAATTTGTCGCGTTCGCCGACAAGTGCTGGCCTGCATTCCAGACGGAATTCAAGTTCTGTCCCTGCTACGTGAATTCGAGGCTTACATCACGAGGCATTCCTGTGGCGTGCGAAACGGACGTTTACGGCGCGCTTTCCGAATATATCGGATGGTGTGTTTCGGAAAATCCCGTGACGCTGCTCGACATCAACAACACCGTGCCGAGGGATATGTACGAAAAGCATATAAAGGGCTACAGGCAAAACGAAACCTTCATGGGCTTTCACTGCGGAAATACATCCGCCTGCCTTATAAAGAACCCGACGATGAAATACCAGCTCATTATGAAGCGCTCGCTTGAGCCGGACGGTGAGCCTGACATTACACGCGGGACGATTGAGGGTACGATAAAGGACGGAGACATCACATTCTTCCGCCTTCAGTCAACAGCGGACGCATCTCTCAAGGCGTATATAGCGCACGGCGAGGTGCTTCCGGTCGAGCCCTGCTCGTTCGGTGGAATTGGAGTATTCGCGATTCCCGAAATGGGGCGCTTTTATCGCCATGTGCTGATTGAAAAGCACTTTCCTCATCACGGAGCCGTTGCATTCGGACACTGCGGGAAATATCTTTTTGAGGTGTTCAAATATCTCGGAATCGAGGATATATCGTACAGCCGCCCGGCAAATGTGCTGTATCCGACCGAAAATCCGTTTTCCTGACGGACTGTCTCTGTCAAAGACAGTTACATTGAATTTTCAGCATTCAAAATACCTGAAAAAAATACTCGCCCTGACGGGCGAGCATTTTTTATAAAAATGACTGATTAAAAATCATCCTCTGTTGCGAATCCGAGATATACAGCGAAATACTGATACATCGTATTTGCGGCTTCTGCAGCGGTGTATGAGCAGTCCACAGTTATTTCATAGACATTGCCCGACGCTACGGCGTCAACCTCTGACCATCCGTCGCGACCCGTTATATCATCCGCCGAGCCTACCGTGAAGATTATCTTCGGATTAGCCTCGATTACCTCTTCCTCGGTAACTTCTATGAATCCCTCGTAATCCGACGAGCTGCCGAAAATGTTGGAGCCGCCCGCAATCGAGATGAGCTCATAAATGTATGAGTAAGGCGCAACCGTGTAGCACGTACCGTCCTCATAGTTAAGCTCGAAATAGACGCTCGGCGAGACCCATGTTGTCTGAGCTGCGACAAGAGCCTTTGCCTGATCAAGCCCCTTCTGAATCGATTCCTGCTCCGTGGAATAAGAAACGCCCATAAGAGTGCCGACAAACTTGACGTAATCATTCTTGATTGACGTCACGCTCTCCGCCTCGGTCGGGAATTCAACGGCTACGATTCCTGCGGCTGTAATCGTATCGACATCAATATTCGCGCCTGTGTCGTAAATAACGACATCGGGAGCAGCCGATACAATTGCGCTCGTGCAGTCGTCAGTCACGTCGTAGGACGCCTTGACGTAATCGGAGCATGAAAGCCTCGAAAAGATAGTCTCGGCAGCGCTCGAAACCGTTATAACGGAGCTGATCGACGAAGGCACAGTCGCGGAATCCCCGTTCGGAAGCGTAATCGTCGTCGTTCCATCGTCATTCGATGTCGAGGAATCCGTTGTGTCGTCACTTGAAAGTGTCACGTCGCTGCCCTTGTTTTCCTCAGAATCGTCGCACGACGAGAGGACTGTCACCGCCAGCGTAAGCATAACGGCGAGGATAAATGAAATAATTCGTTTTGTCATGATTGACCCTCCAAATAAAAATTAGGCTGTGAATATATGATACCGATATAATACCACGTTTTTTTCTTAATGTCAATACCCCGAGCACATTTTTATCGCCCGAAAGAAAAAAATTAACAGATTCGTCTTTGTCGCGTCCGCTGCGTCATCGGAATGCTCCGAAAAAAAATCACGGCGCGCCGTGATTTTTTATCCGATTATTTGTATTTGCGCTTTCTCGCGGCTTCGGACTTCTTTTTCCGCTTAACGCTGGGCTTCTCATAGTACTCTCTTTTGCGGAGTTCGGCAAGAACGCCCGATCTTGCACACTGACGCTTAAATCTGCGCAGCGCACTGTCAAGTGATTCGTTTTCCTTGACTCTGATCTCTGCCATATCTCTATCCCTCCCTTCGCAAACGCACAGTCGGCACAGCTACGCCCGAAAAGGGGCGTTTCAACCACCGCAGGAAATATTATATCAAAGCTTTTCGCGTCTGTCAAGAGCGAATTTCAAAAAAACGCAAATTTTTTCGATTTTAATAACTCATTACGCTCTTATACTGCACAATTTCCGTTCCCGGGCAGTACGCATAAAGCATATCGTCATACGAAACGCCAAGCGTCGCGAGGTCGTAAAGCCCATACTGCGACACGCCCACGCCGTGACCGTACCCCTTTCCGACAATTATAAAGTTTGATGAGTCAGTCGCGGTTGCGGTTTTTGTAACGATTGTCGAGTCGCTCACGCTGTCGGGATCAAGAGTATATGTTGAATCTGCAGTAAGAACCGTAACACTCTCGGCGGATGAAACGCTGTAAACGCCGCCGGCGGTCTGCACATACGTCTCATCGCCGAAAAGCGATGAGAAGAAAGTCCCTATCGACGTGATTACACCCCACCCGTCGCTGCCGGAAACATTCTGCCCCGGCGCTACAAGCGTGGTATACTCGGTATATTCAACGCTTCCCTTTCCAATTACGAAGTTTGCGCTGTTCACATACTTTGAAAAGGCTGAACGAACCTTGCTCGTTGATTCGATAACGACCGTGTTCCCCGATGTATCCTTTATCGTCATTTTGTAAATATACGTCAGCCCGTCTCCTGCCGTCTCGTCAATCGTAACGGACGCGATGTCGCTTGTAAGCGTCGTATATCCGCGCGAAATCAGGTATGCGGAAAGCTCGGACGGCGAAACCTCAACAGTCCAGAACGCGTATGTATGGTTGAGATAATCCTCCCACGGAGTCTCAACCCCGCAAAGCCAAGGATATTTTGATGCATTGCTGCCCCATACGCAGCTCACGGCGGCGGAGCAGTTCCCCATGCTCGAGCAGTAGTATACCTCCGCTATCGCGCTGTTATATGAAAGCACCATGCCCGCCGTCGCTTCAACCGCCTCGATAACGCGGCTGTTCACCCGCGTAACTCCCCTGTATACCTGCGACGACGACGTAGGATCAACATTGAAGCCGTACTTGCTCCAGTATTTGCTCATGTTTGTCAGCGCATATGTGCGTACAGCTATTGCGAATGCCTTCTGCGTCTCAAGCGGCCACGAATTTGAAATTTCATAAGGCAGAACGCCCTTAACGTAATCCTCAAGCGGAACCACGTTTATCATTTCAATTCCGTCAACCTCCGACGTTATGTAGCGCTCAAAGACGAAAACTCCGTCATAAATATATTTCGTGTGCGCCAGAAGATATGCCTCCGTGCCGTCATCGCCGTCAACGGCGTCAAGCGCGAGATATGAATCAGTTCCGCAGTCATACTCAAAGAGAATTTCATTCGAGGTATGATTTACGAGCGTCACCCCCGTTGTCGTCGGCGAAACGACGCTCAGCGTATAACCCGTTAAAACAGCCTTAAGTGCGCTCACATCGAGCAGAGCCGCATCGCTTGTGGTATAGCTTCCGATTCTCACGGTGTATTCGCCGTTCACATACGATGGAATAGCGTAAATGTCGCCGCGCCCAGCCGCGCTCAAAAGAGCGTTTATTGCCGCCACAGCCGTTTCCGTTGCGGACGCGCTCGAATAAACATTGGAAATCCCGATATGATATGCGCCGACAACAGCGCTTGTATCAGAGAGATAATATTTTGACGACGAATAGCCGTAATTATACTCGCCAAGCACCGTCACCTTTGAGGTATCGTCAATGCTCCAAAGCTCACTGAAGGTTTTGACGTACTTCCCCATTTCCTCAGACCCGACCGTGAAGCCGTTCGTCGTAGTAACGGTATACGCAACGTCAACGCTTGTCCCGTAAAGAATGCCGACAGCAATCGAAATGTCGTCAAGTCCGTTCGCTTCCGAAGCCGAGACGCCGCTGTCCTCTGCAAAAACGAAGTATATAAGTGTATAAAGCACCGAAATAAGCATAAGACCCGCCAGAATGCAGGCGACAACGCGGATTATTATAGTCCGTCGGTCTATTTTCCTTTTCTCGTGCTCATTTTTCTTTTTACCCTTCGACGACATAGTATGACCCTCTCAGCATTATGCTTGCAGTGCTCGACGTGATTTTGATTCCGCGTTCGTCATCTCCCTTTGGTATGAGCAAAAGGTGATTGTAAACGACAAGCCCGCCGTTCATTATATCGATTCCGAGGGACATATCGCAAAGCCCAAGAGTCGATGAGGACGAAACAACAACCGCGGAACCTGAGCGAAGAACAAGCTCAAGCGCACCTCCCGTCGCGTAAATTATATCTCCTTTTGTAAACTGAACCTCAACGAAATCCGATCCGCTGCTGCTGCTACTGCTGCTGCTTCCGCTGTCAATTTTGGCAAGCTGCGCCGCAAGCTCGGAAATTTCCGACTCGATGTCCGAAATCCGCGATTCAAGCTCCGTCAGCCGCGTCTCAAGACTGCTGTTGTCCACACTGAGAATCTCGGACTGCAGGCTTTCTATTTCTTCCTGAAGCTCCGACAATCTTTCCTCAAGGTACGAATACGAAATCAGCGGATCCGTGCTGCTGTCGTAATCGGAGTCTGCCGCAAAGATAAACGGGCAGAGCGAAATCGTAACCGCAAGCGCGGCGGCAACGGAAATGATTCGGAATTTGGTCTTCATGATCAAACGCTCCTTTCAAGTTTTTAAAATCAGTTTTCAAAACATCTTCTGTTGAGCGGAACCGCTGTCCGCATCCGATAAAATCACGCCTGTCGAGGGAAGCTTGCTTCGCCTGTACCGCGACGGATTCTCGAAAATGGACGACACATTCGCCTTTGAGGAAACAACACGCCCGTTCGCCTTCAGCGTCATAAGCCCGACGCCCTGTGAGCTTCTCGTTGTTTTTATCGGAATCTGCGATGTTGATATTACAATCGCGCGACCCGCGTCCGACATAAGCATAATGTCAAACGGCTCTCCGTCCTCAATGAAAATCGAAACCGCCGGTGACACTGAGCTGTATGCCGAGGTAAGCTTCTTTCTGTTTGATTTCGTCTCATATGCCGAAAGCGGTATTTTGACTCCCTTTCCGTTTTCAAATATGAAAACGACGTTTGTGCTCTCACTGTATCCCTTGACGACGCACATATAAAGTGTACTCTCGCCGTCGTCGAAATTGAGCTTTGACGGGACAAAATCGCCCATAGAAGATGATTTTGTCGTATCAAAATCGCTCATCCTCGACTTATAAACCTGACATTTGTCAGTGAAAAACAATATTTCATCGCGGTTTTCCGCGTCCCTGTTCACAAGAACGCAATCCCCGTCCTTGAGCTTCTGCTCGTCGCTCATTCTGTACGACTGCACGGTAATCTTTTTGAAATATCCGCCCGCCGTCATAATCGCGCGACAGGGGTAATTTTCAATTTCGTTTTCCTCGGCGTAAACGTAGCCCTCTCCCGCCTCGATTATCTCCGTGCGCCTTTCCTGACCGTATTTTTTCTTTATTTCCGAAAGCTGTCCGATTATCTCCGCCTTCAGCTTCAGATCATCCTCGATTATGGCTTTCAGCTTGGCAATTTCGTTTTGAAGCGCCTCTATGTCGCGAACGCGGTTTAGGATGTACTCTCGGTTTAAGTTGCGCAGCTTAATCTCCGCGATAAATTCCGCCTGCACCTTGTCAATCGAAAAGCCCTCCATGAGATTCGGGACGACCATCGATTCCTTTTCCGTCTCGCGCACTATTTTAATTGCTTTATCAATGTCAAGCAGGATTTTTCCGAGACCGAGCAGCAGGTGCAGTCTTTCTTCCTTTCGCTCGCAGTCGAAAATAAGCTCCCGCCGATAGCAGCCCGTTCTGAAGCGTATCCACTCCTTAAGAATCCCGAGTACTCCAAGCTGGCGGGGAGACCCGTCAATCAAAAGCGTGAAATTGCACTTGAACGAATCCTCGAGCGGCGTCAGCTTATAAAGCTTCTCCATCAGCTTGTCGGGATCTACTCCGCGCTTCAAATCGAGCGCGAGCTTGAATCCCGAAAGGTCTATTTCGTCCCTGAAATCCGTCACCTCACGAAGCTTTCCGTCAGACAAAAGATCTGTGAGCTTTTTCAGTATAAGCTCTATTGTCGTCGAGTACGGGATTTCAAGAATTTCAAGCGTGTTTGTCTTTTCGTCGAAGCTGTATTTAGCCCTTACCTTCACGGCGCCCGTTCCGGTTTCGTATATCGTGCGAATAGCAGCCTCGTCATATATGAGTTTGCCGCCTCCCGGAAAATCGGGGGCTTTTATTATCTTCATCAGATCGTCCGTCGTGACGTTCGGATTTTTAAGAAGGGCAATTGTTCCGTCGCACACCTCCGCCAAGTTAAAGGAGCAGATGTTCGATGCCATTCCGACGGCAATTCCCATATTCGGATTAACAATTATGTTCGGAAACGTCGTCGGAAGAAGCACAGGCTCCTTCATCGTTCCGTCGTAATTGTCAACCATGTCAACGGCGTTTTTGTCTATTCCCGAAAATATTTCGGCACAGAATTTGTCGAGCTTGACCTCCGTATATCTCGGTGCAGCATATTTCATATCGGATGAATACTGCTTTCCGAAGCTTCCCTTTGAATCTATAAACGGATGAAGCAGCGCGCCGTTCGCGCGCGTAAGCCTGACGAGAGTTTCGTAAATCGACGCATCCCCGTGCGGGTTCAGATGCATCGTTTGACCTACGACGTTCGCGCTTTTCGTGCGCGCTCCCGTCATAAGTCCCATTTTATACATAGTGTAAAGCAGCTTTCTGTGAGCGGGCTTGAATCCGTCAATTTCAGGTATCGCGCGCGAGACGATTACCGTCATCACATACGGCATATAATTCGTCTCAATCGTTTCCGTTATCGGCTGGTTGACCGCCTCTGCGGGGGTCTCGAACACCCGCTCAATGTCACTTTTCTTTTTCTTTGCCATAATAACCTTCCGACGTCACGTTCATACGCGCCGAATCGTGTGATTCGCCGCACGGATGAGCCTGTTGTAAATAGCGGGGGAAAGCCCCTCAACGCCTCTTTGCGGTGCGTATGAGTAAATCACATCAACTCGCCTCGTCTCGCCAATCGCATCTGCTTCGCGAAGTGCAGCGAAAAGCCTTCTCGCGTGAGATTTCGCGTCGTCCCTGCCGCCGATTGAAATTCCGCACTCGGGAAATTCCGAAACGTCCTCGTCGTAGCAGATGAAAAGGCAGCTTTCACCAGATGACAGCCTGTCTTTCACATATGCTTTCACCCTTTGTGCCTCGCCGTCAAGCAGAACAAGCGGGGATTTTGGCGCGTAATGCTTGTATTTCATACCGGGCGAAAGCGGTATTTCGCCCTCAGAAAGCCCCTCCGCGAATGTCACCTCGGAGCATACAGTCAAAAGCTCGTCGCGGCTCACGCCTCCGGGTCTTAAAATTTTGAGCGAATCCTCGCCCGAGAGCAGCACGACCGTCGATTCAAGCCCAACGTCGCACTCGCCGCCGTCAATAATCGCCGAAACCCGCCCCATCATGTCGTCGGTACAGTGTGAAAATCTTGTCGGAGACGGCTTGCCCGAAAGATTCGCGGACGGCGCGGCAACGGGAACTCCCGACAGCTCTATAAATCTGTGAGCCGTCGGATGCACGGGACATCTTATCCCGACGGTATTCCCTCCCGCCGTAACCTCATCTGGGATTATTTCGCGTTTTTTTAATATTATCGTTATGGGACCCGGCACAAAAGCGTCCGCCAGTCTCCGATACAGCTTTGTCGTATATGCGATTTTTTCGGCATCCTCTGGGTACGCGATATGCACAATCAAGGGATTGTCGTGCGGTCGCCCCTTCGCCTCGAATACGTCATAAGCCGCGCGGGCATCGAGCGCCGACGCTCCAAGCCCGTACACCGTTTCCGTCGGAAAAATCACAAGCTCGCCCGAGCGGAGCATGGAAGCCGCCGCCCGAAGTCCGTCGTCATCCCCCACGGGGACGAGAAGAGTTTTTTTGTCAAAAGTCACGTCTCACCGTCGGCTTTTAGCCGCTCCGCCGTGTCAGCCTCCGTAAGTGCGTCAATCAAGCCGTCAATATCTCCGTCGAGAAATGCGTCGAGAGTATAAATCGTAAATCCGATTCTGTGATCCGTCACTCGGCTTTGAGGGTAGTTGTACGTGCGGATTTTCTGACTTCTGTCGCCTGTTCCGACCTGTGATTTCCTGTCGGCGGCAATTTTGGATATGCGTTCGTTTTCCTTGATTTCGTAAAGCTTCGTTTTCAGCATCCGAAGCGCCGTTTCCTTATTCTGAAGCTGGCTTCGCTCCGTCTGACAGCCGACGATTATTCCCGTCGGCTTGTGTATGATCCTTATCGCCGACTCCGTTTTGTTTATGTGCTGGCCGCCCGCGCCGCTTGATTTCATAGTCTCGACAGTAATATCGGCAGGGTTGATTTCAATATCTCCCGTCTCGTCAGCCTCGGGAAGCACGGCGACCGTAGCGGTAGAGGTGTGGATTCGCCCCTGCGATTCCGTTTCGGGAACACGCTGCACACGATGAACGCCCGATTCAAACTTGAATCTCGAATACGCGCCCTCGCCGGAAATCAAAAGCGTGATTTCCTTGAAGCCGCCAAGCTCCGTCTCGTTTTCGTCTACTATTTTTACATCAAATCCGCGCTTTTCCGAGTACATCGTGTACATACGGTAAAGCACGGCGGCAAACAGCGCCGCCTCATCGCCTCCGGGACCCGCGCGAATCTCGAGAAGCACGTTTTTGTCGTCGTTTTTGTCCTTCGGCAATAGCAGCACCCGAATCTCTCCCGACAAAACATCGAGCTTTTTCCTGTCGCTCTCAAGCTCCGCGGCGGCGAGCTCCTCAATTTCGGCATCTCCGCACGAAAGCATTTCAAGCGACGCTTCAATTGACGCGCTGCAAGCCTTGTATTCGCGGTATTTTTCGATAATCGGCAGGAGGCGTTTTCGCTCGCGCGAAAGCTTTTTGTAATTTTCCATATCGGAGAATATCTCGGGAGAGGCGAGTTCAGCCTCAATTCCCTCGAATTTTCTCTCAATTTCGTTAAGCTTTTCGTTCATTTCCAATGCCTCTTGCCGCCTTTTGTCAAAATCGATTACTTGTTGAACGCTTTATGTGCGAGATATGCCTCGTAAAGGTCAACCTTTGAAATTATCTCAAACGGCGCGTGCATTGAAAGCACTGGAACGCCGAGATCTATCGTGTCTATGTTTTCTTTTGATATGTACATTGCAACGGTTCCTCCGCCGCCCTGATCAACCTTTCCAAGCTCGGCAGTCTGCCAGACCACACCCGCGTCGTCAAATATTCGGCGCACCTTGTAAACAGTCTCGGCGGAAGCGTCGTTTGAGCCGCCCTTTCCGCGGCTTCCCGTGAATTTGACGAGAGTGACGCCGCAGCCGCAAAGAGCGCTGTTCATACGCTCATATACCTCAGCGTAAAGCGGATCATGTCCCGCCGCAACGTCTGCGGAGAGGCAGAGAGAATGAATGCGCACAAGCGTTTCGTTCGCACCAAGGCACTTTGAAATTTCGGAAATCACGTCGGTGAGATTGCTCGACTGCATTCCCGTGTTGCCCTCACTGCCGATTTCCTCCTTGTCGGCGAATATGCACATAACGGTCTTTTCGGGGTTTTCAGCCTCAGCTGTCGCCATCAGAATCGGATATGAGCATACTCTGTCATCGTGTCCGTAGCCGCCAATCATCGCGCGGTCAAGACCTATATCGCGTGTTTTGCCTGCGGGAACTACGCAAAGCTCCGAGGAAACAAGGTCATTTTCCGTCACGCCGTATTTGTCGTTCATATATTTCATCACCGCGAGCTTTACCCTGTCGTCAGGCTCGTTCGTCTTGTAAGGGTCGTCGGGCGTTGAATACGGACGCGATCCGACAAGCACATTAAGTCCCTCGCCCGAAAAAGCGGAATCAAGGGGTCTTCCCGCCTGATCCTTCGCGAGATGCGGCAGAAGATCCGTGATACAGAATACAGGGTCGCCCTCCTCATCGCCGATTCTCACGTCTACGGATTCACCGTCCTTTTTGACTATTGTTCCGTGAAGAGCAAGCGGAATCGTCGTCCACTGGTACTTGCGGATTCCGCCGTAGTAATGCGTCTTGAGATAACCGAATCCGGTATCCTCATAAAGCGAATGCTGCTTTAAGTCAATTCTGGGCGAATCAACGTGCGCCGCGGATATGCGGATTCCGCACTCAAGCGGCTCGCTGCCGATTACAAACGCGATAAGGCTCTTGCCGCGGTTGTTGTAGTAGTATTTTCCGCCGACGGACACTTTGTCACCAAGATGATACTCCGAAAAGCCGTGAGATTTCAGAATCTCCACGCCCGCCTTTACGGCTTCGCGCTCCGTCTTTGAGCTGTCGAGAAATTTTTTGTAGCCTTCGGCAAAATCATACGCCGCGTTTATTTCCTCCTCACTCCTGACCTCATAAACGCTTTTCTTTGAATAAAAAAGCTGTTCCTTCATTTCCTTTGTCTTTTCAGACATAATTGCATCCTCCAATATATAATGTTGAAATTTTAAAATCAATAGTATAGCTTCTCGTACATTTCCGCCGCCGCTTCAAGCTTTTCGACAGTCTCCCTCGTCTCGTCGTACGGAATATACGTCACATTCACGCCGTCGGTCGAGTAATTTCCGTCCGAGAGCCACGAATCAACCATATCCGTGCCGACAATATACGCGGCGTATACGGTTCCCCATCTTTCGTAAAGTCCGTAGAGGTATGAAAGATAGTATGTGCCGTATTTTATATTCGTCTCGGGGTCATAGAGCATTCCCGTTTCATGCTCCTCGCCCGTAAGGTCGTTCAGCATCTCAAATGTTTCGGGCAAAAGCTGCATCAGTCCTATCGCACCCGAGCTTGAAAGCAGGCTGCTGTCAAAATTACTCTCCGTTTTGATTACCGCGTAAACTATATATTCGGGTACGCCGTAAAGCTCCGAATATTCGCTGACGTAAGCGGAATATTCCTGCGGGTAGTTTTTCTCGTCAAGAAGCGTCAGACCTTTTTCGATAAGAAATCCCAGTCCTATCGACAGCGAAAGTATCAGAATAACGACGACGCTCCGCAGAATCGTTTTCTTGAACATATATTACACCGTTTATTATGCCGTAATTTTCTCGTAAATTGCTTTTACATGACTGTAAAGCTCGTCTGTTCCGCCGTCGTTTTCGATGACGTAATCCGAAAGCTCTCGAAGCCTGTCCTCGTCCGTCTGCGACATGAGCCGCTCGCGAGCAGCCGCCTCGTCGATACCGTCGCGGCTCATAATGCGCGGAACATAGTATTTGTCGGACGCAATAACCGAAATTTTATAGTCGCAGAGCGCATCAAATCCCGATTCAAAGAGAAGCGGAGCATCGACGACCGCCGCGCGGTAGCCGAGCCGTTCATACTTTTTAAGCCGCGTTTCCGTTTCCGCACGTATATATTTATGCGTTATTTTGTCAAGGTCGCAAAGCGCACTTTCATCCGAAAACACAATAGCTGACAGCTTTTTTCTGTCAAGCGTTCCGTCCGGGTAGAGTACGTCGCCGAAGCGGGCAGTAATTTCAGAAAGGCAATCCGACCCGGGGACGCAAAGCTCGCGATAAATTTTATCGGTGTCGATAACTGCCGCGCCAAGGCGCTCCATCATCTCCGAAACTGTTGATTTTCCAGCGCCGCTTTTTCCGCAAAGTCCGATTACAGTCAAAATTATTTCCTCCGTCCACGCAGCAACCCGCCCGAATTTTATACACTTTTACTTTATCATATTTCTCGTTGAAAGTCAAGCGCATTATGTTAATTTGTCAGAAATAATGGCATGGATTTATCTACAAATATTTCAAAGGGCAAAATTATTCCCCGAAAAGCGAAGACGTGCCTCGCTTTCGGGGAATAAAGGTATCGAAAAATTATTTGTAGTAAACCTCGCCGATCATGAGATCGCGCTTGAGGCTTCCCATCGTCGTGCCCTCGCCGATTACGACGGATTCGATTCCGAAGTGGTCGCAAAGGTCAACAACGTCGCTTGAGGTGAGGTCATATGTGAACGCGGTATGATGCGCGCCGCCGCACATGAGCCAGCCCTCGGTACCCGTCTCAAAATCAGGCTTCGGTGCCCAAAGCGCTGTCGCAACAGGAAGCTTCGGCATGGGCGTAACCTGCTTTTTCACGGCAACCTCATTTATAATCATGCGGAAGCGCGTTCCGAGATCAACAAGCGAGCAGGCAACGCCATCGCCCTCTTTTGCCGTAAACACAAGGCGTGCGGGGTCTTCCCTGTTGCCCATTGAAAGCGGGCAGACGCGAATCGCGGGCTTCGCCTCTGCGATAGACGGGCAGACCTCAAGCATATGCGACTGCAAAATCGCCTTGTTGCCCGGCTCGAGATGGTATGTATAGTCCTCCATGAAGGACGTTCCCTTTTTCCCTGTCTTTCCGGCGGTCATGAGCTTGAAAAGACGCACGACACCGGCAGTTTTCCAGTCACCCTCGGCTCCGAAGCCGTAGCCGTCAGCCATCATTCTCTGCATCGCAAGTCCCGGAAGCTGGTTAAGTCCCGCAAGGCTCTGGAAATTCGTGACGACAGCCTGATACCTGTTCTCCTCGCAGAATTTGCGGAATCCGATTTCGATTTTCGCCTGCTCAGCTACATGGCGGCGGAATTCGTCGGCGTCGCGCCCGTCGGTGATGAGGTCGTATGTATCATAGTATTCGTCTGTCAGCGCGTTTATATCGCCAAGTGCGACATCATTTACATATTCGGCAACGTCCGTGATGCAGTAAGCATCAACCTCCCAGCCGAATTTCTGCTCAGCCTCAACCTTGTCGCCTTCGGTTACAGCGACATCGCGCATATTGTCGCCAACGCGAACAATGCGCAGATAGCGCGATTCAAGCGCTCCGATGGCGACGTTCATCCAATCGGCAATTCTCTTCTGAACATTCGGGTCGCTCCAGTGTCCCGAAACGATTTTGCGCGGCGTTTTCATGCGCGTGAGCATATGCGCAAATTCGCGGTCGCCGTGAGCCGACTGATTCTCGTTCATGAAGTCCATGTCGATGGTATCGAACGGAATGTCGCGGTTAAACTGCGTATGAAGGTGCAGAAGCGGCTTTCTGTACTCGTTGAATCCGCGTATCCACATCTTAGCCGGCGAGAACGTGTGCATCCAGACGATGCAGCCCGCAACGTCGGGGTCTGCGTTTGCGGCGGCAAGCGTTTCGCGAATCGATACGCTGTCGATGAGCGTGGGCTTCCACACAAGCTCATATCCGAGCGCACCCGACGCATTGAGCGCGTCAACGATTTTGTGAGAATGCTCCGCAACCACCTTCAGGCAAGCGTCGCCGTAAAGATCCTGAGAGCCGGTAAGAAACCAGAACTTGTACTGTTTTGTTGTCAGCATAATAGCCTCCGATAAATATTATATTTTTTTGCCGAGCCGTCGTTCGCGCCCCGGCATTGAATCAGATTTTCGCGTCCGCGGAGCGTCTTGCTTCCATTTGCTCCGCAACCATAATGTCTTTGATTTTCATGAGCCGCGTCGTGTTTCCGCGCTCGTTTTCGTCAAGCTTCATCGAAATTGAGCGAATCGAGCTTTCAATATCGGGAATCATGATGCTTTCAAGCGCGTTTACACGCCGGCGCGTTTTTTCGATTTCATCCGCCAGAAGCTCGGCGGATTTTTCAAGCTCCGCCAGCTTTATAAGATCCGCCGTCATCCCGGAAAGCGATTCAACGGCGAAATCAAGCTCGCCAGACGTAAAGGCAAAGCCGTAGCCGCACCCGTCGGTACGGTGACTTTCATCATACGAGAAGCTCGGAACAGAAACGCTCATGAGATTTTTTTCGGAAACCGATAAAGTCCCCTCGGATTTCGGCAGGAGAAGCGCCTCGGTGAGCATTTTTCCGTTCATCGCGGCTGCCGCGACGGCGAAATTCGCCTGTACGTTCGCATATCTCACCTCAAGGGACGCGCGAAGCTCCTTTTCTTCGCGCACAACGTCGAGAAAAAGCTTCATCAGCTCGTCGCGCTTATCCTTCAGCAGCTTATGTCCGTGACGCGCCGTGGCAAGCCTGCCCTTGAGCTTTTTCAGCTCCATTCGCGTCGGATTTACATTTACGGTCGGCATATCGTTTTCCCTTTACCCGTTATTCATTCTCGTCTGTCGGCGCTGTTTTGTCCCAATACTTTTCGAGTATCGCGGGCTTTATTCGCTTCATCTCCGATTTCGGGAGAATGTGCAGAAGCCTCCAGCCGAGGTCGAGCGTTTCCTCAATCGTTCTGTCCTCATAAAAGCCCTGATTGATGTATTCCGCCTCAAACGCATCGGAGAATTTGGCGTAAAGCCTTTCAATCGGCGTGAGCGCGGCTTCGCCGAGGACAACCATAAGCTCCTTTGCCTCTTTTCCTCTCGCGTAAGCGGAAAAGAGCTGATTCATTGTGCCCGAATGGTCATCGCGCGTGCGTCCTGCGCCTATTCCCTTATCCTTAAGACGTGAAAGCGACGGAAGAACGTCAACGGGCGGCAGATAGCCCTTGCGGTAGATTTCGCGCGAGAGTATAATCTGCCCCTCCGTTATATATCCCGTAAGGTCGGGAATCGGGTGCGTTTTGTCGTCCTCAGGCATTGTGAGAATCGGTATCATCGTAATCGAGCCGTTGCTTCCCTCACGACGTCCCGCGCGCTCATACATTGTGGCAAGGTCGGTGTAAAGATAGCCGGGGTAACCGCGGCGACCGGGAACCTCCTTGCGCGCGGCGGAAACCTCACGAAGCGCCTCTGCGTAATTCGTTATATCCGTCATGATGACAAGAACGTGCATTCCCTTATCAAACGCGAGGTATTCGGCGGCGGTAAGCGCCATACGCGGAGTTGAAATTCTCTCAACGGCAGCGTCGGACGCAAGATTGATGAAAAGCACTGTTCTGTCTATGGCGCCCGTCTTGTTGAAATCACTTATGAAGAAGTCAGCCTCCTCAAAGGTAATTCCGATTGCGGCAAAAACGACAGCGAATTTGTCGTCTGTTCCGCGCACCTTCGCCTGACGGGCAATCTGCGCCGCAAGATTTGCGTGAGGCAGACCGGACCCCGAGAAAATTGGCAGCTTCTGACCGCGCACAAGCGTGTTGAGTCCATCAATTGAAGAAACTCCCGTTTGTATAAACTCAGAAGGATATTTTCTTGCCGAGGGATTCATCGGCGTTCCGTTGATGTCGCGCACCGCCTCGGGAATGAGCTTTGCGCCGCCGTCAATAGGCTCGCCCATTCCGTTGAACACTCGTCCGAGCATTCCTTCCGAAACGGGAAGCTCGACGCCGTGTCCCGTGAAACGCACCTTTGAATACTCAAGATTAAGACCCGCCGAAGATTAAAAAAGCTTGACAAGCACGTCAGAGCATTTCTCATCAAGCAGACGGCAGCGTCTCACCTCACCGCTCGGCAAAATAATCTCGCCAAGCTCGTCATATTTTATGCCGTCAACATTCTTGACAAGCATAAGAGGACCCGCAACCTCCTCGATTGTTCTGTATTCACGGCTCACTGCTCATCACCTCCGATTCGGGAAAGCTGTTCGTTGATTTCCTGTCTTATCTTTTCAAATTCAGCCTTGTATTTCGCCGTCGGAATGCTCTTTGCGCGTCCGATTTTCTCACGCACCGGAAGCTCGGCGATTTTTTCAATATCAGCACCCGCTTCAATCGCGCGCTGCGCCTCGTCGCGGAAATAAAGTATCAGTGACAGAAGATCATGCTGCTTTTCGGGCGGGCAATACGAATCATCGTCTGACATCGCGTCCTGCTGGAGGAAATCCTCGCGAACGGACTGTGCTGCCTCAAGCAGCAGCCTGTCTGACGGCGAAAGCGCGTCCATACCTACGAGCTTGACAATTTCCTCAAGCTCCGCCTCCTTTGAGAGGATTCGCATAGCCTCCGTTATCTGCTCCATCCAGTCTGACGCAATATTTGTCTCGAACCAAGGCGCCAGTCTGTCCTTATAAAGCGAGTAGGAATTGAGCCAGTTTATCGCCGGGAAATGACGGCGGTTCGCGAGTGACGCGTCAAGCCCCCAGAATACCTTTACTATTCGAAGCGTCGCCTGCGACACAGGCTCCGATATATCGCCGCCCGGAGGCGACACGGCGCCGACAGCCGTAAGCGCTCCCGTGCGCTCCTCACCGTCGCCGCATATGCAGCGCACCATTCCCGCGCGCTCGTAAAACTGCGCGAGGCGCGAGGAAAGATATGCGGGATAGCCCTCTTCGCCCGGCATTTCCTCAAGGCGTCCCGACATTTCGCGAAGTGCCTCAGCCCAGCGCGAGGTCGAATCTGCGATAACAGCCACGGAGCAGCCCATATCGCGGAAATATTCCGCTATTGTTATTCCTGTGTATACGGATGCCTCACGCGCCGCAACGGGCATATCGGAGGTATTCGCTATAAGCACCGTGCGCTTGAGAAGCGACGCGCCCGTTTTCGGGTCTGTGATTTCGGGAAATTCAAGCAGAACGTCTGTCATTTCGTTTCCGCGCTCGCCGCACCCGATGTAAATTACAAAATCTGCGTCAGCCCACTTGGCGAGCTGATGCTGAACGACCGTTTTTCCGGAGCCGAAGGGTCCCGGTATGCAGGCAGTTCCGCCCTTTGCAACGGGAAACATCGAATCGATATTTCTCTGACCCGTTATAAGCGGCTCGTTGGGAGGAAGCTTTTCCTTATAAGGACGCGCACGGCGTACAGGCCACTTCTGCATGAGCGTTATAGTCTCCGTCGTGCCGTCATCAAGCGTGAGATTTCCAACGGGATCGGTCACGGTGTAATAGCCCGAGAAAAGATCCGCAATAACACCGCTCTTGCCGGGAGGCACCATTATTTTGAGCTTTACGACCTCGTTTTCGCGGACATATCCGTAAACATCGCCCCCTGTAACGCGGTCGCCTTTCTTCGCGGACGCCTCAAAATACCACTTTTTATCGCGGTCAAGCGCCGGAATATCGATTCCGCGCGTTATGTTCGGTCCGACAGCGTTTTTAATTGCGACAAGCGGACGCTGGATTCCGTCATATATGTTTTCGATAAGCCCGGGACCAAGCTCGACAGAAAGCGGCGCGCCCGTCGATACGACTGTATCGCCGCGTCCAAGCCCCGCCGTCTCCTCGTATACCTGAATCGAGGCGCGGTCGCCGTGCATTTCAATAATCTCTCCGATAAGATGGCGTTCGCCGATTCTCACGACGTCGTACATATTCGCCTCTCTCATTCCCTCGGCGATTACAAGCGGTCCCGAAACTTTAATTATTCTTCCTTCAGTCATTCCATAAAACCATAGCATTCGCCAAGCGAAAGCTCCCTTTCAATCCTTTCATTCGGAATCGGTACGATATTTTCAGTTATCGCGGAAAAGTATATCCGCGCCGACAGCCTTTTCAACGTGCGATTTCAGCTTTTTCATTCCGAAGCTCATTTTGCCGTCCGCGGCAGCCTCGGGCAGCGATGTAATCGCAGGAAGCGTTCTTGATGTGTAATGAGCAATATCATCCGCGAGCAGCGTGGCGTATTTTTCCGTGATAAAAACAATTGCGTATCTGTCGGCGCTCTCGTCGCCCTCGCCCTGCTTTACGAGATTTTTCAAAACAGCTCTCGCCTCATCCGCCGACGAAACATCAAAAACGCCGTAACCGAGCGCTATAAAGCCCGAAACGTCTGCTCTGTCGCCTATAACGCCTATCTTATACATATGAAATGCGCATCCTTTCCCTTATGGCGTCCTCCGTCATGCCCGAGCGCTTGCCCGCAAGGATGATGCGCGCGTTTTTTGCGCACGACTCCATGCCGACAATATAAGCAAACGGAACGCCGATTCCGTAAAGCGTATCCTCGACACCCGCTGACACAAGCCTCAGAAACTCGTTTTCCGCCATGCGCTCGAGTGTTGACAGCGCCGCGCCCGACGCGAGCATTCCGGATATTTCGGGATAGCTCTCGCCGACGGCAGAGGCAAGACGATCTTCGTCATTTTCGCCCTCGTTATGGGAGCATACGGCAAGCGTCAGCATATCGCGCGAGACATTTCCGCCCGATGCAAGCGCCTCGGAAAGTATTCCCTCCGCCGCCGAAAGCTTCATTCTGCGAACTCTTTCGGACGTCAGAATATTGACCATATCAATTTTTACAGCAAGCGCGTTTTTGATAAATTTGCTTCCCGTTTTTGCGGCTCCCGCCGCCATCGCCTCAAGGCAGGCGCGGTCAATCGGCAAATCAATCTCCTGCGGATCTCCCGTCTTTGCAAATTCCTCATTCGCTCTTGCGGCGGAAACGGAAAGCCATTCGGGAAGCGCTGAAAAATCGGCGCCCGAAACGGCAGAAATCACAAGGGATTCGGGAACGCTCCCGCATGAAAACATCATCCCGTCGGGAGAAAGTCCGCGAGCTGAACACTTCATTGCCGTTTTCATGTTGTTCGCGTCGTACTGAAATCTAAGAAAGTCAAAGAGAGCCGGATCGTCGAGGCACTGCGACACAAGGTCGAATATCTCACCGACCGCGGCGTCGCAGGCATCCTCCGCGCTGTCTTTATGATACGCATCCTTCAGTATCTGTTCCGCTGCCGCCGCGCTGTCGGCGTCAATCATCCGACCAAGCATAGCCGACGACAAGCCTCTTTCCTCGACCGCATGAAGATAAGAGGAAACATAGATAAAATCGTCGTCCTTCACCCGGCGGGAGGCGCGGAAGGTATTTGCCTTTTCTTTAATTCCGTCAACCGTTATCTTCATAATTCGTTATTCTTCAGGATAAAGCGCCTCATATACGAGAGGATCAAGCCGCGTGCGGCAGCTCTCGGCAATGAGCGAAAGCGTGCGGTTTTCCTCGATATTTCCGCAGCGTACAATAACGCCGCCGTCAATCGCCACACTTCCCTCCGAGAGAGTAACCCTGCGAAGCTCCTCTGACTTAAATTCGCGCTTATAGTTATTCTTTATGCTGAAAACGACAAACTCGCCTATTTCCTCGCGGTCATGCTCATTGAACACAAGCTCAAAGGGATAAGAGCCCGCGCTCTCGCCGTAGCGGCTTGTTCTTTCCTCCGCGGCGTCAATATGACGCTTTATCGCATCGACCGCAAGGCTTGTGACAAGCTCCGCGTAGCTTTCGCGCGGCGACGAATATATCTTTTTCAGCGCCATCGTATAAGCAAGATCGACGTTTCGGCTTCTCGCACCCGCCATAATGTTGCGCCTTGACATTGCCGACGACGATTTTGCCCTCGCGACAACAGATTCCGCCTCGCGTTCAAGCCTTTCGTTCATCGACGCAATAGCAGCGTCTCTTTTGGCTGCGTAGTCCTCTTTTATGCGCTCCGCCTCTGCGTTCGCCTCGTCAATAAGCGATTTGCACTCGGCGTCGGTGTCCTCGTCTATCTTGCTTATTATCTTCTCAAGCCCCGTCATTTTTATCAGCTGAAGCTTGCGAAAAGCACAGGGATGAGCGAAATGAGCAGCGCCAGAATCGCGTATGTCTCAACGAGCGCCGCGGATGTAATTGCTTTGCCGACCTCGCCCGGACGCTTCGAGAGCAGATTAACGCCCGAAACGCAGACCTTTGCCTGATAGACTGCCGAAAAATATCCGACTACAGCTATAGGCAGGCAGGCAACGAGGTAAAACGCGCCCTGCCACGTCTCAAGCGTCGAAAGATCGCCGAGAACGCCAATCTTGAACATGACGAGGAACGCCGTAACAAGACCGTAAATGCCCTGTGTGCCGGGAAGCGCCTGCAAAAGAAGCGTGCTTCCGAACTTCGACGGGTCCTCCGCAAGAATTGCCGACGATGCGACACCGACGTTTCTAACCGCTTTCGCGCTTCCGAGCCCCGGAAGCAGCGCCGCGACTGCCGCGCCTATCATGGCAAGCGTAACACCGTTGATTTGTGAAAGAAATTCACTGAATGTACCGAACTGCATTTTGTTTTTCTCCTCCCAAGGAAAATAAATTTATTTTTCTTTATAGACGTAGTATTTGCTGTCGGGGGAAACCGGCACAAATACTCGCCCGCCGCCCTCATAGAATTTTCCGAAAAATTCTATATACTGAAGACGACTTGTATGAACGAAGGTTCCGAGAAGGTTTATCGCCATATTCAAAAGATGTCCGATTAAAATCGCCACCACGAATATGCATATTCCGCCGAACGAAAGCCCGCCCATAGTACCGAGAATGTTGAATACGCTCGCGATAACCGCGGACGCAAGACCGAGCGAAAGGATTCGCGAATACGACAGAAGATCGGAAACATACGATATTGTGTCGTAAAGCGACATGAAGCCTTTCAGCACCCGCATAACGGGATTTTTTTCGTTTCTGCCGCCGGTGCATATCATAAGCAGATATGCGAGGACGACCATACCAATGCCGATATTGAAAAGAATCCCACCGACAAGATAGCCGATTATCGCGACGGCTGCTCCGAGAAACACGAGTATCCAGCCGCCCGCGTCAAATATCGCATCAAGAATTCCCTTCGTTTTCAGAAGTATATAAAACTTGACGCACAGTCCCGCGACAAGATGTATCGCGCCGACCGCAATCGAAACAATGAGGAATGTCATCGGGTCGCTTACGGGATTGAACCAAATCGAAAGCTCGGGTTCGGGATCAACGCCGAACCAGTAGTACGCGATTTTTGACGGAAGATCGCCGAAATATCCGCCGAGAAGCACTCCCATGACGACGCATGACACGCCGCAAATTGCGAACATCTGAAGAAACTTTTTAAGTGAGCCGCGCGGCTTCATGAGGCGCAGACCCAGAACGCAGCAAATCGAGAGCAGCGCGCCGTACCCGACATCAGCAAACATCAGTCCGAAAATGAGAATATAGAAAAAGCTCATCACAAACGTCGGATCGAATGTCCCGTATTTCGGCATCGAATAAAGCGCAACGACAGGCTCGAAGGATTCCGCGAATTTGTTGTTTTTGAGAAGCACGGGAACGTCGTCGTCAGATGATGGGTCGCGAAGCTCATACGCGCAGCCCGCGCCCGTAAGCTCGCCGACAACCTCGTCAACAGACGCCTCAGGCACCCAGCCCGACAGAATGACCGTATGCGCGGTATTTGCCATACGCTCCTTTGCGGAAATTACTGACAGCTCCGTCTGGCACCTGTCGTAATAGAACTCCACCTCGCCTATCATGGGAGCAATCTCGTCCGCTTCAGCAAGAATCCGTTCCTCCTCGCGGTCGAGTGCCCCGACGGTTTCCTTCATGCGCGAATAAATTTCCGCTGCGCGTCCCTTTATTCCGAACGCGGGGGACTTCACAAATCCGAGTGACGACAAGAGCCGCATCAGCTCCGACGTTTCGCTTTTATGTACCACAATCGCGACATATGCGGCGCCGTCAGATTCCTTTGAAAATATTACGGACGCCGCGTAATTGTCCGAGACCGTGCTTTCAAAATTATCAAGCTGCGTCCCCGCCGGCAGCGACCCCATAAAAATGTCGCACCGCGACGTTTTTGAAAAATCAAGCGGCAAATCGTAATTGAGCCACGGCTCGTACACGGTCATATCGGATTTAATTCCCGCACGCTCTGCAGAAAGGCTTTCAAGACGTCTCGCGATTTTTACGGCTCTTTTCGTTAGAGTCCCGGCGCTCTCAAGGCGCGCCGGATCGGCGTCTCCCCGTTCCATCTCGGGCTTTGGCGAAAGAAGTCCGCGCTTCGCGACAGTATTTCTGCCCGAGAGAAGGTTTATCGCCGTCACCGCGTCGTCAGTCTTTGCCTTTATTCTTTCGCGCTCAGCCGATATGTCGGCAAGCCTTATCTCGCCTCCGCTGTCGTCGGGCATTCCTTCGGGCGATACGTCAACATCGACGCACGAGAGCCACACGAGCTTTTTCGCAAGCTCTCCGCTCGCCTCGCGCGGCGCTATCGCCGAAAGATGCTTCATTTTACAAACTGCCATGTTCCGTTATCGCTCCGATAATTATCCCGACAGCCCTCTCCATATTTGACATGGCGGCGCGTGTTTCGCCCTCTGCGTCGGCTTCAGCCTCTGTTCGGTTCTTCATGAGAAGCGTCTCCGAACCCTTGACTACCTGTTCAAGCTTTTCCTTCATATCGCGTTCGGCGGCGGCAATCGACGACTCATATTCATTTTTTGAGCGTTCCTCGGCATCGGCGATTATACGCTTTGCCTCGGCTACTGCCGCGGCGCGCTTCGCCTTGGAACCGTTTTCCGCTTCAAGTATCGCATTTATCGATTCTTTTGACAAATTAAATACCCCCGTCACATATCTCGCGTCCGCGATTATCGGACGCCATTTTAATTCTATCACGAACACATGAAAAAGTCAAGCATTTTTTTCGGCGTGGCGACACTTTTTGAGAGTGTCGGAGGAGCCGTTTCGTTTCGTCAAGCGTAGCACGCCCAGATTACGGTGTCGCACGTCGGCATACTGATATAAGTCTCGTTTTTGTTTTCGTCCTCGATTTCACCGTGCGATGCCTCCCATTTAAGAAAGGTCTCGCCGGAATCGTTCACCATCGGCGCCGAAAGCGCGACTTTTTCGCCCTCGACCGAAACCGTGCCGCGGCGGCTGCCGTTCGCGGTGCCTCCATGAATGAAAAGCATATGCTTTTTCGATTCTTCAATGTCGATAAGGCGATAAACTCCTCCGCGTCTCATTTTTTCGTCCGAAACGGTGAGAAATACCCCGTCGTTCGGCGCGCCGTCCGTGACAAGCCGACCGCCGTCCGACGATATGGCGCATATTCCGTCATCATCCCACAAATCAATTGTGAATTTCAGCGCGCCGTTGCCGTCCCCGAGAGCGATTTTCCCGCCGTCAAGGCAGAGCGTACCGGCACCATGCTTTATGTAAGCCTCAATCGATTTTGAGCTCTCGCCGTTGTCGTACTCCACTGTTTTTTCCACGCCTCTGGGAACAAGCGTGAACACGAGCTTTTCGTCCTCACCGGCGCTGTTTTCGCATAGACATACGTTTCCTTCATCTGAAACGGCGAGCGCAAAATGACCGCGCGGGTCGCAGATTTTATATTTTTTGTCGGAGGATACGGAAAACGCCTTTTTGTAGTTTTCGGGATATTCAAACGTGAATCCGCACTCCGAAAAATCGGGGTCGGGGTCATCCTTCAGTCCCGTTACGTGAACATTGTCGGGCACGGGAGTCCACGCGCCGTCAAGATTTCTGTGGGGATATATTTTAGAGAAGAATTTATAGGCGTCGATATCGTAATTATAAAGCTCGCGCCTCGTGTTTACGGGTCCTCTCGTTCCGTCCCAGCCGTCGTCCTTCGCGCATTCGTTCATGACATTGAACCAGATTGCCGAAAGCGTAGCGAAATACTCGTCGGAATTTGATATAGCGTATGTATTCGGCCATAGCCCCGCCGCCTTCGCGTGACGGTACACCATCTGAAATTCATCGGCAACAGAGCGGTCGTCCATTCTGTCAAAGCCCGCAATTTTCACGCCGTGACCGAATTCGTGTATCATTATGTTTTCGTTTCTGTAATGCGTCGTGTAATCGGGGTCGGGACGCTCGGCGTTGTCGACGTGCCAGTGCCATATGTTGCATTCCGTTATGCTGCACGTTATCCCGCCGAAGCCCTCAACGTAAAGAGAGCCAAACTGATATGAATCCCTGTGCTCGGGAATGTTGTACGCGCATTCGCCCTTTCCGAAAACGGAAAGCGACGCTCCCGACTTAACCATTTGCTCGGCGATTTCGGGGCAGTGCGAGAGCTGTATGTCGACAAGCTCCGCCGCGCGGCGGATTGTTTTCATTCCCCAGAGCAGCGCCGCCGAGCCGTTCACGGGTACGCCGGACTTTGAAACCGTGCGATATTTATAGTAATCCTCAAAGGGCACGTCATATTCGCTGCCGAGAAATTTCAGCTTTATTTTCGGCGCATCCTCTCCCACGGGCAGCGGAGACGCCAGCCTCACGGTCGTCATTTTGCAGAAATGAACCTTTCCGCGACCGAAGCCGTAGCGTTCATCCGTCGGCAAAGCCGCCCCGTCAAGCAGCAGTTCAAATTCGTCAGCCGAGGGGTCGGTGTCCGTTTCAAAATAACGGTCAAAATATATTTCGACGTCGCGTTCGTTTATTCGCCTTGCCGACGTTATCCGAAACGGAAGCTCTCCCGAATCATACGGCAGAAGCTCAATCGCGCACGGGTCGTATTTTTGCGTTTTCCCGTCGTCACAGTATCTTCTCATCGACTCCTCAAATTTTTCTGCCGTCTCGTCATTTTCGCTGCCGAGAGCCTCCTTCGGGAAGGCGGCGAAAAGCTCCGAAAAGGATGAAAAGCGCGAAACGCCTCCGACCTTTTTATACATCATCTCGTGCAGATACGGCTCCTTTTTGAAAAGAATAAGATCGCCCGCCTTTATTTTCGAGCGCTTTTCATCAAAAAGCCGTACTTCAACAGTCTTTGTCCCTTCCTTTATCAAATCGTAAGGATGCGGACGGAGCTTCATTTCAAAAATCATATTATACCTCTCTATGAATATTTTTACGGAAGCGGAGCTTCGTTATATCTCCGCTCTAATTTTATTTGTCGGATGCGCATAGGTACGTGGGGTCCTATACGCTTTCAATCATGATACCACACCTGCCGGGTTATGTCAACGCTGACTTTTGAATAAATCGTCATTTTTCAAAAGGGTCATATCACGAAAGAGTCGCGAATATATTTTTATACGCTGATGAGAATTTTTCGGGAGGTGCGTATATGATATGCGAAACGGTTATTTCGCGCGACGGGTTCGGCAATATCGTATCGCGCCTTATAATAAAAACGTCCGAGAGCCTTTCGGAAAACGATTTTGTCACGCGGCACACAGCAGCTGTGCGCGAATTTTACGAAACAAAATTTCAAGCCGCCGCAAAGGAATCATCTCTGCCGGTCAGGCGCGCGGGCGCAAAAACGCTCGCCATATATTATTCGCGCGGGGCGCCGACGGAAGGAAAAAGGCAAAAATATGCATTGGTTTGCGTCGAGGTCGCAGTATTTGACGGAGGAAAACGCATATTTTACGAGTGTGAGATTCACAGATTCCGCGCTGACGACGAGAGCATTTACATGGGAGAAGCAAAAAGCGGCTCAAAGTCTGACAAAAAGCCTCACAAAATAAACGGCGCGAGCAGGAAAAGAAAGCAGGAGCTGCGTCGGCGCGGCTCACTCAAATAAATCCGTCATTCGGCATATGACGGAGCGCTCATATTCTGTGCCGTCAAGTGTAATGCTAAGCGTCAAAAGCCGCGTCACGTCACAAAATTCCGCGCTCGACTGGGTCACGTTTTCGATTATGACGGATCCGCCGAAGAGTATCGCGCAATCGGACGCGCTGTAAGACATAAGTACAATCTCATTTTCCTCCATGTCAAATCCGTAAAGCGTCCAGCCGTCCGCGTCAGATTCAAGCTCCGTTACGACCAGCTCCCCGCCTGACGAAATTTCATCAAGCCTTGTTTTCAGAACGTATACGGCGAAAAGCTCGTCCGAGCTTTTGAAAAGTGTATTTTCGGAGCTGTACGCGAGCTTCATGATTCCCGCCGCCGCAAGCATCACAAGTGATGCCGCGATTACAGTCGAGATAAGCTCGACTGTTCCAAAGCCGCCCGAGGCGCGGCATATATGGCTTTTAATATACTTCACGGCTTTATCTCACATCGAAATTTTCGGTTTCGATTTTGTATGATTTGAATGTGTAAGCGCCGGTGCCAAAGTCAAATACGACCACCGCTTCAATTCTCAGGCTGCGGTCTGACGGGTAGGCGTATATCATGTACGAGTCGTCGCTATAGTCAACGGCAACAAACGCATATGCGACATCATCCTCGTCCGCTATAAAGTCAATCGCCTCAAAACCGTCTGTCAGGTACACTCCGTCCGTAAGACGATTTCCTACGGCGAGCGCCGCTTCAATCTGCCCCTCAGCCTCATATTTTGATTTCATGTAAAGAAAAGCGTCGGTTTCCCTTTTGAGAGACCTATACGACGAGGAAAGGACTGCGGCGCATATTACCGAAACGAGAAGCACGGTGAAAATCACGTAAATGAGAACATAGCCGCTGTCGGAAGAAAATATTGCTTTCTTGTTTTTCACTGCTCCTCACTCCCCGTTCCGCACAATCGTTTCAGCAAAGAGCGTCTCATCACCGACATACACGACCTTTACTCTGAAAAAGAATGTATCCTCATCAAGCTCGGCAATTACCGTCACGTCCGCAAATGAGTGCGTAATATATACATATTCGTCCGTCTCCGTCCAAATTGCCGTATCAGAGGTATCTATTCCGTCCGCGTTCATGCTCTCGACCGCGTTTGTGATTGCGCATTCCGCGGCGGAAATCACCTCGGCGCGGCTGTTCATGCGAACGGACGCGAGAATTGACACAAAAATCGGAGAGGCGATGAGCGCGACAGCGAGTGCCGCCACAACTACCTCGATAATGGACGAGCCTTCCGAGTTGCCGAAAAGGATTCCTGCCCTGTCCTTATTTGTTTTGCGTTTAATCATCCCCATCATATTTCAAAAAGCAAAGCATGACGGCAATATTTCCGCTTACAGTGTCACTTTCGGCGTCATATTCAAGATTTACATCAGAAATCAGCACCTTATATGTATCGGAATGCACTTCCGAAAGTATAAAATCAAGCTTTTCCGTCGGCGCCTCAAAAGATAGCAACAGGCTCACGCCGTAAAGAACACTACCGTCCGACAGCTCCGTCAGCGTCTCCGCGTCGGAAAAAGCGATGCTGTCTCCGGGCGAAATATATTCGCCCAGCCTTTCCTCAAGCTCAACGGAATACATGATTACGTCTTCCTCGAGTATTTCAGCCGTCAACCCACAGTATAGCTCATCGGCGCCTTCACTTTGCATTTCCTCGGCAATTTTCTCGTAGAACGCGGCATCCGACAGCTTGTCCGCCATTATGTCAATATACTCGTCAATCGACAGGTTCAATTCGTTCTTCACTTCATTTGAATATATCGAAAGCGGCAAATATATAAAAACAATAACCGCGACGGCAAAAGCGAAAAGCAATGCCGCCGCGAGAAATGGCTTTTTTGGCGTTTTATCGTCGTTTTTCTCCGGTATAACTGTCGGCATATTAAAAACCGCCGCTTCCGGCAAACGAAAGCGATTCCTTTCCGTTCAATTCAGACGGGTCTTTTTGCGTTCAATTGATTTCGCGCCGCCCCTCGATTGCGCGATTGAGCGTTACCTCGTCCGCGTATTCAAGATCGCTGCCGACGGGGACTCCGTAAGCAAGTCTTGTCGCCTTTACACCGAGCGGTGCGACAAGCTTTGATATGTAAAGCGCTGTAGTCTCGCCCTCAACTGTCGGATTCGTCGCGATTATCACCTCGCGCACCCCTCCATCCGAAAGTCGGCGCAGAAGCGAGTCGGTCGAAAGATTCGACGGTCCTATTCCGCGAACGGGAGATATAACGCCGCCGAGAACGTGATAAAGTCCCTTGTATTCCCTCACGCGCTCAAACGTAACGACGTCGCGGGAATTTTCAACGACGCATATAAGAGATTTGTCCCGTTCGGGATCGCGGCAGACAGAGCAAACGTCCCCGTCCGTCATATTGCCGCAGACAGAGCATTTTTTCACCTTTTCCTTCGCCGACAAAATCGCGTCGGAAAACGCGCGCGCGTCCTCATCTGTCATTTCAAGTACGCAAAACGCCATCCGCACAGCAGATTTTTTTCCAACGCCCGGCAGACGGCGAAACATCTCCGAAAGCCTTTCTATAGGCTCGATATATTCGCTCATGAATTAAAACATTCCGGGAACAGAAAGTCCTCCCGCAACCTTTGAAAGCTCCTTTTCGTTTGTATCCTCCACAAGGCGCACCGCCTGATTTACGGCGGCGAGGATAACGTCCGAAAGCGTCTCAACGTCGTCGGGATCGACGATTTCAGGCGATATTTCGAGGCTCAAGACCTCTTTTTTGCCGTTTATTTTAAGCTTGACCATACCACCGCCCGCGGCGACATCATATTCTCTTGCGTCAAGGTCTGCTTTGAGAGCCTCCGTTTCCGCCTGAAGCTTCTGCGCCTGACGGATAAGCTGATTCATATTTGCGGCGCCGCCGCCCTGATTCAGTATTCTTGCCTTCATTTCATTTCCCTCCGAAATTCAAAATGGAGAATTTTCATTTAATATATATCGTCAAGCGGCACGTCCTCTTTGTCGTTTGACTCTTTTGTTCTCTTTATCGCAACGCTCCCCTCATCTATTGACCGTCCCTCAAAAACAGTGAAAAGCTCGGCGAAAAGCGGCTTATTCTTTCTGCATATCTCCTCGGTAAACGGATCGCGGCATTCGATGACAAATCCGTCTCCCATACGACCTCCGCTCATCAGCTCGCGAAAGCCCTCGAAAAAAGGAACTCTCTCAACCGCTTTTGAAATAAGCTCGCCCCAGTACGGTATCGGCTCCGCCGATTTCACACCCGCGCAGGCGTCGTCTGATTTTTCCGGCTTTTTTTCGGAAAATCCGTCTTTTACCTCGCCGCTGTCAGGCTTTTTTTCATTTTCATCGGCATTTTTTTCGCTTCCCGAGTATTTCGGAGGTGCGACGCCGGATGACAAAAGCTTCACCGCGTCTTCAAGCGATGATACCCGTGCCGCAAGAGCTTCAGCTCGCGTATCGAGAGAGGAGTCGCACATTTTGACAAGCGTCATCTCCGCAAGCATCCGCTTTGACGAGCTGCCCCTTGCGATATTGTTTGCGGCGTCATCAAGAAGGCTCGCCTGATATATTATATCCGCCGCCGAAAACCTTTCCGCCGTCTCCATAAGAAGCGAAAACGAAGCTTCGGGCAGCTCAAGTATTTTTTCGGGATTTTTCACCGTTTTGACTACGAGCATATCGCGGTAGAACGACGAAAGATCGGAGATAAAGACGGAAATATCGCGTCCCGACCTCACGTAATCCGATATAAGCGAGAAAAGCGCGTCGATGTCGCGTGCGGCGACAGACGACGCGGCAGCGGCGGAGCCTTCATATCCAAGCGTACCGAGAACATCCGACACAAGCTTTTGAGTGAGCTTCTCGCCGCGTCCGCAGCACAGCTCGAAAAGCGATATTGCATCGCGCATTCCGCCGTCCGAAATTCGGGCGATTTCCGAAAGCGCCGAGCGCTCCGCGTCTATATTTTCCTGCTTTGAAATATAATCGAGCCTGTCCGTTATATCGGAGACGGAAAGACGAGCGAAATCGAATCTCTGGCAGCGCGAAATAACTGTTTCGGGCAGCTTGCGCAGCTCCGTTGTCGCGAGGATAAAAATTACGTGTTCGGGCGGCTCCTCAAGAGTTTTCAGAAGCGCGTTGAACGCGGAGACGGAGAGCATATGCACCTCGTCGATGATGTACACGCGGTATTTCATTTCTGCGGGAGTGAACGACACACCCTCGATTATATCGCGTATGTTATCGACGCTGTTGTTGCTCGCCGCATCCATTTCGATTACATCGACGGACGCGCCCGAAAGTATCGCGCGGCACGACGCGCATTCATTGCACGGATTCCCGTTTACGGGATTCTCGCAGTTCACCGCGCGCGAAAGAATTTTTGCGCATGAGGTTTTCCCGATTCCGCGCGGACCCGAAAAAAGATAAGCGTGAGAAACGCTTCCGTGAGACACCTGATATTTCAAAACGGAGGTTATATGCTCCTGTCCCGTTACATCGTCAAAATCAACGGAACGCCATTTTCTGTACAGCGCAAGGTGCATACTTCCCTCCTATACATTGTTACATTTAATACGCCAAACGAGAGCGCTTCATTCCGCGCCTCTCCAAAGCATCCTTATGCCCCATATTAAGACCATACGCCGCAAAATCGAAACAATTTCACTCATGTAAACCGCACCCCGCGCTCGGAACAGGCACACCCGCGGCACATCGGATACACCGCTTAATGCTGCTTGGTTCCCCACCTGACATGGTTCACGGCTTCCGATTGCGCGGGACCCATTCTTCTACGCGCGGAAATACGGCGCAAGCCGAACAAAAAAGCCCCTCAATTGTGGACATAACCCCTGCTTCAGCGGATTTCAGGTACAGGACACCGCTAACTCCCCGGTCTGTATGGTCTTAATATGCGGCACAAAGACATCGTGACCTTGATACCGACGATAATTATATCACACGGCATTTGAAATTACAAGCGCAAAAGAAAAAATTTTTATATCTCAACAGACTTGAGCGGCGAAGCCCAGCTTCGCCGCTCAGTGTCTTATTCACGGTTCACACCTCACGGTAAAATTCAGCCTGCATGACATTCCGAGACGAATCACAGATTCGCCTCGGAAGTCAGTCGAATATTCCGCATAGCGGAATATTCGCGGTTCACGATTCACGGTAAAACTCCGCCTGTTTGTCGAACATCTCTGTATATATTCCGCCCTTCGCGTAAAGCTCCGAGTGTGTGCCGTATTCGATTATGTTCCCGTCGTGGAACACCGCTATATTCTCGGCAAGCTTTACCGCTGACATTCTGTGCGTCACAAGCACGGCTCCGCGATTCGTTATCATCTCATCGAATCGCTTATATATTTCGTACTCGGCAAACGGGTCAAGCGCCGCTGTAGGCTCATCAAGAAGATATATCGGCGCGTCGTGATATATTGCCCTCGCTATCGCAATTTTCTGTCCCTCACCTCCCGACGGCTCAAACCCTTCGGGATCTACGCTCTTTCCCACATATGTATCGACTCCCTTTGCTGACTTTGCGGCAAGATTATCAATATCCGCTTTCCTCAGCGCCTCCTTGAGTTTTTCCCTATCGCACTCCTCTTCAAAGGTTATGTTTTGCGATAGCGGAAGGGTATATAAACAGAAATCCTGCAGTACTGGCGCAAAGAGCTTTTGATATTTTTCCGGGTCAAATTCCCTGATATTCACGCCGTCAAGCGTTATCTCCCCCTCAGTGGGAAGGTATAATCTTGTCAAAAGCTTTATGAATGTCGTTTTCCCGGATCCGTTTTCGCCCACAATAGAGAGTTTTTTGTTTGCCTCAAGCTTTATGCTCAAATGGCGAAGCGCGTATCTGTCGCTGCCCGGATATTTGAAGGACACATCGTGAAATTCTATCACAGAATCCTCTCTGTACTCGGGCACTCTCTCCCCACTGTTTTCTTTGGATGTCGCATTTGACCTGAATTTCATCAATTCCTCAATATCAAGAGTGTACGATGTTATTTCAAGATAAACATTGAAAATGGAGCTTAGGGTCCCCGAAAACTGTCCCGCTGCTGAAATGAATATTGTCATAGATCCTACAGCGAGTGTTCCCGCAATGACCTTCACTACGGCAACCGCATAAAGAAATGCTGTCTGCAAAGCTGATGTGACGGTATGAACTGTCCGCCATTTTCCGTCAATGCGCATATTTTCCCGGAACAGGTCATTTCTTTCTCTCGCAACCTTTGCATAGCACTCTATGAAAAAGTCCTTGGTACCGAAAATGCGCGTTTCCTTGCCGTTCTTTGATGAGGAGGCGTTGCTTGCCGCCACCTGACACCTTTGCTCGATTCGCCATTGCTTCATTTCATATCCGTGATTTATTTCATTCAGCTTTTTCGTTACCCAGCTGTTTATCGCAATCGCGGCAATCAGTAAGGCAATAACGGACGGGTTCATATATATGATTATATATGAAATAGTGAATATGCGAATCACAGCACTGAAAAGTCTCTCTATAAAATCAAGCATCTCAAACGGAGCCTCCGGCGCGTGCTCACTGAACATCATCGTAAACATGGATATATTGGGGTCTTCAAGCGACGCATACTCCATGTCGGCGATATATGACTGAAATTCAGCTTGGAATATCCTGCGCAGCTCACGTTCAAGCCGTGAACACTTTATACGCAATGTCATCTCCTTCAAATGATTGAACAGCGGAATCGATGCCAAGACTGCCGCATATACTGCTGCGGTTTTGTATCCGATTTCATCATAAAGGGAGTTGATAATGAGTCCCGGAATGATTGTGTAAAGGAGTGATATAACCGCATCAACAGCGGTGATAGTCGTTTTCAAAATTAAATAAGCACAGCCTTTTCCTCTCTTCAGCCCGAAAAAGCCCAAAAGATAGCGTATGCAGTTTTTGTTCCTTTTCATATCAGTCCAAAATGATAAATCTTTAATGTTTTTCATCTTCTGCCCTCACGCCTCACGGTAAAATTCGGCTTGTTTGTCGAACATCTCTGTATATATTCCGCCCTTCGCGTAAAGCTCCGAGTGTGTGCCGTATTCGATTATGTTCCCGTCGTGGAACACCGCTATATTCTCGGCAAGCTTTACCGCTGACATTCTGTGCGTCACAAGCACGGCTCCGCGATTCGTTATCATCTCATCGAATCGCTTATATATTTCGTACTCGGCAAACGGGTCAAGCGCGGCTGTAGGCTCATCAAGCAGATATATCGGCGCATCGTGATATATCGCTCTTGCTATCGCGATTTTCTGTCCCTCGCCTCCCGACGGCTCAAAGCCTTCGGGATCTACGCTCTTTCCCACATATGTATCGACTCCCTTTGTCAATTCACAAAGCAGCTTTTCAAGTCCCGCTCTGTCAAGGGCATCTTCAAGCCTCTCCCTGTCAAAATCATCTTCTACAGCGGTATTAAGCGCTATCGGCAGCGAATCATACAAATTGTAATCCTGAAATACGGGCGCAAAGAGCCTTTGATATTTTTCCGGGTCGAATTCCCTGATATTCACGCCGTCAAGCGTTATCTCCCCCTCAGTGGGAAGGTATAATCTTGTCAAAAGCTTTATGAATGTCGTTTTTCCGGATCCGTTTTCGCCAACAATACAGAGCTTTTTGTTCGCTTCAAGCTTTATGCTCAAATGGCGAAGCGCGTATCTGTCGCTGCCCGGATATTTAAATGACACATCGTGAAATTCTATAACCGAATCGTCTCTGTACTCAGGCACTCTGTCGCCGCTGTTTTCTTTGGACGTTTTGCCGTGACAAAAGCTCTCGATTTCCTCCACTCTCACCGAATAAGCCGAAATCTCAAGGTATGAGTTGAATATCGAGCTGACAGTGCCGGAAAACTGCCCCGCTGCTGATATGAATATCGTCATTGATCCTACGGCGAGCGTGCCTTTTATGACACCGTATATTGCTGTGGCATATAGCGCGGCTTCCTGCAAAGCGCTTGTCAGGGCGTGTACCGTCTTAAGTCTTACGCTCGCTTTTTCGTTTCCGAGGGCAAGCTCGTCTATCTTTTCGCCTATCTTCATGTATCTTTTGATGAAGAAATCCTTAGTTCTGAAAAGCCTCATTTCCATCCCATACTCTTCATCGTTCAAATTGGCGTTTTCAGTCCAGAATATATTATCGAGCTTTCTGTTTTCAAGCTCATATTCGCGCCGCAAAGCGTCGATTTTCTTTGTCACCCATGCGTTCACAAAAATAATGCCCAAGAGCAGAATTACGACCGCAGGATTCAGGTATGCGATTATTGTAGACAGCGCCAGAACTTTTGTAAAGGAATTGATAAGGCTTGTCACATGGTCAAGCATCGTAAAGGGGATTTCGGGACCGCTTGAATTTATCTCCTTCACCATGGCGGACGCCGCCGGATCCTCTAAAAGCGCATACTCCAAATCCATTGTGTATGACTGATATTTCATCTGAAACGAAAGTCTCAAATCCAGCCTTATGTTGTCCGATGCTCTGCGCAGCGTATAGTCCTTGACGTGATTTATAAGCGGCACGGCGGCAAGCAGCGCAACATAGATAATTACATTCCGCTCCGCGCCGTCAACGAGTGAATTTATGATAAGTCCGGGGATAACAGTATACGCAAGCGAAACAAGTGCATCGAGCAGCGCCAGCAAGACTCTTAAAAAGATGTAAAGTCCTCCTGTCCTGCTCGACGCGAAAAATCCCGCCGCGTATTTAATCGATGATACGCATCGTCTCGCGTTCGCAAATCGCTTTTTTTGTGTTTTTGTCTTCATATGTGCCTCCATAATATTGGTTTTTACTCGTCGCTTTCCGACGCTGTATCTCTATAGAACTTTGCCTGCATGACATTCATTAACGAATCACAGATTCGTTAATGAAGTCGTCGAATATTCCGCATAGCGGAATATTCAAGGTTCACGTCTCTCTATAAAACTCTGCTTGTTTGTCAAACATATCACGGTATATTCCGCCCTTTGCGTAAAGCTCCGAGTGTGTGCCGTATTCGGCGACGTGACCGTCATCAAACACAGCGACTTTATTCGCAAGCTGTACGGCGGAAAGCCTGTGCGTAATCAGAACGGCGCACTTTCCGTGTATCATTTTATGGAACTGAGCATAGATTTCATATTCCGCTCTCGGATCAAGCGCCGCCGTAGGCTCATCCAAGAGGTAAATATCTCCGCCGTGATAAATAGCTCTGGCTATGGCAATGCGCTGCCCCTCACCTCCCGACGGCTCAAACCCGTCAGGGTCAATAAATTTCCCGATTTTGGTATGCTCCTGCTTCGGAAGCGAGGCGATAAGGTCTGTAAGCCCCACGTCGTCTATTGCGGAATGCAGCTTTTCGCTGTCAATGTCGTCGCTAAGACAGATATTATCCTCAACCTCAAAGCTGTATCGGCAAAAGTCCTGAAAAACGGGAGCGAAAAGACCGATATACTCATAATAATCGAAGGAATAGATGTTTTTGCCGTTGAGCAGGATTTCACCCTCGGTGGGATAGTACATTCTCGTGAGCAGCTTGATGAATGTAGACTTGCCCGACCCGTTTTCCCCGACAATACAAATGCGCTCATCGCTTCGTATCACAATATTCAGGTGACGAAGCGCATAACGGTCACTTCCCGGATACTTAAAGCTTACATCCTTGAATTTTATAGTGAACTCGCCGCTCAAATCCGGATGCTCGGTTCCGCTGCTTATCTGTCTTTGCGGGATTGAGAAGAAGTCCGAGATGTCGTTCAGGCTGTATTTCATGCTCGCCAAGGACAAAACGGAGCCTGAAAGTTTATTAAGCGAGCTGCTGAGCTGTTCAACAGATGAGATACAAATTGTCATGGTTCCGACCGAAAGAACGCCTCTCAAGACCTGAACTATAAGATAGCAGTACAAAAACACCTGCTGAACAAACTTTCCGACAACGGAAATTCCGCTGACCGCGATTGTCTTTCTCTTATATTTCAAATCGTGTCGGTTTGTCTCCTCCTCGTTCTCCATCATATGGTCTATCAAATAGTCCTTGCTTTTGAACATCCGGATTTCCTTGGCGAACTCGGTTTCCTGCAAAATGTAGATAAATGTATCGCGTATTCTGTTCAGTATGTCGGATTCAAGCTCACTCTCTCTGCCCTTTTTCACAAGCCACTTTGACGCAAAGAAATTGATGATTGCCACAGCTATTACTATGAGCACCATCCACGCATTGAGCGTAAATACGAGCGTTATGACGAGGCAAAACTGAATAATGGCGCCAAGCACACCGCAGTAATTATCAACAACGGAGGGCAGCGCTTCAATGGCGTTCAGCGCACGGAATTTAAGCTGGTCTACATCCGGCTTTTCCAGCTCTTCAAGGTCAATTTCGGCAATTTTACCGTACATGAGCCTGTTGCTGTTGTTGTTGAATTTTGACAGCACAGTTGTCGTCAGATATTCAATGGGCTTGTTCACAGCGAAAAGCAAAAGCGGCGAGCCGACAATCGCGGCGGCATAAAATGCAATCCGACTCATGCTCTGCTCTCCCGTCAGCTCATCAATCAAAAGTCCCGGAAACATGACAAATACAAGCGGGAGCAATGAGTTCAAAACTGAGCTTATGCACCGCAGAATAATATAGAGCTTCCCGTTTGCCTCACGGCTCCACACGTACTCTAACCCCTGAAACGATGAGTTGATTGTGCGTATGTTTTCCTGAAATAAAGTGTGTTTCATAGTAATGCACCTGCTTATCCCGAAATTTGTCATCAACAAATCCATTATACGGGGCGAAAATGCGTTTGTCAAGGGGTGCAAGTTTCAAATCATTCAACTTCGGGATTTAAGGCTTTTTCGTAAAAAAACACTGTCCCATAGGATGCGGCGCACCCCTATGGGACAGAGTTTGATTTTGTTTTGTCATCTGCCGCCCTGATGGGAAAGCAGGCTTCTGATACAGCCGAGAAGCGGCGAGTCCGCGTCAGCTTCGCCCGATACGCAAAGCAGCAGCGCCTCGTTCGCAAGCTCTGTCACCTCGCCACTGTCGCGCGGGTCACCGAGATTTCTCAAAGCAAGCGCACGGTTATATAAGCAAAACACTAAATTCAGATTATCCTTCGCGTATTTGCATCGTTTTATTCCCTCACGTGCGACATTGGCGCACTCACTGTAATTTCCCGCCGTGCCGAGATACCTTGAAAGGTGACGGCAGATTTCCGAGAGCATTTCCGACGCTGCAACAGTGTCCTCGACGTTTGCTTCGACAAAATTTTTTGTATGATAAAGTATTCTGACGGCAATTTCGACGTTTCCGAGCGCAAAATACGTTTCGGCTATAAATCCGAGCAGATGAATTTCCGTCCTTGTCATAAGAGGCGGCAGGTTTTCGACGCTGAAATCCTCAACAGTAATCGAAAGCGATTTTTCGAGATTTTCAAGCTTCAGGTCAAGACTTATCACTCCGTCCTCGAAGAGAATAACCGTTTCAAGCGCGTCGTACCGCTGACGGTTCTCGGGCGAGAAGCTGTCGTATTCCTTGCCGAGCGCGTCAATTATCCCGAGCGATTCCGCTTTGTCGCCGTCAGAAAACAGCCGTTCCGCTCCTCGGATTTTCTGATACACAATATAATCGGTCAGGTCTGTAGTTTCGCCGAGAATTTCCGACCCTAACCCGAGCCGTTCTAAAAGCATCGCCAGAACGTCGGCGCCCCCGATATTGTTTCCGTTTTCGATTCGCGAAAGCATCGATTTGCTGCATATCCCGCGGCAAAGCTCCGTTTGGGTGACGCCCCGTTCACACCTCCGCTCTTTTATTATTTTTCCGATTTTTGATTTTGTCATAGCCTTTCAGTCAGCGCATAGGCGCCGCGTTATATCCGCAAAATGCGGCGTTCCCCAATTTATCTTGTATAAACGTCGGGATAATCGGGCAGCGGGTACGCGGAATCGAGGAAATAGTCCGTGTGAGGCGGGATATTGTACGCGACATTTTCAGCCGCCACGCCGCAGCGATACATCGTGTTGTGCATGAGAGTGTAAATTCTGTACTCGGTCTCATAATTGGTAAGATAGACGCGAAGCGAATTTCCGCTTGTCGTCGCGAATATTATCTCCTCGCGCCAGTCTCCGAGCAAATCAGCGGTAAGGCACGGAGTCGATTTTGTTCCGTTGATTGACGTCACCTTCTTGCCGGTCAGCACCTCGCCAAGCTCATACGAATAGACAGTCGTTCCGTCAAGCCCACACCTTTCAAGCGCGCCTGTAAACCACACGGCAAAGTTGATTCCGCCCGACCATGTCACCTTTTTCATTTTTGAAAGCTTGTCACTGTCGCTGTCATAATAATATACAACCGATGTTGTCGCGCACATAAATTCTGCCGACGAATTGCCCGATATGAAATTATCCGCAAGCGCGCGTCCGACATCCCTGTCTGCCGTATACTGTCCGAGAATTTCTCCCGTCGCCGCGTCCGCAAGATACGCGCCGGTGCCCCCCTCAAGGCAGCCCCAGACCTCAAGTCCCTCGCGCTCCGGCAAAAAATCGCCCACATGAACGGCGTCGCCGTGTCCAAGACGTGTATTCCAGAGCTTCGTACCGTCGTGATCGATGCAGCACTGACCGTATACAATCTCATCATATCCGTCGGCGTCAACGTCGGCAACGACGACATTGTGATTTCCCTGTCCCGCATAGGTCGCGTTCGTATGCTCGTCCGTGTCAAACGTCCAGAGCTTCGTAAGATTCTCGCCGTCAAAGCTGTACGCAACAAGCACAGAGCGCGTGTAATATCCGCGGCACATAACGATAGACGGAGTTTTGCCGTCGAGGTACGCAACGCAGGCGAGAAATCTGTCAACGCGGTTTCCGTAATTGTCGCCCCAGTCGGAGACGTTTCCGCGTGCGGGTTCGTAGTCAATCGTCGTTATCTCAGCGCCCGTCTCGCCGTTGAATACGGTGAGAAATTCATCGCCGGAAAGTATGTATCCCGAGCTGTTTCTGTAATCCTTGTCGGCGTCTCCGATTACGTTTCCGACGCCGTCTACGGTGCCGTCAGCCGTCTTGCAGACCATCTCCGCTTTGCCGTCGCCGTCAAAATCATAAACGAGGAACTGCGTATAATGCGCGCCCGCGCGGATGTTCACTCCGAGATCGATCCGCCAGAGCTTTGTGCCGTCGAGCTTGTACGCATCGATTATGACGTTGCCGGTATATCCCGAGTTTGAATTGTCCTGCGCGTTTGACGGATCCCATTTTACGACTATTTCGTATTCCCCGTCGCCGTCAAGGTCTGCGCACGAGCAGTCGCCCGGCGAATATGTATAGGAGGAGCCGTCCGGCGTCTTCCCGCCGGACGGTTTATCGAGCGGAATGTCGAAGCTGTTCGATGAGTACGCGGTTATCCCGTCGGATTCGTCCGTCCCCTCTGTTATCACTTTGTAAACGGATGCATCGGTTCCGGACACGTCAAGATAGCACGTCGCCATGCCCTCTCCGCTTGTGTAAATGAGCTCGCCGTCGCGATATAGCTCATATACGGTCGAGTTAGATTCGGTGCCGAGCGAGCGCCAGCTTACGAGGATGCCGTCATCCGTTGTCACAGCGACAAGACCCCGGTCAAGTGCCTCAACCTGACGACCGCTTTCAACAATAGGAGCTTCCTCCTCTGCCGCCGTCGTCTCATCAGTCGTCTCAGACGCAGATTCGGTTCCTGCCGTCGTCTCATCGGGGTCGCTGTCTGTCACGCACGATAAAAACGGCACCGAGAGCGCAAGCGCCAGAATAAAGGCGATTACTTTCACTCTGTCACGCATAATTTTTGTTCCTCACTTTCATGTAATAATGCGAAAAATCAATTGTACACATTTTACAATATTTCAAGGCAAAAAGCAAGCGCTTTTTTGTGAATTTTTATCTCTCGACGTTATATTTTGTTTTTTTGAAAAAGATAAGAACGGTCACGCTAAGTAAGGCAAGCAGAATGTTAATTGGCGGCAGCGACGAGCTGCAACCCGAGGAGGTGTCATCGATGTCGTGCATTTTGGGGTTTACTCTGACTTACAAAGTTTTAGGCATTTCTCTCTAAAACATTTTATCCTTATCAGCATATTTGTTTCAGCCACTTGAATTTTTTGTAACTCTGCAGTTTTACAATTAAAATCGAGACCATCAACGCTCCCGAAAAGACTATGGCAAAACTCAACAGGGAGTGCATTAGGTAATCCTCTATATTGGTTACTTTTTCAATAACCTTAATTATTATCGACAAAATAGGGAAATATATCCACATGTGAGTGAAGTATATCAGCGAGCTATACATACGTAATCTTTTGGTATATACACTCCCGCTCATTTCTATATGTGTTACTATATAAAAAGCAAAATATATAGCCGGGACAAGAAAAATATACATATTATGGTCTCTGCTCAAATTAAAATGTCGTACCGAAAAAGCTTCAATAAACATCAAAACCATTGAAATGATAAAGCCTGTTGCTGCGGTCTTTATTTTCATTGTTATATCCCGATATGCAAACAGTATGCCAATTCCAACAAACAAAAATCCTTCGAAAAGTCCGTTGCGGGTAGTGTCAAACACTTTTTTATATATTTTCAGCAGATTCCATATCGCAGAATAACTGCTGAGGGGACGTAACAAGCCAAAATACGAATCTCCCAGCAAGCCTATTGCATACAATAAGCAACCGACCAAAATTATTTTTTCGATTTTAATTTTCTTCCACAAGAAAAAAGTGACTAACATCACAGCAATAACAGTGGCATACAAATACCAAAGATGCTTGAAACTGCCTGCAATAAGTATCTGTCTAACGGATTTAAGCAAGCCATATAAAAAGCCATCTTCGTTATGGTATGCTTCATATAAGATTTGAGGCATATATATTCCCGTCCATACAATATATAACTTTAACATTCTAAATGCATACGTCAATGGAACTTTATAATCAAATTTCTCGTATGATGTTTTTCTAAAGCATGAATACCCCCCCCCATACAAAGAAAAACGGAACTGCAACCCGCGCAAGATAATTTTGCAGGAAATAACTTAAATTCGGATTTACATCGGACAAGGGATTAACATGAATTGCCACGACCAATATAGCGCAAAAAAATTTGGCTATATCTACAGCGGGGAATTGTTTTACCTTAGCTTGTGCTGATGATAAACTTAAACTTGAAGTCATATGTATACACTCCTTTAGGATTTTATTGCGGTATACGATTAGGCATACAATTATATTATAATTCAATATTGACGAAATATCAAATGATATTTTGATAAAATCTGTGTCGCAAGCGATTTTACCCGTCAGTTTTGCCGCGCTTTTTGAGCAAAATCACACCCATGAGCATAACTGTCGGGAAAACGACTGCCGCGAAAATGCCTTTACTGCGGCTGCTGCCCGCCGCAGCTGA
>JAJQCT010000012.1 GCA_021202555.1 Clostridiales bacterium
ACATAGCTGTCGCCGCAATGCGTACAAGTGTAAGTGGTATACCCACCTTCGGTGCAGGTAGGAGCGGTGACGACAGCCAGATAATTATGTCCCGTCGCGGGAGCTGTCTCGGTGTAGGTATCGCCGCATCCACTACAAACGTAGACATTCTCGCCGTCCTGTGTGCAGGTGGCAGCAGTTGATGCGCTCTCGTCCAAAACATAACGGTGACCCGTTGCCGCAATTGTCTCTGTATAAGTATCGCCACACTCGGTGCAGGTGTAGGTCATCACACCTGTTTCAGTGCAGGTCGCTGCAATTGTAACAGTTCCCTCATCCCAGCTATGCCCTGTCGCTGCGATTTCCTCCGTATAAGTATCTCCGCAGTCAGAGCAGGTGTAAGTAGTGTATCCCTTCTCCGTGCAAGTCGGGGCAGTTACTACTGCAACATAGCTATGACCTGTCGAAGCAACCGTTATCGTCTCGCGGCTGAGTTCCTCGCCACATTCGGTGCAGTAAACTACACTGTCATATGATCCGTCCGTCGTGCAGGTTGCGTCAACCACGTTTTCGATAACCGATTCGCCCGCAGTGTGACCGCCGGCAGAAACAGTTACCGTCTCGCGGCTAAGCTCTTCGCCGCAAACGGTGCAGTAAACTACACTGTCATACGAACCATCCTCGGTGTGGGTAGCCGCCACTTCGTTTTCGATAACAGCCTCGCCCTCCGTGTGACCCGTTGCCGCAACCGTCTCGGTATAGCTGTCGCCGCATTCGCTACAAACATAGCCGTTCTTGCCATCCTGCGTACAGGTGGCAGCAGTGGACGATTTCTCGTCCAAAACATAACTGTGTCCTGTCGCCTCAATCGTTTCGGTCTTGGTCTCGCCGCACACCGTGCAGGTGTAGGTCATCGCGCCGGCTTCCGTACACGTCGCCTCAGTTGTGACAACACCTTCATTCCAGCTATGCCCCGTTGCGGGGATGATTTCGCTCTCTGTTGTATCGGTGTAGGTCGTCCCGTTAAATGTGCAGGTAGCGGTATATGTCTTGCTGCCATCGGCGGTACAGGTCGCGTCTTTGCCGCCGGAAGTGATTGTACAGTCTACCGTTACGGTGCCGTCCTCTGCCGAACAGGTGAAGGTGGCGGTGCAGGTGGAATAATCATCTGCCCAGTCGAACGCAGGCGTCACCCAGGAATGATCCGTGCTTGTGTCGTAATCGGTGTCGGGGACAGGATAGGCGGTGGTGAACGCTGTGGTTGTGTAATCGGAATCTCTGAAATGGTCGGTATCAAAGGTGTCAGACCCTTTCAGGAAGTAATCATAACTGCTCAACCCAGCGTCCCATGTCGTGTCGATGTTATAATATTTGTTGCCTAGTTTTACGATGTTCCAGCCGTGCGCGCCGGTTTCCCCTGCGCTGTTTGTTGCCTCTCCGCTTATGTAACGGACATCCAGACCTGCCATCAGCGCCATTCTGTAGAAGAGTGTCGCATACCCTTGGCAGACGGCGGTGCCGTTAATCAGCGCGGCGTATGCCGTGTACTTCAAGGTGTAGGTGTCGACATTTAGATTCGTATAGTCATATGTGACGTTGGCGCAAATGTAATCATGAATTGCCACTACCTTCTGATAGTCACATTTGCTGTCAAGGTCGAGGCTTTCCATAACCGTTTTCAGCTTTTCGGTAAGCACTTCCTCCTGTTCTGCCGTTGTATAGTATGTGAAGGTATAGGTAATCGTCAAGTAATAGGTCGTATCGCTAACGCTTAAACTGGCTGAAGCTTTGTAGTCGCTCACCGACCATAACAGATAATCGCCTTCATCCGGTACGCCGGTGTGTTCCATCGCTTCTGTGACGATTTCTCTCAAGATACTTGAAATGTTGTCACTATATGAACAGGTATAGTAAACTACAACCGTATTGTCGCGGTTGACCATCCCCTCCCGAACGACCTCTGCCGCATCCGCAACATTGTCGTAATAAGTGGTTTCAGTGGCAGAAACCCCCACACAAAGTGACGTGGACAGCACGTTCATAGAGAGCACTACCACTAACAGTAAGCTGAATAATCTCTTTTTCATAATGTCATCTCCTCTCGTCATAATACATCGTGATGAAAAACGCCGCGCCTTCAACCTCGTAATGCCGCGTTTTCCTCCACAAGTATGATTGTACCATATATACTCGGCTTTGTCAACTTGCTTTGCGGGTAAAAAAGCGATTTTTTGAATCGTTATGCAATATAAAGCGCTGCATCTGCAATCCGCTGTACCTGTGTTTTTTGAGATTTCGGGCGCTGTATCTGTGAATATTGAATACGAATCTATGATTCGGATTCGATATTCAACAGACTTTACGACTTCCGATGCGAATCAAAGATTCACAGCGGAAAGTCTTCAAATCTATGATTTGTCCTGAAATGTCTTATTTCTGCGTTTCAGAAGCCGATCTATTGTTTTCTCGTTTGCAAGCACCATGAGGCGGTTGTCGCTTTTTATTATCGTGTGCGGCGAGGGCATTATATCAATTCCGCCCGACGGAGAAATTATTCCGATAATGTAGACGTCATGCTTGACGCGGATGTCGGACTCAAGTATACTCTTCCCTATCCATTCCTTTATCGGCGTTATTTCATATATTGAATAGCCGTCCTTCAGTTCAATATAATCGAATATGCTGTCGTTGTTGTACTTGACGGCTGCGCGCATTGCAGAGTCCTTGTTCGGATGGATAATATCATCGGCACCGTTGCGCAGCAGAAAATTCGCAAGCGTCTCATCGTTCGTCTGGCTGACAACATATTTCGCGCCAAGCTCCTTCAGTGTGTTCGTAATTATGAGATTGCTCTGAAAATTGCTGCCGATGCAGACAAAGCAGAAATCAAAGCTTGATACGCCGAGACTTTGAAGCACGCCGCGCTGCGTACAGTCCGCAATCATCGAGCTTGTGACAAGATCGGTCAGATCCTCAAGCGCCGTCTCGTCCTTGTCGATTATCATAATTTCATTTTTCAGCTTCACGAGATTTCTGCAAAGATGCCTACCGAAATCTCCAAGTCCGATAATTAAAATCGATTTCATGTGTACCTCCGTATATGTTTTACCCTACCGTTATATTTTCCTCGGGATAGCGCAGTTTTTCGGTGCGCCCTCGACGCTCCGTAAAGGACATCGCAAACGAAAGACTTCCTACACGTCCGCAGTACATTAAAAGAATGATTACAAGCTGCGAGAACGTGTTCAGTTCGCGTGTAAGACCCGTTGACATCCCCACCGTTCCGATTGCGGAGAAAACCTCAAAAAGCACGTCAAGGAAAGGCAGTCCCTGCCCTAAAAGAAGCAGAAGGCAGCCGCATATCGCCATCGTGAAATTGACAAATACGACGATTCCCGCGCGCTTAATCGCTCCCTCGTCAAATCTTCGACCGAACGCGGTCGAATCTCGCCTTCCGAGAAGATATGATTTTATTTGCAGGAATATAACTGCTATCGTCGCTGTTTTTACGCCGCCCGCAGTCGATCCCGGGCTGCCGCCGATGAACATAAGGCAAATTGTCAAAAGCGCTCCGCCTCCAGTAAATGCGGCAACATCAACGGTGTTGAATCCGGCAGTTCGCGGCGTTACGGCACAGAACGCGGCGGCAAGAAGGCTCTGCCCGACGGTCATTTCCGAAAAAAGATTGTCGCTTTCGGCAATGAGAAAAAGTATCGTTCCGCCGATAAGAAGAATTGCCGTCGTCGACAGCACAATTTTTGACTGAAAGCGATATTTTCTTATGTGATGTTTATGTATGAGAACGTCCTCCCATACTATAAAGCCGATTCCGCCGACAATTATCAGCGCCATGACGGTAATATTGACTATCGGGTCGGAAACGTAAGACATAAACGACGAATACGGCTCTTTATATCCCATAAGATCGAAGCCCGCGTTGCAGAATGCGGAAATCGAATGAAATATTCCGTAGTAAATTCCGCTTTTCACGCCCATTTCGGGGATGAAGCGGCAGGCAAGAATAATCGCGCCGACCCCCTCGAAAAGAAGCGTTCCGAATACGATTCGGCGTACAAGCCGCACGCTCCCCTTTATACCGAGCGTATTCAGGCTGTCGTGTATAAGCTCGCGTCCGCCAAGCCCGATTTTTCGCCGCAGCATTATCATGGCAAATATTCCTATTGTGATAAATCCAAGCCCGCCTATCTGTATTTCAGTGAGAATGACAATCTGACCGAAAATCGTCCAGTGGGTATAAGTGTCGTATACGACAAGTCCTGTGACACAGGCAGCTGACGTCGATGTGAATAAAGCACCGTTTAACGTCGTTGTCTCGCCGGCTTTTGTGGCAATCGGCAGCATTAAAAGAAGCGTCCCGATCAAAATCACAGAGAGAAAGCTTATCATTATCGTCTGCGTGCGCGATAGGCGCAGACGAGGTTTTCCCGTTTTATTTATGTCTTTATAACCATAGCCTTCGGCGGGCGAAGGCTCCCTTTCTTCGGAATTTTTATGTTCAGCTTCCGATAAGCGCGCCGAGCGTTTTTATCATGGCGTTTTCGGCGGACGTGTCAAGCTGCGAAACGGTCTTCCCTTTTATAATCACGCGAAGCTTATCAATTTCATTTTCGATATAGCCGCGCCGAACGTCATCGTCGGAAAAGCGCTTTTTTGAAAAGTCGCCGTATATGAGCGAGAAATTGTCAGCCGAGCGAGCTTTGCCGTCGTAGTCGGCGCATATGACGGTATAATATTTGCCCGAGTCTATCACGGTATATTCTTCCGTGATGTCAAATCCAAGGCGCAGAATGCACTGTCTGACTGCGTTAAGGCGCGTCATTGGCTGCAAAATGAGCCGAACGCCGTTATGTGCCGCGACTGCTCCTGCTTTCTCGATAATACGCGCCGTCAGCTCACCGCCCATGCCGCAGATTGCCGCGTCAGTGAAGCCCGAAATCTTTTCAAAACCATCCGAAAGCACGCATTTTATGCGCTCTAAAAGCCCGTATGCCGCCACATTGTCCACGGCTCGCATGAGCGGCGCATTATTTATATCGGACGCGACGGCATATTCGCATTTTCCCGAAAGCACCGCAAAAATTGGCAGATATGCGTGATCCGTTCCTATATCGGCGAGTGTCGCGCCCGCACGAATGTAACGCTCAGCTGCCAAAAGACGCGGCGACAGTGAAATTTCCATATAAAAATCCGCCGTGATAAGACCGCAAACAAGTGTTTCCGTTCCCGTCCACGGCAGTAATCCTCCGTCTTTGATTATTGTTTTTCGGTATTTTTCGAGGCGATATATTCGTTTATCTTCTCGATAAGCTCGTCCGCGTCAACGCCGTGAACGGCGCAGGCATCCTCAACGGATTCACCGTAAGACGCAGGGCATCCGACACAGTACATTCCTATATCAAAGAAAAATCGGGCAATTTCAATATCGTAATCAATGAGGTCGTTTACAAGCGTTTCCTTTGTTGCGACCATAGAATCTGTATTTTCGACCGCATGAGCGGCGCCTGAAAGCTCGTCCGCATTATCGGCGGTATATTCGCTGTTGTTTTTTTTGCTGAAAAGACTCATTATATCCTCCACATGAGACAATCGTTTAATTTGCCTTTTTTTCGGTCGCGATGTCATCCGGCGCGTTGATTTTTTTGATCTTTGCGCCAAGACCCGTGAGCTTCGGTATGAGATCCTCATAACCGCGCTCAATATACTGAATATTGTATATTTCCGTAATTCCGTCTGTCATCAGTCCCGCAATCAAAACGGCAAATCCCGCGCGCAAATCAACTGCCTTGACGACGGCGGGCGAGAGCGAATCAATGCCCTCTATTATCGCCATATTGTCCTCAACCTTTATATTTGCACCCATGCACTTCAGCTCGTCAACATAACGGAATCGCTTCGGCCATATGGTTTCCTTTATATAGGAAACTCCGTTTGCAACGGCGAGAAGCGGCGCCATCTGCGGGTGCAGATCCGTCGGAAAGCCGGGATAGGGGAGGGTTTTGATGGAGGTTTTCTTATATTTGCCGTTTCCCGAAACCATAACATAATCGTCCATTGTATCAACCTTTGCGCCGATTTCAATGAGCTTTGCCGTTATGGATTCGAGGTGCTTCGGAATTACGTTGTTGATTCGCACGTGACCGCCTGTTGCTGCGGCGGCAATCATAAAGGTTCCCGCTTCAATCATATCAGGGATTATAGCATAATTGCAGCCGTGAAGCGATTCGACGCCGCGTATCTTTATCATGTCCGTTCCCGCGCCGCTTATTCTCGCGCCGCAGGTATTGAGAAAGTTCGCCACATCAACGACGTGAGGTTCCTTTGCGGCGTTATCAATCGTCGTTATTCCCTTCGCCAGAACTGCGGCAAGCATTATATTGATTGTCGCTCCGACGGACACGCCGTCAACGTAAATTGCGCTGCCGCGAACGCCGAGCGGCGCCCTTAACGATATGTATCCGTTCTTTACGGAATATTCAGCGCCGAGCGCTTCAAACCCTTTTATGTGATAATCAATGGGGCGCGTTCCAAAATCGCATCCGCCCGGATATGCGGTATGCGATTCTCCGAATCTTCCAAGCTCTGCGCCGAGAAGATAATACGACCCGCGAATCGTCCTTACGAGATCATACTCTGACGTTGAGCCGACAATATGCGACGTGTCAATTTCCACCGTCGTTTTATCGAGCATACGTATATCGGCACCCATGCCGCGAAGTATTTTGAGCGACGTCGCGACGTCGCTTATGTTTGGTATATTTTCAAGACGGCATTTTCCGTTTACAAGAACAGTAGCAAAAATAATGGGCAGCGCCGCATTTTTCATGCCGCCCACATTGACGCTGCCACGCAGCGGAACGCCGCCACTAATGACATATTTCTCCATTTTTATTCGCCTCCGACAGGACTATATACAACCGAACGGATTCAAATAGCCAAAACCGATCCGTTCGTCTAATATTCAAATTCTGAGACGGCACACGAACACGCCGCTGCCATCCGTATTATATATTATACCAAAAATTCGCGTGAAATGAAAGCATTCACCGCAACTTTTGAATATTGTTTACAACTGCCAAAATGATGCACAAAAATTCGCCCTCACCGACGCCGAAATATGATAATTTTTACCGCAGCCATGAAAAACGGCGCTATCGCATGAATCGACACGCCTTTTTTCATTCAATACTAATGTACTGCACTATCATTTGATGAGTATGCCGAGCGCGCCGACGGAAGTGACCGAAAAGTCTTACCTTCAATTATATTCCGCAAGCGCCCGATACGTGAATTTTAATTCTCTGCATCGTAAAATCCATCGCAGAAATAAACGACTGCAAGGTCTGTTACAAGATTATAGCTCTTTGAGCCTTCCGTCCCCTGAAGCGTCAGGTAGGTGTTGTTAATCGTGCTTGTCACGGTCGCTGCGACGTTTTGCGAATATTCATCGTAAAAATCATCGTAAGCACTCATTTCGCCGCGAATCCTCGAGTCAATGCTGTACCAGCACTCCGAATAAAGCGATGAATCAGCTTTTCTCAGTGAAGACAGCACATATTCGAGAAGATTCTGCGCGCCGCTGTATCGGATATAAACGTCATCGCTCTCCATGCAGACAAGAAACGCCATGAAATTTGCCTCATCCTCGGGCGCGATTCCGCGCTGATGCGACATTTCGTGCGCTACGGTATAGGGCTGCGTGTAGTCGGGAAAGTTTGTGTTCAGATTAGCCTCTCCCGTGAAAAAGGTGTAAACGCCCATGATATGAGTATACGTCATAGGAACGCTCGCGACGATTTGCTTCACATTTGAGCGAAGATGCGGGATAAAAGAATATTTATCAGCCGCAACGTCATATGCATCGTTGAGCTTTGATACAAGCTCGCTGTGCGAATACGGCATAATCGAATACCCCTCTGATGTGAAATAAATGTCATCTGCCGTTTCGTTGACGATTTCAATCAGATAATTCGCCGTTTCATATAGCTCGTCAGCGGAAACAGCCCTGTCCGTCATCCCTAGCTTGTCCTCAAGCGACGAGCCCCAATACGCAGTCGCAAATGTAAACACAAACGACACATAAAGGTATGCGATAACAGATAAAATCGAAAATGAGCAGCGCCACATCTTCTTTGTGCTTTCGTTCGCCATAGGAACGACGATTATTATGACGGCTGCCAATGATATCGGAATTGAAAGAATTATTGTCTCCGCTACCGATATGGGAAGCCAGCCCGTCGCATATGAAAGGAGTGCCCTGAAAAAGGACGATATGTGTATGTTGAAAAAATCAGCGAAAGCTGTGCAGTTTACGCTTATAATATGTATTATAAGCGCAACAAAAGCAAGTGCGTAAAGCACCATAGGAACAATAGGCACATATTCGTGTATTTTTTTAAGGCATCCTTTCATATGCAGCTCCCTTTATCAAACAATTTTATTCTGCCGAAAAGGCGTAAATTGTCGTGTAGTCGTAAACCTCTCCCGCAGAAAGCGTCGCATTTTCGACGTAATCATAGTTTTTGCCCTCAAATTTTGCGTGATTAGGCGCGTCGGGCATATGCTGCGTCTCAAGGCAGAGAGAGGCGAACGGCTGCTTCGGAACATTTCCCTTGTACGGATGCTCCATCGGATTTATTGTGTTGCCGGTATAAAGCTGAACGCACGGCTGATTTGTGTATACCTTCATTATACGCCCCGATTCCGGTTCCTTTACAACGGCGCAAAGATTGACATTTCCGTCGGAATTAAGTATGAAGTTCTGGTCATAGCCCTTTCCGAAGCGAAGCATCGGGTTGTCCTCGTGAATGTCGCGCTTTACAGCTTTGGATACTCTGAAGTCGAAAGGGGTACCCTCAACATCCAGAATTTTTCCTGTCGGGATAAGCTCTTCATCAACTTCAGTTACCCTGTCGGCAAAAATCTGCACCTCATGATCCAAAATCGTGCCTTTTTCATAGCCCGCAAGGTTGAAATAAGCGTGATTTGTGAGATTGAGGACGGTCTTTTTGTCGGTGGCAGCAATGTAGTGAAGTGAAAACGCTCCGTCCGCCGTAAGCGTATACGTTACGTGTACGTCAAGATTACCGTCGTACCCCTCCTCGCCGTCGGGAGAAAGATACGAAAGCTCCGCCGACGGTTCGCTGCCCTCGGAGATAATCCTAACGCTCCACATTTTGCGGTCAAATCCCACCTTGCCGCCGTGAAGATGATTTTTGCCGTCGTTTTTATAAAGCTTATACGTCTTGCCGTCAAGAGTAAATTCGGCGTTTCCGATGCGGTTGCCGTATCTTCCGATTAAAGCTCCCGTATACCCGCCGCACTCAAGATATGCGTCGGGAGTATCATATCCCGATACGACGTCAGCGACAACTCCGTTTTTGTCAGGTGCGCAAATCGACACGACCGTTCCGCCAAGGTCGATAAATTTAACGGAAACACCCGAGGCGTTTGACATTGTATATGCTGTTACCTCGACACCATCCTTTGTCACGCCGAAAAGCGATTTCTCAATTCCCATGTTCAGTCCTCATACCCCCTCGGATTTTTGATTCTGAAATTGTATGCGTCGCGGCACATATCGTCAAGCGTAAGCTCCGCTTCCCATCCGAGAATTTCCTTTGCGCGTGTCGGATCGGCGTATGATACGGCAATATCGCCCGGACGCCTCGGCGTTACAACGCGGTTTATAGACGTACCGGATGCGCGCTCGTAAGCGTCAATTATTTCGTATACCGAATAACCGCGTCCGCATCCGATGTTGTAGGTTTCCCATCCGGTAACTGCTTTCGCGCGCTTCAGCGCTGCAATATGCGCTTTGGCAAGATCGGTGACGTGAATATAGTCACGCACTCCTGTGCCGTCGGGCGTATCGTAATCCGTGCCGTAGACCGTTATCGCGTCCCATTCGCCCGCTGCGACCTTCTGGATTCGCGGCATAATATTATTCGGGATTCCCATCGGGTCCTCGCCTATAAGCCCGCTTTTGTGCGCTCCTATCGGGTTGAAATAGCGCAGGCACGACGCACTCCATTCGGCATCCGATACGGTTAAATCCTTGAGAATCTGTTCAATCATGAGCTTGGTCTGACCGTATGGATTTGTCGCGGATGTCGGAAAATCCTCACGCATAGGAACAGATTCGGGGTCGCCGTAAACTGTTGCAGACGATGAGAAAACTATTGTTTTCACGTTATGCTTTGCCATTTTCTCAAGAAGAATAAGCGTTCCCGTTATGTTGTTGTGATAATATTTGAGCGGCTGCGATACGGATTCCCCGACAGCTTTGTATCCCGCAAAGTGAATGACAGCGTCTATGTCGTTTTCCTCAAATATTACGTCAAGCGCCGCAGGATTCAGCATATCGGCGTTGTAAAATTTGAAATCCTTCCCCGTTATCGTTTTGATTCTGTCTATAACGCACGGCTTGCTGTTGTAAAAATTATCAAATACAACGACATCGTAGCCGGCGTTAAGAAGTTCGACTACTGTATGAGAGCCGATGAAGCCGACGCCACCCGAAACAAGTACACTCATTGATGTGCCCCTCCTTAACCCCAGAGGTTTTCGGGATAAACGCCGCTTTCAATCAAAGCGCCGATTCCCGCCTGAACTGACGGCTTATCCTCACGTACCGTGACGCCGTACCATACGGCATCTGACGTGAGCATCTCGACCGTACATTTTCCGGCTGTTATCATGTTAAATACCGCTGTCGGCAGAAGTGCTTCACATTTTAGCTTGTCTGCGGCGCCGTTTATCGTATCGACGACATTCTGACGAAGCATCGGGAATACAGCCTTTGACATTCCCCAGCAGTTCATCGACGCTATACTGTTCTCGTCAAGGGGAACCCACTCTTCGTTTTCAAACGATTCCGCACCCTCGGGAATATCGTGATTCGGTCTTATCTTGAATGTTTCGACGATTTCCGTGAGCTTGCCTTCGGAATTTGCCTTGCAGATTCCGCGCGTTACCGTTCCGTTCGGAGACATTGTATTTTTCAGAATATACCCGACCATCGCGAAGCTTGCGGGCGTACCGCTCATATCGTGTGTGCGCATAAATTCAGCTATTTTCATAAACATATCGCGTCCGTAAAAGTCGTCCGAGTTGATGACGGCGAATTTATCGTCGCCTATGACATCCTCGGCGCATACAAGCGCGTGAGACGTCCCCCAAGGCTTTGTCCTGCCCTCGGGTACCGTAAGCCCGCCGGGGAGCTTGTCGAGCGTCTGGTACGCGTATTCGACTTTGATTTTGCCTTTGATACGCTTACCGATTGTCTCGTCAAAATCAGCCTGCATTTCGGGCTTGATGATGAACACAACGCGGTCAAAGCCCGCTTTGATTGCATCATAGACCGAATAGTCGATAATGAAATCCCCGTATTTTGATATGGGGTCGATTTGCTTGAATCCGCCGTAGCGTGATCCGATTCCTGCCGCAAGAACAACAAGTGTCATTGTAAACTACCTCTCCAATTCATTATATTCATTGCCGCCGCAAGAGTATTTTGCAGAAGCATTGAAATCGTCATAGGTCCGACGCCTCCCGGCACCGGTGTAATATAGGACGCGATTTCCGATACCGCGTCAAAGTCAACGTCCCCCGTCTGCTTTCCGTTTTCGTCTCGATTCATCCCGACATCAATGACGACAGCGCCAGACTTTACCATATCGCGCGTTATAAAATGAGCTTTTCCGACGGCAGAGACGAGAATATCGGCTCTTTTTGTCACATCCGCGAGATTTTTTGTTCGCGAATGACATATTGTCACCGTTCCGTCCGCCGCGAGCAAAAGCTGCGCCATCGGCTTGCCCACAATGTTGCTTCGTCCGACGACGACGCATTCTTTTCCCGAAACGTCAATCTTATAATATTTAAGTATCTCCATTATCCCCGCAGGGGTGCAGGGCAAAAGGTGCGCGTCTCCCTTGAGGATATGACCGCAGTTTTGAGACGTGAAAGCATCGACATCCTTTTCGGGTACGATTCTCTCCGTCACCTCGCTCTCGCATAAATGAGCGGGCAGCGGAAGCTGCACCAGAATACCGTGAACGTCGTTCTTTTCGTTCAGCTCGTCGATTTTATCGTCAAGCTCCTTTTGCGTCGTTGTCGCGGGCATTTCATAAACCCACGAGTTGAATCCGACCTCCTCGCAGCCGCGTCGCTTGTTTCTTACGTATATTTTTGACGCGGGGTCGTCTCCGACAATGATTACCGCAAGTCCCGGCTTTTCATTCATACCCGAAACTGTATGCTTTATTTCTTCCCTTTTTGCAGACGATACAAGCTTTCCGTCAAGAATTGTCGCCGACATTACTATTTCCTCCGTTATCGCTGTTTGGTTCATCCTCCGATGCGACGTCGCCTTCGAGCGTCGATTTGAAATCGCCGTTTTCCTCCTCAGATTCGGCGGAAGCTTCTTCTTCGTCCGATGTTTTTTCCGATTCTTCATTTACCTGCCCGACGTCCTCTGACACCGCATCCAAGGAATATGCGCCCTCTCCGTACACAATCGGTTCATTTCCCTTGTATTTTATACCGAACCTGATGAGAAGCGCCGTGCAGACGGCAAACACAGCAAACGCCAGCAGCTGCGAAACACGTATTTCCGTGCTGCCGAGATAAAGGCTGTCCGTTCTCAGTCCCTCGATAAACATACGACCGAATCCGTACCATGCAAAATACCAAAGGAACACCTGACCGTCGTATTTGTGCTTTTTTTTGCGGATAAGCACCTCTATGACGATGAATCCGATGATGTTCCAGAGCGATTCGTAAAGGAATGTCGGGTGGTAGTACGCCGTCACGCCGCTTGAAAGCTTTATTCCCATGCGGCAGAATATATCGGTTTCGGAGCCGTGTGCCTCCGCGTTCATAAAATTGCCCCATCTCCCGATTGCCTGTCCGAGCATTGCGGCGTGTCCCGCTATATCGAGCATACGAAGCCATGAGAGCTTTTTTATTTTGGAAACGACTATAACTGTCAGCACGACGGCAATAAGCCCGCCGTATATGGCAAGTCCGCCATTCCACACGCCTATTATATTATACAGCGTTCCGCCGAGATTTTCAAGAAAAGATCCGTCGCTTACAATATATTTATCAAGCCCGTAAAAAAGAACATAGTAAAGCCTCGCGCCGATTATGCCGAAAATAATCGAATAAATAAAGTAGTCGAGGATGTCGTCAACGACAAAGCCGGATTTTTTTGCGCGAATGAAAATATACGCGCATACGACGATTATTGCCGTCGTTACAATAATACCGTACCACGCGACGCTCCGCCCAAAAATCGTAAACGCGACGTCGTTTATTTCAAATTCGTCGATTCCGAGTCCCGGAAATGATATTATATGCGTGCTTAAGAAAATATTATCCATAAAAAACTCCATTCAAAAACGCTCATACGTAAAATGCGCAGGTCACTACATACATTTTACTACATACGAGCGTTTTTTTCAAGGGGTAGAAGTTATTTTTTGATTTTTATCAGCACATTGCGGAGATTTTTTTTCGGCGGGATGAGTACGGTTTCGCCTCGTTTCGCTTCATATACCCTGTCGTACTCAAATTCGCCGTCACCTTTTTCCGATTCGGAAACTTTTATTTTTACGACGTCACTTCCGAGACGCACGGCAAAGGAATATTCGGAAGGCGTGCTTTCGGGAGGCGTAACCCTGAGCATTCCAAGCGACATTTCCGCGCCGAAAAGATACCTCATCACGGTGATATACCACCACGACGCCGATCCCGTATAGCCGCTCCAGCCGCTCTTTCCCGTTATCCCGTCACCGTATGCGATATCAGCACATAAAAGGTAAGGCTCGGCAGTAAAATTTCCGTTTATCCGTCCGTTTTCGTAAATTGAAAGAGGTGTTAATGAAAGAAGCACGCGCATTCCCTCGTCACGCCGCCCGAGACGAAATAGCGCCGCCGCAGCCCAGATTGCCGCGTGAGTGTACTGCCCGCCGTTTTCGCGTACTCCCGGAGGATAGCTGCAAATATATCCGCAGCTTTTTATTCTGTCATAGGGCGGCGCGAAAAGCCTCATTATTCCCTTTTCCTCATCGTAAAGCTCGCGCATTACGCTTTCCATCGCGATATTGCTCTTTTCGCTGTCTCCGTTTGCGAATACGGAAAAAGCCTGCGGCAATATATCGATTTTGCATTCGGGCGAGCTATGCCCGCCGATTACAGCGCCGTCGTCGTCATACGCGCGGATATATCTGTCGCCGTCCCATGTGTTGTCTGCTGCTGCGATGAGCTTATCCGCCTCATTTTCGAGCCTTTCGCAAATTTCACGGTCATATCCCGCAAAATCGAGTGCCTCGGCGAATTTTCTGTATGCTATCGCAAAGAAGAACGCAAGCCAGACGCTCTCGCCGCGACCGCGCACGCCAATCCTGTTCATTCCGTCGTTCCAATCCCCCGAACCGATAAGCGGCAGCATATGCTCGCCTCTTTTGAGTGAATGCTCTATCGCGCGCATACAGTGCTCGTACACCATATACTTTGTACCCGTTATGTGCGGATTTTCATATCTGTCCGTCTCGCCCGGTGAGAGCGCGGGAGAAACGCAAAAGGCGGTTTCCTTTTCGAGAATGTCGTACTCTCCTGTCATGAGAATATACTCCGCCGTGACGTATGGCACCCACATAAAATCGTCGCCGCATTTCGTTTTCAGTCCGCCGGCGTAAGGATGATACCAGTGGCGCGCTGTACCGTCGTCGTATTGGTTGGCGCACGAACGGAAAATCATCTCTCGCGTCAGCCTTGGCGCAAACCAGACGGCGGACAGACTGTCCTGAAGCTGGTCTCTGTATCCATATGCGCCGCCCGGCTGACTGTATCCGCATCTTCCGAAAATTCTGTAAACTGTCGCCTGATACGCCGCAAAATCAAACATTTCGCCGACGGCACCTCCGTATCGCGCGTTTCCCGCAAGAAGCAAATCCGTAAGCCTTTTTCCAGCCCTTTTCAGCGACAGCTCAATATCGACGGTCGAGACGAATGTGCGCTTAATCTTATCAAAGCAATCGTCGGCGTTTTTGCCTGCGGCAGCCGAAAGCGCGAATCCGCAAGCTCCGTGATACGGCGTCGATAAAATTGACACAGAATCTTCGCGGCAGACAGTCCTGCCCGTCACACCGTCGGAAATCTCAAAAAGCGACATCGAAACGCGCTCGCCGCCCAAAAGCGTAATCACGCCGTCTTTAATCGCGGCGTTTCGCGGCAAATAAAGCGTAAGCTCCGCTTTTATATCGGCGCCGCCGTCAAATTCGATAAGATACAGCTTTGTCGGAAGCCTGTCGGCAATCCCGACGCTCAGCTTATATCTCACCCCGTCAATCATGCCGCAATATACCGCGCGTTCAAAGGAAAAGCATACGTTGTCGGCGCACGCTGCCGCATCATACGGAACACCATTTATATAAAGCGTCAATACCTCACCTGCCGTACCGAGCAGTGGATCGACATGGCGCGCAGTTATGCGCGACTCGGACGAATTAAAATACCATGAAAACCCAAGAGTCTTGTTTGACAGAAGCGTGCCGAACACACTTCCCGAGTACATCATTGTCATCGGCGACGGGTACGCGCCGTTTATTATTTCAACACGCCCGCTTCCGACCGTTATTTTTTCCCCGTCCGCGCTGACGTTGGTGTGTCTTTTCGGCGTCTCCACATCTTTATCGGATCTTTTTATTTCAAAAGAATGACTGAACGAAATGTCGAAAAAGCCGCATGAACGCGCAATAAACGCCGCCTCGTCACTGGAGGAGAGCGTACCGGAATCGACGATATGAATACCGCCGCCGTGTCCCAAAAGATTTTCGCATCCGTTATCCGCTATAAGCTCGCGCACAAACGAGGCATCGGAGGAAATATATGAGACATCATCCGCGATGGCGGCAAGATCAAATCTGACGCCCGAAATGAATAGAAATCTTTTCGCTCGTATAAATTCCGTCAAAGAGGTAACGGACACATCGTTCTCGTCGGCGCTTTTTTTGAAAAAAACAGTGTAGAGCGGCAAATCGCCCGATATTCCGTACCGCCAGAAAAGATCCTGCGATGCTGTAACGTCATTTATGTCCGCAAATTCCGTTACGCGGCAGACGCGGCAAAGTACGCATTTCGCAATGTCGAACGCGCGTTTTACTGCGCTCTCGTCCGCACCCGAAAGCGTTCTGAAAAGACGCGCGGTATTTTTCGCGCCATCAAGCCGCGCCTTGAAATCGCCAAACGAAGGCGTTTTTTCGGTTGAGAGCAAAAGCTCCGCGCCCTCACCCGACGGAATCACAGCGGCAAAGACGGGGTGTATAAGAGCTTCCTTGCTTTTGTCAAGGTAGTCACAGTCTTTGTGCAGATTGAAAATTTTATAAATATCGGCGCCGCTGTACACGAAAGGCAAAATCTCATCCTTGCGCAAATAAAACTTTGTCGGATTCTCGCCCGTCTCACATCCTTTTCGCACAGATACCAAAAGAAAGCTTGTCTTTCCTTCCTTCCCCTCGGGAGAGGTTTTTTTGAACATAACCGTATTTCCATCCCTTGCCGCCGTAAAAAACAAATCGGAGTAAGACGGCGAGGCAAGATAAGCGCTTTCAGTGTTGAGCACGGGCGAAAACATGAAAACAATCGTGCCATCCGGAACATCCCCGTGAATTTTAACGGAAATATGCACCGTAGGCGATGTGGAATCGCAGAATATCAAGGTTTCCGCCGAAAAATATATGTCACCGTAAAATGATTCGGCGGAAAAGCATACAGAACATCCGTCATACGAAAACGAGCGCCTCATTTTCGTGCCGTCGCCGTCACGGATAAGATCGTATACTTCATTTTCGAGCTTCAAAAGTATATGAAAGCTGTCGCAGCCGCGCATTATCGGCTGCGTTATCAGCATTTTACCGTCGTAAACCGCAATGTCGCCGTCCGATGAAACTGCCGCTTTTATCCGCCCGTTTGAAATTACCGCGAAATCTGTTTTTACCGATAAGTCCCCGTCAGGATAAACGAGAGGCTTTGTCTTTGCGGCAAGAATTTCACGGGTGAGCTTTTTCTTTGAAATTTCAGCCTTTTTGTAAAGAAGCGGAGAGGCGGCGGAACAGGCGGGTGTTTGCATAAAGCGCTTTCTGTTGATTCCGTTAAAATATGCGTTCGCGGCGGACGTGATGCTCATTCCGATATGGTGCGACATATACTGGCGCACGATGCCGTATCCGTCTCCAACTCTCGACGGCGTAATGTCAAGCGCCTCATAAAAGCCGTATTTTCCGTAAAGCGAGGTCTTGCGCAGGCCATCGAGAATCTTATAAGGCGAATCGCTTACCGCAGTCAAAAGATAAAGCGAATACGGCGCGAATACGCGCTCGCCCCGGATATTTTTAGAAAGGGCAAGCTCCTCGCATCCGAAAGCTTTATAGGAGTAATTCATCTCCGCATCGAAATCATAAAAGCCCGATTCGGATTTTCCGAATATCTCGGTGTTTTCAAACAGCGCACGATGTTCACTCTGAATCGCAGAGGCGGCAAGCAGGCTCTCTCCGCGCTCCGTCTTTTTTTCAAACGGCAGAAAGATACACGGCATAAAATATTCAAACGCGCTGCCACTCCACGAAAGCGTGACGGGGATTCCGAGACTGTCGTCATAAAGACGCCCGAGGCATGAAAGATGAACGCCCGGAACCATTCCCACGGCAGTCGTATAAAATGAAGTGGTGAGCATTTCACTTGAATAAAAGTCATAGACATTTTTGTCAAATTCGCCCGTGATGCCGTTATAGCCGATATGATAAAGACCGCGACGTCTGCTGTAAAGGACGGAAAAATCGGTTTCGGATATTATGCGCTCCATTCTCTCGGAAAGCGATTTAAATTCGTCGCCGAGCGCATCGATTCCGTTTTTAACCGTCAGAAGAGCGCATACAAAATTTCCGCTGTCAACTGTGGAAACATATGACGGGTAAAGCACACGAAGATTTTTTATATCGTACCAGTTATAAAGATGTCCGTGAAATTTTTCGAGAGATTCAATTGAAGAAAGCGATTTTTCAAGACGATTTTTAAGCTCTCCTGACGTTATAAATCCGAAATCGTGTGCGTTGAGTGCTGAGAGCAGATACATACCGATGTTTGTCGGAGAGGTTCGCTCCGCTTCCTCGAAAAGAGGCAGGAAGGATACGTTATCGGGCGGAAGAAAATTGTTTTTCTCGGTGACGTATTCGTCAAAAAATCTCCACATTGAATGCGCGTCACGCAAAATACCGTCCCGTTCGTCCTTTGTGGGTGAGACTTTCTCATCGTCCTTTTTTCGTGAGAGCTTATAAATCATAAGCGGAAAGCAAAACCACGAAATTCCCAAAGCTGCTGAAATTACCGCGAACGGAAAGCTCGACATAAACGATAAAAGCACGGCGGCAACGCCGATTACAGAGGAGCCGCAAAGTCTTTTCGCATATACGAAAAATTTTGATGTGTCCTCGCCGTCGGCTGCCGCAGCGGTCGTCCATTCGAGAAGTCTGCGCTTTGATATTTTCATTCTGAAAAATGTCCTGTATAAAGCGTCAGCGGAGAGGCAGCATTCATCCGCTGCGCGGATGCACGGGAAAAAGGTATCGAAAAGCGACGCTGCGTAATAATCTGGCAGCCCCGAAAGGTATTTTCTCGGCGGAACATTCGCCGCGCCGACAATACGCTTCAAGAAAGCGTAAATTCCGTCTGATATAAGTGTCAGGGTCACAAAAAGAGCTAATCCGCCGCCCGAATAAAGCGACAAAAGAATCGCCGGAACGCGAAGAGATGAGGTTATCATTTCATAAATCGGTTCCGTTAAAATCATTTTTGAGCGGAGCGTGATAGGATTTCTGTATTTCCGGTCATTTTCGTCGCGGATATAACGAGATGAAAGTATCGACGACTGCAAATCACCTCTCATCCAGCGATGCGATCTTTTTCTCTCCGAAAGAAAGCCCGACGGAACGCTGTCATATATTTCGGTGTCGGACGCGAAGCCGCAGCGCAGACGAAGCCCCTCGGCAATGTCGTGACTCAGAATCTTTTCGCGCGGAAATGCGCCAAGTACGCATCTTGAATAAGCATTTACGGAAATAAGACCTTTTCCGCAGAACACGCCCGTTTCAAAAAGCGACGCATATAATGAAAATTCTGCTGCCGAGTATGATCCGGCGCCGGAAAATGCGTACTTGTAGGTCGTGTACCTGTCAGCCTCGTCGATATGCTCAAGCGACACGCTTATTTTCGGCTGTATCACACCGTATCCCGAAATGACGACCGGATATCCCCTTTCCGAGGAAATGACAGGAGTGCAGCATGGGTGAAGCGCCGTGCCGATAAGCTTTTTTATGTCATCAAACAGAATCTGCGTATCGGTATCGAGCGCGAGAACATAATTTACGCCCGACAAATCGACCTCGCCGTAGACATCAAGCGACGATGCTCCGCCCGACAAAAGCGAGAATAGCTCTCCCTGAGCGCCGCGCTTGCGCTCACGCCCCATGTATTTGCGCTCGGTGTTTGAGTATTCGCGCTCACGCGAAAAGAGAGCGGCACCGCCGCATTTTTTGTTTATCGCATCTATTCTTGATTTCGCGTAATTTATGATTTCGGCGTCCCGCTCGCATATTCTTGATTTGCAGTCGGGCAGATCTGCCAAAACGGAAAACAGCAGATTTGCCGAGCCATATGCCACAGCGTAATTTTCAAGCTTGTCGAAAAGCTTTTTATCGGACTCGCCTCCCGACAAAACAGCCGTAAAAACGGCGAGCGTTTTGCCCTCGGGCGGTATATCATTGATTTCCAGACGAGGTAGAACGCTTGGTCTGCCAAGCCGCTTTACCACGTCCGAATAAACGGCTGACGTGAGCTTTCTCAGCGGAAAAAAAGATGAAAGCGACGCAAAAAAAGCCGGAACATTGCCGAGCGCGAATGAAAAAGCGGCGAGGGCAGCCGAAGCTGCCGCGGGAATTACGGATAAAAGCGCAAACCAGAGCCACGGCGCACGCGTCTTTGTCATCCTCATGAGATAATACCCGATATGACGCTCAACGCCGAGGGAATTTTCAGCGCGCTCCTTTACCATGAGTGCCGCTTCATATTCGCTCATTTTGTCGCGTTTCGCGATTTTTTCAAGGCATCGCCTGTAAAGAGCTTTCGTTTCACTGTCGCATTTGACGTAAATTCCGGCAGGATCGGCTATGAGTATTGACTCGCTGTACGAAACAGATGAGGTGACGGCGGCAAAATCTATATCGGACAGCTCGTATATGTGCTTTATATACTCGCCGATATGCTTGTTATTATCATTTTCAGACAGCATACATTCGGCAATTCTGCAAAGAAGCAGACCGGAAAGCACGTCGCGGACATGACAAAGCTCACTGATTGTGAGATAATCGTTTGACGACTGATAGAGATTCAGCGCCGATATAAGCCCCGACTCGTTAAGCTCGCCTTTTGCGGCTGTGAGGTAACTCTCGCACACTGAAAGAATTCGCATTTCGCCGTCCTTTGCCGGAAATGTTTTTTCCGAAGAAAGCGATTTCACAATTTCGCGCCCGATATATGAAAGCTTCAGCTTGTTTTCGGAAATCCAAAGTCCGTCGCTCTCAGTCGAGGCGGCAATAATCCCAATGCTCTTTTTTATTACACGCAAAAAATCTGATGTGCGTACCTTTGCTGTCCCCTCTGACATATAAAATCTCCGCCCTTTTATAGGAATAACAGATATATTATCGTCATCAATTGAGAAAAATATACATTTATTTTGAGAAGAGCATATTTCAAACGGTGCGGCGAAAAAGACGTCCCCTAAAAAAGGGACGCAAAGGACGTCCCCTAAAAGGGGACGTCCTCTAAAAAATTTATTCGAGACAAAAAGCCTTTTTTGCATAACCCGCACCGCATACAGCATCGATATATTGGCATTAAATATGTCAAACCGGTGATATTGACAGTCGGCGAAGCTCGGTTTTGAAACTAAACCGATAAAATGAAAGCATATATGCATATTCCCGATACATAGAAAGTCTTGCGTGTCTTAACCCGAAAAAAATCAAACAAACGGCAGCGTTTTCGTATATGCGAATGAATCGCCACAGATTTTCGCAGTCAATATGAGGTAAGCTCTCTTTGCCGACGCAAAGCGTCACTCGAGAAATACATTACATCTGACATACCCTATATGCTGTAATCGCTGTATGTCGGATGAGCTTTTATAAATTTATACGCATTCGCCCTAAATCATCAAATATAGTATGTGTGCGAATGTTTGCAAAGAATTCCCGACAGGCGTTATCGCTTGCGATCTCGTCGTTTCTTCGCGCATAAGAGGGCGCGTCGGGCTGCACGGAAAATGAGTTTTTGGATTTATCCTCCGCTTATCCTCTCATGCGCATACATGAATGAAAAGCAGATGATACCTTACCCTTTCAAAATACTTGCTCATGGAATTTTCCTCTCTTTCCTTGGCTGTGATTATATTATACACGATGAATTCCGTTTTGTCAAGAAAAACTTGTTCGTTATATTCAACAAACTTTTTGACCAATATTCGTCATTTTGCACAAAAGACGTCGCGAAGTCACTGCTTTTCGGCTAAAAAAGGAGTGATAAGCTTTTCGCTTATCACTCCTTCGCAGCACTCCATTTTAGATATGCGTTAATAAATCCGTCGAGGTCGCCGTCCATGACAGCCTGAATATTTCCGTTTTCATACCCCGTGCGTGTATCCTTCGCAAGCGTGTACGGCATAAACACGTAGGAACGAATCTGCGTACCCCATTCGATATTGGTTTTCACGCCGTGAATATCCTCGACGCGCTCAAGATGCTCGCGTATCTGAATTTCCTTGAGCTTCGCCTTCAGCATTTTGAGAGCCGTCTCTTTGTTCTGAAGCTGACTGCGCTCTGTCTGACATCCGACGACTATTCCCGTCGGTTTATGAAGGATTCTGACGGCGGACTCCGTTTTGTTTATATGCTGTCCGCCCGCGCCGCTCGATTTGTGCGTCGTCACCTCGATTTCGGATTCGTTGATTTCAATCGAGCCGTCGTCCGTAAATTCGGGCATGACCTCCACCGACGCGAACGAGGTGTGCCGTCTTCCCGATGCGTCAAACGGGGAGATTCTCACAAGCCTGTGAACTCCGTTCTCGCTTTTGAGATAGCCGTAGGCGTTCAGTCCCTCAATCATGATTGTGGCGCTTTTAAGTCCCGCTTCCTCGCCGTCAAGCCAGTCGATGAGCTTCACATTGTAGCCGTGACGCTCGCCCCAGCGCGTGTACATACGATAAAGCATGAGCGCCCAGTCCTGCGCCTCGGTGCCGCCCGCACCGGGATGAAACGAAAGAATGGCATTATTTGCGTCGTATTCGCCTGAAAGCAGAACCTCAATTCTCATTTGCTCCTGCTCCGCTTCGATTTCGACTGCCTCCTTTTCGATTTCCGCGACCATTGATTCGTCGTTTTCCTCAATCGCCATATCCGCCATCAGAATTGCGTCCTCGAGGCGCTGCTTCAAGGCGTCATAAGCGGCTGCTTTGTCCTTAAGCTGCTTTGTTTCCTTTAATACGGCGCTCGACCTTGCCTGATCTGACCAGAAATCCTCCTTGTACGCTTCATCCTCAAGCGCTTTAATCTTCTCTTTCATTTTGTCTATCTGAAGCGCCGATCCGAGATCAAGCACGGGCTCGCGCATTCCGATAAGTTTATATCTCGCTTCTTCAAGCTCGGGTATCATATATTAAATTCCTCCGTGATTATTATTTGAATTTCAAGAGCGATTCGGTTTATCAGGTCATAAAGAGTCCTCCTTGATTTTTTCCGTTATATATTTTATCACCGATTCGGTCTTTTGTAAAGATGATTTTTTACTCAAAAACTCGGAACGATGGCATTGCTTTTCTTCAGCACATCGTCCCGAGTGTATGAACTGCCAAGGCAGTTTTATTTTATCTCGCTCTTGCCGCTCTTCTTTGATTCAATCATACGGTTGATGCTCTGAATAGCCTTATCAACGTCGTCGCCGTCGTTGACGGGAAATTCAAAGATGTTCTCGCCGTTATTGTTCTTGATGATGATATAAAGATTTTCGAGCTTTACTTCCTTTCCGTCGGGAAGCTTATAAGTATGCTCACGTCTTTCCGTCACAGCGCCGTCAAGCTCAACATACTTTTCAGCAAGCCAATGCTCGTCGCGTTCTTCCTCCGCCTTTGTCAGATAGAAGCGATAAAGATAAATGTGAAGCGTTTCCTGACCGAAGAGGATTGCAGCCGCAGCGTATCTGTTCGTGCGGTATTTGCTGTCTGATCCGCGCTGAATCATGAAGTCGCCGCCCTCTGTCTCATAGTGGCTGAAATCATAATCCGTGAAAATTCTCGTCGGGAACGCCTTTACGTATTTCTCACGATAGTCGATTCCCTTTTTCGCGACCTCTTCGAGATCGGCAACCTTTCTCTGAATCGCTCCGTCAAGGTCGGAATCCTTCGGTCGCGAATCGTTTGTAATAAAGAAAAGCAGAACACCTACAACCGCGACAACAAGACCTACCCACATCTGCCGTCTGTCAAGCGCGATCGCTATGATTACGCCTGCAACCACGAGAAGCGCCGAAACTATCATAAAAACATAGTTTCTCTTCTTGAAGTACTTAATGTTATTGCTGAAATCCATGACATAACCTCTTTTCCGGAACAGCCGCACGCCAGCACCGCGCGTCATCCTAAAATCTTGACCATATTATATAACTTTTTTTTTCGATTGTCAACACACAAACAAAAAATAATATGCGTTTTCGGGTTGTTTTTTTCGCTATCGCGCGAAAATCGAGCAAAAACGCCTGTATCGCGCAGTGTTTACGCTCTCAAGCTGCTCTTTTGATATCCGGAAGCTCCAATTGTTGTCGGCAATTCCCGGTTTGTTCATGCGCGTGTCGGCGCCGTAGCCGAGAATATCCTGTATCGGAATAATGACCGTATCCGCCGCCGACGCGAAAAGCTCCCTGATTATTCCGACGCAGGCTTCATTCCAGTCATTCCCGCAGCCGCAGTAATCGAAAAGGTCGCGCCGACGCTCGGGCGGCATTTCCCATATTCCGCCGAGAAGCGTGTTGTTGTCATGCGTACCCGTGTACGCGACGCAGTTTCTGCTGTAATTATGCGGTCTGTGAAGCGAATCGCCGTCGTAAAGATATCCGAACTGCAAAACTCTCATTCCGGGGAATCCGCTGTAATCGAGAAGCTCTCTCACCTCGTCCGTTATATCGCCGAGGTCCTCTGCTATAATGAGCTTATCATCCTCAAATTCCGACGCAGTTTCCTTTATCATATCGACGAACGCCTCGCGTGGACCCGTCCGCCATACTCCGTTTTTCGCAGTCTTTGAGGTTCCGGGAACCGCGTAATATGATTCGACTGCACGAAAATGGTCGATTCTAACTCCGTCGAACATGGAAAACATATGACGCATTCTGTCGCGCCAGAACGAGAAGTTGTCTTTTTTCATCGTTTCCCAGTCGTAAAGCGGATTGCCCCAGAGCTGTCCGTCCTCCGAAAAGTAATCGGGAGGAACGCCGGCAACCCATTCGGGTTTTCCGTCCTTGTCGATGAGGTACTGTTCCCTGTGCGCCCAGACGTCGCTGCTGTCCCTTGCAACGTAAAACGGAATGTCGCCGACAATATAGACGCCTTTGCTGTGAGCGTACTTCAAAAGGCTTGCCCATTCGCTAAAAAACTCATACTGAATGAATCTGTGCGCCGCCTCGTCGTCGGGAGAATAATTTTCCGTTTTCCATTCGTCCCATGCTGCCTCGCCGTTAGCCTCTTTTATCGCCGCAAATCGGCAAAAATCGGCGATATACGGGTGATTTGTCATGAAGTCGTCAACGAGAGCTGCCGTTGATTTATCGGAAAGCGCGCGGTGAGCCGCCTTTTTCAGAAGCGCAGGGCGCTCCTCTCTCAATCTTGAAAATTCAGCGGCGTAAGGAGTTTTCTCGTGCGCCGCTTCAAGCTCCGCGTGGGTGATATATCCTTTTTCAAAGAGCGTCTCAAGGTCTATAAAGTTAGGATTTCCCGAAAACGCGGAAACCGAGCTGTACGGGGATGAATAGCTGTCCGGAACACACAGCGGCAGCACCTGCCACACGGTGAATCCGCATTCGGACATTTTATCAATAAATTTACGGGCATACTTCCCGAAGCTTCCGCAGCCGTAGCCCGACGGAAGGGATGAAATGTGCATAAGCACACCGTTTTTTCTTTGTTTCATATAACTCCTGTCTCTTTGAAAGGCGCGCACGGCGGCGCGCCCTTCATTGTTTGATTAAAAGTCTGTCAGCCCGGGGATTTTCAGTCGCTGACCTTGCTTCCCCAAATCGCCGTGTCATTGTCGCCGATGAGGGTGAAGGTCATTGTTTCCACGTTGTTTTTGGATTCGTCGTACTGCTTGAAGAATACGCCCTTATATGTATGGGACCCGATAACGAAGGTACAGTAGTAGCCGAGACCGTCGTCTCCCGTATGCTCATCCCACGTTCCTTCAACATCTCCCGTTATCGTTCCGTCAGCGTTCAATGTAACCGTGAGCGTTTCAAGAATGTCTGTATACGCCGTCGTTGCGCTGGTGCCGTGGTTCACGTATTCGTATGTACCGACGATTTCGTCCGTGTCGTACCCGTCCTCGCTTATGACGGAGCCGAGAAATTCGTAAACGGCGGTGACAGGCCAGCCGTCCTCATTCATAAACTGCTGATGTACGCGAAGCTCGTGCCACTCGTTGCCGAGATTGAAGCGCGTATGGTAAACAAGATAATGCTGACCGTCGGAGTCGATGAACGCCGAGTTATGACCGCCCGACATATAGCCGCTGCGGCTGTTTTCGCCGTTGCCCTTGAGCGACGAGAAATAGTAGTTTCCGAAAAGCTTTATTCCCTTTCTTGTCTGTGATTCCGTCGAGCTTGTCACAACAGCTGTATTCCCCGCCGAGTCGTAATAAGGACCGTTCACCGTTTCGGAGCGGAAAAGTCTGATGTGGTATCCCGAAAAGCTGTCCGTCGCGTCAAGTCCGCAGTACGATACATAAAGATAATAATATCCCGCGTCCTTATCCCATACAATATAGGAGCCTTCGCCCGACGCGCCGTATCCGCCGGATATATGATATCCGAGATAAGGGTCGGACACGCTCATTTCATACTCGTATGTATATGTATAGTCGCGAAGACCGGTTTCATTGTCGAGCTTCAGAAGGAAGATTCCTCCGAACCATGAACCGTAAGACATCCAAAGATCGCCGTTTTCATCGTAGAACACACACGGGTCTATCGCGTTCGGTCCGTATGAGGAGTTCCATGAGCCGTTTGAAATGTAACGCGTTATTTCCGATTTCGATTCAACCACGTCGTAAAAATCCGTCTCAGACGCTTCGCTCTTGTTGGTAAATCCCGAATAAACTATCGCGCCGACATACTCGTATTTGCCGTTTATCGAATCAGCCGTCAAAAGCACTATAGAGGAGTAATAATTGTCGCCGTTGACCGACATATACATACACCATTTTCCCATAGCTTCGTTGTATATGACGTCGGGCGCCCACATATTGCCCGAAACATCATAAGACGAGCTGCCGTTCGATGCCCACGCGGCAGCCTCCGCCAGCACATCCTCATATGTCGAATCAAGGGCAAGCGAGAAGGTCACCCAAGAGGCAAGATTCTTGCTCATTGCCCACGCGCGGTGCGAGCCGAAGACATAATATCTGCCGTTTTCGGTATTGTACACTATGCTCGGGTCATGCACGGAAACGCGCTGCGTCGATAAAAGCTCGCCTGAGTATTTAAGCGCATCGTATCCGGTGTCATCTGACGACGCCGTCGTTTCATCCGCCGACACGGTTGTTACAGCTTCGGATTCGCTGCCGCTCTCATCGGCTGTTGCAGTGGTTTCATTCTCGCTCCCAGTTCCGGCACAGCCGACAAAAAGAAGCGCCGCCGCAATCAAAAGCGACATCAGTTTCAAAATCAAAAAATGATGTTTCAAGGGTCAATCCTCCCGACCGCGTAAATTTTATGTATAAAGTATACCATATGATTATTTCTTTGTCAAGTAAAATCATTAAAATCGGCAAAACAGTCGAATACGACCGCAAATGGGGCGTTTCAACGATTTTTTCTACGAATGTTCAACAAAAACATACATTTTACGCAACAAAATGCGCCTTTGATATTGTATAATATATTTTAACGGGCGAATCTTCGGTTCGTCCCCGTAACCTCTCTAATTGCCAGAAAGGATGCGTCGGTTAAATGGCAGATGACAAAATGACAGAAAGTGAAAAAAGCGTCGGAATATTTGACGTCGCGGATGCGGAGGCTGACAGCGACGCAGATGGAAAGGATGCTGCCGCCGCAGACGCGGACGTTTGTTCGGAGGATGTCTCCGATAAGAATGAGGAATCCACGGAAAATGACGACGGCGCTTCAAGCACAGCACCAAAAAGCATATTTGCCCGCGTAACGGGCTATATTTTCACGCTTCCGACAGTATGGGAGCTTTTTGAATTAATCCCCATTGCCATTGCGTCGTCGGTTTTTGCGTGGTCGCTTCTGACAGAGGAACTGACGAGCGAGGACGTTAATTACGCGCTTATTTCACTTTCCTTGATTGAGGTGATGGCGCTTCTCTTGTTTGTCAATTCCAAGGTTCTTTCTTATTTTTCGTGGCTTGTTGTCATAGTCGCGCCCATGGCGTCGTGTATGCTTCTTGAAAGTATGCTCCACGATGTTTTCGGCATGGTGACAAAAATTCTCGCGCTGAATATTGCCTTTTACGTCATACTCGCATTTTTGCTGCTGTTTCTGACAAGACGGACGTGGGCTGCCGTTTCAGTCCCCGCAGCACTCGCGCTTGTATGCGGGCTTGCCGAGTATTACGTGACAGAATTTCGCTCCTCACCGATATTTCCATGGGATTTGCGCAGCCTCGGAACGGCGGCGGAGGTCGTTGACAATTACACGTTCACAATGCCGTTTGCGCTGTCAGCGTCCGTTGTGGGGCTTATATTCATTATTTTTATCGCATTCCGTGTGCACGCGAAAATCAAATTCAAAAAGCCGATAAAAAATGTCATATTCAGCGCCGTCGGCTGCGTGCTGCTTGCCGCGACAATGACCGGATATATTTTATACCTCAACACCGACAATGTGTACGACGATTTTGGACTTTACAGATACCTATTCACGCCGAATTATATGTACAACAAAAACGGCTTCACGGCGGCGTTTATCTCAAATCTTCGCTATATTGTGGTTGATAAGCCGTCGGGCTACAGCGAGGAGGCTCTACTTCAAATTTATTCAGAGTATGAAAGCGGCTCAGGCGACGACGCTATAAATGATAGCGGCGACGGAGAGGATACATCATACCCGAACATTATAATGATAATGAACGAGGCTTTCTCGGATCTCACGATTTACGGTGATTTTGAGACAAACACCGAAATCATGCCGTTTATCTGGTCGCTTTACGATTCCGACGACACGATAACGGGATGGCTTCACGTCTCGGTTCTGGGCGGAAATACAGCGAACACGGAATTTGAGGCGCTTACCGGAATGTCAATGGCATATTTGCCGACAGGGAGTATTCCCTATCAGCAGTATATTTCGGATACGCTCCCGACGCTTGCGTCGCAGCTTGCCTCAAACGGATATTATACGGTTTCGATGCACCCATACGGCGCGACAGGCTGGAACAGAAACAAGGTTTACGATTATTTCGGCTTCAAGACACTGATGTTCCGTGATGATTTCACAAGTGCGAGAATATACCGCAAATATGTAAGTGATTCGAGTGTTTACAGTGAGATTCTCTCAACGCTTTACTCGAAAAGCGAGGATTCGGACGCGCCGTATTTCGTTTTTGCGGTCACGATGCAGAATCACGGCAGCTACACCAGTACATACACAAATTTCACATACAATCGCGTTACAGCCACGGGTCTTGAGAGCGTCACGAAGCTCTCGCAGTATCTCTCGCTCATTCGGAAATCGGATGAAGCATTAAGCTCTCTTTTAACGTCGCTCGAATCATTTGATGAGGACACTATTGTCGTATTCTTCGGCGATCATCAGCCTGCGACATCGGTTTACTCAAAGCTTCTCGAGCTTTACGGCATTGAGCTTGACGAGGAAAACAGCCTCGAGGATATGGAAATGAGGTATACGATACCGTTTATCATATGGTCAAATTACGAGATAGATGAGGAAACATACGCATACGTGTCGGAACTTGTGTCAAGCGGCATAAGCGCAAATTACATTTCAACTCTCGTCTCGCTCACGGCAGGAGTGGAGCTTACAGATTATCAGGAGTTTCTCGGCACGCTCATTGAAAGCTTCCCCGTTATCACCGCAAACGTGGTAATAGACGCCGATGGCAATTATTACTCCGCATACGGCACGGGAGATTACCTGTCGTCTGACTACGCGAGTGATGAAGATTTGCTGAAGCAGTACGCGATGCTTGAGTATTATTATCTTTTCGACGGGAGCGGCGGCTACGATTTCTTTGAATAATCCCGAATAAAACAGTGAAATCAAAAAGGACGGATTACCGTCCTTTTTGATTTATAAAAATCATTCATTTTGTGCGTTCCGATACAAATTTTATAAAATCATTCGTTGCGTCAAGTGTTTCGCATTTTGCGGTATACATCTGATTTCCCATCGCGCCCGAAAGCGCGTCGGGCATACGCTCGCACATGACTATACTGCCGCCATATCGCGAAAGCACCTCTTCATGACTGTGAACGTAGGAAACGCCGTCACGCCTGCTCGAATATACGCAGAAGCAGTTGTTATCGCTCAAAGGCAGCCTGCGCTCGCCGAAGGCGACGACGTCAGCCCAAATCCGGTAAACGTCCGTCGAATGCGCGAAGTTCATCATGTCAGGGGTATATCCGCCGGCAGGACGCATATTGACCTCAAGTCCTGCGAAGTCTCCGACATCGCCAATCCCCGCGTGAGCCTTTGTGAGGCAGAAAAATTCAAAATGAACGAATCTGCTTTTCACCTCAAAGGAGCGAACGGTGGCACGTCCAAGCTCGCGAAGCTTTTCGGGAACCTTGTCCGTCACGTAATACGAAAGATCCTCGCCGTTATTCACTATATCGGCAATTGAGGGCGGGAAAAATGTCGATGACTCAAACACCGGCTCACATTCTGCGTTCGTTATCGCGTCGTATGAATAAATGTTTCCCTCGATGAAGTCCTCCATCACATAGTTTACGGGCGGCTTTACCGTGAAAAACCACTCGATGTCCTCGTCGGACGACAGCTTATACGTATCCGCAGCGCCTACACCAACATCGGGCTTTACAATCACGGGGTACGTAACCTCGTGCGCAAATTCGAGCGCGTCGTCTTTGCCGACGATTTTATGATTTCGCGCACTCGGCACGCCGGCTGCCTTATAATACGCCTTCATGGCGCTCTTGCTTTTGAATTTGCCTATATCGGACGATTTGTTTCCCGTCGTGATGTTGAAATCGGTGCGCAGTCTCGCATCCTGCTCAAGCCAGTATTCGTTGTTGGATTCGACCCAGTCGATTTTGCCGTATTTGTACGAGAAAAATGCGACCGCACGGAATACCTCGCCGTAATCCTCAAGACTTTGCACCTTATAGTATTCGGTGAGGGAGCGCTTGAGATTTTCGTCAAGCTCGTCGTATGGACAGTCGCCCACTCCGAGTACGTTTACCCCGTTTCCCTTAAGCCTGTCACAGAACTGCCAGTATGTACGGGGAAAATTCGGAGAGATAAAAACAAAATTCATAAAAGTCACTTCCTTTTTGAAGCATTAAAAAACACAATTTATTTTATCACCGTGTGCACGCGATGTCAAGACCTGCACACAGTGTCAGGAAAAATATCGGCAAATCCCGCTATTTTCGCCACTCGGCGAAAAATCCCGAATCCGACGGGCGCTCTCCCGCCGCGTAAAGATGAGATATGTCGCCGAAATATTTAACGCGCAGAGCGACCTCGCCCTTGACTACCTCCTCCGTCGAGACGAGCGTAACGGATGACGGCGCGACAAAGAAATTCTGCCACAGCACGGGCGCGGATACGGAAAGCAGATGAGAAAGCATTACAAACATAACGCCGAGATGGCAGAAAAGGAGAATCGTGTCGCCGTTTCCGCAGTCGGTATGATAATAGTTCCCGTGCCTTATGTAGCCGTGGTCTGCCAGAATTTCGTCGATTCCCTCCGATACGCGCAGATACCATTCCTCGACGTTTCCGCCCTTGCTCATTGTCGGTCCGCGATACCACTCGTCCTTATCGTAAAGGTCTTCCCTCTCCGTCCACCACGCGGGCAGAAAGTCCCACGGCATACGATAGTGTCCGTCGGGCATCTGCATGACGGCGGGAAATTCAAGCATCCAAGGCTTTGTTATGACAGTTCTGCCGAGCGGCTCTACGCAGACGCGCGCCGTATTCTGCGCGCGTCCCAGCGGCGAGCAGTAAATTTCGTTTATCTCTCCGAGACTTGCAATTCTCGGCGCCAGAAGCTCCGCTTCGTGCCAGCCCTTCGGCGTAAGTGAATCAATGCTGTAATCGGGGTCTGCGTGACGTATAAAATAAAGTTTCATAATTATGACCGGTTTATCCTTAAAATTCAGATTTCAGGCTTCGCGCGAAAAGCGCTGACAGACATTCACTCGAATCTCTGTGTTTATAAAGTATATCCTCAACCGCGCTGCAAATCGGCAGCTCCTCACCGTATTTGCAGCCGAGCTGCGTGAGCGCTCGCACGGTATAATACCCCTCGGCAAGCTCTCCGTATTCCTCGCCCTTCACCCATGCCTCGCCGAACGCTCTGTTATGACTGAATTTTGAAAATACGGTAGCCTCGTAGTCGCCGAGATGGCAAAGCCCATATGCTGAATTTGGGTCGCCTCCCATCTTTCCGATGAGACGTGAGATTTCGCGCGTTCCACGCGCCATCAAAGCGCCCTTGAGGGCTGTCAGACCGTGCCCGTCAAGCATTCCCGCCGCTATACCTATGACGTTTTTCGACGCGGCGCCGATTTCGTTTCCGAGAAGGTCGGTGCCGTAATAAAAGCGTATGAGCTGACTTGAAAATTCCTCTACAAGCTCGCTTTTGAGGTCTCCGTCGTCACTGTCAATTACCATGCAGTTGGGTGTGCCGCGTAAAAACTCCTCAACATGACCGGGACCGAGCCAAACAGCTACGCGGCTTCCTTCTTTTGCGCATTCCCCGACAATTTCGGAGAGTCTGCATCCTGTGTCGATTTCAATTCCCTTCATGCAGAGAATATATCGTCTCGGCACATCAGATACGGCGTTTATTTCCGAGAAGAGCGAGCGCAGTCCCTGTGAATTTACTGAAATGACAACGGTGTCGGTGTCAAGCGCTTCGGAAAGCTCCGTCGTGAGCCTTATTTTCTCGGGCAGCATCAGGTATTTGTTTTTGCGCGAGCTTATAAATTCCCCCATCGAGCGCGAGGATTTACGCCCGTAAAGCGTTACGTCATGTCCCGCCACATCAGAAAGGTAATATGCTATGAAGCTGCCCCATCTTCCGCAGCCTATAACGGTTATTTTCATCTCAAATCCCCTTTCATTTCACTTGCACTCATACCATGAGGCGCCGCATTTTACATCGACGACGAGCGGAACCTTCAGGTTAACAGCGCCCTCCATCTCGCGCTTCAGAATTTCTGCGGCTTTGTCCGCGTCCTCCCGTCTGCATTCGACTATAAGCTCGTCGTGAACCTGAAGTATAAGCTTTGCTGTCGGCAGCTCGTCCCGAAGCGCATTCTCGACGTTAATCATCGCAAGCTTTATTACATCGGCAGCCGTTCCCTGAATCGGCGAGTTCATCGCAACTCTTTCACCGAATGAGCGAGTATTTTTGTTTGAGGCGCTGATTTCGGGAATATATCTGCGTCTTCCAAAAAGCGTCGTCACGTATCCCATCTCATGAGCGGCGGCGACGGTCGCCTTCAGATATTTATCGACCTCAACGTAAGTTGAAAGGTAATTTTTTATATATTCCTCGGCAGCCTTGACGGAGGTGTGTATGTCGCGCGACAACGAATAGGCGCCGATTCCGTATACGATTCCGAAATTTATCGCTTTTGCGTGAGTGCGCATTTCCTTTGTGACATTTTCCTCAGGTACGCCGAAAACCTCGGCGGCAGTTGAGGCGTGAATATCCGCACCGCGCAAAAATGCATCCGACATGACGGGATCACCCGAAATGTTCGCCAGAATGCGCAGCTCTATCTGCGAATAATCGGCGTCTACGAGAATATATTCGGGGGACGGAGCGATGAAAAACCGGCGAAGCTCGCGCCCCAAGTCCGTTCTCACGGGTATATTCTGAAGATTCGGGTCAGTCGATGAGAGCCTTCCCGTCGCCGTAACCGTCTGATTGAACGACGTGTGTATTCGCCCCGATTCGTCTGCCATCGCTGCAAGATTTTCGCCGTATGTGCTGCGAAGCTTTGAAATTTGCCTGTATTTCAGCACATATTCGACAATATCATATTTATATCGCAGTCCCTCGAGCGTGTCGGCGTCGGTAGAATGTCCGCTTTTGGTCTTTTTGCCTGCGGGAATTTTAAGCTCGTCGAAAAGCACTGTTCCGAGCTGCTTGGGCGAGCTTATATTGAACGGGTGTCCCGCCATCATGTAAATATACTCCGCGAGCTGATTTTCAGCCGCCAAAAGCTCGTCGGAATATCGCCTTATTCCGTCAGCGTCAACGGCAATACCTCGGCGTTCCATTTCAGATAGCACGGGCGAGAGGGGAATTTCGATATTATATAAAACATTCGATGCGGACGCGCCGCCGGCTTTTTCAGCCTCGCTGTCCACCCGCGAAAGCTCATCAAGCTGCGATTTTGCGACCTTTGAGACAATATACGCCTCATCGGCGCCGTTTTTCGGAGTTATATTTTCCGAAAGATACGTCATCGCAATTTTTGAAAGCTCGTATGAGCTGTCTCCCGGGCGAAGCACATACGCCGAAAGGCACGTATCAAACGCGCACTGCGCGCTTATACCGCAGCTTTGAAGCTTCCCGTAAAGCCGCTTATAATCGTGACAGACGATTTTGTGATTTGCAAAAAACTTTTTTGAAAGCTCCCCGTTTGCGGGCGTTTTATATATTTTTTCGCCCGAGCAGATATAGAGAGAATCGCCGTCAACCGAAACTGCGGGCTGCTCACCGATACACTCAATGTCGCTTTGCAGAAGCTCCGTCGGCTCAGGAATCGCTGGCATTTCCGACGCGGCGGATGTATTCTTCGCGTCCGAAAGACCGAACCTTTCCGAAAGCTTATAAAATTCAAGCTCCGCGAAAATTCCCTTGAGCGCGTCCCTGTCGATTCCGTGGTATGAAAGCGAATCGGGCGTTTCGGCGACGGGTGCGTCACATCTTATCCTCGCAAGATCGAACGAAAGAAATGCGGATTCCTTGCCTGCGGCAAGCTTTTTTGCAACAGACGGCGAAAAAGCGGACGGATTTTCTTCAAGCGCGCCGTAAATGCCGTCAAGTGAACCATACTCCGAAATGAGTTTAAGCGCCGTTTTCTCGCCGATTCCGGGAACTCCCGGTATATTATCGGATGAATCTCCCATGAGAGCCTTTATATCAACCATTACGGGCGGCTCGGCGCCGTATTTTTCGATAAACGCGCCTCTGTCGAATACAGTGTGCCCCGTATTTGAAATGTAAAGGACAACTGTTTTGTCAGTTATGAGCTGATACGCGTCGCGGTCGCCCGTGAGGATGTACACCTCGTACCCATCATCCTCGCCTTTTCTCGAAAGCGTGCCGAGTATGTCATCCGCCTCATATCCTTCGCATTCGACGACATGAAGCCCCATCGCATCCACCGCTTTTTTTACGTATTCAATTTGCTCGACAAGCTCCTCGGGCGCTTTTTTTCGCGTCGCCTTATAGCTTTCGTAGCTTTTGTGCCTGAAGGTCGGCGTCGGCAAATCGAAGGAAACGGCTACGCTGTCGGGAGCAATGTCCGAAACCGCGTGAGATAGCGTAGTTACGCTTCCGTAAACCGCGTTCGTGTGAAGTCCGGATTTCGTCGTGAATGGGCGTATTCCGTAAAATGAACGGTACATTATATTCGTTCCGTCCGCGATGAGCAGTTTTTTCATCTGTCGCACCTTTCGTCGTGATTTTTGCCGTCAGCTATGCGTGATATGTCATAAGGTGTCGTCTGATAAACAAAGTAGTTGAGCCAGTTGGAATAAAGCAGATTCGCATGACTTCTCCATGTAACGAGCGGTTCCTTTGTGTCATCGTCATCGGGGAAATAATTGACGGGCAAATCAATCGGAAGTCCCGCATCCTTGTCGCGCAGATACTCGCGCTTGAGCGTATCTCCGTCATATTCGGAGTGACCGGTTATGAATATCTGATGTCCCCTCGGCGTCGTTATCGCGTAAACACCGGCGATAGGCGAGGAGGCAACTATATGAAGCTCATGACAAGCCTCGACATCCTCGCGCCGAACAGTCGTGTGGCGCGAATGAGGCACCATAAAAACATCGTCGAATCCGCGAAGAAGAATCGATTTTTTGTAATCCTTTACGTGCGGGAAGATGCCGAAAAGCTTTTTTTCAAGCGGGTATTTCTTGATTCCGTAGTGATAGTAAAGTCCTGCCTGCGCGCCCCAGCAGATATGGAATGTCGAGGTGACGTGCGTCTTGCTCCATTCCATTATCGTGCAAAGCTCGTCCCAGTATTCAACGTCCTCAAATTCGAGATGCTCGACGGGAGCACCCGTGATAATCATTCCGTCGAAATTTCTGTCGCGTATCTCGTCAAATGTCCTGTAAAACGACAAAAGATGCTCCGAGGGCGTGTTTTTTGATTTGTGCGTTGCCGTATGCATAAGCTCAAGCTCCACCTGAAGGGGAGAGTTGCCGAGAAGCCTCGCAAGCTGCGTTTCCGTCGTCGTTTTCGTCGGCATTAAATTCAAAAGCAGTATAGAAAGCGGGCGAATATCCTGTGTTATCGCTCGCGTCTCCGTCATAACAAATATATTTTCGCTTTGCAGCGTTTCCGTTGCGGGAAGCAGATTCGGTATTTTTATCGGCACACTGAAACCTCCGAGAATAATCCGGCGCTTATTTTCACGTCTTGATTAATTATATAACAAACGCGCGCGGCTGTCAACACCCCGCGCCACAGATGCATATGCCCACTGCATACAAAAATTTCATATGCAGAAAATCGGAGCCGGTAAGCTCCGATTTTCTGTCGCAAAGCAGTGACCTATATGTATTTTTTCATCGTTTCGGTCGCGTTTTCCTCCGCGATTGTTGAGGTTATGACGATATTGATTCCGTTGTCGTCCGAAAATTTTGCAAGCTCGTCAAGGCACTTGTCAAAACTTGCAATATCATCGCCTGTTATGCGAAGCGCAGAATCTATGAAAACGTCCGTAATGTCATGATTACTCGCATAAATTCCCGCGACAAAGCCGTAAAGCGACTGCGCATCGTATATCGCGTAATGATCCGACGAAATAAGACGGCACTGATACTTGATATCGAATCTGAGCTTATCCGAGCGTTCGATGCATATAACGGCACCTCTTGAATCATCGACCGCCTGATTTACCATGGCGATAAGATGTTTCGTTTTTCCCGAACCTTTAAGTCCTATAATGAGTTTAAGCATAAAATTCCTCCAATCTCCGACGCGCAAGCGGCGCCGTTTTCTCATGTAAATATAATATTATCATCTGACTTGATGACTTCCGTTGTGAATCTTTGATTCACGACGGAATGTCTTCAAAGCTTTGCTTTCTTGCTCAATTTTATTATACCATATTTGTCGTGCCGTTTGCAACAGGAAAAATTCAAACAGTCGGTAAACAAAATATGATAGACCTGCATCAAAGCTTCCCGATTCTTTCGCGAAGCGCGTCTCCCGCCTCCGCATATCCCGGCTTTCCGAGAAGCGCAAACATATTCTTCTTGTATCCTTCAACGCCCGGCTGGTTAAACGGATTCACACCCGAAATATATCCCGATACGGCGCACGAAAGCTCAAAGAAGTATATAAGCTCGCCGAGAGACTTCTCCGATTTGTCGGGAGTTTCGATTATGATGTTGGGAACTCCGCCGTCTGTGTGCGCAAGAAGCGTACCGAGCATCGCCGTATGGTTGATTTCGTCAAGCTCGCATCCCGCGATGAAGTTCAGACCGTCCGTGTCCGCGGGGTCGTGCGGCACCTTCACCGAAGCACCCGAATTTTTTATATCTATAACAGTTTCAAAAAGATTCCTGCTTCCGTCCTGTATGAATTGACCGAGCGAATGAAGATCGGTCGAGAAAACGACTGACGACGGATATATTCCCTTTCCGTCCTTGCCTTCGCTCTCGCCGAAAAGCTGCTTCCACCATTCCGAGAGCATCTGCGCCGACGGCTCGTAGCTGACAAGAATCTCCGTTCCCTTGCCGCGGCGGTAAAGAATGTTGCGAAGCGCCGCGTATTTAAGGCAGTCATTTTCGGCATACGGTGCGTTCAGATAATGGTTTCTCGCCTCGGCAGCCCCATTCATAAGCGCGTCAATGTCGATTCCCGCGGCGGCGATAGGCAAAAGACCGACGGCAGTAAGAACCGAATATCTTCCGCCCACGTCGTCGGGAACGACGAACGTCTCGTATCCCATTTTGTCGGCAAAGCTCTTGAGAGTTCCTCTTGCCTTGTCCGTTGTCGCGAAAATGCGCTCACGTGCCCCGTCAATTCCGTATTTTTTCTCGAGAAGCTCGCGGAATACGCGGAAAGCGATTGCGGGTTCCGTCGTCGTTCCCGATTTTGAAACGACGTTTACGCAGACATCGCGCCCCTCGCATATCGAAAGCAGGTCGGAAAGCGCCGCTGCGCTGATGCTGTTGCCCGCAAAGTAAATGTCTGGCGTCTTTTTTTTGAGCGCGTTATAGTTGTTGGATTTTACGTACTCGATAACGGCTCTTGCTCCGAGATAGGAGCCTCCTATTCCGATTACGACCAAAACGTCGCACATATTACCGATTTTTTCGGCTGCAAGCTTTATTCTCGCGAACTCTTCCCTGTCGTATTCCTCGGGAAGATCTACCCATCCGAGAAAATCACTGCCGGCACCGCTTTTGTTCTTTACGGCAGAGAGTGCGCTCTCCGCCGCGCCCGACATATAGTCGATTTCGTGCTGCGACACGAACTGACGTACAAACTTTTCTTCAAGTGATACGCTCATTATCAAATTCCTTTCGTGGATTCGGTGCGCTCTGCCGACGGTATTGTCCGAGAACGCGCCGATATTTCTGCTTTGCATTTATTTTATCATAACGGAGGCGCTTTTTCAAGCGCTGCGGCTCAAATAAATTTGCGGCACGAAAAAAATTTTCGGAAAAAACGCTTGACAAAGCGAAATTGCTGTGGTATTATAGTGGTGTACTAAAACTGATAGTTCACTTTTTGAAAGGAGCGAATCGATTTGAGCAAGATATATATTGATTTTCGCAGCAGAAAGCCTATTTACGAGCAGCTCATCGACAACATCAGCTCCCTTGTAATGCGGGGGATAATGCAGCCGGATGAGCCTATTCCGAGCGTGAGACAGCTTGCGTCGGAGCTTGGAATCAATCCGAACACTATTCATAAAGCCTACATGGAGCTTGAAAGGCGCGGAATCATTTATTCCGTCATAGGCAGAGGAAGCTTTATCAACACCACCGTCAACGACGCGGTAACGGAGAAAAAGCTTGAGCTTTACGCGAAAATATCTGCCCTCGCCAAGGAGGCACGCAACATAGGCGCGCCGCTTGACGACGTTTTAGCTGCGGCAAAGGAAGGCTGGAACGACGGAGAGGATCCGCAGGAAATTATAGCCGTCGATTACGCAAGGGCGCCGATGCGCCATCGCACCCGCGCGAAAAAAACTGATGAAAAGGAGTGATTTTGAATGATAACTGCCGAAAACCTCACAAAAACATTCGATACCGTGGTTGCGGTAAACAATATATCGACCTTTGTGGAGGAAGGCTCGATATTCGGACTTATCGGCTCAAACGGAAGCGGCAAATCAACCCTTCTGCGTATGCTCTGCGGCATTTTTCGCCCCGACAGCGGCACGATTTTATATGGCGGCTCCCCAGTCTACGATAACTATGACCTGAAGCAGTCGATTGTGTATCTTTCCGACGAGCAGTATTTTCCGTGGGGCGCGACGCTCAACGATATGCGGGAGCTTTACAAATCCGTTTACAACAGATTTGACGACGAGCGCTACACAAAAATGACGGAGATTTTCGGGCTTGACAAAACACGCAAAATCTCGACGTTTTCAAAGGGAATGCAGCGTCAGTCGGCGCTTCTTCTCGGTATGTCGCTTAGACCGAAATATCTGCTCTGTGACGAAACATTCGACGGAATCGACCCCGTTATGCGAAAGGTTGTGCGCAGTCTTATAGCCGAGGACTCCGAGGAATCGGGACTGACGGCGATTATATCGTCGCACAATCTCTTAGAGCTTGAAAACATATGCGACCACATCGCCCTTTTCCATCACGGTGAGATACTTCTCGACATGGGGCTTGACGATGCGAAAATATCTACGCATAAGCTTCAGGTTGTGTTTTCGGGTCTCTATGAACCTGATTTTTCGGGAATCGATATAATAAATCACCGCGTTGCGGGAAAGCTTCACACAATAACCTACCGCGGCGATGCCGATGAAATCGAAAACAAGCTCAAATCGTTCGGAGTTCAGTATTATGAAAATGTCCCGCTTACGCTTGAGGAAATTTTCATTACGGAAATGGAGGAAATCGGATATGACAGCTCAGCAATCCTTGAAAAATAAAAAGCACATAGTGACGCCGAGATATATCGGCTACACGCTCACGCACGGATGGGCAATGATTATGCTCGCGTTCATCGTTCTGTTTTTCACAATAACGATACCGACAGTTATAGCGTTTCAGGATGCCCGCAATACGTTGGAGGAGAATTACCTGATTTCGGGCGAAGCATTGACGGCGGAAATTGAAGAGGAATATATGTCGTCGCTCGCTGAGGAAGTATTCGGTTCCATCTTCGCGTTCGTTCTCGTCGAGGCGTTCGCGTTCGGACTTTTTGCGGGAATGCATTCGACATCCTTCCTGCACGATAAGACTGCCGCGGGATTTTATCACAGCCTGCCCGAAAGACGCTCCGGACATTATATCGCCTCGCTCTTATCGGCACTTTCCGTTTTCATTCTGCCGCTTCTGCTAAATACGGTATTTGCCGCGTTGATTTGTGCCGCGTGCGGCGCTATGACGGAGACCGCGGTCACGTATATACTGAAAATTCTGCTAATCAGCGCGCTTTACTATATTTATTCGGTTGCCGCAGCGTTTCTGGCAAGTATGCTCACGGGGACGCGGGTGATGTCGCTGATTGTAAGCCTTTTCATCACAAACGCGCTGCCCGTCCTCTATTTCGCCGTGACATATTTAATGAATGTCCGTCTTGATTATCTGACGACTTCATTCTGGGATTTGCCGTTCTTTTGCTGTATTTACCCATATGCGAGAGCGTATTACCTCGCAACAGCCGAAAGCTACGGCGCATATGCCGCAAGGCTGATTATAATCGACGTTATTTTAACAGCCGTCCTCTTTATACTCTCGTATATAGCATACAAAAAACGCCCGATTGAGCGTGCGGGGACGACAATTATATATAAATGGGCGTCGAACATAGTCAAATACTGCGTAATGTTCGTCATTACACTGATTTTCGCGGAGCTTTTCTCAAGCATAGGCGACGGCGGCGTATGGGTGATTTTCGGGCTTGCGTCGGGTCTGATTCTCTCGCTCATGCTTTCAAACACAATTCTGAATCGCTCTGTCAAAACGATGTTCTCGGGGCTTAAGGGCTTTGCCGTGTTCGCGGTGTGCTTTCTGGCTTTATACATCGGCTCATATGCGGGAATGTTCGGATGGCTCGATTACGTAGTCCCCGTTTCCGATAACATAACTGTTGAGCTTGGCTGGATAGAATACAGCTTTGAGGGTGAGGAGGCTGATGAGCTTCGCGATATTCTCGCCGATTTCGTCAAAACAATCGATGAAAATGACGCATATGACGATACTGAATATGCGGAGGCATATGACGATTATATTTCCACGGTTTACTTCAATGGAGATACCTCGGAGGACGGGTTTGACGAGGAAGCGCTTCAATCGTCGGCTGAGTATTATCTGACGAATCAAAACGAATATATGTATCTGAACGTGACATACGGAGATACGAGCGATGAGAGTCTGCACCTTACATACAGCTACGGCTCCTTTACCTCGGGAAAGCTTCTTGAAATCGTTGAATTTCTGATGGAAAACGCAAACTACGGAGTCGGCGAATCAACTGTGCATGAAGTCACGCGCTCGGCTTATTACTCCCTCGACTTTTATGTTTCAAAGTCAATAATTTCTGAATGCGAGGCGTTTGAGGAGCTTATTGAAGAATACGACGAGCTGACGGAGGAAATTCTTTCCGGCGCGAGGATTTCGATGTCGTTCTATCCGAAAACGTCGGGAGAAGAATTCACGTTTGATTTCAAGCTGAAGCAGGAGCCGTCAATCGGATATTTTTTCCTGCACGCGAACAATTCAAGCGGCAATATGCGGTCAAATAATTTTCCGCTTTATGTTTCCGACATGGAAGAGCTGACCGAATTTTTCTCAGACGATGAGCTGTTCACAATGAACGCTACTCTTGAAACGCAGTATGGCGAATCCTATACGATTATCGGATACGATTATAGCAGCTCATGGGAGGAATCGTTTATTGAGATAATGGAAGCGGTTACAGAAGGATTTTCGATTGAGGAGTATTCGGCAGAGCTTGCGTCCTCATATGATTACGCTTACGTTTACAACAAAAATACTAAGGCGGGCGAATATGTCACGGGAGATGACCTTTCGGAGCTTTTGACCTGCTTAAAGCGCACATCTTATGTTTCCGACGAGGGATCAAGTCTTGCGACGGTATCGGATGACAATTATGCGGTAATCGTTGTTTATAAATATAAAACGTACCGCGGTGAGGAGGTTTCGACGTTATTTATAACATCCTTCCTTGGCGGCATGGTTCCTGATTTCATAGAGTAGCATTCAAAAGAATAAATTCCCCCGATTTTGCGCATCATATCTTAAAGATATACGACAAACGCGGGGGAATTTATTATGATTTTATCTGCTGACTTCGATGAAACGGTACGTTCGCTTGACAAAAGCTTTCATACCGACGAGAGCTTTGATTTGATAAAGCGCGAGCTTGCTGTGAAAAACGGACGCGCCGTGCTTTATTATATTGACGGCTTTGTCAAAGGCTCCGACCTACAAAAAATGCTTATTTTTCTCGTTGACCTTGAAAGCTTCGGCGACGGGCAAAAGGGCGCCGCGGAGAGATTCACAAGAGAGCATCTGCCGGATGTCGAGGTAGACGTGACGAGCGACGATGAGGAGATAATCCGTTCCGTGCTCGGCGGGTGCTGCATGATGGTCGCGGACGGATTTGCTGGCGAGGCTGTGATTATCGATTTGCGATCTTATCCGTCACGCGACGTTTCCGAGAACGAAAACGACAGGGTTATGCGCAGTGCGTGCGATGGGTTTGTAGAGACGCTGATTTTCAATACGGCGCTTATAAGGCGTCGGATACGCGACACGTCTCTCATAATGAAATACGTCACGGTCGGCGAAAAATCAAAGACTGACGTTGTTATTGCGTATATTGAGGGAACGGCAGACGAGAAATACGTCGAAAAGCTGACGCGGCAGCTTAAAGCGATAAAAACCGATGCGCTTCCTCTCGGGCATCAGTCGCTTGCGGAATGCCTTTGCCGCCGCGGCTGGTGGAATCCGCTTCCGAAGGTGAGGCTGACGGAGCGTCCCGACGCGACGGCGGCGCACATTCTTGAAGGCGGCGTCGCCGTTTTATGCGACACATCCCCCGAGGCGATGCTTTTGCCGACGTCGTTTTTCGATTTTATGCAGGAAACGAACGATTACTACTTCCCTCCCGTAACGGGTTCTTATCTGCGCATAATGCGCACTCTCGTTTTCATATCAACGATATTCATCACGCCCATCTGGTATCTCATTTTGCGCTACGAGGAATTCATACCTGATTTTCTGCGGTTTCTGATTCCGGAGGAAGAAGGAGCGCTGCCTATCATAATACAGCTTTTTTTAACGGAGTTTGCGCTTGACGCGCTGAAGCTCGCGTCACTCACAACCCCGTCTGCGATGTCAAATTCGCTTTCAATCATAGGCGGGCTTCTCATCGGAGATTACGCCGTCAAGGCGGGATGGCTTGTCCCCGAGGTGATATTTTATATGGCGTTCACCTCAATTGCGAATTTCGTACAGTCGAATTACGAGCTTGGCTATACGTTCAAGTTTTATAGGCTGACCCTGCTTTTGCTTTCTGCGCTTTTTGGAATCTACGGCTTCGCGGTCGGCGTAATTCTGATAATCCTGCTTCCCGCGGTCACGCACTGCATCGGCGACACGTCGTATCTCTATCCAGTTATACCGTGGAACGGAAGCGCTTTTGCAAGGCTCTTTTTCAGAAAAAAGAAAGCGAGCGGCGACGGGCATAAACGGAAGATTTAATGCGTCACTAATTTCGGCAAGGTGCGGTTTTTATTGATGACGAATTGTAAAATTTGAAAAAAATATTCACGGCGAAGCGCATATTATGTCGCATATTATGTTATAATATAACATTGAAAAAGCGGTCGGAGACCGTTTCTCAATTCTATAAAATATCACAGCGAATGTCTTAAAAAAAGATTTGGAGGGCAAAAATGCGTGTCTCAAAGGAAAGCGGCGGGGAGAACGTAAAAAGACCGTTACTGCGAAATTTGAAGCTTGTGATAAACGAAATTTCCAAAGCCGGGACTCTCACAAGGGCGCAGCTTTCGGACATCACAGGGCTGAATCTCATCACGATAACGAATATTGTCAGATACCTTGAAAGGTCGGGAATTGTACGCGAATACGAAAGCGTCAAATCGCATCCCGACAGTACGGTGGGGCGTCCTCCGCGAACAATAGGATTCTCCGAGGACATCGCGTTTCTTATAATCGATTTGTCGAGCTATAATTTCTATGCGGAAATTCGCGGTGCGGACATGACGCGCCGCGTTTCCGCAAGTCACACGTATTTGAAAAGCGAGACATACGACGAAAATCTGACGCGGTTTCTCGAAAGTGTGAGGTGCCGCGCGGACGAGGCGAGCGAACAGTTAAAAATAGCGGGAGTTTGTCTTACTGTTCCGGGAGAATACTCGAAAACGACGGACACAGTTCTCTCGCCGTTCGTTCATGAGCTTTACGGCGTGAAAATAAAGGAGCTTACAGAGTCGATAATCAAAAGAAACGTGAATTTTATCATAAAATCGCCGAACGCCGCCGCGATGTCACGTATCAACGAAATCGAAAATGCAAGGACACGCACCGTGATTTATATACATATAGGTCAGAGTGTGGAATCGGCGATTTGCTGCGGCGGCACGTTTTTGAAGGGTGAAAACGGTCTTGCATCCGATTTCGGTAAAACGATAAACGCCGTCGGTGAAACGCTTGACTCGCGTCTTGAGCGATGTGCGTCAGACGTTGATTTTGCCGCCGAGCTGTCGGTACTGATTTATAATCTTACTGTCATATTCGACCCATATGTGATAATAATCGAGAGCAGATTTGTCCGTGAGCCGAGAATCATGGTAGGCAAAATCAAGGAGCTGCTACGGAATGTTTATCATCTTGAAAGCGAGAGGGTGCCGGATATTTCTGTCGAGGCGGAGCGTGATTTCAGCCGCGTTGCGGAAGGCATCGTCGCTTTCCTGCGAAAAAATCTGCTTGAGGGGTATATTAATCGAAAAAAATAACGTCGCTTTGAAAAGTTTTTTTGGGAGACAAACAAAAAAGGTTGACTTTGACCTCCGGAATGAGTATAATACTATTGACTTTAATTTCGGAGGTTATATATGGCTTTCTATTACGATGAACCGTCCCATACGTTCAGCGAATATCTTCTGATACCCGCCTATTCGTCCGCCGAGTGCATTCCGTCAAATGTGACGCTGAAAACACCGCTCGTCAAATACGGAAAAGGCGAGACGCCTGAAATGTCGCTCAACATTCCGATGGTTTCGGCGATAATGCAGTCCGTTTCGGGGGACAGGCTCGCAATCGCTCTCGCCAAGGAGGGCGGAATGTCGTTCATTTACGGCAATCAGTCGATCGAAAACGAGGCGGCGATGGTCGCAAAGGTAAAAAATTACAAAGCGGGCTTTGTCGCCAGCGATTCTAACATCAGACCTGACGGAACACTCAGCGATATTATCGCGCTTAAGGAAAAAACGGGACATTCTACAGTCGCAGTGACTGACGACGGAACGCCTAACGGCGTACTTCTCGGAATTGTGACGGGTCGCGATTACCGCGTGTCGCGCATGAGTTCCGATGAGCAGGTATCGTCATTTATGACGCCGCGTGAAAGACTTATAGTCGCAACCGAGGGCGTTTCGCTCAAAGCGGCGAACGATATAATCTGGGAGCATAAGCTCAATTCCCTGCCTATTATCTCGGAGGACGGACATCTTGTCTGCTTCGTTTTCCGCAAGGATTACGATCAGCATAAGCGTATGCCCGACGAGCTGCTCGACGCACAGAAACGATATGTCGTAGGCGCGGGAATAAATACCCGCGACTATGAAAAGCGCGTTCCGGCTCTTGTTGACGCGGGTGTTGATATTCTTTGCATCGACTCATCCGAGGGATTCACGGAATGGCAGCGCAGAACGCTTTCATGGATACGCGGTCGTTACGGCGACAGCGTTAAAGTGGGCGCGGGAAACGTCGTTGACGCCGACGGCTTCAGATTTCTCGCGGAATGCGGCGCTGATTTTGTAAAGGTTGGAATCGGCGGCGGTTCTATCTGCATTACGCGTGAAACGAAGGGAATCGGACGCGGACAGGCGACGGCGGTGATTGAGGTTTGCCGCGCGCGCGACGACTATTTCCGCGAAACGGGCATATATATTCCCGTTTGCTCGGACGGCGGCATCGTAAACGATCACCATATCACATTGGCGCTTGCAATGGGTGCGGATTTCGTAATGCTCGGACGCTATTTTGCCCGTTTTGAGGAAAGCCCGTCCGAAAAGGTCAACGTAAACGGCACACTCATGAAGGAATACTGGGGCGAAGGCTCCAACCGTGCGCGAAACTGGCAAAGATATGACCTCGGCGGCGACAGGAAGCTTTCATTCGAGGAGGGCGTAGATTCATACGTTCCCTACGCGGGAAATCTTTCAGACAATGTTGAAATGACGCTCGCGAAGGTTAAATCAACGATGTGTTCGTGCGGCGCGATTTCCATTCCCGAGCTTCAGGCGAAGGCTAAGCTCACACTTGTTTCGTCAGTTTCGATTGTTGAGGGCGGCGCGCATGACGTTACGCCGAAAACATCGAGCAAAGCAATGTAACAAGATAAAAACGCTGAAGCGTTTTTATCTTAACAAATATTTTCCCGCCGGGAAAATATTTGCGCTCGCTTTATTGTGAAGCGATAAGCAAAAGGGGGTTTTTATCGTAACAAATATTTCCCCGCTGGGAAAATATTTGCGCTCACTTTATTGTGAGGCGATAAGCAAAAGAGCGTTTTTATCTTAACAAATATTTCCCCACTGGGGAAATATTTGCGCTCGCTTTATTGTGAGGCGATAAGCAAAAGAGCGTTTTTATCGCAACAAAATAATATCTGATTTACATTATCCAAAGGAGATTTTTTTATGGCAAAGAAAATCAAAAAGATAGTTCTCGCCTATTCGGGAGGACTTGACACATCCATCATCATTCCGTGGCTCAAGGAAACATACGAGGGCTGCGAGGTCATCGCCGTATCGGGCAATGTCGGACAGGCTGACGAGCTTGAGGGGCTTGAGGAAAAGGCGAAAAAAACGGGCGCGTCAAAGCTCTATATCGAGGATCTGACGCATGAGTTCGTTTACGACGCGATTCTTCCCGCACTGAAGGCGGGAGCGGTGTACGAGGATTATCTTCTCGGCACTTCCCTTGCGCGTCCGATAATCGCAAAAAGGCTTTGCGAGATTGCGGAGGCGGAAGGTGCGGACGCCATTTGTCACGGCTGCACGGGAAAGGGCAACGATCAGGTTCGCTTTGAGCTTACGATCAAGCGCTTCGCGCCCGATATGGAAATTATAGCGCCGTGGCGCGTATGGGATCTGAAATCGCGCGACGAGGAAATCGATTATGCAGAGGCGCACAACATTCCGCTTCGCATAAACCGTGAGACGAATTACTCAAAGGACAAGAATCTCTGGCATCTTTCGCACGAGGGACTTGACCTTGAAGACCCGGCAAACGAGCCGACATACGAAAAGGACGGATTCCTTGAAATGTCTGTCTCGCCGATAAATGCTCCCGACAAGCCGACCTACATAACGATAGGCTACGAGGCTGGAGTTCCCGTATCGCTCAACGGCGAAAAAATCGACCTTGTTGATATGATTCTGAAGCTCAACGAAATCGGCGGTCAGAACGGAATCGGTCTGCTTGACATAGTTGAAAACAGGCTTGTCGGCATGAAGAGCCGCGGAGTTTACGAAACCCCGGGCGGAACGATTCTTTACCGCGCGTCGCAGGCGCTTGAGACGATTTGCCTTGACAAGCTCACCGCGCATAAAAAGCAGGAGCTTGCGATAACATACGGCGAGCTTGTGTATAACGGACTTTGGTATTCACCGCTGCGCGAAGCTCTCGCGGCGTTCACGGACAAGGCGGTCGAGCACTGCACGGGAAGCGTGAAGCTCAAGCTTTACAAGGGCAACATTATAATTGCCGGACTTGAAAGCCCGTACAGCCTTTATTCCGAGGATATAGCCACATTTGCCGAATCGGATTACGATCAAAGCGATTCGGAGGGCTTCATCAACCTTTTCGGACTGCCGACAAAGGTACAGGGGATTGTCGAGAGAAAGAACAATCACTGAAAAATATAAAATGAGAGAGGTGCGGAGGACGCTTTCTTTAAGCATCCTCCGCAAAATGCACTGTTATGAGTAAACAAGGCAAGCTTTGGGAAGGACGTCAGGGCGATACGGACGCCGCAGCCGACGACTTCAATTCTTCGATTAAAATCGATTCGCGTATGTATAGGGAGGATATTGCGGGCAGTATCGCCCACGCGGCTATGCTCGGTGAAAAAGGCATCATCAGCCGCGAATACTCCGAAAAAATAATCGACGGGCTTTCGGGCATTCTCGACGATATAAATTCGGGAAGGCTTGAAATCGACCCGAACGCTGAGGATATACACACGTTTATAGAGGGTGAGCTGACGGCGCGAACGGGAGACGCGGGCAGGTCGCTTCATACGGCACGCAGCAGAAACGATCAGGTCGCACTCGACACAAGACTTTATCTCGTATCAAAAACAGATGAAACGATTGCCGCGGCGCGGGACGTTATGCGCGCGCTTGTTGATAAAGCCGAGAGCTGCCGTGGATATGTCGCGCCCGGATATACGCATTTGCAGCGCGCGCAGCCCATAAGCTTCGCTCATCAGCTTCTCGCCTACGCATGGATGCTGTCGCGTGATGTCGACAGGCTGAAGGATGCGGAAAGGCGCATGAAGGTTTCCCCGCTCGGCGCGTGCGCTCTTGCCGGAACAGGATATGATATTGACCGCTTCATGACGGCGAAATCGCTTGGATTTGAGCGTCCCGCAGAAAACAGCATCGATGCCGTATCGGACAGAGATTTTGTGATCGAATGCGCGTCGGTGCTCGCCGTTTTAATGATGCATCTTTCGCGCCTTTCGGAGGAGCTTATCATGTGGTCGTCGTGGGAATTTCACTTTGTCGAAATCAGCGACGCCTATACGACAGGGTCGTCAATAATGCCGCAGAAGAAAAACCCCGATATGGCGGAGCTTATCCGCGGAAAAACGGGGAGAGTATACGGCAATTTAATGACGCTTCTGACGCTTATGAAGGGTATTCCGCTTGCGTACAACAAGGATATGCAGGAGGATAAGGAGGCAATATTCGACAGCTTTGACACGGCGCTTGCCTGCCTCGGAATCGCCGCACCGATGATTTCCACGATGAAGATAAACGAAGGTGCGATGAAAAAAGCGGCGTCCGAGGGATTTATAAATGCGACGGATCTCGCCGATTATCTGACCCTTCGCGGTCTTCCCTTCCGCACGGCGTACAAGCTTGTTGGAGAGATCGTCGCCGAGTGCGTCAGCGGGGGATTTGTTCTTGAAACATTCCCGCTCGAACGATACCGCGAAAAATCGGAGCTTTTCGATACGGATTTATATAGCTACATCGAAATGAGCGCCTGTATGCAGAGGCGCACCTCATACGGCGGAGCGTCGCCCGCATCGGTTGACGTTCAGATAAAGAAGCTGCGGGAAATGCTTGATGAATGAAATGAACAGCAAAAATGAAATAAAGGCGCGAATCGACGAGCTTCGGCGCGAGGTTGAGGAAAACGCGCGACTTTACTATGTTTACGACGCGCCGAAAATAAGCGATTTTGAATATGACGCCATGTTTTCGGAGCTTTTGAGACTTGAAGAGGAAAATCCCGAATTTGATTCGCCTACATCGCCGACAAAGCGTGTGGGCGGAGCTGTACTTGACGGATTTGAAAAGGTGACGCATAAATACCCGCTTCAAAGCCTTTCAGACGTTTTTTCATACGACGAGCTTCGCGCATTTACAGCCCATGTCCGCGAAATTTTCCCGGACGCGGAATTTTCAGTCGAGCCGAAAATCGACGGGCTTTCCGTTTCGCTCGAATACGTTGACGGAAGGCTTTATATGGGGGCAACTCGCGGAAACGGAAGCGTCGGCGAGAACGTCACCGAAAATCTGAAAACGGTCATGTCGATTCCGCTTTCACTGGCAAATGATGAAAAGCTCAATCTCACCGTCCGAGGCGAGGTTTTTATGCCTCGCGAAGCATTCGCGCGGCAAAATGAGGCTCGTGAGCTTGCCGGAAAGCCCCTTATGGCAAATCCGCGAAATGCTGCCGCAGGGTCGCTGCGGCAGCTTGATTCAAAGATTGCCGCGTCTCGCGGGCTTGACATTTTTGTTTTTAATTTTCAGGGCGGCGAGCTTTATTCGGACGGTCGGCGCGCCGCGTCCCACAGCGAAACGCTTTCGCGCATGAAGGAGCTTGGCTTCAAGACGATTCCCTATGAAACAGTTGCGCGCAAAGACGACGAAATTATCGCGCACATTGAAAAAATCGGTGAAATGCGCGACAATCTTTCGTTTGACATTGACGGCGCGGTAATCAAGGTAGACAGCCTTTCTTACCGTGAGCGGCTCGGCGAGGGGACAATCGCGCCAAAATGGGCTGCCGCGTACAAATATCCTCCCGAAAAAAAGGAGACGAAGCTTCTCGATATAGTTTCAGCTGTCGGCAGAACGGGCGTCGTAACTCCAGCCGCGGTGCTTGAACCTGTGAAAATCGCCGGCTCAACGGTATCGCGCGCGACGCTGCACAATATCGATATAATCCGCGAGCGTGACGTCAGGATAGGCGACACCGTAATTTTGCAGAAGGCAGGCGATATTATCCCCGAAATCATAGGCGCTGTCAAGGAAAAGCGCACCGGATGTGAAACGGTGTGGGATCCGCCGTCGCTCTGCCCTTCATGCGGCGAGCCGCTCGTGTTTGACGACGGGGACGACGCCGACGGCGGAACGCTTCGCTGCATTAACGCCTCATGTCCTGCGCAGCGTGCGCGAAACATTGAGCATTTCGCCGAACGAGGGGCTATGGATATAGAATCGCTCGGTCCCGCGCTTGTCAGCTCGCTTATCGAAAACGGACTTATTTTTGATGCCGCGGATTTATATTACCTTGACCGCGACCGCGTCGCATCCCTTGACAGAATGGGACAGAAATCCGCCGACAATCTGATGAACGCGATTGAAAAATCGAAAAGCGCGGGTCTTTCGCGGCTTATTAACGCGCTTGGGATTCGTCAGATTGGTACTGTTGCCGCCGCCGCTCTCGCCGAAAAATTCGGCACCATCGACGCGATTATTTCCGCATCAGTCGAGGAGCTTTGCGAGGTTGACGATATAGGCGAGATTTCCGCCGACATGATTCGCAAATACTTTGACGAGCCAAAGAATCTTGAATTTATCGAAAAGCTTCGGCGCGCGGGCGTAGTCATGGAGGATTTTGCACCAAAAAAGCGCAGTGACACGCTGTCGGGGCTTACCTTCGTGCTTACGGGAACGCTTCCGACGATGACACGCGATGAGGCATCCGCGAAAATCAAAGAGGCGGGCGGAAACGTAACCTCATCCGTATCGAAAAAGACGAGCTATGTCGTCGCCGGAGATTCGGCGGGCTCAAAGCTTGAGCGCGCAATAACGCTCGGGATTCCAGTCATATCGGAAAGCGAGCTGCTTTCGATGATAAACGGAGAATAATCACAGCAGGTTGAAAAATTCCAGAATCCCGCGGTAAACCGCCCGCGCATAAAGACCGGGGCTGTTTGCCATCAAGTTTGCCTCGCTGTAATTTGTGATAAAGCCAAGCTCGATGAGCGTCGCGGGCATTGATGTTCTGCGAAGCACGTAAAGCGACGGGCGTGCCGTAACGCCTCGATTGGGTTCTCCCGTGTATTCGGAAACTGAAGCGGTAATCGCCGTCGCGAGCGGATACGCGGCAGACGAGAGGCTGTAGACAAAGCCCTCCGTCCCCGTAGCGCTTTCAATTTCGGATGCGTTTGTGTGAAGGCTGATATACCAATCGGCACCCCATGAGTTCGCCGCGTCAACACGCGCCGAAAGACTTGTCGCATTTGATGTCCCGAGCTGCGTATCGGCAGTCGGTCTTGAGAGCTTCACTTCAAAATTCCCGTTGTTTGTGAGAAGCTCACCGAGAATTATCCCTATCTCGTAAACAATATCCTGTTCGCGGTAGCCGTTTCCTTCGGCTCCCGCGTTGGGATTCTCGGGATTGTGTCCCTGATCTATGAATATCCTAATCACGGATGTTCCTCCTTTATGTTTTGATTCCCACCATATATGATATGACGGGCATCGAACAAGGGACACAAAGTGCTCGAAAAGAGTCTCGGGACACATATTCATCTTTGCGAAACCGGTCAAAAACAGAATGAAAGGAAGCCTTCGCTGACGCGAACCTCAATATAAAAATGAAAGACTATGAAAAGCTGCTTGGCTGCACACGGCGTGCCGTAGAAAATTTCAAAATGATAGACGAAGGCGACAAAATCGCGGTCGGCATTTCAGGAGGCAAGGATTCGCTTGTATTGACATCGGCGCTTGCGGGACTGCGAAAAATTCTTCCCGTAAAGTTTGAGGTTTACGGTATTACGCTTGATCTCGGCTTTGAGGGGGCGGACTTTTCAAGGATAAACGATTACTGCGAATCGATTGATGTTCCGTACACCGTTGTGAAAACAAATATATCAAATGTCGTTTTTGACATCCGCCGAGAGAAAAATCCGTGCGCGCTATGTGCAAAAATGAGGCGCGGCGCGCTTGCGAGAGAGGCTGCTGCAATCGGCTGCAGAAAGCTCGCTCTCGGTCATCACAAGGACGATGTGGTAGATACGTTCATGCTGAATTTAATTCACGGCGGCAGGCTTTCAACATTCGAGCCGGTAACTTATCTGTCAAGAAGCAAAATAACCGTCATACGCCCGCTTATTTACTTGAGAGAATACGAGACCCGTAATTTCGCTAAGAGCAATTCCCTGCCGGTAGTAAAGAGCCTTTGTCCCGCTGACGGCGGCACGGAGCGGGCATCGATGAAGGAAACGCTTGATATGCTTGATTTTCGCCATCGCGGTATTCGAGGGCAGATATTCGGCGCTATCGAGCGGTCGGGAATTGACGGCTGGCATGAATGCAGAAGAGCGAAGAAAGAGCGAGAATAATAAAAATACATACATACGATGAAAAGGCACACGCGAAATCAGTCGCGGGTGCCTTTTTAACAGCGCCGAAGTATCACGCATATACTGTAGAAGGATCAGAACAAAAAAGCAAAAGGACACATAGAAAAATGAGATGCATTTACAGATTTCCGTCAATAACATACGCAGAGCGAGCCAGTCGGGCGCTGACAAAAGAAAGCATTCTGCATAAAATCACGGAGCTGAATCCGAAGCTTTCGGAAAAAGGCTGCGCATATGGAATAGAAATCCCATGCTACGAATATGGAAACGTCAATAATATTTTATCGCGGCTTCGCGTCAGATACGAATATATAACGCTATGAGACGGACAATTTACTTTGACAATGCGGCGACGACATTCCCGAAGCCCGAATGCGTGCACCGCGCGGTGATAAAATACGCCGAAAATTACGCCGGAAATCCCGGGCGCGGATCGCATAAAATGTCACTTTTATCGTCAGGCGCCGTTTTTGACGTGCGGGAAAAGCTGGCGAATGAATTTTCGGCATTACCTGAAAGAGTCGCTTTCACGGCAAACGTAACAGAATCGCTGAATATGGCGATAAAGGGCATTTTCGAGTTTGGAGATAATTTGCTGATAAGCAATATGGAGCATAATGCAGTTTTGCGCCCTGTTTCGACGATTTGCGGCGAGAAAAACGGCACATATGACATATTCGACATAGTTCATGACGAGGAAGAGACGATAAAATCGCTCAAATCAAAGCTGACACGAAAAACACGTGCCGTCATAACTACACATATGTCAAATCTCTGCACCGTAACTGCACCGCTTGAAATAATCGGTCAATTCTGCCGCGAAAACGGACTTTATTTTATCGTTGATGCGGCGCAAAGCGCTGGACGACTGCCAATTGACATGAGAGCGTCAAATATCGATATGCTTTGCATTACAGGTCATAAATCGCTCTACGGCTACATGGGAGCGGGCGCGCTGATTTTCGGTGAAAATGTAGAACCGGCGGAGATACGAACGATAATTGAGGGCGGCAGCGGCGTTGATTCAGTGCCGCTGACAATGCCTGAAATCGCGCCCGAAAGATTCGAAGCGGGAACGATTCCCGCACACGCAATTGTCTCGATGGGACGCGGGCTTGACTGGGTTCACTATGTCGGTCGCGATAAAATTTTCGCTCACGAAAAAAAGATTTCCGAGGTAATTATTTCGCGGCTTTCGGAAATTGACGGCGTAACGCTCTACGGAGCGGAGACCGGCGCGACAGTTTTATTCAATATAAGCGGTGTGGAGCCGTCCGATGTTTCAATGCGTCTTAGCGAGAAAAATATATGCGTCCGTTCGGGTCTTCACTGCGCGCCGCTTGCACACAGAACGCTTGGCACATTTCCGAGGGGAGCGGTAAGAATCGGAATAGGAGCGTTCAATACAGAGGCGGATGCAAAAATACTCTGCGACGAGATACGCGCAATTGCGCAAATGCAAGTGCCTTAAACTGCATTTGTCGTCTTTTTTCATATTGATTTTTTGACGCAGCCGTTGTTAGGCTCTTGCAGTATTTTGCAATTGCTTTTGAATAATTTCTTTGCTTTTGCATCAAAAAAAAGACGGTCTTTGCCGTCTTTTTTTTGATTGCATATCTTTTATTCTGCGAGCGTATACACGTTTGCGCGCTTGCGCTTTCCGGCATTTTTGATTACTCCCGCTGCGACAAGCGCATTGAGCGCGTAGGTAACGCTTCTTCGTCTTGATGATACAGATCTCGGTATCATTGCGGAATACTCGTTTTTTGTGAATCCCTCGTCGTTTACGTCAAGTCCGTCGGGCAGAAATCTCATGTAATCCGATGCCTCATCAATCGATATGATGTCGTACAGCTCCGTCGGGATATATTCATACCTGTGAGAGCCGCGCTTGCCGCTTCTGTCCCATCCGTCATTGAATCTGTATTCGTCGGCGGCTATCATCATAAATCGTATATGAAGGCGCGGATTAGTCAGATGACTGCGAATGTTGAAAAGCTCTACAAGACCGTCGTAATCGCAGCCGCGCTTCGGTGAGAGATGTCCGTCTGATATTTCTCCCGTTTCGGGTTCAATCCAAAAGACCTTCTTCTTTACTATTATCGGATGAACAACAGTGACCTCGATTTCGGGAAGAAAGACTGCGAGCTTCGTGTAAAGCGGATTGAGCGCTCCCGTCTGTACCTCTATTATCCCCGTGTCGTTTTTTATATCTGCTACGTGTCCGCGGTACGGCACCTCATGGTCTGATTCCTCCGCGTCGAAATAGTCCTTAATTATGCGGTGCAGTCTTTTTTCATTGTACGTGCCGATTCCCTGCTCGTCAGCCCCGCCGCGCATATTGTATTCGCAGCAGATATTCTGAAAGAGCAGCGGCTTTACATCGCTGTTTATGCGTGATGATGTATCAGAACTCATGCGACTGGAGCCATTCGAGTATTTCGTCGTACTGCGCGGAGGAAAGCGATTCCTCGCCCGATAAAATTTCAAGGAAATTCTTTAAAGATCCGCCGTAATACTGATCGAGCAGCAGCTTTGTGAACTGCGTCATATATGATTTTTCGTCAATGAGCGGATAATACTCGCGCTCCTTGCCGTTTTTCTCGGAGCGGATGAAGCCCCTGTCCTCAAGTCGTCCGAGAAACGATATGAGCGTCGGAGCGCGCCAATCCTTTGTATCTTTGATCATATTCATAAGTATCGGCGCAGTTGACGGAACAGGTGCATTCCATATAGCCCGCATAACCTCAAATTCGGAATCTGGAAGTTTTTTGAAAGCTTCGATTTTCATGATGTCCTCCGTTTCATGATGTGTTCTCGACTATATTTATTATACACCCGTCTAAAAAAACTGTCAACGCTTTTTTTAATTTGCAGGTAAAATTTTTTGATTCTTCCCTGACTCAATCAAAGCGTATTTATCCGAGCGCGACGTCAAGACACATCATGACCGTAAAGCCAAAGGCAAATGAAATCGTTCCGTAAAAACCCTTCCCGTCTGCATGAACCTCGGGTATCATTTCGGCAACGACGACGTAAATCATAGCGCCTGCCGCAAAGCCCAAAAAATAGGGCATCGCGGGAAGAATAACGGATGCCGCAAGCACCGCGAGCGCGCCCGCAATCGGCTCGACCGCGCCTGAAAGCACGCCCGCCGCAAACGACCGCGGCTTTGATTTTCCGCGCGCAAAAAGCGGCATTGAGATAATCGCGCCTTCAGGTATATTCTGAATCGCGATTCCAATCGAAAGCGCGAACGCGCCCGCGAGCGCCACCTCATCGCCTCCGAAAATAACTCCCGCATAGACGATTCCCACCGCCATTCCCTCGGGAATATTGTGTATTGTTACGGCAAACGACAAAAGCGACGAATCCTCCGACAAGTCGCCCGCGCCTCGCTCAGTTAAATCGCTTGGCAGATGCTCGATCAGCGACAGGAAAATAACTCCGAGCCACGTTCCGATAGCCGCCGGCAGAAAGCTTAACATTCCGAGATTTTCGCATTCCTCGATCGCGGGAATCAAAAGGCTCCATACGGACGCCGCAGTCATCACTCCCGCGGAAAATCCGTTCAAAATCTGCACGGCTCTGCTGCCGATTTCTCTTTTCAAGAAGAAAACGCCCGCCGCGCCGAGCGACGTTCCCAAAAACGGAATCAAAAGTCCCGCAAATGTATTTATTATAGTATTCATTTAATGCTCCGAGAGGCTGTTGAATTGACGGGGGCAAAGAAAGACTGCCGTTTATACCGTCAATGCCTCTCCGTATATTTTTATGAGAGTCGGCGGCATTTTGTTAATCATATGGCATCCATAGAAAAAGACACCGTCACAGGGCGGTGTCTCTTTTTTGAATCTGTCGCTGATTTTACGCTTGACGTCTCTCAGATACGAGCTTAAAATACGCGTTTGAAGTGATTTTATAAACAATCGTGTAAAAGAGTGCGAAGATTACAAAGCATACAAGCGTCGTTGTCAAAAAAAGCGCGACGTTATCAAGGCTGAACATAAAAAGTATCTTTTTAATCATCGGAAAGGCAAACACCACATGGAGTGCCGAGAGGATCAGCGGCAGGAAGAATACGGTAAGAATCTGCGAATTGATGCTTTTTCTGATATCCTCCCTCCTCATTCCGACCTTTTGCATTATTTCAAACCGCGACGCGTCCTCGTATCCTTCAGTTATTTGCTTATAGTAGATAATAAGCACGGTTGCAAGAAGAAATACCGCTGAAACCACCGCTCCAAGGAAGAAAAGTCCTCCGTAAAGTCCGTAATATTCGCCGCGCACCTCGGCTCTTGAATAGAGATTATAGAGGCTGTACCCTCCCTCGCTGTTGAATGATTTGACAGCGGCATATAAATCGCCGTCTACGGCATCGTAAAGCTCAATTTGTGTGTCAGAATCCACGCCGGTGTCAAATCTATATTCCCATATCAGGGACGGTGAAATCGACCACCCCTCATAATTCGTCCCGTCTTCCTTTTCAGTTCCCTCCGTGTAGGTGAAAAGCGGCGCGCATTCCTCAAAATCGGGAACAACTACGCATATCGTGCCATATATCGAAAGGTCCTCGGTTTCGGGAATAAACGAATCGATTTTTTCCTTTACTGTATAGCTTCCCATGCTTCCGATTGTAAGCTCATCGTAAGAATATACGTCCGTGCTGGCGTAAAGGAGAATTTCGCCCTCGTTAAGTTCTGCGGCGTTTCCCGTTATCTCATTATACGTGTCAAGTCCAACGGCGTAAAACATCGTATAGTTCATGTCGCTTGTGTCGATTCCCTTATTCGATGTCTCAGTTGAAGAAAAGCAAAGTGTGCCGTCCACGTCGTAACATGATGCGTAAAGATAATCAGCGCTTACGACGTTTTGAATCTCAACGCCGTAATCGGAAGCCTTGTCTGCAAAAATCGCCTTTATCTCGTCCTTCTGCGAATCTGTAACTCCTGTGTACAAATCTTTTGCCGTATATACCCGATACGAAAAGGATATTTCGGATGGGTATCTTTGATATAGAATTTCCTCCTCGCCCGCTAAAAGGCAGCTTACGGACGACATCATGATAAGCACCATTGTGGCAAGCACACATATGGACGCAAGTCCCGCTCCGTTTCGCTTCATGCGGTACACCATGGAAGAAACAGATATGAAGTGATTCTTTTTGTAATAGTACGACTTGTTTTTCTGCAAAATGCGGCATAAAAGTACGCTTCCCGCAATAAAAACAAGATATGTGCCTATAATCACAAGAGCAGCGGCGGCGAAAAACCACGAAAGTGCGTCAAACGGATCTTCTATTGAAACGGCGATATAATATCCGGCACCGAGTATTGCTATTCCGAGTATTCCGAGCAGCCAATTGGATTTTGGCGGCTTCTCTCCGACGTTTTCGCTTTTCAAAAGGTCAATCGGATCCGAAAGCCTTACACGAAGAAGCATTGACACGAAAAGAAGCGCAAATATTGCGAGAAAAAGCAAAATCGTTTCTGGAATTGCCTGCGGCGCGATGCTTATGCTGTATGTTGCCTCGCCGTCCATCAAGCGAACAAGCACAAGCTCCGTCAGCTTATAGAGTATTCCGCCCAAAATGATGCCGGCGGCGAGAGAAACCGCCGCGGTTATGAGCGATTCCCACACAAGTATTCTCGCTATGTTCGACTTTGACATTCCGAGAATATTGTAAAGACCGAACTCCTTTTTGCGCCTTCTTGTGAGAAACGAATTTGAGTAAAAGAGAAAAATCACGGCGAACACGGCAATAATATACCGCCCAATCTGAAGCAACGTCACGGTATTTTTGCCGCCGGTAAGCTCGTAATAAATCATCGAAGAGTGAGAGAGAGCCGAAATGATAAAGTAAATGAACACCATTCCTACGCACGTCAGAATGTACGGGTAGTAGAGCTGCCTATTCTTTCTGATTCCCTCAAGCGCGAGCTTCGCATACATCATTCTGTCTCACCTCCGCGCGAAAGCATTGTGAGGGTGTCCGATATTTTCCGATAAAGCTCCTCGTTCGTCATTTTTCCGCGATAGAGCTGATGAAATATCTCGCCGTCCTTTATGAAAAGCACGCGACCGGCGCAGCTTGCCGCTTTGATAGAATGGGTTACCATGAGGATAGTTTGCCCCTCGGCGTTTATCTCCGAGAAAAGACGCAGAAGCTCGTCTGTTGAACGGCTGTCAAGCGCTCCCGTCGGCTCGTCCGCCAAAATAATACGCGGACCGGTGATAATCGCCCTTGCTATTGCGGCTCGCTGCTTCTGACCGCCTGACACCTCGTATGGATATTTCTTCAGCAAATCCGCAATTCCGAGCTTTTGAGCCGTGAGCATGAGGCGCTGCTTCATTTCCTCGTGGCGATGACCCGACAAAACGAGCGGCAGGTAAATATTGTCCTCAAGCGTGAATGTGTCAAGAAGGTTAAATTCCTGAAAAACGAATCCGAGATTGTCGCGGCGAAACTCCGCCATTTTCGATTCCTTGACGCATGAAATGTCGCGTCCGTCAAGAATAACGCTTCCGGATGTCGGCTTGTCGAGCGCTGCCAGAATGTTCAGAAGCGTCGTCTTGCCGGAACCCGATTCGCCCATCACGGCGGCGTATTCGCCGACCTCAAGCGAAAACGAGATGTTTTTGAGAGCCTCGACCTTTGTACCTCCGAGACGAGAGGTATAAACCTTGCGCACGTCTTTTACATCCAATATCTGCATTTCTTAAAACCGCAGCTTTCGTCCCGCGAAAGCTTCCTTTCAATGAGTGCAGCCCGAAAAATAACCCGAACCGCTTATTTGCATGATGTAATTATAGCGCACAGGGACGGAACAAACAATTGATTCGGCTTACGCTTATCTTACGAAATCGTAAGAATTGATTATTCTCCCATAACTCTTTCACGCCGCAAATCGAGCATCACCGTCGTGCCGACTCCTACCTCGGATGTGACGGTGATTTTATGTCCGAGAGCGCCGCATATGCGCCTGCAAAGGTAAAGCCCGATTCCGCTCGCCTTTTTATCCTCCCGTCCGTTATATCCCGTAAATCCGCGCTCGAAAATCCGAGGCAGATCCTCGGGCGAGATTCCGATTCCTGTGTCGCGTATAAAGAGCGTCATGTCATCTTCCTTGTAAATCGCGACAGAGCCGCCCTCTTTTGTGTATTTGAGCGCGTTTGAAAGTATTTGCTCAATGATGAACGAGAGCCATTTTTCATCAGTCAGCGCTCTGTAGCCGAGAGGCAAATATTCAAGGCGTATTCTGCGATATACAAATTCGCCCGAAAGTCTGCGAACGGCTCCCTTTATAATTTCATCTATGTCGTACTCGCCGAACGCAAAATCAGTGCTGTCAGAATCGAGGCGAAGATACGTCATAGCCATATCAACGTAGCTTTCGATGCGGTGAAGGTCGTATGAAAGATGCCTGTTCGTCTCGCTGTCCGCGCTGCCGAGCGAAAGTCGCATTGAGGAAATAGGCGTTTTAATCTGGTGCGCCCAAACGGAATAATAGTCTGTGCGCTCGTCTGATTTGTGCTTCAGCTCTGAGATTTCGGTCGCCAGCTCCTCGTTTCTTTTTTCAAGACAGGAAATCTCCATATGCCTTTTTAACTCGCGTCTGTAGTCAAGAGCCAACCAGACGGCAAATATAATGAGCGATACTGTGAAGGGATAAAGAACGGCTGCAAGCGGCAGCTCGTAAAGCGCGAAGCTTACACCGAGAAAGACAAAAATAAGCGCGAAGAATGCGACGGTGAGATATTTGGTTTTTATGTAATCTGTAAGCGAGAATTTATTCTTCAATCTGATACCCCACGCCGTGTCTTGTTACTATAAAATCATTCAGTCCCGCCCCGTCGAGCTTTTTCCTCAGACGATTGACGTTCACCGTCAGCGTATTGTCGTCTACGAAGCTGTCAGTTTCCCAGAGCGCTATCATCAGCTTTTCGCGCGATACGATTTTGCCCTTGCTTTCCAAAAGAGTTAGGAGAATGCGGTATTCGTTCTTTGTCAGCTCAAATCTTTCCCCCTCGTATGAAAAGCTGCTGTCGTTCACGTTGAGCGTCAAGCCCCTGTGCGTCAATTTCACCTCGGATGAAAAGTCGTATGCGCGTCGAAGAAGCGCGTTGATCTTTGCCGTCAGAACAGGCATATCAAAGGGCTTTTTGATGAAGTCGTCGCCTCCCTTTTCCATTGCCATTATGATATTCATGTTGTCGGACGCTGAGGATATGAATATGACGGGCACATTTGAAAATTCGCGAATCCTTCCGCACCAGAAGTAGCCGTTATAAAACGGCAGCATAATGTCGAGCAGTACCAGATGCGGCTTAAAAGCTTCAAACTCCGCTATAATATCTGCGAAATTCTCAGCGCGGCGGCATTCAAAGCCCCACCGCGTCAGAGAATCGTTTACCGCATCCGCAATTCCCCTGTCGTCCTCGACTGTCAAAATACGATACATAAAATCCACCTCACCTTCGTGTGCCTTCGTGTGCATTATAACATAAAAAGCGGCGGGGTGCAAATAAAAAAGGCTTTCGACATAATCAAAAAGCCCTTTTTATTTCCGCGCTCAGCTGCCAATCTCGCAGCGCAGCTCCTCCAAAATCTTTTTTTCAAGCCGCGATATATACGACTGCGAAATACCGAGCATTTTCGCGACCTCCGCCTGTGTGCGCTCAGGTCCGCCGCCCAGCCCAAACCGAAGCGTTATAATCGAGCGCTCTCTTTCCGAAAGGTGACTGACCGCGAGATGAAGCATACGGTAATCCTCGTCATGCTCGACTCTGCCGTAAACGGAATCCTCTCCGTCCGTCAGAATGTCCGAGAGAAGCAGCTCATTCCCGTCCCAGTCAACATTGAGCGGCTCGTCAATCGAAATATCAAGCCGCCGCGACGAGCTTTTGCGGATATACATGAGAATTTCGTTTTCGACGCATCTCGAGGCGTATGTCGCGAGCTTTATGTTCTTTTCGGGCTTAAACGTGTTTATCGCTTTGATAAGTCCGACCGTGCCGATTCCGATTAAATCCTCAATATCGGCGCCTGTGTTCTCGAACTTTTTGGCAATATAGACGACGAGACGCAGATTTCGCTCGATTAAAACGTCCGAAAGCGACGGGTCGTCGCCGAGCCGCGAAAGTATGTCCGCTTCCTCCTTTGGCAAAAGCGGCGGCGGCAGCGTCTCGGGTCCGTTTATGTAGTATTCTTCCCCGTCGCGCATAAATATTATTATCCTGCGCCACAGCCGCCTCGCCCGTCTCATAAGACGGGCAAGTTTCTCTTTTGTTTTCATATGCTATACCCCTCCTGCATAAAAAATCATATAAATTCTGACGGCAGAATCGCATCGCATCCGCCGAATTTGCCGTTTGCCGACGAGAGCGCAATCATACAGTCGCGGCATTTTGCGCCGCCGCGTGTCTCAATCATAACACCGTCGGGTCGATATGCCAAAAGTACGCCGTCGTCGGTGACGCCCGATACGGGAATCACGCGGATTTTCCCGACATATTCTCTCGGCAAGCACTCAAGAGCACCCGCATTTGCGCAGGAGACTAAGATTTCAAAAAGACGCGGCTCAAATATGCATTTTACCGCCTCACCGCGTACAATCATGACGGGTCGTCCGGAAATCGGCTCATGAAGGAGATTGCCGCTGTCGGGGAGTGCCTTCAGCCTCACGCTTTCCCCGCCGTTTGCTATCGTAACGTGCGCCTCTTTGTAATTCGCAGCTCTTTTCGATATTCGTCCAAGCAATGTCACGGCGGCGCACGACAGTCCCGTGACGAGGATAAAAAGCACGGTGGGAATCATAGTATCCGATGTAAGCGAATCGCGGTAGCCGCGTCCGAGCGAATATATCGCCGTCATGACGCCGCCAAGTGAGCTTCCGACAGCAAATAGCGTCGCCGCCGCGCCCGCTCTTTTTGCAGCACCCGTTTTTTTGTATGCCGCAAGCGTCATTAAAATTGTCACCGCAACCGTAAGCGATATGTATAAAATCCCGTCTATATCAAATATAAGCGAAAGCGTCGCGAATATTCCTCCAAGCGTCCCGGCAGCAGTCAATCGGATTACACTCATTTTCAGGGACAAAAGACGTCCCGTAATATAAAGCGACACGTAGTCAAGGCTGAAATTCACCAAAAACAATATATCCGCGTAAACAGTCATATGAATGCTCAATACCCCCGTACCGCTGAAATTATAAACCGCCCGAAGTGAAATGGATGTCACTTCGGGCGGCGTTTATTTATATCTTTCAGTGTCCTTTTCGGCGGAAATGACTATATCGTCAATTCCCCGTCGGTCAATATCCTTTTAGCTTCACAGTAAAATCTCTTGTCGGTGGCGTGTCCCATCGAAAAAGTCTTTCGCGGGAGCGATCCGCCGCGTGCGACGTCCTCGAAAAGCTCCCCTTTCCCGATTCCGTCAAATATGAAGGCGACCTTTCCCTCCTCGTCCGCTAAGCGATGAGCCGTATCAAGACCGTGAATGTAATCGACACCGCAAATCATGGAGCGCGACTCGCACTCGTCAATGAAGCGCTGAACCGTGCCGACGGGAAGCGGGCTTTCGGGAGATGGAACTGTAACCTCCTCACCTCCGCCGTGATATACAATTTTCACATTCTGCGAGGTAAACGCGCCATGAAGATTTTTTGCGAAGCGTCTGAACGCATCCGTCAAGGCGCATGGGTCGCCGCACTTTACTACACGGTAAATTGGCTCGAAGTCGAGCGTTTCGTCGTGCAGATTCGTAAGCTCTACAAGCGCAAAACGCGCGGGATGAGTTTCATAAAGCGCCTTTGGAATAAGCGTCTTCGTGCGCTCCCACAGCACCTTTGCAGCAGCGAGCGAATGATTTCCGTCGCCGACTACAAACGCAGGAGACGTATTTCCGCCGTATTCGCGAAGCGTCATTTGGGATAGCGCGCGCCTGAAAGCATCCGTATCTCCCTCATTCATGCGGTAGCCTTTGAGGTGTCCCGCGTCGCCGTAAAGCTCAAAATCGTAAATCGGCTCGTCCGCGTGCGATATATTGTTTATGACCTCGCCGCTCTCGTCGTCAATCAGAAGAAGCGCGTGCGGCAGCTCAATTGGCGCTTCACGGCGAATCGTCACCCTCGGAGGTATTCTTTCGGGAACAGTCAGCTCCGTCGAGCGCAGAAGCGAGCTTGAATTTTGCGAAAAATCGTACTCCTCAAGGTCAAAAGCGCCGACGACACCGCGCCTTATCCGCCCGTCCGACAGCGTTCGCTCGACGTAAATCATACATTCACCTACAGAAACGAGGTAATTATAAAGATAATCGCGCATTGTGCGGTTTATGCTTTCAATTTCGTCCGCCCCGGCATCAGAAAGAAATGCCTCGGGAAGAATGCAGCGTCGGCTCGACGGCGCCTCGCCAATAAATCGGTCAAATTCGCGCCAGTATTCCGGCTCGGACGTATACTGGTCGCAGGCGACCGCACACCATTTTTTCATATCCGCCCCGCGCGGCGGCAAAAGTATATCGGCGGGGCGAAACGCGCCATATATCCGTTTTTGAAGCTCTGTCATACAAAAACCATCCTCGAATTTTTCAATAAGTATATCACAGAGAGTGCTTTTTTTCAAGCGTGTGTTTATTTGTTTCTGTTCACGTAAAATTAACAAATGAATTTTTCGGAAAAGTATTGACATTGGAGAAAACGGTGCTATAATATAATCAGGTGGCTGAATAACAGGCATCTTAATAACAGGTTTCTGAAAATTCGTCACCTGATTTTTGATTTTGATATATTCTTTAACGAAAGGAGCGAGTTATGCAGAATTCGGATCTTATGAGACTTTTGAGGCGTGTTGAAATTCAGTCAAGACGCGAATCGTTCAGGGAACCGCCCGACGATACCGGTATATCGCCCGCAGGAGCGCCTCCTATGGACGCACCTCCGCCGGGAATGCCCCCGGAGGGATTGCCTCCTCACGGAAAGGACAACAGACCGTTTCGCATCGGTCGCGGGCAAATCATCACAATGCTCTCAAAGCGCGACGGTGTAACGCAGAAGGAGCTGTCGGAAATGATGTGCATTCGCCCGCAGTCCCTCTCCGAGGCGCTTACGAAGCTTGAGGATGAGGGGATGATACGGCGCGAACGCAGCGAAACGGACAAGCGCGAGGTCAACGTCTTTATAACGAACGCGGGACGCGCCTGCTGTGAGGACATTCACAGGCGTCACGAGGCGCACGCGGCGGAATTCTTCTCGGCACTTACCGAGGAAGAAAAGAAAACACTCGGAGAGCTTCTCACAAAGCTCGTTAAGTCACATGACGGCTGTTCCGACCGTTAAAATCGGGACAAATACATAAACCAGAAAGGAATCTGATATTATGGGACCTATGATGGGACCTCCTCCCGGCGGCGGGCGTGAGAAAATGTATGAGCAGCTCAAGCCCAAAAAGCCGACCAACATCAAAGAAGTTCCGAATTACGTCTGGAAAGTCGTATCGGGATTTACCTACAGACTGTTCTACATCTTTAAGCTCGTATGGGAAGCAAGACCCTCTTTGCTTTTCATCATGCTCTTTATGTCGTTTTTCAACGGCATTATTCCCGTGTTCGGCTCGCTCATCGCGGCTGACCTCATAAACGCGCTTGTCAATACTACAGAACCGTCAAGCTATTCGGTAGTAGGTCAGATAGCGATAAGGTTTGTCGGCGACCTGACGGAATCAAACGGAGCGTGGAGCCTTGTAATCTTCCTGCTCGTGCTTCAGTTTTCGTATACGCTTCTCAACTCGATTGTCACGAGTCTTTACAGTATGTTCGTCAACATTTCGGGCGAGATTGTCACGAATCACATCAAGGTTAAGATTATTTCAAAATCGAAGGACGTCGATCTTGCAAGCTTTGATATGCCGTCGTTTTATGAAAAGCTCGAAAACGCAAACCGCGAGGCAGGTTCGCGCCCCGTGCAGATAATGAGTTCGACATTCAGCCTCGTATCGACAATAATCTCAATGGTGTCGTACATTGTCGTACTCACCGCCGCCGGAGCATGGATTGCACTCGTCGTAATCCTCATTTCCCTGCCGACGACTATTATCAACTTCACGTATCGGCGCAAGAACTTCCATTATATGCGTCGCCGTTCAAAAGACCGCCGTCAGATGGAGTATTACTCCAACCTGATGGTGAACAAGGACATGGTGAAGGAAATAAGGCTCTTCAACCTTTCGGACACATTTATCGGAAGGTACCAGGAGACGTTCAAAAAGTACTTTGCGGGAATCAAAAAGCTAATCGTAAACGAAAACGTCTGGCATATTTCAATATCTGTGTTCACATCCGTCGTAAACTGCCTGCTTTATCTTTACATAGCAAACCGCGTATTTTTCAGCAACGATGTCGCAATCGGAAGCTATTCGCTCTGGACAAACGCGCTCACAAGCGTGTCAAGCTCTGTTTCATCTCTCATTTCACTGCTTTCCACGATTTACGAGGGCGGGCTTTTCATCGAAAATCTCATCCTCTTTATGAGTGAGAAAAAGACTATCGTTTCATCACTTCCCGAGCCTCGTCACGTGGAGCGCCACGTTGGTCACACGATAGAGTTTTCCCATGTGAGCTTCCGCTACCCCGGAACGGAAAAAATGGTCATCAAGGATATGAGCTTCAAGCTTGACGCAGGTGAGACGTGCGTGCTTGTCGGACTTAACGGAGCGGGCAAGACGACGCTTATCAAGCTGATGACGCGCCTTTACGACCCGACCGAGGGAGTTATTCTCCTTGACGGACACGACATAAAGGAATACGACACCGACGAGCTTTACCAGATGTTCGGAATCATATTCCAGGACTTCGGCAAATACGCCGTCACCGTTTCAGAAAACATAGAGTTCGGCGACATTGAAAAGGAGCGTCAGGCGACGGAGGTTGAAAGCGCCGCAAAGCAGTCGAGCGCAGATTTGTTCATAGAAAATCTTCCCGAGAAGTACGACACACCGCTTATGCGCTACTTTGAGGAGGACGGAATCGAGCTTTCAATCGGTCAGTGGCAGAAGCTTTCAATTGCGCGCGCTTTCTATTCCGATTCGGATTTCCTCATACTCGACGAGCCTACAGCATCGCTTGATGCTATCGCCGAGCAGGAGATATTCAATCAGTTCGACAGCTTAAGCAAGGACAAGACGACGATATTCGTATCACACAGGCTCTCAAGCGCGACTGTCGCGTCGAAGATACTCGTAATCGAATACGGCGAACTTATCGAGGAAGGCAATCACAGCCAGCTCATGAATAAGAAGGGACGCTACTACGAGCTGTTCACAACTCAGGCAAAGCGCTATCTCACCGAGGTTGATGAAAGCGACACGCTCGACGGCAAAAAATCCAAGAATGATTCAGTGGCGGCGGAACCGACCGGTTCAAACGATTCGGATATTCCGGCTGGCGGATTCGATTTCGGCGACGAGGGAGAAATGCGTTTCCCGCCTCGCGGCGGCAGACCTCCGCGCGGAGGCAATTTCCCGCATGACGGAAGACCGCCGCATGACGGAAGACCGCCGCATGACGGAAAACCACCGCATGACGGCAAAATGCCTCCCTTCGGCGAAAGACCCCCGTTTGAAAATGAGGGTGACGCAACCGAAAAGGATGAGGGCGGCGAGAACACGCATTTTGACCTTTAATCCGACGCACTTCGGCAAAAAATTCGCCGTTTGCAACTTTTACCGAAAAAATCGTCTGATTTTCGCGAAAAAACATTAAAATCACAGCGTCTTTGATATTGACAAACCCCGCCTTTTCGCATATAATGTAGGAAAGGCGGGGTTTTCCCCGCCCGCACAAAAGCGGAATTCTTACCGCAAAGGATTTATTAAAAAAAGAGGTCAGACTGTGCAGATAAAGGCAGTTAAATTCGGCGGCACATCGCTTGCGACAGCCGAGCAGTTCAAAAAGGTTTACGACATCATAAAGTCGGACGAGAGCAGGCGCTACGTCGTCGCCTCCGCTCCCGGGAAAAGATATGAGACGGACACGAAAATAACGGATATGCTCTACGCCTGCTACGATATGGCGGTGGCAGGGCTTGATATAACGTATTTTTTCAGCGCGATAAAAATGCGCTTTGATTCTATAATCGAGGGGCTTGGAATTGACCTTGACCTTTCAGACGAATATGCCAAAATACGCGACGCTATGCAGCGCCTTGCGGGGCGTGATTACGCAGCCTCGCGCGGCGAATACTTAAACTCGATTATTCTGGCAAATTACCTCGGTTACGATTTTATAGACGCTGCGGACGTGATTTTTTTTGCACCCGACGGAAGCTTTGACGCGGAGCGCACAAATATCACGATGTCGTCCGAATTCAAAATGCATGAGCGCGCCGTCATTCCCGGCTTTTACGGCTCGATGCCGAACGATACGATTTCGACGTTTTCACGAGGCGGCTCGGATATAACGGGCGCAATTGTCGCGCGTGCGGCTTCTGCCGACTTATACGAAAACTGGACAGACGTTTCGGGCGTTCTGATGGCAGACCCTCGCATTGTGAAAAATCCGCTCGAAATAAATACGGTGACATACCGCGAGCTTCGTGAGCTTTCTTATATGGGCGCAAGCGTGCTGCACGAGGATTCGATTTTCCCCGTAAAGCAGGCGGGAATACCGATAAATATAAGAAACATAAACAGACCCGAGGACAAGGGGACAATGATAGTTCCCGACACCGTAAAATACGACAAAGCGCACGTAATTACGGGAATCGCGGGCAAGAAAAACTTCTCCGTCGTCAGAATCGAGAAGGACAAAATGGCGTCTCAGCGCGGAATGCTTCACAGTGTCGTGGAGATAATGGATTATAACGGCATTCACATAGAGCATATCCCGTCCGGGATTGATTCAATGACACTCGTTGTAAATTCCTCAGAGCTTAAGGGCAGGCGGCAAAAGATTATCGAATCCATAAAGCGCGCTACAGATCCCGACAATGTTGTCGTCGAGGACAGTCTTGCGCTTATCGCAGTCGTCGGGCGCGGCATGGTGCGCGTCAAGGGCGTCGCAGCACGTGTGTTCCGAGCGGTTGCCGACGCGGGAATCAACGTGAGGATGATAGATCAGGGCTCATGCGAGCTTAATATTATAATCGGTGTTGACGCCGACGATTTTGAAGCGGCGCTTTCAGCTATCTACAGTGAATTTGTAAAATAGAAAAAAAGCATCGGACGAGGCGAAATGCCTCGTCCGATATAAAAAATTGTATTTATTCCATGCTGCCGTTGATATGAAGCGGGAGCTTCTCGCCGCCAAGCACATGAAAATGAAGATGCTTCACGCTCTGCCCCGCGTCGTGTCCGCAGTTTGAAATGACGCGGTACCCGTCAGTACAGCCCCCGAGCCGCGCGATTTCGGGAATTTTTGAAAAAATATGCGCGACGATTTCACCGTCCTCGGATTTCAGCTCGTCAATCGAGCCTATGTGTTTTTTCGGAACGACAAGCACATGGCATTTAGCCTCCGGCGCAATGTCGCGGAACGCGAAAATCATATCATCCTCGTAAATTTTGTTCGACGGCACCTCGCCGCCGATTATTTTGCAGAATAAGCAGTCCATAATACCCTCCGGATTTTATTTGCGGCGCGTTTTGTCAAGCGCCGCCGACTTCAACAGTATATCACAGATTGAGCAAAAAATCAATGCTTTTGATTGGAACGAATAAAAATGAAGCTTCCGAACGCTGAATTACCCGACGTGTGGGAACGAATGCGCGCGGCTGGTCTCCCGCTTTATATATACGGCACGGGAGACGGAGCCGACAAGATAATCGATGAAATGAATCGGCGCGGTCTTTTCCCGTCGGGCATTTTTGCGTCGGACGGATTTGTGCGAAACCGCGATTTCCGCGGACTTCACGTCACCTCATACGCGGACGTTTGTCGGGAATGCGAAAGCTTCGCCGTTGTTCTCGCGTTCGGAACATCACGCCCCGACGTAATTGAGAATATCCGAAAAATTTCACGGGAACGGGAGCTATTTTGTCCCGATATGCCCGTCGCGGGCGATTTAATTTTCGACCGGCGCTTTTACCGCGAGAATTACGGCTCATTTTCCGAGCTTTCGGATTTGCTTTCCGACGACGTATCTCGCAGGCTTCTCTCTAATATATTAAACTATAAGCTCACAGGAAACATAGATTTTCTTCTCGATGATACTGACAAATCAGACTGTCCGCTTCATTTCGAGCGATATAAAGCCGCCGTTGATCTTGGCGCGTACACGGGCGACACAGCCGACGCGATTTTAAGCGCATCGCACATGATTGAGAGGATTTTCGCGTTTGAGCCGGAGCCTCGTGCGTATAAAAAGCTCGCAGAAAAGGCTGCAGTGACACCGCAGATTACACCGATTAACGCAGCCGCGTGGAGTGAAGATACTGTTCTTGATTTCACGGAGCTGTCTGGGCGCGGATCATCGCTCGGCGGAAAAAATCACAGGGGTACGAAAAAAATCGCAGTTTCCGCCCGAACGGTCGATGGTGCTGTTGAAAATGAGCATATCGATTTCATTAAATTCGATGTTGAGGGCGCTGAACGCGAGGCGCTTATCGGCGCTCGAAATACGATTTACCGCTGCCGACCGGAAATGCTCGTTTCCGTTTATCACAGAACTGACGATTTAACAGTGCTTCCACGCATGATTAAGTCGTATGTTCCGGAATATAAGCTTTGCCTTCGACGCGGGCGCTGCATTCCCGCTTGGGAGCTGAATTTATACTGTGTAAATGAATAAAAAAAGCGCACACAAAGCGACGTTACCGCTCCGTGTGCGCGATTTTTGTTTTGAAGTTTATGCGTCCTGATATACGCTTACCTTTTTGTAGCCCGTACCGGTACGCTCAAATTTTACCTTTCCGTCCACAAGAGCGAAAAGCGTGTCATCATGTCCGCGACCGACATTCGTGCCCGCATGAATCCTCGTTCCTCTCTGACGAACGATAATGCTGCCCGCGGGAACTGTCTGACCGTCCGCGCATTTTACGCCGAGGCGCTTCGCTTCACTGTCGCGACCGTTCTTTGTTGAGCCGACGCCCTTTTTATGTGCGAAAAACTGCAAACCAAGTCTTAACATAATAAGTCTCCTTTCAAATAGATGTGTGCTCCAAACCGTCTCAAACCTTTTCGGGTGATATTTCCTTCTCAGTCACCGAAAGATAATCGTAATATTCCTCGGTGAGATCCATCAGTTGGTAAAAGTAAGCTCCTATAAGTCCGGCAACCGCATACTGCTTTATTTCGTCGCCACAATATTTCGGAAGCGCATCTTTTGCCACAAGCTTAATCTCACCGCCCTCATCGGAAAACGAGTAGCTGACGTCGGATTGATACGAAATCTCAAGCGCATTGATTACAAGCATCGTCATCGCCGATATTGCGGAACACAAAATGTCCTCGCCTGAATCGCCGTAGCCCGTATGTCCATGCTCCTCAAAGCCGTAGTAAATATCCCCTTGTTTGAAAAATGTGATTCTCGTCACTTCCCTGTTCCTTACGCCTTGATTTTTGTAATCTGAATTTCGGAATAAGGCTGTCTGTGACCAATCTTCTTCTTTTCGTTCTTCTTTGACTTGTACTTGAAAACGTAAAGCTTTTTGCCCTTCACCGTGCGATGAACGTCAGCCTCTACCGAAGCTCCATCAACGTAGGGCGTTCCGACCTTAAGACCGTTTTCGTCAGATACGGCAAGCACATGATCGAAGGTATATGTTCCTTCATCAACTCCGAGAAGCTCGACATAAACGACCTCGCCCTCGGAAACCTTGTACTGCTTTCCGCCTGTCTCGATAATTGCGTACACGAAAAGCACCTCTCTTTCATTATAGACTCGCTGCCGGAAGGCGCCGCCAAACAAACATTATCGCTTTTTGGCGCGCTTGAAAAGCCCTCACACAAGCGGCAGTTTATTATACCACCGTTTTTTTCTCTTGTCAAGCGTTTTTTTCAGTTTTTTTGAGAATGTGCGCCGATTATGATACAATATTTTTCAGCGGCGGAAAAGCTCCGGGAGCGCGTTATAAAAGTAAAGCGGCACAAACTCATAACTGTGATGTGCGCCCGGCTCAAGGCGCCAGCGAATGTTTCCGGGTTCCGTGCTGTCATCGGTAAATGTGAAGTTGCCGGCAGATGCATGAAGCTCGTCTATAAGCTCCTTCATCGGGTGATAAGCTATATCCTTGTCACCCGTCAGGGCATAAATAAAGAAATCATCGTTGCCGTAGCCGTGTTTTGCGGCGTTTTCGTTCAGAATCTCCGCTGCCGCCTTGGCGTTTCCTGGTTTGCCGCGGTCTTTGGCTCCGTTTACCCAAAGATCTCCGCTCGTCGGCACAAAATAAGCAAATTCGGAAAGATTATTGAGAAATGTTACCCACGTTGCAAGCGAACCCATCGAAAAGCCCGTAAATGCGCGGTGACGCCGTGATTTTTCAATTCCTTCGGGTGTTACGCTTTCCGCATATGTTGAAAATTTGCCCTCTACCGCGGGAATGAGGTCGCGGGACAGCTCGTTATGAAAATTATTTATAACGTCCGTCGCGCCTTCAAAGTTGCCTGCCATTGAGGTTTGATTATAATATGTAGGCGAGACGACTATCAAAGGCTCAATATCCCCGTTTGCTATCATGTTGTCAAGCGCGATTTTGATGGGCGAGGGCTTCTCACAGTTTCCGAGATACGCCTCAATGTTGCCCTCTCCGCCATGCACGGCGTAAAGGATATTGTAGCGTTTCTCCTCGCTATATCCCTCGGGGAGGTATACATAGCAGAATTTATGAAGCGGAACGCTGTTCTCATCATACGTGTTCGTGTCATATTCGAGCTTCACTACTCTGCCGCCTCCATTGGTCGGGCGCAGATAATTTGCCGGAAGAGGCTTAAGCGGGCGCATTCTTTTCTCCTTTTTTATTTTTTCACCGATCAGGTGACGTTTCATAAATCCAAGCACAATGTCGTAATATCCGCGTCCGCGGAAAAGCCCATGTCCCTGACCGTGAACAAGCACATACGTCACGTCATGACCGTATTTATAAAGCGCGTCATAGAAATTGTTTGAGAAATCCACGGGTACGAACTTATCCTCATCGCCGTGCATAAGAAGATAAGGCGGCAGGTCTTCTTTTACGTAGAATATCGGGCTGATGTCCATGCCAATCTGCGCCGCAGCCTCGCCCACGGTGCCAAATAAGGATTTCTCATGCTCAGGGTCGGGGCGCACACCCAAGTGAGGCACATAGGTGAGTTTGATTCCGAGCTCATCCGCGCGTTTCCTTACAAAGTCATAGCTTGATGCTCCCATGTGGGTCATGTCGCCGCCGCAGTAAAAGTCGCACACAGCCGCAACGGATGAGGAATATTCGCCCCAGCCGCCGCTGCCCTCAAGTCTTTTATTATTGTACGACGCGCCGACGAGAGCCGAGAGCTGTCCGCCGGCAGACTCGCCCCATATGCCGATTCTGTCAGGGTCGATTCCCAGCAGCTCGGCGTGAGATTTAAGGTATCTCACGGCACACTTGCAGTCCTCAATAGGTCCCGGCCAAGGAGATTCCTGAATCAGCCTGTAGTCAATGCTCACAACAACAAAGCCCTCATGGCAAAAATCAGCGAGCGCCTCTGTCGGGCGATGCTTTTTGTTGAGATATTCGGATGACCACGCGCCGCCGTGAACCCATATGAGACATGGACTTGTAGGATTATCGTTGTCACGGGATACCATAAGGTCAAGGCAAAGCTCACGACCGCCGCCTATGCCGAAGGGTATATCCTCGTAAAAGTCAATGCCGCAGGCGTCCCAGTCGCACACACGCTCAGGTATATGGCATTTGTGTTCTCCCGTCGGATGTTCGAGTTTCATTATGTCTCCTCCTTGGTTTTCATCCTTGAAGAATGAGTCTGTGCATCACTCATCGATGTCTTGCTGTTCAATGTTATTATAACATAAAATGCACGGCACCGCAAACATTATTTTTCACAATTCGCATATTGTGACGTTTCACAGCAAGCGCAAATGTCAGTGAGAGGCGAATCCTCTCTACTCTGAAACGGTGAAGTATGCCGCAACGTCTACGGTGTTGCCCATTTCGTTAGAAGCGGCAAAAAATTTTTTTTGATAAGCTTTTCAAAAACGCTTGACACGTGTTGCGGGTTGTGATATAATAATATCGGCTTTTGAAAAGCCGATATGGAGATTTATATTCTCAGAAATTCTGCACATCATACTTTATGGAGGGATTTGAACATGACTAAACGAATCAAGGAACCGGGCAGTGCTATCACACATTTTATCGGAATGCTTATGGCGATATGCGCAGCAATACCGCTGCTTCACCGCGCGGTGGACGCCGAGGGGAGAATTTACGTCGTGGCGCTTGCAGTATTTGCGATAAGCGCAGTAATGCTTTATGCCGCAAGCTCGACATATCATACCGTGATAAGCACCGAACGCATAAATACGGCGCTGAAAAAGCTCGATCACATGATGATTTACGTGCTTATTGCAGGAACCTACACCCCGGTCTGCCTGCTTGTTTTGGGCGGAAACGTCGGATATGTTCTTCTTGCAGTAATCTGGGGAATCGCTGCTTTAGGCATTCTTTTCAAGGCATTCTGGGTTTACTGCCCCAAATGGGTATCATCCGTATTTTATATCGGCATGGGATGGGCGTGCATTATGACACTGCCGCAGCTGCTCGTTTCTATGACGTCGGCGCAGTTTGCGTGGCTTCTTGCGGGCGGAATTTTCTACACCGTAGGCGGCGTAATATACGCGCTGAAGCTCAAATCGTTCAACGAGCGCCACAAAAACTTCGGCTCACATGAAATTTTTCACCTTTTTGTGATGGGCGGGAGCGCCTGCCATTTTGTTTTGATGTATCTTTTGGTATAGCGCCGGAAAATTCGCCCGGGTGATACACATTCGGGCGGAAAATCGAGCTTTTTCATTGACAAACCCCGCACTTTGTGATATTATTGTTTTATAAAATCACAGTGCGGGGAATTTTTCTGACATGGAGAATCAAAATCACGACGAGGAACGCCTGAAATACAAAAGATACGCAGCGGTTGGACTGACGGTTTTTATCGTCTTTGCCTCTTGTATGCTGTTCTTTTTTTTCATATATAGGTACGACGCCGTAAAATCAGCGGTAAAGACGGTGCTTGATTCTTTAAGCTCCGTCTTTATCGGGTTTATAATCGCGTATCTGTTAAGACCGCTTGCAAAGCGCTTTGAAAGGCTTTTCGGCAAAAAGATAAAGAAAAAAATTGTTGTCAGTCGCGCGCTTTCCGTCGCGTCCGCATATCTTGTGTTTATCATCATCTTTTCTGTGTTTCTGTGGCTTGTAATTCCGTCGCTTTTAAGCTCGATAAACAGCTTTGTTTCCTCGGCGCCGTCCGAGGTTGAAAGATTTGTGGCATGGCTTGAAAACACGCAGATAGGCGACACCGCGATTATCGATTTAATTGAGGAAACGCTCACCGACGGCAGCGAAACGCTCATTGACTGGCTGAAAAGCACTATCATCCCCGAAGTGACGAACTATGTCACCGTCGTGACGAGCAGCGTCGTGATTGTTGTTGGCATTATTTTTGATTTTTTCGTCGGTCTTATCGTCTCAATTTACCTTCTGATGTCCGCCGAGAAATTCATCGGGCAGTCAAAGAAAGTCGTTTACGCCGTATTCCCGACAAGGGCTGCAAACACAATAATAAGCGTTGCGAGACGCGCCAACAAGCTTTTCATCGGCTTCATCGGCGGCAGGCTCATAGATTCGGCTATTGTCGGTGTAATTTCATATTTTGTTATGCTTTTGCTCGGCTTCCCCGACACTATGCTGCTGGCGGTAATTATAGGAGTTACAAATATACTCCCGTTCTTCGGACCGTTTATAGGTGCAGTTCCCTGCTTTTTAATCGTCGCAATTCAAAATCCGTTAGACGGGATATGGTTTCTCATATTTATTTTAGTGCTCCAGCAGATTGACGGAAATATCATAGGTCCGAGAATCGTCGGCGGCTCGACGGGACTTTCGTCATTCTGGGTCATATTCGCGATACTGTTTTTCGGCGGCATCTGGGGATTTGCCGGAATGATTCTCGGCGTACCGATAACGGCGCTCGCATATTCGCTCATAAGCGAGGCGCTCGCCCATCGGCTCGAAAAAAAGAAGATGTCAGTCTCAACCTCCGATTACGTAAATCTGGTTTCGGTCAATGAAGAAAACGGCGAGCCTATTTACGAAGATGAGGGCGAGAATGTCAAAGACATTGACGCAAATGATACTGCAAAGAAAGAAACTCAAAGTGAAGATACGGGCGAGGAAGGAGTGAAATAAAATTTCGCTCCTTTCAAAAATTTTTTATTTTCCTATCGACATAACATTGAACAACAAAGCATAGCTTTGTTGTTCAAGTTAGATGAATATTGCGCACAGCGCAATATTCACGGTTAAGCGCACTTTTATGATGTAATAGCATTGAACAACAAAGCATAGCTTTGTTGTTCAAGTTAGATGAATATTGCGCACAG
>JAJQCT010000017.1:0-9877 GCA_021202555.1 Clostridiales bacterium
CCTTTACCGAGCTGTCGATATGCGTTATCCAGTAAATAAGCACAGCAATCAAAGCTACAATTACCAAGAGTATAATTCCGATTATCTTCAACACTTTTTTCATCTTCCTCTCTCCTCATTCTTCAGAAAAACTCAATAATTCCAGACCATAGTCCGCTTTGTTCCCGTCAATGGCATCATTCAGCCATTCGGCAATGGATTTGCCGGTATCATCTAACTCTGCGAATACATATGGCGTTGCAATAACGGTGTGTGAGGTCAGATTAATTTCTCTGCCGTACCAGTCAAAATCGTCAAATAGGAACACATTGGCATTTGTCTGCTCTTTTAACTGGGAAACAAATTCTGCGAGTATTGTCTCGAAAGCATCACCATCGGCTTCGTCCACAGGCATCTCTCCATCGCTGTCGAAAACAAGGTCATTGAAATATCTCTGAATTTTTGCAAGGTCACCGTCGCGGGTAGAACAACAAAATAGAATGTTGACCTCATCGCCATAAACCTCATAAAGAGCAGTCAGGCTATCCAGTGTCAGATTGTTGGTTTTGATGCGATCTACGATGTGTTCGGGAGCCTGCCAGACGTTTGCCGCCACATCCGCCCAACCATCATAAAGCGCAACCGAAGAGTCCACCAGCACAGTCTTGCTTTCTGCCTCCGGGAAGTAAGCGGTAAACACATCATTTGCAAGGATGGCCGCGCCCCAACCTCCGGCACTGTATCCAGTGACCACGACAGTATCTACATCTTCAAGGCCTGCTTTCTCCAATATTTCGTCCATTGCGGAAGTAAAGTTTATATAACCGTTGTGGTACAGCGTCTTCGTTTTTCCATCTGTGTCAGTATACTCAAATTCGCCTGTCCCGCAGTGGAAATCTCCTGTAGCATAGGGGAACAGAATCATCGTCCAGTCATAAAAGGGATTTTCCTCACCATCCGCACAAAGACCGCCCATATTCATCGTGAGATTAGCAAGAAGATCAGGCCAGACAAGTGTGGTATTGTATGAATCGTATTTTGCGGTATCCTCGTTGATGCTGACACCACCGCCCGCAAAATAGACCAGCACCTTATTTTCGTCGCCCTTTTTGAACAAAGCATGATATGCGCTGCCATCGGAAGATTTCATTTCAGATGTTTCGACCCGGTACCATTTTCCAACCGTGGGGTCGGTCTTCAGGTTTGGATAACGAAGCACGGAAAAATATACGATCACCGCAATTGCTGCCAATATAAGCAGGATGATGCCAAAAATCTTTAGAACCTTTTTCATAAACAATCCCCGTTTGTTATGCTTTTTCTGATCTCCGCTCATAAGAAGTTACCTCCAAATAATGTCCCGCCAACCATCAGGTTGATGACAGCCCTGACCGCACGTCTGCCGAAAGGCAGCCCCGTTACAATGATTATCAATAAAATGATAATCCGCTTTTTTGTGAAAAATCCCTCCATAGAATTCTCCTTCATATAAAATTTCATCGAATACGAGGGACACATCAGCTCTTGACAAATCGGAGCCGTTGGTGTATCATATTGATGCAACCATTGTACCATCGGATTTTGTCGAAATCAATATGTTTTGAAAAATGGTACAAGTGAGGGAGGATTGTGACATCATGAACAACGAAGAAAAAAATACCTATGTAAAAAAGCAGATTACGGACGCAATGCTGAATCTGCTTAAAAATCATGAATTTGAAGATATACCCGTTTCTCTGATAACAAGCACCGCAAATGTGAGCCGCAATTCTTTTTACAGAAATTACGAAAGCAAAGAGGACATTCTGCTCGGTCACATAAAGAGACTTTTGTTAAAATGGGACGAGGAATACAAAAAGCAGGATGTCGGATCAAATGCCTCCCTTTACGGCAGCCTTTTCGGGCACCTTTCCGACAATCGCGATTTTTATCTTCTTCTCAAAAAAAGAGGACTGTTTCACCTTTTTTTGACTGTGCTGCTGGAGCTTTCAGGTCCGAAGCCCGAACACAACAATATGTGGGCGTACACAACCGCATTTATAGCATACGGCACATTCGGATGGATTGAGGAATGGATAGGAAGAGGAATGCAGGAGTCAGCCGAGACCATGACAGCGCTTTTGTCAATGTACGGAATGACGTAAAAATCACTCGCAGCAGTCCCACGCTTGACTTCCGCGCCCGTTTCGTGTATAATTACGCTGCATCATCAAACGCAAAGGAGACTTTTAATGGATACAAAATTTGCATTTATCGGCGCGGGAGCGCTCGCGGGAGCCGTCGCCGAATGCCTTGTAAGCTACGCCGGGGGAGCCGAAAAAGCGGGATTTTATCTTTACGACAAATCCGCCTCAAAATACGAGAGCTTTGCGGGAAAATCATATGTTCCGCAGCCCTCGATTGAGTCGGTCGTAAAAAACGGTACGTTCATCGTCCTTTCGGTCAAGCCGCAGAATCTCCCCGAGGTGCTGGATGAGATAAAAAAAGTGCCCTGCCACACTGAAAAGACGTACATTCTTCCCTGCGCGGGCGTTCCGATAAAAAGCGTCACGGATGCGCTCGGGGACGTGGGGGTAGTGCGCGTCATGCCGAATATGCCGCTCAAAATCGGTCACGGCGTCACCGCAATGTGCCGCAACGAGCTTGTCACAGACACGCGATATCTTTACATTTACGGAGTTTTCGCGTCGTGCGGCGACGTTTTTGAGCTGCCCGAGGGGGAAATGAACGCCGTAATCGGCGCGACGGCATCCTCGCCCGCCTACGTCTATCTTTTCATAGAGGCGATGGTTGAGGGCTGCAAGCGGCTCGGAATGGATCCCGAGCTTATGCTCGGTCCTGTGTGTCACGCTGTAATCGGCTCGGCGTATATGCTTCTCAATTCGGGAATGAAGCCCGACGAGCTGATTTCAATGGTGGCGACAAAGGGCGGCACGACGGAAAGCGCAATTTCGGTGCTTGAAGCTGGAGGATTTGTCGAGCTTATCGCCGACGCAATGACAGCGTGTGCCAGACGCGCAGACGAGCTGGCGGACACGGCAGCGGGAAAGTGAAACAGTGATTAGTGATTAGCGAATGTAGAAAAATATCCCCCTTGAGTGAGTACTCAAGGGGGATTTCGGTTTACTGTTTATTTTTTCGTCGTCGCATTCCATGCGCTCAGCTTTGCGTCCATGATGTCACGGTGCTGCCGCTTGAGCTTGTAATCGTGTAGGTCGTGCCGCTTGTGAAATACTCCGAGGCAATCCATCCGCCCGACGCCGATGTCGCGACGCCGAATGTGAACACCTCATTGCCGTTTCCGTCCGTCACGGTGTATGTCCCTGACGAAATCGAAAGACTGCTTAATCTTGTATACGATACCGAAACCGTTGCCGACGGTGACGTTGACGTACCGAGAACAATCACGGTGCCGCCCGTTATTTTCGTTCCGTATTCGCTGTCGAGCGCCGCAGCCATTTCAGTTGCACCTGACTTATACACAACCGTCACGCCGCCCGTTATCGAAATGCTTCCGTTTGAGTCAATGCCGTCAGTGTCGCCCGATGCTACCGTCACGTTGAGGTATCCGCCGGAAATATAGAGCGTATAGCCCGTGCCGCCGATATTGATTCCGTCGTCAGTCGCATAAAGCGTTGTGCTTCCGCCCGAAATATACATATCCTGCTTCGACTCGATTCCCTCGGTCGCGTTCGTGATTATAATCGTGCCGCCCGAAATCTTCACGTCTCCATGTCCCTGAATTCCCTTGCCCGACGAGGAGGTGAGATTTATCGTGCCGCCTGTTATCTCAACGTCGCCCGACGAGTGTACACAGTGACCCGTTGAGCTTACCGTAATCGAGCCGCCTGTGATTAAAAGCTCGGTTCCCGCTTTTATTCCCTTTGAATCGGGGGACGATGAGCTTGTCGTATTGTCTGTAAAGCCGTTATTGCCGCCAAAGCCGTTGTTGCCGCCCATATTGCCCTGATTGCCGCCGGGACCTGCCGTCTGCGTTGCCGAATAAGATTCGCCGGACGATGATGTCGCCGATACTGTCGTCACACCCGATCCGCTCGTCACCGACGCCGTTGAAACAGTCGTTCCCGTCGTCGTGATATTGATTGTTCCGCCTGTGATTATCGTGTAAATCGAGCCGTTGATGCCGTCTGATTCCGTCGTAATCGTAATCGTGCCGTCGCTGATGAAGACATATCCCTTTGTGGTGTCCTCTTCCTCCTCGGTCTTGATTCCGTCGCCTGTCGAATCAATCGTAATCGTGCCGCCGCATATATCAACGGCGTTGTTTCCCTTCAGTCCCGCGTTTTCAGCCGTGAGATTCAGTATTCCGCCGACAATTTTGAGCGTTTTCTTTGTTCCTATCGCGTTATTGTACGATGAGGAAACATTGAGCGTTCCGCTTCCGTTTATTGTCAGCGCGACGCACGAGTAAATCGCGGCGGGCGCGCGCGTCGAATCATCCGTTTTTTCCGACGTGTCGCTGTCGGTGATTGTGTTCACCGTGCCGTCGGCAAGCGTAATTATCACCTTGTCGGCAGACTCGACGTAAATCGGCGAATCCGATGAATTTGTAATCGTAACGCCCGCTAAAATGAGCTTCACCTTTTCCGTTTCATCGACGCTGATGTATATCCTTCCCTCTTCAAGAGTTCCCGTGATATAATACGTGCCGGATGCCGTTATCGTAAGCACGCCGTTCTCGAACGAAAGTCCGTCGCCTGAAACTGTAGTTGACGAGCCGTCAAGCGTTATCGATACCATATCGTCCGCAGTCTCGCTCTCGTCAAGATCGTACTTGCTGTAATCGACCGTAATTGCTCCCGCGCTTGTGGACGACGAGGAAGATGATGTCGATGATGAACTTGAGCTTGAATTCGAGCTTGACGATGATGAGGACGAACTGCTGTCCTCGTCACTGTCTGATGAGCCGTCTACGGTAACAACCGCAGCCTCGACATCAACATCAGACGAGCTGCCGCCCGTTACGTTTTCAACCACGGAGCAGCTCGTAAGAAGCGTAGCCGCCGCTATAAAGAGTATTAAAATACGCGCTGTTTTTTTCATATGCGTCTCCATTCCCCGCACACGGCGGAAGTGATTTTGCGGGTGGAGCCGTCCGCCCGCTGCGCATATTATTATAGACCGTCAAGATTAAAAATAGATTAAGTCTGTGACGTTTTCCGCTATCTTTCAGTGGGACTTCACAAAAGAGCGCGCAAATTCACACAAGCGTCAGAATCGGCTCCGGCATTCCGACGCTTTTGAAATGCGAAAGCTTCAGAATCGCAAAATCCGTTTTTGCGTCGTGATAGCCGCCCGACAAAACGCACCTCACCGCCTCATCGAACGGAACCCTCATAACGTCGAGAAATTCCCCCGAGTCAAGGTGCTGTCTTCCAAAGCTTATCCCGTCTGCGGCGTACATATAAATTTTTTCAGTCGTGTACCCCGGCGACGGATAAAACCAACCGAGATCGTACAGGAATTTCGGTTTCGCACCCGTTTCCTCGGAAAGCTCGCGAAGCGCTGCGCGCGCAGGATCATCCTCTCCCGCTTCAAGCTTCCCTGCGGGAAGCTCCAGCAGCGTCCCGCCCGTCGCGTATCTATATTGGTTTACCATGAGTAAATCGCCGTCGTCCGTGAGCGCCGCGACGCACACGCCTCCGTGATGAACGACGACCTCGCGCTTTGAATGTCCGCCGTCGCCTCTTTCAATTTCGTCGAGCTTCAATTCGAGTATCTTCCCCAAGTAAATCTCGCGGCTCGATACTGTTTTTTCAATCAGCTTCATATGTCTGTTCCTCCGTGTCATACAGCTTCAGCTTAAGGGTTATTATTTCAAACGCTCCGACGTGAAGCGAAATTTCCCTTCTGTCCCGAACCTCAAGGGTCGATATTTCGTTCTCCAGAAGGTCGCAGAGCGAGGCGGATTTTACGTCAAATCCGAATTTTATGCTCGCATTCCCGCTCTTGTTATGCGCGTCGTAAGCGCGAACAATGACGCCGTCGCCGTCCTCGGCAAGCTTTACGCATTCGATAATGACGTTTTCCCTGTCGGCGAACGCAAGCGAAAAGCTTTTGAGCTTCCCGCCGCCTCCGTGTGCGGGTGAAATTGCCGTTATGGGTCTGTTCAGCAGATATGCCGCGTTTACAACGCCCGCGTCCCTGAAATCGCCCTCGTGCGGCAGAACGGAGTACGTATAATCGTGTATTCCCTGATCCGCCTCGGGATTCGGGTATGTGGCGCATTTCAGAAGCGTGAGGGAAAGCGACGTTCCCGCGCACGAATATCCGTATTTGCAGTCGGACATAAGCGCCATACCGTACCCGAACTCTGATATGTCGGCGTATTTATGCGCGCAGACCTCGAATTTTGCCGCGTCCCAGCTCGTATTTTCGTGCGTCGGGCGCGTGACGTGACCGTATTGTATTTCGTATACGGCGCGGTCTGCGTTGACCGCCGCAGGGAAAAATGTTTTCACGAGCATATGGCGCTCGTGCCAGTCTACATGATGCGAAAACTCGATTTTTTTGTCGTAGGGCGTTATCGTCACGGTTTCCGTTATTGTCGAGGAGAGAAATTTTCTCACCGTGACGAATCCGACCTTCGCGCCGTTTTCATATATGGCAGAGGACGACACGCCGTTCACGGGATATGATTTTTCCTTATAGTAGTTTGTTATCTCCCATGCGTCGTAATCGCGCGGGAAATCCTCAAACGCCAGAATTTTATTTCCCGTACCGTTAAGCACCTCGCGCCCCGCCTTTTTGTCGTAAATCGAGGAAATTGTCATGTCGCCGTCAAAGCTCACCCTGATATAATCGTTTTCAAGCGTTTTCTTTGACAAATCCGCAGACGCGCCGTCATGTCCGCGCCTCGGCTTGCCGACGGCAAATCCCATAGGCGGGATATTTTCAAAATACACGTATTCGCCGTTCAAAAGAGCCGTGCCTGACGCCTCAAAGCCGTTGGGATTGAAGGCAACAGCCTCGCCCACGCCAGCATCCGCCAGCCCCGCGATTTTCCCGCGCGCCTCGCCGCACATCGCCTCGCCCGCAGACAGCACCTCCGCGTAAATTTTGTCGCTGTCGTCGTAAACGGGCTTGATTGACGAGCCGGGCAGCACGTCGTGGAATTGGCAGAGCAAAATCTTCTCCCAGCCGCGGCGAAGCCTCTCCGTCGGATATTCGCCGCCTAAAAGAAGCTTATCCGTGACGGCGAGCGCCTCCGCGTCCATATACAAAAATTCGCTCTTTCTGTTGTTTTTCTTGTTTTTCGCGTTCGACGTGTATGTGCCTCTATGATATTCGAGATAAAGCTCGCCGACCCACACGGGAAGCTTGCCCGTTTTGCGCGCGCTTTTCTCGGTGCGGTCGAGAAAATCCCCCGCGAAATCGTACTTCACGCGCGGACAGCCCGCAATCGGATTTTTCATTCGCCGTCCGTATTCGAGCATTTTGACGGTAGGTCCCCCGCCGCCGTCGCCGAATCCGAACGTGTTGAGCGCCTCGCTTGTAAGCTCCTTATCCTGAAGCCGCGCCCACGTTCCCTCAATGTACGCGGGTGTAATATCCGAATTGTATGTCGTTCCCGTGCGTATTCCCTCGCCGTTTCGCTTTTCCTGCGCAGTGAGAAAATACGAGAACACGCGCGTTCCGTCTATTCCCTGCCAGTCGAAAATGTCGTGCGGGATTCTGTTGGTCTCGTTCCAGCTAATCTTGGAGGTGACAAATTTATCTACACCCGATTTTTTGAGAATCTGCGGAAGCGCCGCCGAATAGCCGAAAACGTCCGGCAGCCACAGAACGTGCGAGTTTACGCCGAACTCCTCGCGGAAAAAGCGCTTGCCGTATACTATCTGCCGCACAAGTGATTCCCCCGACGGCAGATTGCAGTCAGCCTCTACCCACATCGCGCCCTCGACCTCCCATCGCCCCTCGGCAACAAGGCGCTTTACCTCACGGTATACGTCCGGCGCGTCCTCTTTGAGAAATTGATAGAGCTGCGGCTGACTTGACATGAATTTATACTCGGGGTACCTTTTCATCAGCTCGACGACGGTCGAAAAGCTTCTCTCTGTTTTCTCGCGCGTTTGGGCAAACGTCCAGAGCCACGCGACGTCGATATGCGTGTGACCGATACATACGACGGCAACATCCTCCCCGCTGTCATCCGCGCCGCGGTAAAGCGTATTTTTGAGATACTCGCGCGCAATTTTCACGGAAAGATAGAAATCCTCCGAGCCGGGACACCTCCAGTCAAGCAGATTCAGCGCTTCATTGAGTGTGTCGCGAACAGACACGTAAGCCTTCGAGTTTCTGTCCTCAAGCGAGATGATTTCAAACGCCACGCGAATGTCGTAGAAAAGCGCCTCCGTCTCGACGTCGATTATGTTTACCATGGGACGGAATATGTATTCGCTGCTGTTATATCCCGTGTAGGCGTAAAGTGACGCCGAATGCTTTCCCGAAATCACAAGCGAGCGGTGATTTTCGTCCATCCCCTGCAGAGGCTTGCCGTCAAGGTAGACCATGTACTGCGGATTTTTCCCGTCGCCGTAGAAGCATTCAAGCTCGCACCGCTGCCCGTCGGGCACGGGCGGCGCCGAAACATCGAAGAAGAACCACGCATGATATTCGGGATATCCGCCGAATCTGTCGCGCTCACTCCATTTTAATCTCTCGCCTCCCGTAGGCGGATAAGGCTCCGATTTGTATCCGCACGTCATGTACTCGATGTTTTCCACCGGCAGGCTTTCCCTTCTGATTAAGGGATATAGCCTTGACAGCATATGACCGATTCGCTCGTATGTGAAATTCATAAGCAACCTCCGAAATGAATTTGGTATGTAAATATTGTACCATAAAACTCCCCGCGCCGCAACGATTTTTCGCGCTTAAACGTCAGAGGTCATACTGTCCGATTCGATATATGCAATATCCACGTCATCGTCGCACGAAAGATGCGTCATCCCCTCACTGTAAAGTCTATAGTTAAGGCAAATAAGCGTTATCTCGTTGTTTTCGCACGAAAGGCTGTCGAGCTTCGTAAACTCTTTAAGATCAAGCTCATCCGTAAGCCTGTTGTCCGAGCAATCGAGAATTTCAAGCGAGGCGAAGCATTCGATTCCCGCAAGCGTTTCGATTCCAAGCCCCGACACATTGATTTCCGTCACGGCGGACATCTCGCTCTCCGACAAAAATCCGTTTCCGTTTGTGTCAATCTCCGAGGAAACATATTCCATAAACGCAGGGTCGGGGAAAATGCTTTCGTTTATCAGATATTCATCCCCTTCTCCAAAATCAGCGTACTCAAGAGAAGTGTTTGATGAAAATTTGAACGTGTCAATTTCATTGCCGCCACAGGATAAATACTCAAGATTCACGCAATCCGTAAGGTCGAGCGACGAAAGCAGATTGTCGGAGCAATCAAGTGACCAAAGCTCTCCGCAGCCGCTCAAGTCAAGAGACGTGAGCAGATTGCCGGAGCAATGAAGCATCGTCAACACGGGACATCCGCTTAAATCAAGCGAATCGAACAAATTATCGTCGCAGTAGAGTATGGACAGTTCGGCACAGTCGCCAATAAGGAGCGAAGTCAAGGAATTGCTCTGACAGTAAAGCTGATTTAGAGATGAGCAGCCGCTCAGATTAATCGATTCGATAACTCCGTAATTGCACTTCAGCGTGGTAAGTGCCTTACATCCTTCACAATCGAGCGTCACAATCCCGCCGCCCGAGCAATTTACATCTTCAAGCTTTTCGCATCCGCGCAAATCAAGCGACGTGAGCGAGCTTCCGCTACAGTCAAGCTCCATCAACCCGTGACATCCGCTTAAATCGAGCGAATCGAACAAATTATCACCGCATTTGAGCGTTTCGAGTTCCGCGCACCCGT
>JAJQCT010000017.1:9977-16158 GCA_021202555.1 Clostridiales bacterium
AGCGAATCGAACAAATTATCACCGCATTTGAGCGTTTCGAGTTCCGCGCACCCGTCAAGATTCAGCGATGCGAGAGAATTGCCGTTGCAGACAAGATATAAAAGCGCGGCATTTTCACTCAAATCAAGTTCGGTGAGCATATTATTGCCGCAGTCAAGGTACGTAAGCGTCGTGTTGCTTTTCACATTCAGCGACGTAAGAGAGCAGCCGTTGCAAAGAAGTCTTTTAAGCTTCGTATTCTCCGAAAGATCAAGCTCACCGAGCGAATTATCGCTGCAGTCGAGATTCTGAAGAGCTGTCAGATACTCGATTCCCCGAAGCGATTCGATTTTATTGCCGGTGACACTGACGTCTGTTATAATTAAAATCTCCGAGGTCGTGAGCCACTCGTTATTGTCAGTCCCTTCATAATTGCGCAAATACCGCCTGAACATTGTATCAGGAAATGTCGCCTCGCTTAATCTAACCGAATCCTCCCCGTCGATATTGAGATAAATCAGCTTGTCATTTTTAAAAGCGTTTATTGCGTCAATCGTGTTATATGCGCAGTTGAGGCGGATGAGCTCCGTGTTCGCGGAAATATCAAGCTCTGAGAGTGCGTTTGACGAGCAGTCGAGCGTTGTCAGATTCGTGTTTGACGAAATATCAAGCGCGGTTAAGAAATTTCCCGAGCAGTCAAGGATTTCAAGCGCTGTGTTTGCCGAAACGTCAAGCTCTGTCAGAAAATTATCCGTGCAGTAAAGCGCTGTCATCTCCGTGAAAAGCTCGATGCCGGCAAGCGATTCAATATCCATGCCGTCAACATCCACGGCAATGACTGATTTCGCCTCCGCGTCGGAGATTTCCCCGTCACCGTCGGCGTCAAAGCTCGCAAGCACGTACTCCTTGAATTTTTCATCCGAAAACACCTCGGCGTCCTCAAAGGTGCCGTTAGTTTTGCCGCCGTCATCAGTCTTTTCGATGACACCGCCTAAAAGAAGCACCGCGACCGTCACGCCCGAGATAATCACCACCGCCGCAAGAACAAGAATCACCGCGAGAAAAATTTTGTTTTGCATATTACACCTCCGTTTGTTTGCAACAGGTTTGTTTTTTTATTCTATGAATAAAAAACCGACACCTCATCGTCATATTCAATCGTTTCAAGCGCATCGCTCTTTGGCAGCCAAAGCTCTGTTATCTGATTTCCGCTGCAAAGAAGCGTTTTGAGGCTTTCGTTTTCGCTGACATCAAGCACCGTGATATAATTGTTTCGGCAGTCGAGGTATTCGAGCGACGTAAACCATCGGATTCCTTCAAGCGATTCGACCCTCGTACCCGCAACGTCGATTTCCGTCACAGCGTCAATTTCATCATCCGAAAAAAATCCGTCGCCGTCAGTGTCGATATAACAGCTCACATAAGCTCTGAACGACGTATCCGGGAAAAAGACCTCGCTCACCGCATAAAGATCCTCGCCGTTTATGTTCACATGCTGAAGATAACCGCAGCCGTCAATGTCAAGTGAATCAATTCCGTTGCCGTAGCAGAACAAAACAGTAAGATTCGGGCAGCCCGACACGTCAAGGGACGTGAGCGAATTGTCAAAGCAGTACAAATATTCAAGTCCTGCGCAGTCGGAAATATCGAGCGAGGTGAGCGAATTTCCGCTGCATTCAAGTGTTTTGAGAATATCGCAGCCTTCAAGACACAGCAAGGCAAGAGAGTTGTCCGAACAGTCAAGATCCCAGATATATGTATTGAGAGTGAAATCAAGCTCGGTCAGACTGTTGCCCGAGCAGTCAACGGTGTCAATAACGTCGCATCCCGAAAGGTCGAGAGATGTCAGATTGTTTCCATCGCAGTAAAGCCAGTAAAGCGTATTGCAGCCGTCAAGCTTAATTTCCGTCAGCATATTTTCTCCGCAATTTATATACTCAAGGTACATAAGCCCGCTCGCGTCAAGTGTCGTCAGCTTGTTGCTGCTGCAGCCTATGCGGGTAAGATTTACATTTTGACTTACGTCAAGCGTCGTCAGTTCATTGCGGTCGCAGTGAAGATCGGTGAGATTCACATTTTGACTTACATCAAGCGCCGTCAGCTTATTGCTCGAGCATTGCAAATAAGTGAGCGCCATATTTCCGCCAAGGTCAAGCTCCGTTATAAGATTGTTCTGGCAGTCGAGGCTCTCAAGCGCCGTGAAAATTTCTATGCCGTCAATCGACTCAATTTCAGAATTATAGGCAGAAATATCCGTTATCTGCTCGATTTCATTCTGAATAAGCCAACCGTCGAGGTCGGGATCAAGCTCCTTGCGTATATATGACCTGAAATTTTTGTCGGGGAAATTTTCCTCGCAGATTTTAACCATGTTCTCGGTGTCCGTGACAGCACGCACAAGCAAAAAATTTCTGCTAAGATTGACTGTTCCTATCGAATTTCCGTCGCAGTAAAGCTCGGCAAGCCATATATTTCCGGATAAATCGAGCGAGGAAAGCGAGTTTGACGAGCAGTCAAGCACTGTCAGCTTCGCATTCGACGAAACGTCAAGCTCCGTGAGCTTATTTTCGGCGCAGTGAAGCTCCGTCAGCTCCGTGAAAAGCTCAATGCCGGCAAGCGATTCAATATCCATGCCGTTAACGTCAATCACAAGCACCGATGACGCCTCCGCGTCCGAAATTTCCCCGTCGCCGTCCGCGTCGAAATTTTCTTTTACGTATTTTCTGAAGGCTTTGTCGGGAAATGCGGCGCGCATATATTCCGAATCCCCGCCGAGCAGCAGCGCAGCAGTCACGGCGGCAACAGCAGCAGCCGCAGCAATCGCCACAAGGGCAATTATCAAAAGCGTTCTTTTTTTCATGTTCACACCTCATTAGTATAAGATTTTCGCCTCACCTGTTTTACCTGCAAAACAGATGTTATTTTGACAGCAAAATATTTGTCACTTACCGTGTTTGTGCTGTGCGCAAGTGCAGCATAGTATAAACTGTACCCGCAAATATTTTGCTTGCAAAATATTTGTCACTTACGGTGCTTGTGCTGTACGCAAGAACGATGTAGTATGCAAATATTTTGCTTGCAAAATATTTGTCACTTACAACTCTTGTGCTGTGCACAAGAGTTGTATAGTATATAGTCGTTTTTTTCGGCAAAAGTTCTCACCAGTTTCGGCAAATTTTTTTGTAAAATTTTTTGAGCATCAATTTGCGCTGCTGTGCGCGGTATTCATCTAACATACACAACAAAGCTATGATTTATCCTTCAATGTTATTATATCATAAATTGAGCGCTGTACCGTGAATATTTTACGCGAATCTATGATTCGTGGAAAATAATTTCTCAGCTCTCCCGACAGAGACGTGCGAATAAAGCACCGAATTTCACGCGTTCCCCCTTGATTTTTCCCGAAATTGTGCTATACTATATATAAAATTCTCATGCCGCTGCGGCGGCTTGAAATAATCGATTTATCTTGAAGGAGATTTTCAAATGACGGACGACAGAAAGCAAATCCCCGAAAAATATAAGTGGGATTTATCAAAAATCTACGGCAGCATGGACGCTTTTGAGGCTGACATTGAAGCTGTAAAAGACGCGATTTCACGGGCGGATGAGCATCGGGCAAATATGCTCTCCTCGGCAAACGGACTTCTCTCACTGATGGACGAGCTGACAGGCGTCAATCGAATCATGTCAAAGCTTTTCTCGTATGCGAGCCACGGCTCCGACCTCGACACCTCAGACAATTCGTTTCTCGCGCTTGTCGGGCGGGTGCGCAACCTCAGCAATGACTTTGGCGAGGCGTATTACTTCACCGATCCCATGCTTATATCGCTCGACGATGAGACGCTCAACGGCTGGTATGAAAGCTGCCCCGCGCTGCGGGCGTATGAGCGCACAATTTACAAGACGCGCCGGTACGCGCCGCATTCGCTCGGCGACGACGGCGAGCGTCTCATGGCTCAGCTTTCGGGCGGAATGGGCTCGCATTCGTCAATTCGCTCGATTCTCTCAAATGCGGAGATGAAATTCGGCAATATAAAGGGCGAGGACGGCAAGCCGATAAAGCTCACCGAGGCGAATTTCGTCGCGCTTGAGGGCAGCTTCGACAGGCGGCTCCGCCGCTCGGCGTTCAACAGAATGTATTCGCGCTACGGCGAGTTCGGCAACACATACGCTGCCCTGATGAACGCATATGTAAAGGAACACTGCGCAACGTCAAAGGCGCGCGGATATGAAAGCAGCTTACAGGCATCCGTTTTCCGCGATGAGGTTACCCCCGAGATATATAATAACCTCTGCGACACGGTAGGCGCAAATCTCGACGTGCTTTACGATTACTACGAGCTGAAGCGCGAAATGCTCGGCGTACCGAAATTCCACCTTTACGATGTTTATACACCCCTGATTGCCTCATGCGAGAAAAAATACACATTTGAGGAGGCTGTCGAGGAGGTGCTCGACACTGTGTCGATTTTCGGCGACGAATATCACGACGTTCTCGAAAACGGACTGAAAAACGACCGCTGGGTAGACGTTTACCCGAGCCGCGGCAAGCGCAACGGCGCATACAGCTCCGGCTCGTATGATGTCGCGCCATATATGCTTCTCAACTTCACAGATACGCTCGACGACGTATCAACGCTCGCTCACGAAGCGGGACATTCAATGCACACGTATTTTTCAGCCAAGAACAACACTCCGCAGGACTCGCGCTACACGATTTTCGTCGCGGAGGTCGCCTCAACGGTAAACGAGCTGCTTTTCGCACACAGAAAGCTGCGCGAATCCGACAGCGACGATGAAAAGCTCTCGATTCTGAATCAGACGCTCGACACGTACAAGGGAACGCTTTTCCGCCAAACAATGTTCGCGGAATTTGAGCGCTTCATGCACGTATCGTGCGAGGAGGGCAAAACGCTTACGCGCGATTTCCTCTGTGAAAATTATTATAATCTTGTAAAGCGCTATTTCGGACCGAAGGTTGTATGCGACGAGGGAATCGCGAACGAATGGATGAGGATTCCGCACTTTTATATGTGGTTCTACGTCTACAAATACGCAACCTGCATTTCAGCCGCGTCGTCAATCGTCAAGAGAATCGAGTCGGAAGGCGAGCCTTATATCAAAAAGTACCTCGAATTTCTCTCATGCGGCGGCTCAAAGAGCCCGCTTGACAGTCTTGCCGTCGCGGGAATCGACATGACAAAGCCTGACGTAATCGAGGACGCAGTAGCGGATTTCAAGGATACGCTCGCAATGTTCAAAAAGCTTCAGGGCAAAGCTTGAAGATAAAATTTGCCGCGTAACGAGCTTATTGCAGCGCAATAAGCTCGTTACCGCTTATTATCCTATAATCGCAAAAAAACGCACGGGGTTGCCGTGCGTTTTTTGCGTCTTTTCGCTTGCCTGTTTATTTTTTCTTCTTCATCGCGCCAGTCACGACGAGTGCCGCACCCGATACGACCGCGAGAATCGACAGCGATGCTATCGCGTAGCCCGTCTGCGGGGATGTGGGCTCATCCTGCGATGTATTGCCCGATGCCATCGTGTACGCATACGATACTGTCGAAAGATTGACATTCTCACCCGTGAGGTGAACTGTCAGGTCAGCGTCCTCAAATTCCGCTACACACGCATTTGCCGTGAACATCTTGCCGCCGCATTCACATATAATTGTGATATTCGCGCCGTCCTTTTCGACTGTTACGGTGCATTCGCTGCCCGCCGCCATCGCCGCGTTCCACTCTGCCCACTCGTCCTCTGTAAGTCCGTCGCCGAACGTGATTGTGTCGGATGTGTCCGTCTGATTTGCAAGCCAGCCGTAATTGTCAGCCCTCACGGTCACATAAACGCCGTCGCTGTTGTAGAGTTCAACGATGAAGTTGTCCCAGTTGTTGGAGCCGCTCGAGGTGTTCGTGAACGAATACGTGAGCGAGAAATCGTCATTGAACGTGAGCGTTCCGGTTGACGCGCCCGCGAAGGTGGTGATTTCAACATCGTCAGCCGTGCCAGTCACGGTGTTCGATGTATCATCGGTAGCGGTGGTTGTATCGTCCGCTGCTGTCGTTTCCTCGGCGGTTGTGGTGTCATCAGCGGTGGTTGTATCATCAGCCGTCGTCGTGTCGTCTGCGGTTGTTGTATCCTCGGGTTTATTCGGGACGACCGTGTTGGATTGAAACGTTTGCGTTCAGGGGTTTTC
>JAJQCT010000017.1:16168-17576 GCA_021202555.1 Clostridiales bacterium
CGGCCGTGCCCGCGACCGCCGCCGCGGCAGCATCGGCAGCGGTGGTCGTCGCCTCCGCCGCGGTAGTATCCTCTGCCGTTGTCGTGTCATCGGCGGTGGTTGTATCGTCAGCCGTCGTCGTGTCGTCAGCGGTTGTCGTGTCGTCTGCTGCTGTGGTGTCATCTGCCGTCGTCGTGTCGTCTGCGGTTGTGGTATCATCGGGTTCATCCGCTCCGACCGTGTACGATACCCACGTTATCGTTCCGCCGTAATCCTGCATTACGTCGTCTGTCCATGTATCGTTGTCTGCGGGATAATACGCGGTAGCGGTAACATCTGCGAAAACAGAATCAATATCATTGACAGGATCGTATCCATAGCCGGACGCATCAAACGTAGGTGCATTTCCCTTGAATGTTATGACTGATAAACTTGTGCATCCTCCAAATGCCCGCCCATCTATTTCGGTTACACTGGACGGTATCGTTATCTCCGTCAGAGATGTACAACTTCTAAAGGCTGCACAGCCTATATATGTCAAACCGCTTCCCAAAACAACATTTTCAAGGCTTGAGCATCCTTCAAAAGCCCATATTGATATTTCAGTAACACTATCAGGAATCGTGATACTTGTCAAATTGGTGCATCTTAAAAATGTAGCGTCATGAATTTTTGTTACACCTTCAGGAATCCGCACACTTTCCAAACTGGAACAGTCAATAAATGCGTACCCACCAATCGATGCAACGCTGTCAGGTATTGTTACGTTCGTAAGATTTGTACACCATGAAAATTCATAGGCACCAATTGACGTGATTCCATCTTCAATAATGACGGATACAATAGAATCCTTTACGTCATCCCACGGCAGCACATAATCATAGTAATAACCATCATACATATCTCCCGTACCGGAGATGGTCAGTGTGCCGGTGGTCGCATCATAAGACCAATAGGCATTATCACCGCACGTGCCGCTGGTAGCGGGTTCGGGTGTGTACGCTACCCATGTTGTAGTTCCGCCGTAGTCCTGCATTACGTCGTCCGTCCATGTGTCGTTACCTTCGGGATAGTATGCAGTAACTGTAATTTTATAGAATATTTCATCTTCTATGCTCGGTGCATCTCCTTCAAAGGTGATTTCCGTCAGGCTTGTGCATCCACGGAACGCGCGCTCGCCTATCGACGTTACACTGTAAGGGATCGTTATGCTTGTCAGACTCGTGCAAAACCCGAACGCACCGTCACCTATTGACGTAACACTATCAGGTATTGTTACGCTTTCAAGGCTCGTGCATTCCTCGAACGCCATAGACCCTATCGTCGTCACGCTGTCGGGGATTGTTATGCTTGTTAAGCTTGTGCATTCATAAAATGCAAAATTGCCTATTTTCGTTACGCTGTCAGGTATTGTTACGCTCGTAAGGCT
>JAJQCT010000034.1 GCA_021202555.1 Clostridiales bacterium
ATACAGAGGCAATCGCGGCAACGGGACATAATTATCTGGCAGTCGTAACCGCTCCGACTTGTACGGAAAAGGGATATACAACCTACACCTGCTCGGTCTGCGGCGACAGCTACACGGCGGATGAAACCGAGGCGAAGGGACACACCAAAGGCGAAGCGGTCATCGAAAACAACGTGGCGGCAACCTGCACGACGGACGGATCGTATGACGAGGTAGTTTACTGCACAGTGTGCAATGAGGAAATCAGCCGCGAGACGGTGACTGTTCCCGCAACGGGGCATAGCTGGGACGATGGCGAAGTCACAAAAGCGGCGACGTGTACGGAAGCCGGCGAGATGACCTACACTTGCATGGATTGCGGCGAGACTTATACGGAGGCAATCGCGGCAACGGGGCATAACTATCTGGCAGTCGTAACCGCTCCTACTTGCACCGAAGGTGGGTATACAACCTACACTTGCACGGTTTGCGGTGACAGCTATGTAGCGGATGAAACCGCGGCAACTGGTCATAGCTATGAGGCTGTTGTAACCGCTCCGACTTGCACGGATGGCGGATATACCACCTACACGTGTTCGGTATGCGGCGACACATACACATCGGATGAAACCGCGGCGACAGGGCATAGCTGGGACGATGGCGTTGTCACAACAGAGCCGACGGCAACTACAGACGGCGTGATGACCTACACCTGCACGGTATGCGGTGAGACTTACACGGAGGCAATCGCAGCCACAGGCGAGGTGGAATCCATCAACAATATCAGCATTTCCGAGCTGACCGAGGTGCCGGAAGGACTTGCCGGAATTTACAGCTCGGTGACGGAATTGACAAATGACCTGATAGCGAGAGTAGTTTCCGTATCGGCAGGCTATTCGGAAGAAAATGTCGTCATTTACGATGTGAAGCTTCAGTTCAGCCGAGACGGCGGAATCACATGGGAGGATGCTACGGAAGAGAATTTCCCGGCTGAAGGGATTACCGTGACGCTTTCATATCCGAATGATGAGGTCAAGGCAAACTACGAAAATTACGATTTTGTTGTTCTGCATATGTTCACGTCGGGCGAGAAGGCGGGTCAGACGGAAACCCCGTCGGTGACAAAAACAGCCGACGGAATAGAGGTAACGCTTACCGGATTTTCCCCTGTAGCGGTTGCATGGAAGTTAAGTGCGGCTGCATCGCCTCAAACGGGCAATGACTCGATTATTCAGTTTGGAATCGTTGCAATACTCTCAGGCGGCGCCTCTCTGATCTGCGTTGGCATTGCCATAAGAAAAAAGCAGCGTAAATCCGCGTAGTCGATAGTAAATGACGCACAAACAATCCCCCTTGCCGAATGGCGAGGGGGATTATTGCTGCAATTATATCACTTTGCTTTTTATTCCGTTCGGATTATTCCGTTCTGAGCGCGACGACGGGATCCTTTTTCGCCGCCATTCTCGACGGTACAAAGCCCGCGATAAGCGTAAGCACGACGCTTATTATAATCAGTATCACCGCTCCCGCGACAGGAAGCTCCGCGCCGAGATTGCTTATTCCCGTCAGATTCCTGATTACCATGTTTATCGGGATACAGAGCAAGAGCGTCACGAGAATGCCGAGAACGCCCGACGCAAAGCCCTCAATGAGCGTTTCCGCGTTGAACACACGGCTGACGTCTCCCTTCGACGCGCCGACAGCGCGCAGAATGCCGATTTCCTTCGTGCGTTCGAGCACTGAAATATACGTGATTATTCCTATCATTATGGAGGAAACGATGAGCGAGATTGCCACAAACGCGACAAGAACGTATGTGATAGCGTTCAGAATCGTCGTTATCGAAGACATTAAAAGCGCAACATAGTCGGTGTAGGTTATCTGATCCTCCTCGTCAACAGAGCTGTTGTACGATTCGATTACATTCGCGACCTCGTCCTTGTCGGCGAATGTTGATGTGTAAATATAAATCGCGGAGGGCGAGTCCTTGTCCACATAGCCGAGAAGATCGAGATTGTCCTCGTATGTCGAATCGGATACCATAACGGGCAGATAGTTTTCGTAAATGTATGCGTAATTGTCCGCCGTCAGCTCCAGCGCGTCGAGCGCTGCCGCAAGCTCATCCGTCGTCATCTGTCCGATTTGCTCGGAAACAGTCTCCGCATACTGCTCGGAGAGCCTTTCGCGTATTGTTCTGGTTATAAATTCAATGAGCGTCTCGTCCGAAATTTCCGAAAGCATCGATTCGTATTCGGGATTTTCAGCGATAATCATAGCCTCGATTGTTTCGCGGTCAAGCTCGCCGAGATACGCCTCAAGCAGCGCTTCGATATATTCATCCGATGGCTGCGAGATTAAATCAGCGTATATTTCCGCCTTTTCAAGCGATGTTATCCCCGCAAGATATTCGTCAACCGCTGCGGCGATTTCCTCCTCAGTCAGCTCCTCCTCGTCCCCGTCGGCGAAGGGAAGTCCCGTTATTACGTCCGTTGTCGGGTCGTCAAGCTGCGCCTTCACTATGTCGCGCGACTGCGTTTCGGCAATTATATAGTCTGTGAGCGCCGTTGTGTAGCCGATTCCGCTCGACATTGCCGTTGATATTGCGTCGGGGTTCGGGCGAACGATGCCGACAATTTTAATTTCCGTGCCTCCCGCGAAAAGCGTCGAAATTCCGAGCGACGATTCCGTAAGGTCGATATATTCGCCCGTTTCCTCGTCGTATGAATAGCAGTCTGCGGAAAGCACAAGCCGAAGCGTTGCGGAACACATTTCCTCATATGTCCATGGACCCGACGTATGGCTTATTTCATTGCCCTCCGCCATGTCCATGAATGTTTCCGAAAGCTCCTCTGTCGTGATAAGTCCGAGAGAATAAAGCACAAGGTCTGTGACGCAGTTGTTTGAATCGACGATGATGACGACCTCATCATAAGACGACGGCCACTCGCCGTAAAGCAGATCGTACTGCTCCGTCAGAAGTGAGGAAACGAGAAGGTCATCATCATCACCGTCCTCGGGCGAAAGCATTTCCTGCCACGTGTCAATTCCCGAATACATCGACATGATTGACGAGGAGGACGACATGAAGCTTGTAATCGCGTCGCTGCCTCCCGACGTTACGCTCGACATCATGTTTATCATCATTGACATCGCGTCCGCCTTGACGATGCTTCCGTCCTTGTCCTCGACGTAAATATAGAGGTCAACGTCGTACTCGTACATTATCGAGCTTGCGTAATCGAGCAGTGGAGTATTTCCCTCACTGTCAGCCGTTTCGATATAAGTCTTGAACGCGGAGAGGTTGTTTGTTGTCGTTTCAATGTTGGTGAGCGAATTATAAAGGTCGTATGTGATGTTGTTTGCGTAGACGTAATCGCCGATTTCACCGTCCTCCGAGACACCCTCGGAGGTTGTCGTCATGAGAGACGACATGAGGCTCGTTATATCAGTCGATTCCGCACTCAATGTTATCGGGTACGACGAAAGCGTGTCCTCCTCGACCTGATTTATATAAGCCTGTATGCCGTTTGAAAGCGCGAGTATCAGCGAGATTCCGATAATTCCGATCGACCCCGCAAACGCAATTAAGAAGGTGCGCCCCTTTTTCGTCATTAGATTTGAAAGGGAGAGTGAGAGTGCCGTGAAAAAGCTCATCGACGTGTGGTGGTCGTATTTGTCGCGCTCGCGCTTTTTCTTTTTTGCGCCCGCCGGTTCAACCGGCACTTCCGGCTCACAGAAGGGATTGCTGTCGTCGGTGATTTTTCCGTCGAGCAGCTTCACCGTGCGCGTCGCGTACTTTTCGGCAAGGTCGGGATTGTGCGTCACCATTATAATGAGCCTGTCCTTTGAAATCTCCTTGAGAATCTCCATTATCTGAACGCTTGTCTCCGAATCAAGCGCTCCCGTCGGCTCGTCGGCAAGCAGAATTTCAGGATCGTTTACAATCGCGCGCGCGATTGCGACTCGCTGCATCTGACCGCCCGACATCTGGTTCGGCTTCTTTGAGAGCTGGTCGCCGAGACCGACGCGCTCGAGCGCCTCCTTTGCGCGGCGGCGGCGCTCCGCCTTCGGCACACCCGACAGTGTCAGCGCAAGCTCCACGTTTGTAAGCACGGTCTGATGAGGAATCAGATTGTACGACTGAAAGACAAAGCCAACGGAATGGTTGCGGTACGAATCCCAGTCAGCGTCGGAAAAATTGTGTGTGTTGCGTCCGTTTATTATAAGCTCCCCTTCGGTCGGTCTGTCAAAGCCGCCGATTATGTTGAGAAGCGTCGTTTTGCCGCAGCCCGACGGACCGAGAATCGCCACAAATTCACTCTTTCTGAATTCAATGTCAATCCCCGAAAGTGCGCGCACCTTGTCGTCGCCGACGTCGTAATCCTTGATTATCCCCTTGAGTTTAAGCATCCGTATACCCCCAATATTTGTTGTCGCACAGAATATTATTGATAAATCCGACCGCGCGGGGAAACTTCTTATTCAAGTTTCAAAAGAGTACTTGAAATTAACGCGCCGACAGGCTATAATATTATTGTGTACGGTGATATTTTACTCGCAGTACGTAAATTCACAATAAACTAACGGCGAACTGTTGGTAAACAAAGGAGAATTTTTTATGGGTAAGCTCGTATCTTTCGGAGAGATTATGCTGCGCCTCGAGGCGCCGAACAATCTTCGCATATCTCAGACGCATTCATATGACGCCGTTTTTGGCGGCGGCGAGGCAAATGTTGCAGTATCGGCGGCGAATTACGGAATGGACGCGGAATTTGTAACGCGACTTCCGAAAAACCAGATAGCGGATGCGTGTGTCGCGGAGCTTCGCGGTCTTTCCGTCGGAGTTGACAATATTGCGCGCGGCGGCGAGCGTATGGGAATATATTTTGTCGAGCACGGTGCCTCACAGCGCGCCTCAGTCGTGATTTACGACCGTGCGCATTCTTCTATTTCCGAGGCGTCAAGGTCGGATTTCGACTGGGGGCGCATATTCGACGGTGCGACGCGCTTTCATTTCACGGGAATAACCCCCGCGCTTTCCGATTCGGCGGCGGAGGTTACGCTCGACGCCGCAAAAACGGCGCATGAGATGGGGCTTATAGTTTCCTGCGACCTCAATTACCGCAAGAAGCTATGGAGTACCGATAAGGCGGAGCGCGTGATGACAGCGCTTATGCCCTATGTCGATATTCTGATTGCCAACGAGGAGGACGCTGACAAGGTGTTTGGCATTCGCGCAGACGATACGGACGTCAACTCGGGAGTTGTGTCAGGCGAGGGCTACCGCGACGTTTGCAGGAAGCTTACAGACCGCTTCGGATTTGACGCCGTAGCCGTGACACTGCGCGAATCGATAAATGCAAGCGTGAACAACTTCTCGGGAGCGCTTTATCGCGGAGGCGAATTTTATACCTCAAAGAAATACACGATTCACATCGTCGACCGCGTGGGCGGCGGCGACAGCTTCGCCGGCGGACTTATTTATGCGCTCGACGCGGAAATGGAAAATCAAAATGCGCTTGAATTTGCCGTCGCGGCGAGCGTGCTGAAGCATACGATTGTCGGCGATTTCAACCGCGTAACGCGCGATGAGGTGCTTGCGCTCGCGGGCGGCGACGGCAGCGGGCGCGTCTCGCGCTGACAATAAAAAATGACTGTGAAATGCTCTGATCCCGTCACTGCGCTTTCGGGAGTTGCGGCGGGAGGCGCACGTGAAAAACAGCTTCATAAGCTCGGTATTTTCACAATTTACGACCTTCTGACGCATTATCCCCGCGCGTATGAGAACAGGGGAGACGAGAAAAGCCTGTCCGATTTGCCCGACGGTGAAAATCATTCGTATATTCTCACCGTTGTGACCTCACCCGCTGCAAGCTATCCGAGACGCGGACTTTCAATCGTGAAATTCCGCGCGTCGGACGGGGAAAAAACAGCGGAAATCACTTTTTTCAATCAGCCATATCTAAAAAAGAGCTTTTCGCCCGGTGGAAAATACAGATTTTACGGCAAACTCACAGAGGAAAGAGGCTCGCTTCGCATGACCTCGCCTTCATTTGAGCTTTACCGTGACGGCGGTCTTGAATCGACCGTGCCGATTTATCCCTTAACGGCAGGACTGACGCGAAATGCGTTTTCTTCTCTTATAAAAAAAGCCCTCGCGTCGGCGCTTCCGTCGGTTTCGGATTATCTGCCCGAGAAAATTCGCGTGAAGCGCGGGCTTTCATCTCTTAGATACGCGCTGTCGGGCGTTCATTTTCCCGATGACAAGGATATGCTCGAACGCTCCGTGCGGCGTCTCATCTACGACGAATTTTTCCTTTTCTCGCTGCGGATATCGAAATCACGCGAGCTGCGCGGCGAAAAAAAAGCGCCCGAAATCGCGCCCATATCAGGCGGTGAGTTTGACGTTTTTCTCTCGCGCCTCGGGTATACGCTCACGGGCGCGCAGACACGCGCGATACAAGAGATTGCGGCAGACATTTCAAAAAAGACGCCGATGGCGAGAATCGTCGTCGGGGATGTCGGCTGCGGAAAAACCGTCATCGCGGCGGCAGCGGCGTATATCACGGCAAAAAGCTCGTATCAGACGGTGCTGATGGCGCCGACGGAAATTTTGGCTCGCCAGCATTACGAGGATTTATCCTTTTTGCTCTCGCCGCTCGGAATGAATGTCACGCTGCTTACAGGCTCGATGAAGGCGGCGGATAGAAGGCTCGCGCTTTCGGAATGCTCTGGGGTGGGACTTGTGCGAGCCGACCTGATAATAGGCACACACGCCTTAATAGAGGACACCGTGCAATTTGATTCGCTCGGGCTTGTCATAACTGATGAGCAGCACCGCTTCGGCGCGCTTCAGCGGGCGGCGCTTTCCGAAAAGAGCGAAGGCGGCGTTCATACGCTCGTCATGAGCGCGACCCCGATTCCGCGAACGCTCTCGCTTGTGATTTACGGCGACCTCGATATTTCCGTGATTGACGAGATGCCGAAGGGACGGCAGCGCGTTGACACGTTTGTCGTCGATGAGAGCTACCGCGAGCGCCTTTATGCGTTTATCAGAAAAAATGTGGGGCAGGGCGGTCAGGTTTATATTGTATGCCCCGCTGTCGGAGATGAGGATAATAATGCGGACGGCTTGAATGAAGCGGATGACATGAAATCAGCCGTTTTGTATGCGAAGGAGCTGTCGGAGGATGTGTTTCCCGAGCTTAAGGTCGCATTCGTTCACGGAAAAATGAAGGGTGCCGACAAGGACGCGGTGATGAAGCGATTTGCAGACGGCGAAACGGATATTCTCGTCTCGACGACTGTAATCGAAGTAGGTGTGAACGTCCCGCGGGCGACATTGATGATTGTCGAGAACGCGGAGAGATTCGGGCTTTCGCAGCTTCACCAGCTTCGCGGGCGCGTCGGTCGCGGGAACATGAAATCATACTGCATACTCGTGTCGGAATACGCGAAAAAAGAGGGAACCCGCGCGTATGAGCGACTTTCTGTAATGAAAAACGAGTACGACGGCTTCAAAATTGCCGAAAGCGATCTTGCCGCGCGCGGTCCCGGCGATTTTTTGCCGCAGAACGGCACGCTCAGACAAAGCGGCGGGCTGGGATTCAAGCTTGCGAGGACAGACAATGAGGAGGGAACTGCGCTTTTGAAGCTTGCGTCGGACGACGCGAAATCCCTTGCACCCGATGAGGCGGACGCTGTTCTGAACGCAGCCTCGGAGCTTTGCGGCGAGAGGGCAGAGTACAGCGGAATAATATCATAAATTATGCACTTCGCCGTGAATATTTTACGCAAATCTATGATTTGCGTAAAATATTCATCTAACTTGAAGGATAAATCTGCGATTTATCCTTCAATGTTATGATATCATAAATAAAGCGATGTATCGTGAATATTGAAGACGAATCTGTGATTCGGATTCAATATTCATCTAACTTGAAGGATAAATCTGCGATTTATCCTTCAATGTTATGATATCATAAATTATGCACTTCATAACTTGCGGACTTCCGTTATGAATTTATAATTCGTAACGGAATGTCTTCAGGGCAATGCCTTGTTGTTCAATGTTATGACTTAAAACCAAAGAAAAAACGCACAGTGCGGAAATTCCGCGCTGTGCGTTAAGTTTTTTTTGTGCAAATCAGCTCTCTGATGTAGATACTGATGTGATGTGGGGGTTCACACCCTCATACCAGTAAAGGAATCCCTCAACATCGATTACGTCGCCAACATTGAGCGCCTCAACAGCATTGTAAACGTCTGTCGAACTGTCGCAGAGATACGACTCAACCGTAAAGGTGTACGTGGTGCCGTTAAGCGAGACGTTGAAATAAAGGTCATCGCCCTCGGAACCCGAGCCGTCATACGAATAATAGAATGCAACGTCGTTTCCGTCGTCGTCCTGTCCGATAGCCTCAACCGTCAGACCGGTAACCGAGAAGAAGATGTTCTGATAATCAACAAGATTGTCGTCGCCGAATACTGACGTGAGGTCTGTAGCCTCCGCTACGTATGTGCCGTCCTCAATCTCAAAGGTAGCGTCGGTGATTTCATATTCGCCCGACCATTCGGACTTGTAGCCCGTTACCTTGATTTTCGTGCCGATTGCAAGCTGCTCGTACTCATCCTCTGTGCAGGGCATATTGTAAATGAAGTACGCACCGTCGTAATCCTGCGTGTAGAAGGTAGCCATACCTACTCCGTCGCTCTCGTACCATGCCTGCTTAGCCTGAATGTAGGTTTCGACAACAACCTCTGTTTCTGTGCTGGCAGCCGCATATTCAGCGTAGGTCATTACTCCGTCGGACTTTGCCTCATCCGTTTCGGCAGCCGCTGTGGTTCCGTCTGCGGTTCCCGCTTCGGTAGAGTCATCGCCCTCCTCTTCGCTCGATGTGCAAGCGACGAATAACGAAAGCGTCATAACGAGCGCAAGCACCAAAGCCAGATATTTCTTCATTGTTTTTTCCTCCAGAAAAAATTTATTTGACCGACATGGAATCATATTCCTTTTTTGCGATCGTAAAAGTATACATCAAATCCGAAAAAAATGCAATAGCAAAAGAGTAAAATTTTTGCCCGAGAGCGGCGATTTTTTTGTGCAAGAGGCTCTTGAGGCTGTCATATTTCCGCTATTTTCGCATTTTTACGGTGCTTACAATAAAGTATATCGCGATGAAAACCCATGCGGCAGCAATCACCGAGAGCAGTATTACCGCCTCTGTCGGCAGCTCGCCGAGGTCTTCCTCGCCGTCTGTAATGCTCTCGCCCGCGAGGTTCTGGTCAAGCCTGTATAGTGAGGTGACGTCCGAAAAAAGCGTTTTCATATATTCTGCGTCCACCGTCTCGCCGCGCCGAACCGATTTTGTCACGTTCTCGATAAGCTGACCTGCCGCCGAACGAAGCGATGTTGAGCCGTTGAAAACGGAGGTGACAAACGTGTTTTCGATATTGTCGTAAAGAAGCTGCGACGCCGCGATTTTGACGTAATAATATGTGTCGTTGTCCTCGCCCGCGCGCGAAAGATAATCGAGATATTCATCCGACGTCTGTGCCTTCGTGGTGACGGGAATATATCCCTCCGTCTCCGAATAAGCAATCTGCACGTCGTTTGTCAGAAGATACTGCGCGAAAAGCCAAGACGCCATAACCTCGCCCGAATCCTCCTTATTGAATATGCAGATTGACGGACCCTGCGAAATCATCGACGTATTTTCCGTGTCGTACTGCGGAACTGTCATGACGACGGTTTCAAATTCCACAAGCTTATCCTCGCTTATGTCAAGCAGCGGCGCGTCCGTTCCCATCCATGTGGCGCCTGCCGTCGAATCAACAGCGAATATACACTGACCCGCATTCAGGAAGTTTGCGGGGTATCCCGATATTTTGAATGTGGAAAATTCACCGTTTGCCGTATGCTCCGCAATTTCGTAAAGTATGCTCTCCGTCGTCTCGTTGAAGATCAGAATTTCGCCCTCGTCAGTCGAATAATCCGCGCCGAGCTGCTTTAACATCGTAATCATCATGTTGTCCGTAGATTTGTAGATGAACGGAATCATTATCGTCTGACCGTTGACGACGTATGTGCCGTCGTCGTTTTTCTCCATAGCAGCGGCGCATACCTCCCAGATGAAGTCCCACGTCAGAACATCGGGAAGCTCAAATCCGAGAGCCTCGACGTATGTTTTGTTGACGTAGCACGCCTCGGTTGAGCGCATGAAGGGAAGGGCGTACTGCGTGCCGTTTATCACGCCCTCGGCGAGAAATTCAGATACAATCTCATCGACAGTGGGCGAATCGAACAGCACCTCGCTGCCACCAAGCCCGTACTTTTCATCCGTCATAAGCTCATCGAGCGGAACGACGATGTTTTCGCCCGTCACGTATGTCGCTATGTGATCGGGGTAGGTTATGCAGACGTTCGGCGTCGTCCCCGTCGAAATATTCGTGATTACGTCGTTGTAGATTTTGCTGTAGTCGGTGTAAAGCCTCAGATTTACGGTTATGTTCGGGTAAATAGCCTCGAAATCCTCGATTGCCTGCTCGTAAATTTCAGTCTGAGCCTTGTTTGTGTCATTTTTCGCCCAAAATGTTATCGTGTATTCTTTAGTGGTGTCAAATTCGTCGGGAAGTGAAAATTCTGAAAGCCCGGAGGTGCCGTGGCATCCCGAAACAGATAAAATCACCGCCGCCGCGGCTAAGATGAGTGCAGATGCACGTGCAAAAATCCTGATTTTCATCCCTTTATGCCTCCTCTCGAAACACCCTCCATTATCTTATTTCTGAAAATAAGGTAAATGATTATGAGAGGCACGGAAATGACGACAACGGCAGCCATCATCGCGGGTATGTTTTCGCGCCCGAAGCCGTTTTCACGGATTTCCTGTATTCCGTTTGAGACAAGATAGTAATTCTCGTCGTCGGTGATGAGGCGCGGCCAGACGTATGAGTTCCAGCACTCTATCACCTTGAGAATCGTTATCGTTATGACAGTGGGTCTGCAAATCGGGAGCATTACGCGCCAAAGATATTTGAAATCAGACGTGCCGTCAACCTTTGCCGCGTAGTAAAGCTCATCGGGAACCTGCGAGAAATTTTCGCGCAGAAGGTAAATGTAAAATACCGACGTCACCGAGGGCAGAATCAATCCCGTGAAAGTATTGCGCAGGTCGAGATTTGTTATCGTCACAAAGTTTGTGATGACTACAAGCTCGCTCGGTATCATCATCAGCGCCAGAAATCCGGTGAAAAGCACATTTTTTCCGCGGAAATCAAGCCGCGCGAAGGCGTATGCCGCCAAAATGCTCACAATGAGCATGAGCGCCGTCGTAATGATCGTGAAAATCACCGTGTTGAGAAAATATCTCGCGAGGGGTACGGTTGTGAAGGCGTCGATATAATTGTCAAACGTCGGCGATGAGACGTAAAACTTCGGTATATACTCGGACGTATACGAGCCGTAGCTTTTGAATGATGTGAGAATCATCCAGTAAAACGGGAAGAGAACGATGATTGCCCAGACGATTAGAAGCACATACGTCAGAACACGGAGTACGGCGGATTTTTTGTCAGATTCTTTTTTCATCTTCGTCTCCTTTAATCATAGTACGTGTGCTTTCTGCTTACAAGCAGATTTATGCACGTAACGGTAAGCACAATTACGAAAAGTATAATCGCCGCCGCCGACGCGTATGAAGGGTATCCTCCGCTGTCGCCGTAAAGCATATCGTAAACGTAGCCGACAATAGTGTTCATTCCGGCGGCGTTCAGGTCGGTGCCGAAAAGCGCCACCGCGTCGCTGTACGCCTTGAATGCGCCGATAAATCCCGTTATAACAAGATAAAACAGCATCGGTGAAATCATCGGGAGCGTGATTTTATAAAATGTGCGGAACTTTGACGTTCCGTCGATTTTCGCCGCTCTGTAGTAATCCTCTTTGACGGACGCGAGCGCCGAGGTCAGAATCAGAATCTTGAACGGCATAACGACCCATATCGTGTAAAAGCAGAGAACAAACATTTTCGCCGAGTAGGGACCGTCAATGAAATCTATCGATTCGCCGCCGAAAAGATTGATTACAAGGTTTATAAGTCCGTCCGTGTACTCCGTTTTCTCGAAAAGAATCATGAAAACAAGCCCTACAGCGAGCGTATTTGTCACATACGGAAGAAAATATATCGTCTGAAAGAGCTTGCGCAGCGCCTTTATCGACGACAGCCCGAGCGAAATCAGAAGGGCAAGTCCCGTCGAAATCGGCACGGTGATTATTACGAGAATGAATGTGTTCTTTACAGCCTGAAGAAAATACGTGTCATGAAGCACATACGAGTAATTGTAAAGCCCTGTGCCGAAGCTCGTCTGCGTCGCGAAATTGAAGCCCTCCTCAAACGAATAAATAAAGACATCAATCAAGGGGTAAATCATGAACGCAGCCAGAAAGATTATCGCAGGCAGAAGATAAAGCCACGCTTTCGGACTGTTTTTCTTCATTTCGCTCCCCCCTTTGTCTCAAACGGCACTGTCATTTCTGTATTTTTATCGAAAATATAGACCTTTTTGGGGTTTACGTCAAATCTCACGGTGTCCTCTCCCACCCTTGAGATATGCTCCGAATTGACAATCGAGCGAACCTCGCTTCCCGTCATTGCGGTATGTGAAGAAACAACCGTGATGTCGCGTCCCATAACGCTCACAGCGCGAAGGGAAGCGCGAAACGCGCCGCTCTCGGAGAGGATGAAGCCCTCCGGGCGAATCCCGACGTAATATTCGCCGTCGGAAACGCCGTCAACATTGAAAAGCACGTCATCTCCAAATGTAAGCGCTCCGCCCGAAACCCTGCCGTTAAAGACGTTTATCGGAGGCGTGCCGAGAAACTTTGCCACGAAGAGATTTTTCGGTTTGTCGTAAATTTCCTGCGGCGCGCCCGTCTGCTGCACGACACCCTCGCGCATGACGACGATAATGTCGGAGATGCTCATCGCCTCCTCCTGGTCGTGCGTTACGAATATAGTCGTGATTCCCGTCTCCTTCTGGATGCGCCTGATTTCCTCGCGCGTCTGAAGCCGCAGTCTCGCGTCGAGATTTGAAAGCGGCTCGTCGAGAAGAAGCACCTGCGGCGTTTTGACGAGCGCGCGGGCAATTGCGACGCGCTGCTGCTGACCGCCCGAAAGCTCGCTCGGCTTTCTGTCGGTCAGCTCCTCGATTGCCACGAGCCTTGCGGCGTCTGCTACCTTTGCTGCCATCTGCTCGCGCGAAAGCTTGTCCTTTCCTTTGAGATTCTGGAGCGGAAACATTATATTTTCCTCGACGGTCAGATGCGGATAAAGCGCGTAATTCTGAAACACAAGCCCGATTCCGCGCTTTTCGGGCGGCGTGTCCGTCACGTCGGTATCGCCGAAGAAAATTTTCCCCGACGTCGGCTTTTCAAGCCCGCTTATCATGTAAAGCGTCGTGCTTTTTCCGCACCCGGACGGACCGAGCAGACCCACGAGCTTTCCGTCGGGGATTTCAAATGTGAAATCCTTCACAGCCGTAACGTCTGCTTTCTTTTTTTTGTTTCGCGACGGAAAAACCTTCGTCAGATTTTCAAGAGTAACCTTCATATGTACAGTATCTCCGTGATTTTTATATGCGGCGTCCCCGCTTGCTACATTTTATTATATCATAAAATCGAGCGTTGCACCGTGAATATTGAAAATAAATCTATGATTGATTTTCGATATTCACCAACTTGAAGGATAAATCTGTGATTTATCCTTCAATGTTATTATACCACAAAAAGCGCAAAACCGCAAATATTCGATTCAAATCTATGATTGATAGCGAAGTATCGCGGCATTACATATGACAGCTCCCCAAGCGGTTATCCGCTTGGGGAGCAATGGAGTCTATCATTCGTCCTCACTTGTATCGCTTTCCGTGTCCTCGCTTGCTTCGCTTTCTGTGGGCAATTCCCTATAGAACTTTGACTGTTTATCAAACATATCGGTATAAAGACCGCCTTTCGCGTAAAGTCCGGCGTGTGTGCCGTATTCAGCGACGTGACCGTCAGCGAACACCGCAACCTTATCCGCAAGCTGAACCGCCGCAAGACGGTGCGTGATGAGAATGGCGCATTTGCTCGTGATCATGTTGTCAAATTGCGTGAATATCTCATACTCCGCATTAGGATCAAGCGCCGCTGTCGGCTCGTCAAGCAAGTATATCTCTCCACCGTGATAGCAGGCACGCGCGATTGCAATGCGCTGGTCTTCTCCTCCGGAAGGTCTGAACCCCTCAGGGTCAATATCTTTCTCTACGGAAGTATCGTATCCCTTCGGCAGTTTCGCCGCGAGCTTGTCAAGACCGGTGTCAGAGCAGGTTTTATCAAAAAGCTCCTTATCAAGCGGCTTTGATAAAATAATATTTTTTTCGAGCGACATATAGTAGTGAACGAAATCCTGAAATACCGGGGCAAAAAGCGCCAGATATTTTTCGTAATCGTAGCTCATGATATTTTTCCCGTTAAGGAGTATCTCGCCCTCTGTCGGAGTGTACAGCCTTGTAAGCAGCTTAATGAACGTCGACTTGCCCGATCCGTTTTCTCCTACAATGCACAGATGCTCGTTCCCGTTTATCTTTATGCTCAGATTGCGAATGGCGTAGTTCTCGCTGCCGGGATATTTGAATGAGACGTTCCTGAATTCGATTGTAGAGTTTTCGTCATAAACAGGCGTATCTTTTCCCGATCCGGAATTTTTCTTGCCTACAGACATGAACTCTTCGTATTCCGCAATGTAAAGTCCGGTTTTGGCAAGCTCAAGATATGAATCAAGCACACGCTTCAGCGCTCCCGAAAACTGTGACGTGGCGGAAAGATAAATCGTAACATTTCCTATAGGCATAGCCTGAAAAACGACACGGTATATCAGATATCCGTAGAGCACAGCCTGCTGAACCAGGTTCGTGGCGACACTTACAAAGGAATAAAGAAGATATTTTACTCTTTGGCGAAGCAGCTCCTTTGACCACGATTTTTTGTTTGACGCAAGCATATCAATGAGGAATTTTTTCAGGTTAAAAAGCCGAATTTCCTTAGCGTAAGGCTCCTCCTCAATCATATATGATATAGCCCAATCGTAATTTTCATATGCGCTCAATTTCTGACCTTGAGTGAAGTGATAGGCGTTATACTTCTTGGTAACACAGGAATTGATAAATATCAAAACCAGGACAAGCAAAATAATGAGCGGATGAAGAGTCGCTATTATCGATGATATTGCGACCAGAGACGCAATTGCGGAAATCGCGTTAAAAACCGTATCCGCGTATGACAGAATACCGAAGCATGTGTCGTTAGCACGCTGTCTCAATATCCTGATATCGGGACTGTCAAATGCATCATAATCCATACTCATGACGTGGAAATCAAAATTGCACTGAAAATCAAGCGACAGCTCCAAGTTCAGCTTTGTTAGAAAGTAACTCCAGACGCTGTTGACAATGTGACTGACTACAGGTGTCAGGAGCAGAACCGAAACATACATAAAGACAGTTGTCATTTCATCACCGTCAATCAGCGCATTGATAATAAGACCCGGAAATACCGTATATGATACCGAGAACAATGCGTTTATCAGAGAGATGGAAAGCTTCAGAAAAAGATACGTCTTTCCGTGCTTCTTTCCCATGATTAGTCCCAATATGTATTTTGTGCTTCTGACCGTTTGTGAAAACTTTTGTCCGTTTTCTTTGTTAGACATAATAATCCTCCGTTTTCATCCCATTCGGGAAATAATTTTGAATATACGCTTTGCTTTTCCCAAGGCGCGCACGAACCTTTCTTTTTGCTTTCATTTTTTAATCCTCCTTTCATATTGGAAAAAATAATTATTTATCCCTGTCGGGACTATATCGCAATTATATAACCCGAATATTCGTTTGTCAAGGGGTGAAAGTTTCAAATCATTCAACTTTGCGTTTTTAAGCGCTTTGTGCCGGATTATAAGACCGTCAAAATGCGCCCCTCGGATAATTTTTTTCTGAAAATTGCCGAAATCCTTGCAACTCTGCGCTTTTGGGTGTATAATATGATAAAATCTATTCCAAACGGGGGATTTGTATATGCTCGACATCAAAATAACGAGAGCTGAGACTCTCAAGGAAAAGCCGGAGGACTCAAAGCTCGGCTTCGGCAAATATTTCACGGATCATATGTTCCTCATGGACTACACCGAGGGACGCGGCTGGCACGACGCGAGAATCGTACCTTATGCGCCTTTAACGCTCGAGCCGTCCTCGATGGTCTTTCACTATGCGCAGGAGCTTTTTGAGGGACTCAAGGCGTATCGCACGGAGAGCGGGAAAATTCAGCTTTTCCGTCCCGACAGAAACGTCGCGCGCATGAACAACACCTGCGAGCGTCTCTGCGTACCGAAGCTCAATCCCGACGACGTGCTGACTGCCATCAAGTCGCTTGTCGCATATGAGGCTGACTGGGTGCCTCACAGCGCGGGAACGTCGCTTTACATACGTCCGTTCATTATCGCGACTGACGCGGCTCTCGGCGTTCATCCGTCGCACAGCTATCTTTTTATAATCATACTCTCGCCCGTCGGCACGTATTATGCTGCGGGACTTGACCCTGTTAAAATATATATAGAAAAGGAATATGTCCGCGCCGTCCGCGGAGGCACCGGACAGGCGAAATGCGGCGGCAATTACGCGGCGTCGCTCATCGCACAGTCGAAAGCGGAGGAGTACGGCTGCGAGCAGGCGCTCTGGACTGACGGCGTTGAGCATAAATACATCGACGAGGTAGGCTCGATGAACGTATTCTTCGTCATAAACGGCGAGGTCGTCACGCCCGACCTGTCGGACGGGAATATTCTCCCGGGCGTCACTCGCGCTTCCTCGATTGAGCTTATGCGCTCGTGGGGGCTTAAGGTGACGGAGCGCAAGGTCACGGCGGCGGAGCTTTTTGAGGCTCACGCGGCGGGCAGGCTTGACGAGGCATTCGGAACGGGAACGGCTGCCGTTGTCTCACCGATAGGCGAGCTGAATGACAGCGGAAAGAGCATAATTATCAACGACGGCAAAATCGGGGCTATATCGCAAAGGCTTTACGATGAGCTGACGGGGATTCAGTGGGGCAAAATTCCCGACAAATTCGGCTGGACGGTTGAGATTCAGTAAGCTTCTGACCGGCAAACGGAATTTTATCCGACGCATGATAAAAACGCACGGGAACCCTTATGGGAAACCGTGCGTTTTTCGGTGAGAAATTATGAGTGCGGAGACGCGGGCTTGACGATAAATGCGGAAACGCCGCATCTTTTTTTGCCCCGTTCAAAATTGTTCGTTTGTCAATGATGTGAGACCAAAAAAAGCAGAAAAAATAAGCTGGGAA
>JAJQCT010000014.1 GCA_021202555.1 Clostridiales bacterium
GCATTGATGAAAAAAAGTCTTTCGGAGACAAGCTATGCCTCCGAAAGACTTTTTTAGAATATAGTAGCATTGCGCACAGTGCAATATTCACGGTGCAGCGCTCAATTTATAATATAATAACCGTGTGCTGTCGTACCTTATCCCGCATTGAACAGCTCGGAGAGCGTATCCGCGTATTCCTCAAAGATTTCAAGCAGAAATACGTTCCAGTGCCTTGCATCCTGCGTTGAGCTTCCGAACACGTAATCCTCCTGACCGTAGTCAATTACGTCAAACCCGGGCATTGCCTTGCTTGCACCCGACGTGCGGTACGACACTGCATCCGCAAGCGTGAACGAAACATTTGAAACGTCGTCATAATCAACCCAGCTTGAAAGGTCTGTTCCGGTTGCGGAGGACGCGCTGCCGTTTTCTGTCTGCGTCTCCGCCTCGGGAGTTTCAATCGTGTTTCCGTTTACATATTCGCCGTACATCTGATCAACGTAAAGCGCGAAGGATTCGCTGAGAATTTCCGAAGGGACGTGACCGCCGTCCCACTGCCATTCAATATTCGCGTCAATTCCCGCATTGAGCATTGAAATCTGAAGGTTAAGAGATGAGAACATCGAAATGTCACCCTCCGCGGCGCCTGTATTCAGAATGACGGGAGCGGTTGATGCGGTGTACACCTGACCGTTTGTGCTTGTAACCTCGGCGTCGTAATCAATGACAAGCGTACCGTTTACAGCTGCGGAATAGCTGTCTGACGTAACATCCGCTTCGCCGTCGCCGTCTGTGTCAATTCCCGTGACATACGCTCCGGGAACGCACACGGAAACGCCCTCCTCATCCTCGATTTCGGGATAAGCCACAGCCGATACTATCGACATTACCCATGCGTCGGCGCTTGAGCTGTAGCTCCATGTGTACTCTGTGTTGTTCGCAAGATTGAGCGTCGATTCGATATACTCCTTGTCAGAGACAATAGTCGCTGTTGAAACGGTACCGTCCTCCGTTGAATCGTCGGTTTCAGATTCCGTGTCTGCCTCCGTTTCCGTTTCGGAAGTATTGCTTGTGACGGTTTCCGACGCTGTGCTGTCGGTATCGTCCTCATTGTCATCGCTGCTGCCGCATGATACACAGGAAATCAGCAGGGAAAACGCAATCAGAATTGCAAAAAAATTTTTCATTTCGGTATTTCTCCTCAAAAATATAGTGGCAAAGCCCGCAAATTCGTGCTTTCAACCCCAATATATTTTATACCGTTCTCTCAATTCAATCAACATTCAAATATGCTTTGAATATAAATAATTTTTCATCGTCGTCAAGTTTTGTTGCGAGAAGCACGCAGCTCGCAGTGCCTCGCGGCACGAAAAACCGAACGCACGAAGCAAACAACTGAAAAACATATTTCAAATGTTTGAAAATATAATATTTCACCGTGCTTAGTTGCAATGTCGATGTATATTTCGGTCACCGAAGCTTCTTATAAAAATTGTCCGATTTGATTTTCAATTTGAAAATCAAATCGGACAATTATATTCATGCGGGCAACAGGACTCGAACCTGCACGGATATACCACCGGATTCTAAATCCGGCGCGTCTGCCGTTCCGCCATGCCCGCGCGAAACGCTTTAATCGACGAGCTCGTGTATGAATTCGGCGATGTTGCTCATAACCTCGCCGCGCCCGCGCTCGTTGAGAATTTCGTGACGCATATCGGGATAATACTTGTATGAAACGTCGCGGTAGCCGCGCTTTTTCATCATTTCGACAGCCTCCTCGAGCTTGCCGTCGGTGCAGGGGTCGTCCTGACCCGAGAAAAATCTTATAGGCATATCGGGATGATCCGCCGTTCCTTTGCCGGTATGCACCTCGTAAAGCAGCGTAAAGAGCGTATTGAATCCCTCACGGGTGAATGTGAAGCCGCAGAGCGGGTCATTGTTATAGCGTTCGAGCATAACCTCATCGCTTGTAATCCACACCATGTCGCCGGGCTTTCCGCCGAGCCTCTTGTCAAACGATGAAAACGCCATGGCGTTTATGAAATTCGATTTTTTCTTTTCCCCGAGCTTCATCAGAAGGGAAGACAGCGCCGCACCCATTTTCGCGTCCTTATATGCCGTTGGGAATCCTATCTCGATGAGAGCGTCGACCGTTTTGTCATTCCGGCGCGCATATAAATTCGCGACGAGGGAGCCCATGCTGTGACCGAGAACTATATACGGCAGCTTTTGTGGGTCGCCCTTCAGATGCGAGGCGATGACATTCGTCCCCACATCGCGCACGGCGCCGAAGTCACGTATGAGCGACATATAACCGCCGCCCGAGAAATATCCCAACTCCTCCTCGCTCCTCACGCTGCCGCCGTGACCGCGCATATCGTGAATAATCACGGCAAAGCCCTCGTCGCAGAGATAATCCGCGAAGGCTTCGTATCTTTCCTTATGCTCCGCCATACCGTGCGCGATTTCAACGAGCGCCGTCGGCTCTCCCTCGCTCGGAAGAAACGCGAGCGCCGAGAGCGTTACGTCCTCCGTCGGTGAATGAACGGTAAAATCAAATTTTCTCATAGCCGCATTCCTTTCTGAAAATCAAGTGCTGTACTGCGAATATATTTTTGCATCTATGATGCAAAAATATATTCATCTAACTTGAGCGACAAATCTATGATTTGTTGCTCAATGTTATTTTATCATAAAAAAAGACGAAATGCAAACAAATTTTGCGCTGGTGATAAAAACCGCCTGTTTTTTCACACGAGGAATTGAAATGCCAAGGACACGTACCAGAAAGGTACGGAAGCGTGATATATTTGCGGTGTCCGTGATTACGCTTTTTTATCTGCCGCTGTCCTTTGCCTTGAAGGCACGGTAAAGCTCGTCGTCTGTCATGTGATTGTCGGTTACAAGAAGCGTATATACATACCTGTCCTCGGGAGAGTAAACAACATCGCGGTACCATTTGTCATGATGTGAGTTATCGCCGCGCTCGCGGACGTATCCCATGAGCTTTTCCGCCATGTATGATGTGTGCTTGATGTCAGCGAAGCAGTCGTTTTGGTAGAAATTGCGCCATACACCGTATTCGGAGCCGCGCATTGCTTTCTCGGCTGCACGAAATTCTTCTGCGCTGTCGCCGAATCTGACAAATGCGTTTTTCATCTCGCCCCGCTCATATTCGCGGTATCCGTCCCCGAAGGCGACGACGCCGCGCGTACAGTAATAATGAATCGCTGTCTGCATTAAAAGCGTCGCGTCGAAAAGAGTCTTTGCGTTTCCGCAAAGAGAGGCGCTTACGCGCAGGCATCGGCTGTAAAAGCGCGAAATATTATCAAGATTGTCCCTGCATAAACCGGTGAAGCGCTCAACCTGCTCGCCCGTCCGGCAATCGCCCGTAAGCCACTTTAATTCGGACACACCGCCCTCGTTGCCGTTTATTATCGCGTGTGTGAGAACGCGGACGTTTTCCGTGTAAAACTGCTCTCCCGCAAGCTCGTCCTCCTCATCACCGTACCGAATCATGGCATCGTGGTAATCGCTGTATGCGCGGGCAATCTCCTCGCTGCCGCCAAAATATGCGTCCGCAAATTCCCGGCTGTGCTCCTCGTCGCTGATGGAACGACCGAACCATTTCTCGCGTATTGCGTCGAGAAAATACACATGAGGTCTGACGTTTGAGCAGTTTATAATCCAGCAGTCGGTCATGTTCATTTCAAGCACGCCGTCAAGCTCTCTGTTTACAAAATCAACGGAACCGGGGAAAATGGTGATATGATTTGCCGCCTGCAAATCGTAAAACGAGACGTGATAATAAATTCCGCCGTGATTTATCGGATGGGTCGGCATGGATGATACACGACCTGACTCAATCCCACGCCGCCTTGATACCATTTTTCCGTAGCCGTTGTCGGCGCTGATTTTTATTATGTCGTCGTTAAGCGAAATATATCCCTTTTCGTAAAGCTCCGTCACCTCGCCGTACAAATTGGTGGCGAGTATGGGATTTTTTACGTATTTGCGCACAAGCTCACTCTGCTTTCCGATAATGTCGCTTATGAGCCTGCCGCGCTTTTCGGGAGTGTTGAAAAGCCCGCTTGAATCGCTGCTCCAGAACGGGCAGTCGCCCTGCCCTCTGAATCCGAGCGTCCATATTACCTTCATGTCCCTCTGACTTTTGACGCCGTCCTCCCATAGACGATGGAACAGCTCGGGATTTTCGGCATAATTGGGTTTTTCATTGGGGTACGCGCGCACGAACATCTCGGCTCCGAGCGGGGCTGCGTGGTGATGTGTTATCCATAGCCCCATTTCGCTTGCAATGCGGCTGCATGGAGCGAGATTTTTGTCAGTTCCCGCAATAACCGTGTTGCCGCCGCAGCGAAGAAGCGCCTCAAACACCATTTTCCACGGCTCGATGCGGTCGCCGTCTATGCTCCATTTCATTAAAAGAACCTCGTCGTTTACAAACCAGCCGCGATATTTTATTATAGGCTTAGCGGCGCGGTATTGCCCGCATTCAATCTCGGAAAAATCGATTTTTTCAATCCGGCTGTCCATCCAGAACCAGAACGGCTGTATTCCGATAAATTTTTCGCTTATGTAAAGCAGCCCGTAAACAAAACCAAGCTCGTCGCCGGCGCTTACCGTAATATTGTCCTCCGAAACGATAATGATAAAATCCTCAGACTCAAGCCCTGACGCTTTTGTCAGACGTATTTCGTTTTTTTCGTTGTCAGTGGCGTAAAATCGTTTTTCAATGTCGCGCCGAAGAATTGATACGGCGTTATTTACGGGCATTGAATCATTTTCACATATAACCGCGGTGCCGCGGCATAGCTTGAATGCCATTGTATACCTCTCACTTTCACGTGCTCACGTGCTCATGTGCCGTCGATAAACGGCTTATATACGAATATGCTATTTTCCGCAAAGCGCTTTATGAAATCATATAAGCGACCTACATCAAGCTTTTTTTGATTGCGGAAATTTCATCGCGAAATTCGTCGCGGACGGGCTTGTCTCCGCGAAGTGTTTTCTTCATCTCGGGCGAAATTTCCGACGAAACGGCGTCAAGCTCCGCTCTGATATTCGGCTCCTCAGCGTAAAATCTCGCGGCGACGGAATCCTTTTTTATCCCGTCGAGAATCGTCAGTATGCTTTTGAGCATCATGTACTGCTTGTCGTAATCTGTCGTGCCGACGGTATTTTTGTATTTTAAGATGTAATTTTCCCAGAGAAGCTCGACGAGACAGAAATATTCGTCGGGCGTATCGGCATATTTGATTATTCGTTCGAGGCTTCCGCTGTATTTTTCAAGTGTTTCCGCTTTGAATTTGTTTGCGCGGGCGCGCTCCGTCGGGTATTTGTCGTACTCTCGCAGTCCGCAAAGCGTTTCGTCAAGCTCCGAAATTTTATCTCCGAGCCTTTTTATCTCTTTTTCGTGTACCTCAAGCTCGTCTTTTAGCGACAGCGACGCCTCGGAAATTTCCCTGAGCTTTTCTTCAAAGGACTTGATTTTGTTCTCCTTGGGCGTGCTTGCCTTTTTCAGCCGCTTTGAGCCGACCGACCATGTAACGCCTTCGAGAATTTTGTAAAGAAGGGCAAATGCGGCAGCCCAGCCTACCGAACCCCATGCCTTGTATGTATTATCGGAGGTTATGATGTCGGTAGAGAGCGTGAGGATGACGAAAACACCTCCTGCCGCTGTCGTCAGGGCTTTATAAAGCCGAGAGGCGTTTGACTGAAATTTTTTATTTTTGTCCTCAAGCGCGGCAATTTCGCTTTCAATGCCGTTTTTTTCATCGCGAACCGCCCGTGATTCCTCTTCTTTTTTCAAAAGCTCCGCTTCCTTTTCGGATGCCGCAAATTTTTCACGGTCGAGCGCGGCAAAGCAATCCTCTTTTTGGCGCTCCGCATCGCTTTTCATTTCGTCCGCGTATTTTTCGACTGCGTTCATTGTTTCCTCCGCCCGATAAAATAATGTCCATATAATTTACACCGGCGCCGCCAAAATGTCAAGCGCAAAATGTTAAACCGAAAGCATCGTGATTCAAAGCACTAAAGACGGCGCGAGCTTGTTATTTTGCAGGGCGATAACATCGATTTGACAAAACTCACAAAAAAATTGCGTTTTTGCCCTTGTATCTGTCACAAAAATATAGTATAATAAGACGTTGAGAAATGAGCACAGCCCATTTCTCAAGTCTGTCAAATATCCGATTCCAATCACAGATTTGAATCGAATATTTGCGGAAAAGGGCACAACACCATTTCTTAACCCCTGTCAAATATTAAAATCAAATCATAGATTCGATTTTAATATTTGCAGTATCCTGCATTTTATGGTATAATAGGAGGGCAGGAAGCGGAAACGCTCTTTGCGAATGTACGGAAAGGAACGGTTTTCATGCAAAACAAAAAAACTGCGGAACAGGCTTCAAATTTCTCCGATTCCCATATATATTATTTTCATCAGGGAACAGACTTCAGCGTTTACGAGTATCTCGGCTGCCATAAAACGAACGACAGCTTCGGTTATGTTTTTCGCACATGGGCGCCCCGTGCCGATGAAATATACGTCGTAGGAGATTTCAACGGCTGGGAGAGGTCGCATCCGATGAGACGCATAAGCGAGGGCGGCGTCTGGGAGGCGTATGTTGACGTCGGATATGACATAACGGAGAGCAATTATAAATATCTTGTTGTTGGCGGCGGAAGGGAAACTCACAAGAGCGATCCTTACGCGGTTTACGACGAGACGCTCTCACACACGGCGTCTAAGGTATATGAGCTTCCCGCGTTTGACTGGCACGACGGGGATTGGATGAGCGGACGCAAATCGCTTTCATACGGCGACGGTCACGTCTACCCGCACCCGATGAATATATATGAGGTGCATCTCGCTTCATGGCGCACAAAAGACGGACAAAGCCTTGTCGGGGGTACGGGATACCTGAATTATCGCGAAATTGCGGATATGCTTGCGCCATACGCGAAGGAGATGGGATATACGCACGTTGAGCTTCTTCCCGTCGCCGAGCATCCGTTTGACGGCTCGTGGGGGTATCAGATATGCGGATATTTCGCGCCGACCTCCCGCTACGGCAGACCCGAGGATTTCATGTATTTTGTCGATAAGCTTCACTCGGAGGGGATCGGCGTTATAATGGACTGGGTTCCCGCGCATTTTCCGAAGGACGAACACGGGCTTTACGAATTTGACGGTCATCCGACATATGAATATCAGGACAAGAACAAAATGGAGCATAAGGGCTGGGGAACGCGCTGCTTCGATCTCGGTCGCAACGAGGTCGAGTGCTTTCTCATCTCAAACGCGCTTTACTGGCTCCGCAAATATCATATAGACGGGCTGCGTGTTGACGCCGTGGCGTCAATGCTGTATCTTGATTACGACAGGCGCGACGGCGAATGGACGCCGAATATGTACGGCGAAAACAAATCCCTTGAAGCTATCTCCTTTCTGCGCAAGCTGAATGATACGGTTCACGCGGAGTTCTACGACGTGATGATGATAGCGGAGGAATCGACCGCGTGGAGCGGTGTGACGCATCCTCCGAAATCGGGCGGGCTTGGATTCAATTTCAAATGGAACATGGGATGGGCGAACGATATGTTTTCATATGTTGCCTGCGACACTGCGTTCCGCGGAAATTGTCACGGCAAGCTTACCTTCCCGATGATGTATGCGTATTCGGAAAATTTCATACTTCCCGTATCTCACGACGAGGTCGTACACGGAAAGCATTCGCTTATTGACAAGATGTTCGGCAGCGTTGAGGACAAATTCTGCGGGATGAAGGCGTTTCTCGTTTACATGATGACCTTCCCCGGAAAAAAGCTCATGTTCATGGGGCAGGAGTACGGGCAGTTCCGCGAATGGGATTATCAGAATCAGCTTGAATGGTTTATGCTCGATTATGAAAATCACAAAAAACTGCGTGAATTCTCAAAGGCGCTCAATCATCTTTATCTTTCGCGTTCCGAGCTTTGGCAGATAGACGACGGCTGGTCGGGATTTGAGTGGATTTACGCCGAGGATTCAAGTCACAATTCGCTTGCGTACATCAGGCGGGACATTAAAGGCAGCTCGCTTTATGTCGCCGTAAATTTCTCGGGCGCTAACTGGGAAAAATATCGTCTTCGCGTGCCCGAGGCAGGCAAGTACAGCGTCCTGATAAACAGCGAATGGAAAAAGTTCGGCGGAAATGTGCCGACGCGGGTGCTTACCGCAAAGCACGACAAAAAAACGGGGGAAAATTACATAACGCTTGATTTCCCGCCGCTTTCGGGCTTCGTGTTTGAGAAAAAGGTCTGATTTCAATTTCAATATTCTTCATTGAAGAGGTGATAAACATGTTTCAAAAGAAAGAATGCGTGGCGATGCTGCTCGCGGGAGGACAGGGAAGCAGACTGTATAACCTGACCGAAACGACAGCAAAGCCCGCGGTGGCGTTCGGAGGAAAATATCGTATTATCGATTTTCCAATGTCAAACTGCGTCAATTCGGGTATCGAGACCGTCGGCGTACTGACGCAGTATCAGCCGCTCGCTCTCAACGAGTACATCGGAAACGGGCAGCCGTGGGACCTTGACCGCAACAGCGGGGGCGTGACGGTGCTGCCGCCTTATCAGGCGAAGAACGCTTCCAACTGGTACAAGGGCACGGCGAACGCGATTTATCAGAATATCGCGTTTATCGAGCGCTATTCTCCCGATTACGTCATAATTTTGTCTGGCGACCACATTTACAAGATGAATTATGATGAGATGCTCGAGGAACACAAGAAAAACGACGCCGACGCGACAATAGCCGTGCTTGAGGTTCCGATTTCCGAGACGTCGAGATTCGGAATCATGAATACGGACGAGACGGGCAGGATTTACGAGTTCGAGGAGAAGCCGAAGCATCCGAAAAGCACAAAAGCGTCGATGGGAATTTACATATTCTCCGCCGATGTGCTTATCGAGTATCTTCGCCGCGATGAGGTGGATCCCGCGTCGCAGAACGATTTCGGTAAGAACATAATTCCGAATATGCTCGCCGACGGAAAGAGAATGTACACCTTCCCGTTTAAGGGATACTGGAAGGATGTCGGAACTCTCGGCTCGCTCTGGGAGGCGAATATGGATCTTCTCGGTGAGGAGCCGAACTTTGAGCTTAACGACAAGGACTGGCGGATTTATTCGAGAAATAATGCGGAGCCGCCGCACTTTGTGGGCGAAAACGCTGAAATCAACAACTCTCTTGTCACCGAGGGATGTGAAATCAACGGTGTCGTTGAAAATTCGGTGCTTTCAAACGGCGTTATCGTCGAGAGCGGCGCCTACGTCAAGGATTCCGTCATAATGAGCGGCACACGGATAGGGAGCGGCTCGAACGTGAACTATTCGATAATCGACGGGGATACCGTAATAGGCAAAAACTGCACTGTCGGGCGACTGAAGGAGGTTGCCGAGGGACTGACGCTTATAGGCTCGGGCGTGACGCTTGCGGACGACACGGTCGTTCCCGCGGGAACGATGTACTCTCCCGAAGCAAACGAACAATCAAAGGGGGCGAATTGAAATGTCAACTGCGGGAATTATCTTTTCAAACATTCATGATTCCAACATATCGGAGCTTACGCGGATGCGCACGCTTGCGTCCGTTCCGTTCGGGTGCAGGTACAGGCTTATCGATTTTACCCTTTCAAACATGGTAAATTCGGGAATCACAAACGTAAACGTCATAACGCATTACAATTATCATTCATTGATGGACCATATCGGCACGGGCAAGGACTGGGATCTTGCGAGGGCGAGGGGCGGAATCAAGCTCTTTCCGCCGTATGTTGCCGCTTTCGCGACGAATATGCCCGCAACCTATGACACGAGGCTTGAAGCGCTCAAGGGAATCAGCGACGCGATAACGCACATGACGGATGATTACGTTGTGCTTTCCGACTGCGACGTTATATGCAATATTGACTTAAACGATATAATAAACGACCACATCAAAAACGGCGCGGACATCACGATGGCGGTAAAGCACGCATCGCTTTCGACGGAGCAGGCGAGAATCAACACGCTTATCAGCTCGAATGAGTCGGGAGAGATTACGGATGTTCTCTCATATCCGACGAATTTTTCGGGAGAGGCGGATATATCGCTTAATATTCTCGTAATGAGCCGCACGTACCTTCAGACGATGGTTTACGACGCGACGGCGCACGGCTTCGTGAGCATGAACCGCGACATTATATCGAAGAATATCGGTCACTCCAACTTCCGCGTTTACAGATACGACGGATATTTTGCCGTTATATCGTCGCTGATGGATTATTTTGATCACTCAATGGAGCTTATATCTCATCCCGAGGTCAGAGAGGAGCTTTTCCGCGAGAAGTCGCGTCCGATTTACACAAAGGTGCGCAATTCACCGCCGACAAAGTACATAAAAGGCTCTACGGTGAAAAATTCGTTCATCGCGGATGGATGCATAATCGAGGGCAATGTCGAAAATTCGATTCTTTTCCGCGGCGTTAAGGTTGGAAAAAAGAGCACGGTCAAAAACTCGATTCTCTTTCAGGACACCTTCACTGGCGAGAACGTGTCTCTCAATTACGTGCTGACGGACAAGGACGTCGTTATCCGCGACAGCGTGACGCTTTCGGGCGCAAAATCGATGCCGATTTATGTCTCGAAGGGGAAAATGATATAACATTGACTGTTGCGCTGTGCGCAACAGTCAAGTTGGTAAATATTGAAATCAAATCATAGATTTGATTTCAATATTTACAAGTCAGCGTAAGACGTGGAATATATAAGACATATACCGATGAATCATAGATTCACGGCGAAGTGCTCGCCGTGAGATAAAAGGCTGTTGCGCTGTGCGCAACAGTCAAGTTGGTAAGACATTTACCGATGAATCATAGATTCATCGGTAAAGTCTGTTGAATATTCAATTCAAAGCTATGCTTTGAATTGAATATTCACGTGAAAGCGCTCGGAATGAAATATTCACGTGAAAGCGCTCGGAATGAAATGCTCACGGAGAAACGCCTGATTTTGGAAAAATGGGGCGTGCTGCGGCTTGCCGAGATGCTGAATTTCAAAAAAGCTTGCAATGAGGCGCGCTTTGTGGTAAAATACAGTGGGCGGCGTCGGTACGCCGTCGGATAAGTCAAGGGTATCATTAAAAATATTTTTTGAGGAGAGACGGAAATGAAGATTCTTTATGCGGGATCGGAAGCGCTTTCATTTGCGGCAAGCGGTGGACTCGGAGACGTGCTCGGCTCGCTGCCGCCCGCGATCAAGGAGAAATATCCCGACGCGGATGTTCGTGTAGTTATGCCTCTTTACGGCTCAATTTCGGACGAATACCGTTCAATGATGAAAAGGGAATGCGAAACTACGGTGCGCCTTGCGTGGAGAACGCAGTACTGCGGGATTTTATCGTGCGAGTACAAGGGCGTGAAGTTTTACTTTATCGACAACGAATATTATTTCAAGCGCACGTCGCTTTACGGAAGCTTTGACGACGGCGAGAGATTTGCGTTTTTCGGACGCGCGATTCTCGACCTTATGCACCGCGTGGACTTTTTCCCCGACGTGCTTCACTGCAACGATTGGCAGACGGCGTCGGCAGTGCTTTATCTGCGCACGCTCTACGGCGGCGACGGGCGCTACCGCGCTGTAAAAACGGTTTACACTATTCACAATATCGAGTATCAGGGCGTTTACGGCACGGAGATTTTAGGCGATGTGTTCGGTCTTGGCACGAACGTCAGGGGCGTTGTCGAATATGACGGCGACATCAATCTCACAAAGAGCGCTATCGTTTGCGCTGATGCCGTGACGACGGTTTCGCCGCATTACGCTGAGGAGATAAAGACGGAATTTTATTCGCACGGGCTTTATCATGTTCTGCGGCTTTACGGCGACAAGCTTTCGGGAATCATAAACGGTATTGACTACGATTATTACAATCCCGAAACGGACGACGCGCTCATCGCAAATTATTCGGCGAGGGCTTATTCCGGCAAGCACGAGTGCAAGGCGGAGCTTCAGCGGATGATGGGACTTGATGAAAATCCCGACGCGCCTATTGTGGCTATGATTTCAAGGCTTGTGAAGCATAAGGGCGTCGATCTTGTTGAGCGCGTGATAGAGGAATATCTCGGCGACAATGTTCAGTTCGTCGTACTCGGCACGGGAGATTATGCGTATGAGGAATTTTTCACGAATCTTGCCCACAGGTACCCGACGAAGGTTGCCGTAAGCCTGCAGTTCAACAAAACGCTTTCAAAGAAGATTTACGCGGGAGCGGATATGTTCCTCATGCCGTCGCAGAGCGAGCCGTGCGGGCTTTCGCAGATGATAGCGTCGCGCTACGGCGCCGTCGCAATTGTGCGCGAGACCGGCGGTCTTTCGGATTCGATAACTCCGTACAATGAGTTCACGAACGAGGGCAACGGCTTCACGTTTGCAAATTATAACGCTCACGATATGCTTTACACAATGCGCTACGCGACGGAGGTTTACCGCGACAAGAAGCGCTGGACATCGCTTATGCGCAGAGCTATGAAGACGGACTTTTCGTGGGGAGCGTCCGCCGAAAAATACATGAGCCTTTATGAGGGGCTTATCGTTTAATACAACACTAAAGGGGGTATTATATGGCTGAGAAAAAAATGACCAAGCGTGAAATTGAGGCTGCCATAGAGGGAAAGCTTTCGCGCTATTTCAACATGACGTCGAAGGATGCGACTAAAACGCAGATTTATCAGGCGACGGTTCTGACTGTTAAGGACAGGCTGACGTCGATGCGCTCAGATTTCAAAATTGATGAGAAAAAGTCCGACCAAAAGAGGATTGTCTATCTTTGCATAGAGTTTCTTCTCGGGCGCTCGCTCAAGACCAATCTTTATAATCTCGGACTGACGGAGGAATATTCGTCCGTTCTTTCGGACATGGGAGTTTCGCTTGACGAGATTTACGAGGAGGAACCGGATCCTTCGCTCGGAAACGGCGGTCTCGGACGTCTTGCGGCGTGCTTCATGGATTCCTTAACGACGCTCGGATATTTCGCGAAGGGATATTCACTGCTTTACGAATACGGTCTTTTCAAGCAGAAAATCGTTGACGGCGAGCAGGTCGAGCTTCCCGACACATGGCTTCCGGGCGGGGAATGCTGGCTTGTTCAGCGCTCCGACAAGGCGATTACCGTCAGATTTGACGGTCATGTAAACGAAACGTGGGGCGAGGACGGAAAATGCCACGCCGTGCTTGAAAACTGCACGGAAATTCAGGCGATTCCATACGACATGATGATTTCGGGCGCCGGGACAAAGGCGGTGAATACGCTTCGTCTCTGGAGAGCGCGCGGCGTCAACAACGATTTTAACATGAATCTTTTCTCGCAGGGCGATTACATTCGCGCGATGCAGCAGAACACGAGCGCAGAGGTCATCACAAAGGTGCTTTATCCGTCCGATGAGCATACGGAGGGCAAGCAGCTTCGTCTGACGCAGCAGTACGTGCTTGTTTCGGCGTCGCTTCAGAGCGTTTTCATGGACCATCTCTCGGCTTACGGCACACTTGACAATTTTGCGGACAAGGTTGCGATTCACATCAACGATACTCACCCGGCTCTTGTCGTTCCCGAGCTTATGAGGATTCTGCTCGATGACTACGGTTACTCGTGGGAGGACGCATGGGATGTCGTGACGAAGGTCACCTCCTACACGAATCATACGGTTATGCCCGAGGCGCTCGAGACGTGGAGCGAGGATATTTTCCGCTTCAAGCTTCCGAGAATACACATGATAATCACCGAAATCAACCGCCGCTTCTGCGAGGACCTTTGGAACGCATATCCCAGAGACTGGGGCAGAATCACCCGTATGTCAATTGTGAGTTACGGTCAGGTGAGAATGGCGAATCTTTCGGTTGTGGCGTCGCACAAGGTGAACGGTGTTTCCGCGCTTCACTCTGAAATACTGAAGGAAACCGTATTCCACGATTATTATAAGTACACACCGGAGAAATTCACGAATGTTACGAACGGAATCGCGTACAGGCGCTGGCTCTGCACGTCGAATCCCGCGCTTTCCTCGCTTCTTGACGAAACCATAGGGAGCGATTACAGGCTGCATTCCGAAAAGCTCGCGGATTTCGCGCCGTTTGCGGACAACGCGGATGTTCGTGAGAGGCTTCGCGGAATCAAGCATGAAAACAAGGTGAAATTCGCCGAAAAATATAAGAGCGTCACGGGAATTTCGCTCGACACGGAGAGCATATTCGACGTTCAGGTCAAGCGTATGCACGAATATAAGCGTCAGCTTCTCAATGTGCTTAAGATTGTCTCGTTCTACAATGAGTGGAAGAATAATCCGCACTGCGACCTGCCGCCGATTACGTTCATTTTCGGAGGAAAGGCTGCGCCCGGCTATTATTTTGCGAAGGACATCATCAATCTCATCTGGAATATTTCCGCGGATATTGAAAAGGATCCGTTCTTGCGCGACAGGATAAGAGTGATTTACCTTGAGGATTACAAGGTTACATCGGCGGAGGTCCTTATTCCCGCAACAGATATAAGCGAACAGATTTCGCTTGCGGGCAAGGAGGCGTCGGGAACTGGCTGCATGAAGTTTATGATTAACGGCGCGCTCACCGTCGGAACGCTTGACGGCGCGAACGTGGAGATGGCTGAGGCTGTCGGAGACGATAATATCTATATTTTTGGGCTTCACACCGAGGACGTCAACGAGCTTTGGCGCAACGGATACCAGTCAATCAAGTATTATCAGCAAAGCAAGAATCTGCGCGATGCTGTTGACAGACTCGATTACGGCTTCAACGGAAAGAAATTCTCGAACATGGTAGGGTATTTCCTCTACGGTCACGGAATGTCCGACCCGTATATGTGCTTGGCTGATTTTGACGCATATGTTTCTACGTATATGAGGGCGCTTTCGGATTACGCGGACACTGATGTCTGGCAGAAGAAATCTGCGCTCAACATTACCGGCTCGGGGTATTTCTCATCCGACCGCAGCATAAAGGAATACGCGGAGAAAATCTGGAACGCAAAGAGCGTTTATTGACTGTGAGTGTGCGCGGCGCTTGTCACTACCGCGCGGGAATATCTTAATGAAGGAACGGGGCGCGTCTTCCGACCGCGCCCCCTATTAAATGTATGGCAAGAAGCAATGCACCGCGTCTTCTGAGATTTCTTCACGGACACGCGGACAAGGTAAAAAAAGTGGAGTACGGCGCGTTTCGCAGAAGCGAAACGGTCACCTTGGAGCTTTCGCTGCCGCGCGAGCTGTCTCCGTTTGAGGTTTCAATGTATATATGGCGGGAATGCGGCGGCGAATCGAAGTGCTTTCCCATGACATGGCACGTGTTTGACGGGGAATCGGATATATTTGAGGTGACCCTGAAAATGAAGGATGTTGCCGACGATTTCGGACTTGAGACGGGACTTTTCTATTTTGAGTTCGGATTTTTTTCGTCCGAGGGAAGAACGAGAGTGCTTATGTCGGAGACCGACCGCGAGCCGATGCTCTGCCGCGACGACAGACCCGACGGCGCGTTCGCGCTGACAATTTACGAAAGAAAATATCCCGCGCCGCGTTCATTTTACGGCGGGGTGATATATCACATTTTCGTCGACAGATTTTATCGCTCGGGAAAGAGCAAGCCGAAGGACTACGCCATCATGAACGATGACTGGGACAACGGTATTCCGCAGTTCGCGGAGTACCCCGGGGCGTATGTGGCAAACGATATGTTCTTTGGCGGAGATCTTTGGGGAATAATCGAAAAGCTCGATTATATAGCCTCCCTCGGCACGACGGTGATTTACCTCTCGCCCGTTTTCGAGGCGCATTCCAATCACCGCTACGATACCGGCGATTATGAGACAATCGACCAGATGGTAGGCGGTCAGGAGGCGCTTGACGCGCTGATTGCCGCTGCCGACGAATACGGAATAAAGGTCATTTTTGACGGTGTTTTCAATCATACAGGCTCGGACAGCGTTTATTTCAACCGTTACGGTAGATACGGAAAGAGCGGCGCATTTCGCGACGTAAAGTCACCGTATTACAAATGGTTCAATTTCTTCGAGTATCCAAAAAAATATGAATGCTGGTGGGGAATCGATATTCTGCCGCGCGTGAACAGCGCTGACTTGACATATATCGATTATATTTCGGGCGAGGACGGTATTGTTGACAGATATACCGCGGACGGCATCGCGGGATGGCGTCTTGACGTCGTTGACGAGCTGTCTGACGAATTTGTGGACAGTCTTGTTGAGCGCGTACACAAGACCGCAAAAGAGCTGGGAGACGATAATCCCATTGTCATCGGAGAGGTCTGGGAGGATGCATCCTGCAAAATAGCCTACGGCTACCGTCGCCGATATTTTCTCGGCGGTCAGCTTGATTCGGTGATGAACTACCCCGTCAGGACGGCGCTTATCGAATATCTGAAGCATGGCAATTCTGCAGTTATCGAAAACTCGCTCAAAATGATATGGGAGCATTATCCGAGGGAGGTAATTCACGCGCTGATGAATCTTCTCGGAACGCACGATACGGCAAGAATTATCACGGAGCTGGCGGCAGACTCTCCTGACGGATATTCCAACGCGGAGCTTTCGGTGAAGAGAATGACTGAGACGCAGTATGAGCGCGGCGTCACACTTGTTAAGCTCGCTTATCTGATAAACGCAACGATACCGGGGATTCCGTCCGTTTACTACGGCGACGAGGTTGGTATGGAGGGATATAAGGATCCGTTCAACAGAATGCCGTTTCCGTGGGGGCGTGAAAATGAGGAGCTTCTCGAATGCTTCAGGGAAATCGGCAAGGTCAGACGTGAAAATTCGGCGTACCGCGACGGAGATCTTGTATTCTGCGAATCAAAAGGAAACGGACTTCTTGCATTTGGTCGCCGCGGACGTCACGTGACATATTACACAATTGTCAACCGCTCAGAGGACGTAAGAAACATCACTTTTTCATGCGGAATTGAGCTGATTTACCGAACGGACAAAAGCGTGCGCACCGAGGGCGCGGAGGTGATTTTGCCGACTGATACGGGCGCGATCGCGGCGGTGCCGAACGAATACGATATTGTATAACGAAAAATCGGTCAAATTCGACAACGGAAAGTCGAAAAGAGGGGAGTGCTGTTGTTGAATTTGCCAAAGATGAATTTTTTTCAAAAAAGGGCTTGACAAGAGGGAAGGAAAAGTGGTAGAATAATGCCCGTCGCCGAGAAAGCGGAGATGAAGCACAAGGCAAGCGAAAACAGAATGGGCAAAGA
>JAJQCT010000011.1:0-135675 GCA_021202555.1 Clostridiales bacterium
TAACTGCGAGAAGCGGTTAGGAATAACGTATGCCCGGCAGCATTATTCCGGGATCGCCCGACGGGACAACATGGGTAGACCTTTACACGCTGACGGAAGAGGCTTCTGTTACGGTTGAAATCAGTGATACAACGGCTTACACCTATTACAGATTCTACAGCGGTGATGATATGTACTGCAACGTAGCAGAAGTAGTTCTTTATTCGAGCTATTCAACGGGTTCAAGCACCGGATCGAACACGGGTTCCAACACCGGAACGGTATCTCCGCAGACAGGCTTTGCGTTCGTAGGACTTGGCGTAGTTGCACTCGCATCGGGCGCTGCTATCGTAGTTTCTAAAAAGAGGCACTAAAAACTATTGAATGAAAACTATTGACTGCTTTGCACTCAAAGTTTTCATTCAAAGTAGAGAGAATCGCAAAAGCTTTGCTTTTGCTGATTCTCGAAAACATGAGGTAGTTATACCCCCTATATAGTTTAGACAAATTCGTCTGAACTGTATCAATAATGCACGGGCGCGTCCCCCTACGTGTTCGTGCATTTTTATATATAAAGAATTTTACAATTTTCGATATGCGCAAATTTTACAATAAGAAATCGCTCGAAAGCAAATTTTTTTCTCAAAAGCTGTTGACAAATCGAAATCAAAGGTGTACAATATAATTGATACCCGGTTTTTGCCCTCAAAAGGGCGAAAATCAAAAAAATTTTTATGGAGGACTTCATTAAAATGAAGAAAATCATCTCTCTCGTGATGGCTGTAGCGCTTGTAGTGTGCTGCTTCGCTATCACCACGTCCGCTGATGAGGATTATTCCGCAAACATCATAGCGAACATCACATTCGGCAGCGCTGACGAGCTTTCGGGCGGCGGCGCAACGGCTACTCCTGTGGGCGACGGCATTGACATATGCTGACGGAGCTGTCACGATGAATGACGGCGCATCCTACTTCACAGTGGCTAAAGACGACGGCTCGGCTCTTCTTGACGGTGTTACCGAAGCTACCATTTCGTTTGACGCACAGATTGCTGATACATCTGCTGCATCTTGGGCTTTTGATATAACCTCGGAGGAGTCTCATTCATGGCCTTCAGAGCATTATCTTGGCGGACTTCTCAACGCTGGTGTAACCGCTGAGCGTTACAACAACACTGATGGTCGTCCTTCTTCTGCCAGCTATTCAGCAGATGACTTTGACACAACAGCATGGCATCACTATGATGTGATTTACTATGCAGACGGGATGCACCGCTATCTATGTTGACGGTACATGCGTTGCAAGCGTTGAGCAGACAGACGGATTTGATCTTTCTATAGCTAACTGCATTGGTTCCACCAGCACATTCTATGTAGGATATGCTGCATGGGGCGAGTTTTATCATGGCTCACTCAAGAACCTTGTTGTTTACAACACTGCTATCTATTCTGACCCGGTAACTCATGCGTCAGAGCTTGCAGCAGCAGCCGATGCGGCTCTCGAGGCAATCGAAGGCACCAAGGTAACTGTCAACGAGGTTATCGACGATGACGGCAGAACATATGAGAACTCGAGCAACACTCCTGAACTCGTATTCGACGGCGACACGTCAACATTCTATGATGGCGCTGTTGAAGGAGCATGGGTAGGCGCGAAGATAGACAGCACTGTAATCTCCACAGTTGCTATTTATGCGCGCAGCGCTAACTATGAACGCATTGCAGGCGCTGTAATTCAGGGCTCGAACGACGGCGAGAACTGGACAGACCTTTACACAATCGAGACGGCTGTTCAGAATGAGTGGATTATCTGCGACATCACCGATACGACTGCTTACACGTATGTAAGAGTTTATAACTGCGCATACGGCAACGTGGCTGAGATGAATATCTACACGACATCCAGCTCCGGCACGAACACCGGCTCGAACACGGGTTCCAACACCGGAACGACATCCCCGCAGACGGGCTTTGCGTTCGTAGGACTTGGCGTAGTTGCACTCGCATCGGGCGCTGCTATCGTAGTTTCTAAGAAAAGGCATTGATGGCTTTCCGCCATCAAGCCTGAGACGTTGAATGCTTCGCATTCAAGTCTAAAGGCACTAAACTATTGGAGACTTCGTCTCCAAAGTAGCGAGAAATTCCGAAAACTTCGTTTTCAGAATTTCTCGACAGGCATTGGCAGCAATGCTGCGAATGTAAGGTGTATACCCCCTATAGTTTAGACAAATTCGTCTGAACTGTATCAATAATGCACGAGTATGTCCCCCTACATACCCGTGCATTTATTATATTGGGAGCGCGTCAAATTACAGTGCAAAAATAATATATCACGCCGTAAATTGCGCCTGAAAATGTGCCGTAAAGAATGACGGGACCCGCAATCTTGAAAATGTTCGCGCCGACGCCGAAAATCCAGCCCTCCGATTTCGTATCAATCGCGGGCGAGACGACTGCGTTCGCAAATCCCGTAATCGGCACGAGCGTACCCGCGCCCGCGAATTTGGCGATGTCGTCAAATACGCCGACGCCGGTAAGAAGCGCCGCTAAAAAGATGAGCGTCACCGTCGAGTAAATACCCGCATTTTCGGTATTCGCGCCGAGGTATGAGTAAATGTCGGTGAGCGCGCCTGCAATTGTGCAAATTAGCCCGCCGACGAGAAACGCGGCGGCGCAGTTTTTCGCGCACGGCGATTTTTTTGCCGCCGCGTCTGCGTATCGCTTGTAATCCTTGCTTTTGATGTTCACTTTGAATCTCCTCCATGCGATATTTTCCCCCGCAGGAGTGAATTTTATGCGAAAAAAATCCGCTCCCACCGAGAGCGGACATTTTGTTTATTGCTCCGTTATGTGAAGCTCACGCTTGAGCGCGTTTTGAAGCACCTCCGAAAAATTTATGTTTGCACATTCCGCCTCATAGCAGAGCCAGCTCGGAATTGTGCAGTTTTTCTTTACGGAACGTGTTTCGTATTTGCGGCGGTATTCCGCAAAATCAACGTCAACGAGCGAAACAGTATCGCCGACGCCCGCCTCGACGTCACAAACTGATGTCGGTGCAGGGAGCGGAATATTATCGTCCTCCATATCAATTCCCGCAAGACCTATCGCGTCCCGCGACATTTCAATTGCCTCGGTGAGGCTGCCGCCCTCTGTACCAATATCGAAATCGGGAATGTAAACAGTGTACCCGTCCTCAACCGCGGAAAGAACAATCGGATATGAATTTTTCATGTGCGCACCTCCTGAAATGTCACTTCAACCCTCGCCTTTTGATGATTGCTTTTGCGAGATTTTCCTTGATTTCTCTGTGGCGCGGGATTGTTTCTATGTTTGAACCGTTTGTGTAAATATCATGTTCCGCACCGTTTCTTTTCAGATACCAGCCGTTGCGTTCAAGCAGCTTTATTAAATCAGTTCGTTTCATCTCGCCTGCTCCTTTGTTTTTTATATTATACGCCTTTTATACGTATTTGTCAACATGAAATTTTTGCTAAAACATAGAAGTAGGCAAAATCACCTTTGACAAATCATCTCTTTTGCGCTATACTATATATGCGCGGGTGCGCAAAAATCAAAAGGAGGATTCAGCGATGGAAATATTGGGAGAAATGAAGCGTGAGCTTTTGGATGCTGTTGATTTTACGTCGAAAAAGGCGGGCGAAATTACGCTGTCGGCAAGTCTGAAATATCAGATTCACAACGAAAAGACGCGGATGTCCGAGCTGTATGAGAAAATCGGCAGGCTTTACTACGACGCGGTGATGAAGGGTGCGGATGCGACAAGCGAAATCAGCGCGCTTATGGCTGACGTCTCGGAAATGCAGAATAAAATAAACGACCTTGAACGTCAGTTAGGTGAGGTCGGCGACGAAAAGTAAGCGCTCTGACGAAAATGCCCTCGGCTTTGTAAGCCGAGGGCGCTTTTCACTTTGAAAAGTGAAATATTTTCATAAGTATTGGTATCAGAATGCGCGGCGGGCGCCATGCTATGACCTTCATGATTTGACCTCCGAATGAGCTGTACGATATATTATATGCTTCATTTCGGCTTTTTGTCCCACGGATTCTTTGACCGCAGCAGCGCGTAAAGCTCGCGATAGCTCTCGTGACGCTCGCGCGCGATAATTCCCGCCTCAACCGCCTCGATAACGGCGCATCCAATCTCGGAGGTGTGCGTGCATTTTGTGAATCTGCACCTTCCATGATACGGCTCAAATTCGCGGAAGGTGAAGGGAAGTGCCTCAAGCGAGAAAAAATCGAATTTTTCAAAATCGATGAGCGAAAATCCCGCCGTATCCGCGATTAAAACGCCGCCGCCGACGTCGTAAAGCTCCGCTTTGCGCGTCGTCTGCCGCCCGCGCGCCGTTTTACGCGAAAGGGCGCCGACTGTGAGCGATAAGGATGGGTAAAGCGCGTTCAGAAGCGTCGATTTGCCCGCGCCGGATGCGCCCGCAAATGATGAAATCGAGTATTTGCCGTATTTTTCGGGCGCGCCGTTCGTGCTTTCCGAAAGCGATGAAATGAAATCGCGCAGCTCGCAGACGCCCTCGCCTCGTTCCGCGCTCAATCTGAATACGCGGTAGCCCGCGCGCGTGTAAATATCGGCGATTTTCTCCGCCTCGCCGCAGTCAAGCTCGCATTTCGTTATGACGACGGACGCGGGTATGTCCTCATGCTCCGCAATCGAAAGCAACTTGTCAACCGTAAGCGTGTCGGGCTTCGGGCGGCAGATGGGCACAATCACAAAGAGCATATCGAGATTTGAAACAGGCGGGCGCATCAAGTGGTTTTTGCGCTCGCCGATTTCGCTTATTAAATAAATTCCGTCGTCCCTCGGCGCAAGCGTGACGAAATCCCCCACGGCAGGCGTTATGTCGTCGTGACGGAATGCGCCCTTCGCGTGTGAGGTGAGCGCCTCGCCCTCCGACAGCACGGAATATTTTCCGCCGACCCCGCGCGTGATGATTCCGAAGCGCAGCTCGCCGCCGCAGAGTTCGCTCACGTGTCGCCCTCCGGCTCCGGTCCGAGACTTACAACAAAATCAATCGTCGTTCCCTCAATGACTGACGTGTACGCGACGCGGCTCTGGTTTATGACGACGCCCTCCGCGTATTTGTCGGAGTATTCGTATGTGACCTCGCCGACGACGAGATTGTATTTTTCCATCTGAATGCGCGCCTTAAGCTCCGTCATACCGACAAAATCAGGTACGCTTACGTTTGAAAGCTCCATTCCGAGGCTTACGTAAAGTATTACCGTGTCGCCGACCGTCACCGTATCGCCGGCGGACGGCGACGTTCTGAATACATATCCTGCCGTAAACGCCATGTTGTATTCCTCGACAATCTCTGTGTAAACGCCGTATTCCTTGTTGAGCGTATCCTCGACTATACGGTAATCCTGAAGCGTGAAATCGGGCATCGTGAAGGTTTCCGTTCCACGGCTCACCGTGAGCGTAAGCTCGCAGAGCTGCTTGCCGGATATGACCTTGCGCTTGTCGCCCGCCGTCGGCGACTGATCGATAATAGTCCCCGACGCATAGCTCTCGTCAAAGATGTATTCGACGGTGACGCTGTAGTCGTTTTCTTCGAGATCCTCGAGAAATTCCGAATTATACGTCTGCCCGATGAAATTCCCGACCGTTAAAATATACGACGTGTCCGTATCCGTATTGAAAAACACCATTGCCAGAAGGTAATACGCGGCGACAATACATACGATTAAAAACGCGAATCCCGTGCCGAGAACCGTCGGAAGCATCGAGCTTGAAAGGTATCTCCTGTTTTTTTGCTTTTTATCGGCAACCTGACGCTTCATCCTTGTGCCGAGCGGCGCGGCAAGCGGCTTGAATTTCACATTCGGATCGCGCTTCAGCGCATCAAGGCGCTTCAGAATCTGCCCTGCCGACTGAAAGCGCTTGTTCGGATCCTTTTCCATCGCCGTGAGAATTATCTGTTCAAGCCCCACGGGAATTGACGGGTTGACGCTTCGCGGCGGCACGGGCGTCTCGCTCACCTGCATAAGCGCGACGGAGACGGGCGTGTCGGCGACAAACGGCAGCTTGCCGGTCGCCATCTCGTACATCATAACACCCGTCGAATATAAATCGCTTCTGCTGTCGATAGCCCTTCCGCTCGCCTGCTCGGGGCTGATATAATAAACCGTTCCTATCGCCTTGTCGGTCATTGTCACGGTTTCCGTGTTCGGCAGCTTCGCGATTCCGAAATCCGTCACCTTAATCTGCCCGTTTTCAAGCAGCATGATATTCTGTGGCTTTATATCGCGGTGAACGATTCCCTTTGAGTGCGCGTGACCGAGCGCGCGCAGTATCTGACTGCAAAATTTTATTATTTCATCAGTCGAAAGCGTGCCCCTTTTAGCCATATAGCTTTTGAGCGTCGAGCCTTCGATATACTCCATTACGATATATTTGTAGGGTCCCTTAACTGAGACGTCGAATATCTTTACAATATTGGGGTGCGAGAGCATCGCGACAGCCTTTGATTCGTTTACGAATCGCCTGACGGACGCCTCGTCCTCGGCAGCGTCGCCCTTCAGCATTTTAACGGCGACAAATCGATTCGCGAGCATATCATACGCGCGGAAAACAACCGCCATCCCACCGATGCCGATCATCTTTTCGATTTTGTAGCGCTCGCCGAATACCTGACCGACGTACTTATCGTAAGATTCCATGTTATTCCTCGTTATTCCTCATCCTTGACCGGAGCTATCGGCTGCACAAGCACGACGGTGATATTGTCGTGACCGCCAAGCTCCTTTGCACGCTCAATAAGCGCGTCAGTTTTTTCCTCAATAGTCCCCTCGCCGTGCACGATTCTGAAAATTTCCGATTTGTCAAGCTCCTTTGAAAGCCCGTCGGAGCATAAAAGCACATACTGTCCGTCAGACAGCGTTACGTTGAAGGTATCGGGGTCAACGGTGTCATCAGTTCCTATCGCCCTTGTGATTATATTTTTCCGCGGCGAATTTTCGGCTTGATTTTCAGTGATAACGCCCATATCAACAAGATACTGCACGTATGAATGGTCGCGCGTCACCTGAATGACCTCCGCCTCCGTTATGAGATAAAGCCTGCTGTCTCCGACGTTGACGACGTACATCGTATCGCCGAGAACGACGGCTCCGACGAGAGTCGTGCCCATTCCCTTGAGTGTCCTGTCCTCAAAGGCTCTGTCGTATACGGCAAGATTCGCGCTCTGAACGGCATATGAGAGAATTTTCGGCATATATTTCATTCTGTCAAGCGTCGGATCGTCAAGCACGAGCGGAATGTCCTCCTTTATGCTCCTGCTTGCGGAATCGCAGGCGATTCTCGATGCCTCCTCGCCTCCGTTTGCGCCGCCCATCCCGTCGCATACGAGAAAAAAGGCGGTGTCGGGTGTAAATTCCATCGTTGCAAATTCGTCCTGATTTGAGCTGCGAACAAGCCCCATATCTGTTTTGGCGGCAAATTTCATAGCGTGCCTCCTTCAAAATGTAATTGTCTTTGTTGTCCTATTATGTTTCCGCATCCCTGATGCGAAGCTGCCCGCAGGCGGCGTCAATATCGGGACCGAGGCGGCGTCTCACCGTCGCGTTTACCCCTCGCGAGCAAAGCCGCCTTTGAAATGCGTTTACTCTTTCCTTGTCGGGACGCGACATCGCGTTTCCGTCGACGCGGTTGAGGGGAATTAAATTGACGTGTACGGGCTGGCGCGTTCCGTCTTTCGCGGTCATGCTCCGCAAAAGCAGCTCCGCCAGCTCATCGGCTGCCTCAAATGAATCGTTTTTGCCCGAAATGAGCGTATATTCAAATGAAATTCTCCGTCCTGTCACCTCAAAATAATCGCGGCAGGCACCCATCAGCGCTTCAATCGGATATGCGCTGTTTATCGGCATTATCTCGCCCCGCGCCTTATTGTTCGATGCGTGAAGCGAAATTGAAAGCGTAATCGGCAAGCCGAGCTCTGCCAGCTCGTATATTTTCGGCACGATTCCGCACGTTGAGACGGAGACGTGGCGCAGGCTTATATTTTTCCCGTCGGGGTGCGAGACGAGCCTTAAAAACCGCACGGTGTTTTCAAAATTGTCGAGCGGCTCGCCGATTCCCATCATCACGATATTTGAAATCCTCGTTTTCGTGTCGGCTTCGGCTGCAAGCACCTCACCGAGAATTTCAGACGCCGTGAGATTTCGCAAAAGTCCCGCCTTAGTCGACGCGCAGAATCTGCATCCCATGCGGCATCCGACCTCCGAGGAGACGCAGAGCGTGTTTCCATGCTCGTATACCATGTAAACTGCTTCAACGCAAACGCCGTCGCAAAGCTCAAGAAGATATTTTATCGTCCCGTCAATTGAAGAGACGAGCTTTTTCTTTATTTTCGGCGTTCTGATTACGCACGTATCGGCGAGTTTTTGCCGTAAAGATGACGGAATATTCGTCATTTCCTCAAAGCACGCGCCGTTTGAGAGCCAGCGGAAAATCTGACCCGCGCGAAACCGCGGTTCATTCCCGAGCATTTGCTCTATTTCCTCGGGAAACATCGATAAAATGTCGATTTTATCTTTTTCTGCGCAGTCCTTCATCATGTCCTTCAATTTTTTGTAAATGCGGCGATATAAAAGCCGTCGGTGCCGTTTTTATGCGGCATGAGCGTTATTTTTCCGTCACTCGCGTCGATTCCGAATACACAAAACGGCGCGGGCGAAAAATCCTTATGCTCCGACAGAAATTTATCCGTCACGTCCTCATTTTCCGCGCGGCGAAGCGTGCAGGTTGAATAAACAAGCCGTCCGCCGTCCTTAAGATACCCTGCCGACGCTGATAGAATATCATATCCCACACCCGGCAGCTTTTCCGCTGATTTTTCGTCCTTATACCTTATGTCGGGCTTTTTTGAAATCACCCCAAGCCCCGAGCAGGGAACGTCGCAGAGCACGCGGTCGGCGCGCCCTGAAAGCTTTTCGTCGGGCGATTTGCCGTCATGCGGCTCGGCTTTGATAATGTCAAGCCCCATTCGCGACGCTCCTGACGCAATTTGCCTGATTTTGCTTTTGCTTATGTCAAAGGCGTGAATTTCGCCCCTGTTTTCCATGTCAACGGCGAGCGAAAAGCTCTTTCCGCCGGGAGCGGCGCATACATCGACGACAGTATCGCCCGCCCGTGCGCCAAGGGATGCGGCACATATTCTCGATGCCGCGTCCTCGACGAAGAAAAGTCCCTCGTCATACCCCGCAAATTCAGTTACGTGACCCGACGGAACGTCGAGCATATCTGGCGCGGCTGCGTTTGGTTTGCATTCAATTCCCGCGCCGGCAAGCCTTTCCGAAAGCGCCGCCTGCGTCGTCCTTACGGTGTTGACGCGAAGCGTCATCGGACGGCGGCGGAAAGTATCCTCAAAAAGAGCTGTTGCCGTATCCTTTCCGTAATCCTTTATCCACTCCGAGACAATAAACTCGGAAAGGGAATAGCGAATCGAATAATATTCCGCCTCCCCGCATACATCGGGGTCCGGATAAAACGGCTTGCAGCCGCGTCTCACAGCCTCGCGCAGAACGGCGTTTACAAGCCCCCGTGAGCGCGCGGGCGCGCATGAAACAGTCTCATTCACAGCGGCGTATTCCGGAATTTTGTCCGTATACATGAGCTGATAAAGCCCTAATCTGAGCAGCGCCTTTGTTTCGCGGTCAAGCGCGTCGGCGCTCCGCTTTGAAAGCGCGGAAATCATGTAGTCAAGCGTAAGCTTTCGCTCAACGACACCGTATACGAGCGTCGCCGCGAGGGCTTTATCAAGCACTGACAGCTCCGAGCGGGAAAGCATGAGGTCAACCGCGTCGTCGATAAATATCCCCGACGCCTCCCATTTTATGAGCGCGTCCGCCGCCTCACGTCTCGGATTTGACAAATTCATTTGAAAGTATGTCGCCGAGCGCCACACGGCGCCCGTTTATGAGGTCTGCCGCAGTCATTCGGCGACCGCCCTCCGGCTGGCAGCTTAATATCTCAATCGAACCCCTGCCGCACTTCACGCGCACCCTGCCGCCCGACAGCGACAATATCTCGCCGGCTTTTCCGGCACCGTTGTTTTCGCCGGCACCGTTGTTTTCGCTGCCCTCGGCGACGGCGCACGATATGATTTTGAGAAGCTTTCCGTTCTTTGTGTGCGTATATGCAAGTGGCATCGGCGAGAGCGCGCGTATTTTGCGCGATACCTCGTCGGCGGATTTTGAAAAATCAAGCGCCATATCGGCGTTTTCAATTTTCGCGGCGTATGTCGCGCCGTCATTCGGCTGCGGCGTGCGCGTGAGAGCGCCGCTCTCAAGCCCCGCGACAAGCTCATATACTCCGTCAGCGCCCGCTTCGGCGAGCTTATCGTGAATCGTGCCGAAATCGTCCGCGTCTTCAATTGGCACGCGGCGCGAAAAAATCATATCCCCCGTGTCAAGCCCCGCGTCCATATACATAAACGTGACGCCCGTCTCGCGCTCGCCGTCCATTATCGCCCGCTGTATGGGCGCGGCGCCGCGATATTTCGGCAAAAGGGACGCGTGAATGTTGATGCATCCGTAAGTCGGGAACGAAAGCACGTTTTCGGGGAGAATTTTTCCGTAAGCGGCGACGAGAATAAGCTCTGGCGACAGCTCGGAGAGAAGCGCCGCAAATTCATCGCCGCGAACTTTGTCGGGCTGGTAAACGGAAAGACCCAGACTTTCAGCACAAACCTTCACGGGAGGCGGCGTCAGCGTATATCCGCGCCCCTTCGGCTTGTCGCCCTGCGTCACAACGCCGACGACGTCTGTACACTTTGAAAGCGAGATGAGAGCCTTTGCCGCAAAATCGGGTGTTCCCATAAAAAGAGATTTCATTTCTCGTCCCTGTCCGTATCTTCTTCTTCTTCTTCTTCAAGCTCGTCGTCCTCGACGACGCGCACGAATACGCCTTTGTCGATGTAGAGCTTTCCGTCGAGATGGTCGATTTCATGGCAGAGGGCGCGGGCTAAAAGCCCCTCGCCGTGATATTCGCGCATTTCTCCCTCGCGGTCGAGCGCCTTGACTGTCACCTTCGCCGGTCGGCGTGTGATTCCCCACTGACCGGGAATTGAAAGACATCCCTCAGTTTCGAGCTGCTCGCCCTCTTTTTCGGTTATTATCGGATTTATAAGCTCGATAAGCCCCGACTCCTCCGTTTCGATTATTACGACGCGGCGCAGAATACCCACCTGCGGCGCGGCAAGCCCGCAGCCGTTGGCGCGGTGAAGCGTGTCCTTCATGTCGTCCAGAAGCGTCTTTATCCGCGGAGTTATCGCGTCAACGGGACGGCAGTGCGTGCGGAGCACGGGATCGCCGACCTCTCGTATTTTCAAATAAGCCATATATTATATTGCTCCCTATAGTTTTCTATAATGAATTTGGATTGAAATCGATTGAAATTCCCACGCGCCGCACAACCTTGGCGGAGCAGGTCTTTATGATTTCCGTAAACATCTCGCGCGTGCGGCGCGAAAGACGGCATTTGCACACTATACGCATACGGAATTTTCCGTTCAGCTTATATATCGGCGCCTCAAACGGACCGAACATCACAAACGCGACGTCCTTATATTTTGTCTTTGAGAGAAGCTTTATCCTGTCTGACACGCGCAGTATCGCCGCCGAAAGCTCGCCCTCATCCTCGCTGACAGCCGTCAGAACGGCAATGTCGCAGAACGGCGGGAACTGATACGCGCGGCGAAGCGCGATTTCATTTTCGTAAAAGCCCTCGTAATCCTGCGCCGCCGCAAACGTGAGCGTTTCGCTTTCGGGCGTGTATGTCTGAATTACCGCTCGACCCGCGGCGTCCGCCGTTCGTCCCGAACGCCCGACGACCTGCGTTATGAGCGAAAATGTGCGCTCTCCCGCGCGGTAATCGTCAAGATAAAGCGAGGATTCGGCGAGCAGCACGCCGACAAGCGTGACATCGGGAAAATCATGTCCCTTTGTGACCATCTGCGTGCCGATTAAAATATCAGCCTCATGGCGACCGAACGTGCCGAGAATATCGCTGTAGGACGATTTTGTGCGCGTCGTGTCCGCATCCATTCTAAGGATTTTCGCCGTCGGAAAAAGCTCCGACAGCTCCTGCTCGACGCGCTGCGTCCCCCAGCCCATGTAATATAAATCGGGGCTTCCGCATTCGGGACAGACGGAAGGGGAGGACGTTTTATATCCGCAGTAATGGCACATGAGATGCCCTGCCGAGATATGCTCGTCTCTGTATTCGTCGCGCGTTTCCGTTGAATTTACGCGCCTTTTTGCGTGATATGTCAGGGCGACGCTGCATTTTGGACATGAAACGACGGCGCCGCAGCGGCGGCACGAGAGAAAATTGTTGTATCCGCGGCGGTTTAAGAATAAAATCGCCTGCTTGCCCGCAGAAAGCGTCTTTTGAATCTCACCTTCAAGCAGCATTCCTATCGGGGATGTGCTGTCGGGGCGCCTGTCTTTCCTCATGTCGGAAATTATTACCTCGGGGAGCCTTGCGCCCCCATATCGCTCGCCAAGCTTGATGAGCGAATAATTCCCGTTTACGGCTTTGTAATATGACGTGAGCGACGGGGTCGCGCTTGAAAGCAGCATGAGCGCCTTATTCGCTGCGCAGCGGTAGCGAGCCACGTCGTGAGCGGAGTATTTCGGCGATTCCTCCGATTTGTAAGTATGCTCCTGCTCCTCGTCGATGACAATCATGCCGAGATTTTTTACGGGCGCGAACACGGCGCTTCTGGTGCCGATAACAATATCCGCGCCGCCCGAATTTATGCGTCTCCATGCGTCGGCGCGCTCGCCGACAGAGAGGGATGAATGAAGAACGGCGACCCGCTCCCCGTAATTCGAGCAGAAAATTTTCACGGTCTGAGGCGTAAGCGCGATTTCGGGGACGAGAACTATGACGGAGCGCCCGTCGCCCGTCACCTCGTCAATCATCGCGCGTATAACGGAGGTTTTGCCGCTTCCCGTAACGCCGAAAAGAAGCGCCGCCTTGGCCTCGCCGCTTCTGTAAAGCGCGCGAAGCGAGGAAAAGCATTCATTCTGCTTTTCCGAAAGCGAAAGCTTCGTCGCAGAGCTCATATCATATCCCGCAAAGGGATTTCTCCATGCGCTCTTCTCCGTCAGCTTTATATATCCCGCGTCGGAAAGCTGGCGAAGCTGCACGCCAACGGGACCGAGCGCTCCCTTCAGCTCATCGGACAAAGCCTTGCCCTCATGAAGCGAAAGATAGCGAAGAATTTCACGCGAGCGGACGGAGCGCATTTTTTTGCCGCCCGTGCCGTCTGCGGCGGTGAGCGCCTCATCAGTTGATACTGCAAGCTCCGCCGTCACCGTTTTTGGCGTACCCGTGGGATTTTTAATTTCCGCTCCGCGCTTTATAAGCCCGTGCTTTATGAGAGCCGCCAGAAGCTCCGACAGCTCGGCGGATTCTTCAAATTCCGAGCGCAGCGCCTCGCGTGTAGCCACACCGCGAGATTTAATGAACGAATAAAGATAAAGCGCCTTCGGGGAGAGGGTCGGCGATGAGGACGGATCGACCTCAGTCACCTCAAACGTGTCAGTGACGCGCGACAAAACCCCCTGCGGAATCATCGCGCGAACGGCATCCCCGAAGGTGGAGATTGTGCGGTCGCTTATATATCCGCAAAGCCCGAGCATTTCGTCCGTGAGAGACACGGAATCGTTGATAACGCTTATTATCGGCTTGCATTCCTTGACGTCCGCCTTGCCCGATACGGAAAAAACAACTCCCTTTTTCCTGCGGTTGCCCCCGCCGAAGGGAACGATGACAAACACCCCGGGACGCACGCTTCCCATAAGCTCGCGCGGAATGAAATACGTGTATTCGCGGTCGGCGCTTACGGGAATCTCAAGGATGAAAACGCCCGCGTATTCGTCGCTCATATTTTTTGAAAAGCGCCCTTACTCCGCAACACGCACGTCGGGAATATCGGGATTGACCGCTTCGCTGTGGTCGGGGTTGCCCGTGAGATTTTCGACGGAAATATCCCCCTCGCCGTCGGTGACGACCTTGAATTCCCCTGCCGCGAGCCTTGTAATCGCGCTCTTGACAGCCTTTTCATCGCGAAATTCGCGTCTTATCATTGAGACGAGCGATCTGTCCGTCGCTTTGTTCGCGATAAGCGTCTCGGCGTATTCGCGCTGCTTGACATATTCGTTTGTGACAAGACGCGCGCATTTTGCCGTCGCGATGACGAGCGAATAGCGGTTGAAACGACCGCGCGTCAGCTCCTCGATTGAAGGTGAAATCATTGACATTGAATTTATGCTCCTTTATTATGAAAATATACGTATTATTCGTTCTCGGACGCCGCGTTTATGCGCGCGGAGAGCGTTTCTGCCGTCAGCGCCGACAAAATGATGTGGTCGCTGTCGGTGATTATAACGGAAAGCGTCTTTTTGCCGCAGGTGGCGTCAATCGCACGTCCCGCCTCCTTGCTTTCGCCTATAAGCCTTTTCGCGGGCGCGGTATCGCTGCCGATAACGGCGATTATATGCTCCCTTGACACGAAATTTCCGTAGCCTATGTTGACAAGTGTCATATTCGGAAATTCCCCCATTATGCGAGATTCTGAATCTGCTCGCGCAGCTTCTCGATTGCGCATTTCACATCGACCACGAGACGCGCGAGGGATGTGTTTTGCGATTTCGAGCCTATTGTGTTCGTTTCGCGGTTCATTTCCTGAACGAGAAAATCAAGCTTGCGCCCGACAGCGTCCTCGCCCGAAAGAATATCGCGGAACGCGGCAATATGCGAGGTGAGGCGCACGACCTCCTCGTCAACAGCCGTCTTGTCGGCGAAAATCGCAGCCTCCGTCAGGATACGCTGCTCGCTTATCTCAACGTCAGCCGACGCGATGAGAGCCTTGATGCGCTCCGTAAGCTTTGACGGATATTCCTTCATTTCCGTCTCGGAAATCGATTTTATCTCGCCGACGGCGCCCTCGATAAATACGAGCTTTTCTTCCATGTCGGCGGCGAGCCTCTCGCCCTCCGCGCGGCTCATAGAAAGATATGCGTCAATTGCACGGTCAAGCGTCTCCTTTATCGCCTCCCACTCCGCGTCGAGGTCGTCCTCAGGGGAGGAAACGATGAACAGGTCGTGATACGCGGCGACGCGCGAGACGGTGATGTCGTCGGCAAGACCGAATTCGTCGCGAAGCTCATGAAGCGCCTTCACGTAGGACTCGGACAGCGATTTGTCAAGCGAAACCGTGACGCCCTTTGCCTCGTATATATCAACGCCGAGGAAAACGTCAAGCTTTCCCCTCACGATTCCACGCTTTGCGATATGCTCCTTTATGAGCGGCTCGGAAAATCCGTACCCGCGCGGGTATTTCACGCCAACGTCGAGAAACCGCCCGTTTACGCTTTTGATTTCAACGGTATATCTTTTCCCGCCGATATTCCCGACGGCGCGACCGAACGCGGTCATTGATGTTATCATTGAAGTCTCCTTATTTTTATTTGACAAATCCGCTTTTTTTGAGAATCTGCCTGTATTTTCTGATATAAAGATATATCATCCGCGTCGCAAGAATGTCGGCGAGCACAAATGCCGCGTTTGCGACAATTATTGTCGCCGCCTCGATATAAAAGGCGTCATATTCGACGAGAAGAATGTATTTGCTTATCGCGAGCGATGCGGCAAGCACTATGTTGAACGAGATAAGCTTTATCGCCCAGACAAGCACTCGGTTTTTGATTTTTTCGATTCTGATTTTGAGAATAGGGTAATACCCGACGTAAACGAGAAAAAGCAGCGCCGCAAATTTTTCGGGGCAGATTAAAAGCGAAATTATCGAGGTCGCGGCGTAAACCATAAGTCCGGTGCCAAGTCCGTACTCAATGTAGACGAAAAGCACGGCGAAGGCTGAAATAACCGAGGCTGTAAGTGAAAAAATATCCGTTGCCGCGCCGATATACATGAGCGCGCAGGCGAGCGCCGTTATGACGCCGCAAAGAGTTATGCGCCTTGTGTTTCTCATTCCGTCAGCAGCGCCCGCCTCTGCCGCAAAGACAGTTGCAGAGCAGATTTAAGAGAATCATGTTGGAGCACCAGTTGCACGTCTGCGTGCATTCGTCAGACGTGCCGCTCGACGGCGCGTATCCGCGCCCGTATGAGGACGCGCCGCTCTTCATTCTGTCGCGAAGCTCCGAGTATTCTGCGTTCGATGGGTCAAGATAGCAGGCGCGCTCGACCGCGCGAAGCGCGTCCGAATAGCGCCCGTACCCGAGATAAAGCACGCAGCCGTAAAGATAATTCCATTCGGCGCCGCGCTCCCCGTCGGGAACCGTCATCAAAAGCCGCTCCGCCTCGCGGTAGCTGTAGCTGTTTATAAGACGGCGGATGTTTGCGTAAAACGCATTGCCGGAATCGCTCCCGCTCCATGAGCCGCTGCCGCTGTAGCTGCCTTCGCTGCTGTCGTCATACGCGTATGCATAGCCCGAGCCGCCCGACGACCGTTCCTTCTGGATGTTGTCGTATGCCTCGTTTATCTCCTTCATTTTTTCCTCTACGAGGTCGGAGAGCGGGCTGTCCGCGTAATTGTCGGGATGATATTTTTTCGCAAGCTCATAATACGCCTTTTTGATTTCGGCGTCGCTCGCGTCGCGTGATACTCCAAGTACCTTATAAGGATCCTTCAATCTGTGTTCCCCCGATTTTCCGATTTTTATTCTTCCTCATTCCGCCCTCGTAAAGAATGCGCCTTGCCGTATCGGGCATTCCGAGATAAAGAATGTTTTTGACTATTTCAAGCGTTTCGGGATACCCGCCCGGCGGCAGCTCAATAAGCTCAGCGGCACCCGCCGCGCGCGACAGCTCAAGCTTCACGGACGATAAAATCGCCGCCTTAGCCGTATCCGAAAAGACCCCGCCGTGAATCTCGTCTCGCCAGAGAGACGCTATGGGGTTCCATCTTCCCGCCTTAATGTCCTCGCTCACGTCGTCGGCGGCGTCGGCTATGTAAATGAACCGCCCGCACCCGCGTCCGATTTCACGCAGAATTCGTTCATCCTTCTCCGCCGACGCTCCGAACGCGAATATCTCGCCCAGCGCCTCGCCGAAAATTGACGCGCATATATCGACTGATTCGGGCTTTTGTGCCTCTGCCTCGTATAGCTCTGTAAGCAAATTGCATAGCGACGCTTCAAGCTCCTCCGACACGCCTGAGCGCGCCGTTCTGCGGGCGGCAATTCCCGCCGACATTTTTGCGAAAAGCCTCGCCCTGCCGCGCTCATCCTTCGCGTCGTCCTCGAACTTCAGCTCAACCAGAAGCGACGATACGCCTGCCGCATACCTCAGCTCGTCTCCGTCCTCCATTATGTGGCGGCGGTCGAGCCGCAGCGGATTTACGCCGCACCGGCGCAGGCTTATGTCGTATCTTTCGCCAAAGACGGCGAGCCTTGTCAGCGCGAGAAAAACCATATCGTATGAAAGCGTGAGCGTTGAGAGCCTGCCGGTCAGCGAATTCATTGAACGGCAAAGCCCGCAGTAAACTGAGCGATAAAATTCCTCCTCGCGCAGCCGCAGCTCCGAGGTCATGGGCTTGACATAACCGAACACCTGTATTCGCCTCCGCATACGTATTCACCCTATACTATACCACATTTGCGGAGGATTTTCAAGCGAATATAATGAACAAAACCCGATGGGCGAAAGAAAATTATACGAATATTCGCGTCCCGCGACTTTCTCGACATTTTTCGCGTAGAAATTTTGCAAAAAGGTATTGTAAGGCAATGCATAATGTGATAAAATTACAGTATCTTTCGGATGACCTGACATGAAATGAGGTGTTTTTTATGCTTTCCGAAATATTTTGCGCGGGAATATCGGGAATTGACGGCTATATTGTCACGGCGGAGTGCAATTCGACGAAAATACACTCCGTGTCGGGGACGCTTCCCGACGGGACGGGACTTGTGACCGAGCGCCCGTTCCGCTCGCCGCATCATACGATGTTGGCGCCGTCGCTTGTGGGCGGCGGCAAAAATCCTATGCCTGGCGAGATTTCGCTTGCACACAACGGCGTGCTTTTCCTCGACGAGCTGCCCGAATTCAGCAAGGATGTGACAGAATCGCTGCGCCAGCCGCTTGAGGACGGAAAGGTTACGATTACGCGCGCGAACGGGCGCGTGACATATCCCTCGTCGTTTCAGCTTGTCTGCGCGATGAACGTGGTTGGAGTCAGATTGTTGACCTGTGCCGCCTAAAACCATGAGGATATGGGCAAAACCAGCGTTTTATTGGCGAGAAACTTTATAAATCCAGTCTTCAAAGGTCAGTCAACCGTCTGAGCTTTTGTTGTACGCACATACTTTTTAACGATACCCTTTGGGTTTTGCTATCGTTAAAAAATCGCGCTTGATTTTTCACCTTTTTTGAGTAACAGACTAACCATTAAGCTGTTCAAGCAGATTGAGCGTACATACTTTTCACCGATAGCCATTGTTTTTATCTATCATCGAATGCTTTATTACAAAAGGAGCAAAATCATGAATTTTTATGAAGTTGTTTTTAGCCCGACTGGAGGCACCAAGAAAGTCGCCAATATACTGAGTCGAAACGTGTCAGAGCAGGTTTCGGAAATAGATTTGTGTGACAGAAATGTCGCCTTTTCAGAGATAACCATGACAGAAGATGATGTCGCTCTGATTGCAGTTCCATCTTATGGCGGGCGTGTCCCTCCAACCGCAATTGACAGGATAAGCATTTTGACCGGAAATAATGCCAGAGCCATTCTTGTCTGTGTTTACGGAAATCGTGCCTATGACAATACTCTTGCCGAGTTGATGGATGTGTCCGAGAAAACTGGATTCAGACCAGTTGCTGCTGTTGCTGGTTTAGCCGAGCATTCGATTGCCCGCAAAGTTGCGGCAGGCAGACCGGATTCTGATGATGAAAAGCAGTTAGAGAAGATGGCAAATCAAATCCGTCAAAAGCTTTTCGATGGTGACATATCAACTCCCAAAATTCCAGGCAAAGTCCCGGATAAACCGTGTATGCAGACTCCTGGCATGGCTCCTAATGCTTCAGATGTCTGTATTAAATGCGGTCTGTGTGCAAAAAAATGTCCAGTCGGAGCGATTGACCTTGTGACAATGAATCCGGACTCTAAAAAATGCATTAGCTGTATGCGTTGCACATCTATCTGTCCTGTTGGAGCAAAGAAACTGAATCGTGTCATCACAAGTCTCGGTGGAGTAGCACTCGGTGTTCTCTGTGCAAGCAGAAAAGAGTGTGAGCTGTTTTTGTGAGGTAGGACTTTAAACAAATATAAGACGTAAGAAAGGGAAAGCATATGAACTGGCGAAAACGAGCATATGAGATAATCGAGCCGTCGAGCGGCGGCGATATGTTTAGTGCGATATACGATTACGGCATGATGGTTATCATCGTAGCCAGCATGGTGCCGCTGGCATTCAAAGAGACAAACGCTGTTTTCGATGCGATTGATAAGATTGCCGCGGCAGTGTTTATTGCAGATTACATAATGAGACTTCTTACGGCAGACTTAAAGCTGAAAAAAGGCGGGCTGTCGTTTTTATGCTATCCCATCACGCCGATGGCGATAGTTGATTTGGTGTCCATACTGCCGACTTTTCTGCCTGTCAGCAGCGGTTTGCGGCTGCTCAAAGTGTTCAGGCTTATTCGTTCTTTCAGGGTATTCCGCGCGCTCAAGATGTTTCGTTATTCTAAGAGCGTAACGATAATAACAAACGTAATCCGTAATCAGCGGATGCCGCTTTTTGCCGTATGCACAATGGCGGGCGCATATGTTGTGCTTTCGGCGCTTGTTATTTTTAATGTTGAGCCTGATACATTCGAGACGTTTTTTGACGCTGTATATTGGGCAATGGTCAGCCTGACAACTGTTGGATACGGCGATATATATCCGGTCAGTACAGCAGGACGCATAGTGGCAATGCTCTCATCCCTTGTCGGTATTGCGATTGTTGCGCTGCCGGCAGGCATTATAACGGCGGGGTACATGGAGGAAATCAACAAAAAAAGCGATAATGACCAATCAAAGGGGTAACTTTTGGCAAGTATTGTTGTGAAAATCGCTGCAATGTGATAAAATAAAGGGCGATGAGCAAATGCTCGCGAGACATGAGAAAATAACGAAAACAGAGGTGTTTTTTATGCTTTCCGAAATATTTTGCGCGGGAATATCGGGAATTGACGGCTATATTGTCACGGCGGAGTGCAATTCGACGAATATGCTCCCCGCGTTTGAGATAGTGGGGCTTCCCGACGCGGCGGTGAAGGAATCGCGCGAGAGAATAAAGGCTGCGATTGAAAACAGCGGGTACAAATTCCCCGAGCTTTCAATTGTGCTGAATCTCGCGCCCGCCGACAAGAAAAAGGAGGGGAGCGCTTATGACCTCGCGATGATGACGGGAGTGCTTGCCGCGGGAGGCGTCATTGGCAGAGGCGTCGGCTTTGAGGACAAGTGCTTTGTCGGCGAGATTTCGCTTTCAGGCGTGGTGCGTCCCGTGAGGGGAGTGCTTTCTATGTGCGCCGCCGCGCGTGACGCGGGAATAAAGGAATTTTACGTTGCGGCGGAAAACGCCGCCGAGGCATCGGTGGTCGAGGGCGTTGACGTATATCCCGTCAAAAACGCGAGTGAGCTTGTCTCTCATCTGAACGGAAAATCGTAGATTGAAAAAATGAGCCGCGTCACGCAAAAAGACGACGTTTCGCATCATGGCTCGCTCGATTTTTCCGATGTCAAGGGGCAGGAAAGGGTCAAGCGCGCGCTTGAAATCGCGGCGGCAGGCGGTCATAACGTCCTTCTGATAGGACCTCCCGGTACGGGAAAATCAATGCTCGCCAAGCGTCTGCCGACGATTCTCCCGCCGCTCACCTTTGAGGAGGCGCTCGAAACGACGAAAATACACTCCGTGTCGGGGACGCTTCCCGACGGGACGGGGCTTGTGACCGAGCGCCCGTTCCGCTCGCCGCATCATACGATGTCGGCGCCGTCACTTGTGGGAGGCGGCAAAAATCCTATGCCGGGCGAGATTTCGCTTGCGCACAACGGCGTGCTTTTCCTCGACGAGCTGCCTGAATTCAGCAAGGATGTGACAGAATCGCTCCGACAGCCGCTTGAGGACGGAAAGGTTACGATTACGCGCGCGAACGGGCGCGTGACATATCCCTCGTCGTTCCAGCTTGTCTGCGCGATGAATCCGTGCAGATGCGGCTACTACGGACATCCGACGCACCCCTGCTCGTGCAGCGCCGCCGAAATACGCAAATATCTTTCAAAAATAAGCGGACCGCTGCTCGACAGAATCGACATACAGGTCGAGGTGCCGTCTTTAAGCTATGACGAGATTTCCGCCCGCGGCGGCGAATCGGAAAGCTCGCGCGACATCAGGGAGCGCGTTGTCAAGGCTCGAAGCTTTGCGGAAAAAAGGCTTGAAAGCTTCGCTCACACGCCCGATGGGGACGCACCTGCGCATGGGGTGAGGAAAAATGCGGATCTGACCCCGCGCCTCATACGCGAATTCTGCGGGCTTGACGATACGGCGTCGCGAATCATGAAGGCGGCGTTTTCGTCGATGGGACTGTCCGCGCGCGGATACGACAGAATATTGCGCGTCGCGAGAACAGTCGCAGACCTTGACGGCAGCGAGAGCATAAAGGCAAATCACGTCGCCGAGGCGGTGCAGCTCCGCTCGCTTGACAGAAAATACTGGTGAGCCGACGCACGTCAACAAGACTTTTCAACATACGAAAATCAAGCCGCCGGCTTGATTTTTCGCGCATTTAACAGCCTGTTATCAACACTTTCAACAGCCTGCCTGTGGAAAACTCGCCGCGCTCACTCGAAAAAGTGCGGATTTTGACGTGTCCGCGCGCGGACAGTCCCATCCCCGAGCGGAATGAGGATGAATAAAAATGACGGAGGCGAACATGAAAACGCTGCATATAATAAATAAGGCGGCGGGCGGCGGAAACGTCAGCGCGGCGCTCGCAAAGCTGCCGCCGCATGAGGAAATATACACGGCAGGCTCGTATGATGAAGCCTTTGTGAAGCTTCCTTTTCTGTCGTCCGGCGAGATGACGGAGATATTCGTCTTCGGCGGCGACGGAACGCTGAACCGCGCCGTTTCCGATATAATGAGACATGGAACCGGCAAAAGCTCCGTGATTTACCCCGTGCCGACGGGAAGCGCGAACGATTTTTATAAGCTTCTTCACGAGAGGAGCGATGGCGGCGAGAAGACCTTTCCGTGCGACGTGATGAAGGTGACGGGGCTTGGACGGGATATTTACGGAATCAACGAGCTTAATATAGGATTTGACTGCGGAGTTGTCGCGAACGCAGAAAAATACAAGCGCAAGCCGCTTGTTACGGGGAAATTTTCGTATATTCTCGGCATCGCCGAGGAATTTACGCGCAAGCGGACGACGGAAATGAATATATCGCTTGCAGGCTCAAATGAGAATACGGCTGAAATAAACGGGAAATTCCTGCTTTTCTGTGTCGCGAACGGAAAATATTACGGCGGCGGATTCGCGGCGGCGCCGCTGGCAAGGCTCGACGACGGGGAATTTGACGTCGTTCTGGTGGACGATATTTCGCGAATGAAATTTGTCTCTCTTGTCGGCGCATACAAAAAGGGCGCGCACATGGACGCGGAAACGATGGGAGTAAGGGAAAAATTCTCGGGTCTGATGCGATATTTCCGCTCGGGAAAAATCGTTCTGACGGGAGCCGACAGGATTTGCGTGGACGGAGAGATATACCCCTCCGCCGGAAAAACGATAACGATTGAAAATCTTCACCGCGCGACCTTCGTCGGAGACGCATTTTCTGGGGTATAGAATGAATATTTTCGACCTTCACTGCGACACTGTTTATAAATTCAAAAACGCCGGCGGGCTTAGGAAAAATCCCGAGGCGCATCTCGACCTTGAAAGGATGAGTGAGGCGGGATATTCTCTTGAAACCTTCGCGGCGTTCGTGGACACGGGCAAATGCGGGGAGGCGAGCGTGTGGGACGTCTCTGTTTCGCTGATAGAAAAAATAAAATCCGCCGTTTCGGAAAACGACGGCGTTATATCGCTTGTGAGGAGCGCGGATGAGATAATATCAAACCTTGAGCGCGGCAGAATGTCGGCGCTTTTATCGGTTGAGGAGGGCGACGTTATCTCCGGTGACGTTTCGCGCGTGAAAACGCTCGCAGAGCTTGGCGTGAGAATGTCAACCTTTACTTGGAATTACGACAACAGGCTCTCGTGCTGCACCGCGTCGGGAAGCGAGGGCGGCTTGACAGACGCGGGCTTTGATTTTCTTTCGGAGCTTGAGGTAAACGGAATTATCGCCGATGTCTCGCACATCTCCGACCGCGGCTTTTTTGACGTCGCTGCGGCGTCAAAAAAGCCGTTTCTGGCAAGCCATTCAAACTCGCGTGAAATCTCACCGACGAGATGATAAAAATCATAGGCGAGCGCGGGGGAATAATAGGTCTCAACTTTTATTCACGCTTTATTGGCGGGGACGGAGGCATCGGCGCCCTCATGCGCCACGCGCGCCATATAGCTGACGTCGGTGGTGTCGGTGTGCTGTCGCTCGGCAGCGATTTTGACGGAATCGAGGACAACAAGGAAATTCCCGATGTGACCGCCGTGCCTAAAATAGCCGACGCGCTTCTCGCGGCGGGATTTACGAGCCGTGAGGCTGACGGCGTAATGTCCGGCAACGCGAAAAGATTTCTGACGGAGGCGCTTTAAGTGCGCGCGGGCGTCTCGTTTATAAGCCCTGCCGCGCTGTCAAAGCAGCAGCGCCCGTAAGCCTCGGGCGAGCCGACGTCGCACCAATATCCGTCGGAGACGAATCCGACAAGCTTTTTTCCGAGCGAGATAAGCCTCGGGAAAAGCTCGCGCCCGAAGTCGTATGGGACGCGCTCGGGAATTTCGAGCACGGCTTCCCGCGAGAGAATATAAATTCCCGTATTCACCAAAGCCTCCTTCGGAGGATTTTCCGGCTTTTCGACAAAGCCACGGATGACATTTCCGTCAAGATTTACGACGCCGAATTTGCCCGCGTCGTCGGAGCGGGAGAGGACGAGCGTCGCCGAGGCGCACTCGCGCCTGTGAAGCTTTATCGCGTCCTCGAGCTTCATGTCGAATACCGCGTCGCCCGACAGTACGATTATTTCCTCAACCTCGCCCGCCTCGTCGCAGGCGTCGAGTATCGGCAGCGCGGCGCGCACGCCGCCCGCCGTGCCGACGGATTCGTTTTCTATAAGATATGAGAGCCGCACCCCGTCGTGCAGGTCGCCAAGGGAGATTACAATGTCCTCCCACCTGTAGCGAACAGTAAGCACCGCCCTTGTTATTCCCATGGCGGCGAGCGATTTGAGTGAGGAGGTGACGGCGTATCCATCTCCGATTCTCACAAGCGGCTTCGGTATTTTATCGGTGAGCGGGCGCAGCCGCTCTCCGCGTCCTCCCGCCATTATAATGGCGGCTGTATTTCTGTAATTCATAGTCATTTACCCAAAAAATTAAATTTTAGAAACTCAATTGTAAACTTATTGTTGCTCGTGCTGCCTCGGATTATACATACCGCTTTTTTGCTGCATATAAAGCGCTGATTTCGGCAAATAATACCCCAAACTTAAATCGGAGGGTGTTATTTTATGATAAAAGGCTGCGAGCGCAGAATGATAAAAATCGAAAATCCCGACAGCGAGCTTTTTGAATCGGCGTATTTTATAATCCGGCAGAACGTGCCTGTTCCGAAAAAGGCGAAGCGCGGGGAGATGATGAGAGAGGCTGTGCGAATCGTCGGCGACGGAATGGGCGGCGGTTTCGGGAGCGTGACTTCGAGGAGCGGCGCGCCGAATATGAAAAAAGGACGATTTGCGGGCTTTTCTCGCGTTTTTACGGCGGAGCGCGCCGTTTCATTTGCCATAGGCTTCGGATCTGCCGCCGCCGCAATGCTGCTTTTGCGTTTTTTTACGTGAAAATTTTAATTTTCTCACAAAATTATTTCCGCTAATCCGAACGCCGTTGTCGGATGTCTACAAAAACGCCGCGCGTCTTACCTCGGCGCTTGACAAATAAAAAAATATGTGATAGAATAGCACTGTAATATGGGGGATATGGGGTTATTCCCGTCCGCCCGCGACTTGTTTTTGTGTTAGTTACCACGTGTTGTTTACACGTGTAAACAACACGGCAACTAACGCTTGTTATCTGTCTCGATGACGCGCGCCGCGCTTTTGCGCGCGTCCTTACATACAATTTTGGGTCATAATTTGCCGCGCCTTTGGCGCTTGAAGCGGAACAACCTCGAACACGAGGCTTTGTCGCCGCGCGCCCTCACGCCCCGCGCGGCAAAAATTCAAAGAAAGGAACTACTGTATGGCGAAAAGAAAAAAGCATTTTGAACTCACACACAGCCTCGGGAAAATCTCCGTATGCAATCTCGGAGGACTTGACGAGATAGGAAAAAACATCAGCTTCATCGAATATGAGGATCAGATTATCGTAATCGACTGCGGGCTGGGATTTCCCGATGAGAATATGCCGGGTGTTGACCTTGTCATTCCCGACACGTCGTACCTTGAAAAAAACGCGGAAAAGGTACTCGGAATTTTCATCACTCACGGTCATGAGGACCACATAGGAGGTCTGCCGTATCTTCTGCGCAATCTGAATATACCCGTTTACGGCACGCGCCTCACTCTCGGAATCATCAAATCGAAGCTTGCCGAGCATAAGCTCGGATTTGAGCCTGCGCTCATGTGCGTCGAGGCGGGCGACATAATCGAAATAGGACCGTTTTCGGTCGAATTCATACACGTGAATCACAGCATAGCGGACGCCTGCGCGCTTGCGGTAAAGACTCCGCTCGGATATATACTTCACACGGGAGACTTCAAATTCGACCTTACCCCGATTGACGGCAAGGTGATGGACCTCAAGCGGATTTCCGAAATCGGAGCGGAGGGGGTAGTGCTGCTCATGGCGGACTCGACAAACGTCGAGCGCCCCGGATATACGCCCTCGGAAAGCACCGTCGGCAAATCGTTTGACCAGATATTCACCGCCCATCCGGAAAACAGAATAGTTATAGCGACCTTTTCCTCAAACGTCCACCGCGTGCAGCAGATTATAGACTGCTCGATAAGGCACGGCAGGAAGGTTGCCCTGACGGGCAGAAGCATCGTCACCGTCGTCGGCGCCGCAATCGAGCTTGGATATATGGATTTTCCGAAGGATGAGATAATCGATATTGCTGAGGTGAAAAATTACCCCGACCGCGAAATTACGATAATCACGACGGGGTCGCAGGGCGAGCCGATGTCGGCGCTTTACAGAATGGCGTTCAGAGCGCATTCGAGCGTCACGATAGGAAAAAATGATCTTGTCGTTCTCTCGGCGAGCGCGATTCCCGGAAACGAAAAGCTCGTCGGGAAAATCATAAACGAGCTTTACCGTCAGGGAGCCGAGGTATATAACGATACGTATACGAGAACGCACGTTTCGGGTCACGCGAGCCAGGAGGATTTGAAGCTCATGCACGTGCTCGCGAAGCCGAAGTACTTCATGCCCGTTCACGGCGAGCGCAGACACTTGATGGAGCACAGAAAGCTCGCGATGGCGATAGGAATGGATTCGGCGAACATATTCGTTCCCGAAACGGGTCAGGTGCTTGAAATTGACGAGGGCGGCGCGAAATTCAACGGCACGGTTCAGTCGGGCAATGTGCTTGTGGACGGATCGGGCGTTGGAGATGTCGGAAACGCGGTGCTTCACGACAGGATTCTTCTCTCGCAGGATGGACTTATCGTCATATCCGCAGCAGTTGACCTTCTCGCGCGCGACGTCGTGTCCGAGCCGGAGATTTACACGCGCGGATTCATTTACGTTAAGGAATCCGAGGAGCTTATGGAAGAAATGCGTGGCGTGGCACGCGATGCGCTCGAGCACGCCGTATTTGACGGACGAAACGATATGCCCGAAATCAAAAACGAGGTCAAGGGCGCGATGTCGAGATTCATTTCAAGCAAAACGAAGCGCCGACCGATGGTGATGTCCGTAATTATTGACGTATAACCGAGCGCAAGCCTCGCTCTCCTTTTAATTCAGACGAAGGTCGCCGCGCGGCGGATATAACTAAGTTGCATCGAGGCAATTTCCTCCCTGCGGAAAGGTACAAAAATGATAAGACACGTTATTCTCTGGAAGCTGCGCGACATACCCGACGATGGTACGAGCGCTGAAGCAGATGAGGTGAAAAGAAAGCTTGCGCTCTGTGAGGAGGGATTTTCCCGCCTTGTCGGGCGAATCCCCGGGCTTCTGTCGCTGAAGCTTTACACAAAGCCGCTCCTCTCGTCAACCTGCGACCTTATGCTTGATGCGAAATTTGAGGATGAGGCGGCACTCTCCGCGTACAAATCGAATCCCGAGCATCAGGCTATACAGTCCGTTCTGCGTCCTCTCGTTTCCGAGCGGGTGTGCATGGACTGCGAGGAACCGAACACATAAGAAAAAAGGAGTTAAAAATGAATATCAGCCGAGTGTTTTATACGGACGCGCGATACGCGCTTGAGGTAACATATACGCCTGACGTTGTGTTCGCGAAAAGGGAATCGGGCGACCTGAAGCTTCAGCTTCTTTTGCCGCGCTCTCCCATAGGTGCCGACAAGGAAAAAAAATACCCGCTTATCGTCGACGTCGCCGGCTCCGGCTGGCACGGAGTTACGGGCTATGAGCACGTTCCGAAGATGGTGGGGCTTGCATCCCGCGGCTTTGCCGTCGCGTGCATAGCGTACCGCGGAACGGAAAAGGACAGCGTAACATATCCCGCGGCAGTGCAGGACACAAAGGAGGCGATTCGCTTTCTGCGCGCGAACGCGGAGCGATTCGGAATTGACGCCGACCATGTGACGCTTCTCGGAGATTCGTCGGGCGGGCATACCGTCGCGGCGGCGGCTCTCACGGGAAACGAGGAATTTTTCAATATCGGCGAATATTCTGACGAAAGAGTTGACGTGAACGCCGTCGTGATGTTTTACGCACCGATAGATTTTCCGAATCTCATCGCCGACAGAAAAGCCGAAGGAAAGCGGCTTCGCCGCGGCGAGGACCCGTACCCGATTGAGGGATGCGAGGTTTTCGGGCAGGAATTTTACGAAAATCCCGAGGAAAATCTCAAAGCGGGCAGCCCGATAAATTATATCGAAGGCTGCGGGAGGCTTCCCGCGTTCCTTCTCATTCAGGGAGAGGAGGATCCGATAATCCCGATGGCGCAGGGGCTGCGCTTCTGCGACCGCGTGATTGAGGCGGGCGGACGAGCCGAATTTGTCAAGGTGTGCGGCGCGGGACACGGAGGCGCCTGCTGGACGCCCGAGGTGATGGAAACTGTCGCTCAGTTTCTTCTGACGTACAACTGATGAAAAATTTCTCCCGCAGTGAGAGCCTCGGCTTCTTCGCGGGAGATTTTTGCCCTCTCAAAAATTTTTCTAAATCCTATTGACTTATAGGGTTTTTGGTGCTACAATAAATGCGCAAAAAAAAGCGCGGAGCTTCTGCCGCGCGGAAAGGAAAGAATACAGATTGAAGTGCAGATATGATGTAACGGGAATGAGCTGCGCTGCGTGTCAGGTTCACGTTGAGCGCGCAGTCGGCGCGATTGACGGGGTCCAGAACGTAGCGGTCAGCCTTCTCACAAACAGCATGACGGCGGAGTTTGACGAGACGAAGGTAAGCTCCGAGGATATATGCGGCGCCGTGGAGCGCGCCGGCTACGGCGCGTCCCCGCAGGGGACGGCATCGGCGGCGACCGGCGAGAGCAGCTCGGGAATTGAAGCCTCCGACAGGATTATGGAGGCGGAAATCCGCGGAATGCGGACGAGACTGATTTTATCAATAATCTTTTTAATACCGCTTTTTTATATCGCTATGGGGCATATGCTCGGCGCGCCGCTCCCGTCGTTACTGACAGGCGTTGAAAATTCGATGGTGTACGTGCTTTTGCAGCTCGTGCTTACACTTCCGATAATGTATATCAACGACCACTATTACAAAAACGGATTCCGTGCGCTCTGGCACCGCCAGCCGAATATGGATTCTCTCATCGCAATAGGAAGCGCCGCCGCGTTTCTTTATTCGCTCTACGGAATATTCATGACGGGGTGGGCGCTCGGTCACGGTGACCTTGAAGCCGCCGAGGTCTATCACATGGATTATCTCTACCTTGAATCGGTGGGAATGATTCTGACGCTCGTTTCCGTGGGAAAATACATGGAGGCAGTCTCAAAGGGCAAGACGGGGAGCGCGATTCGCGCGCTTGTGAAGCTTGCGCCGCAGACGGCGTATAAGCTGACGAAAAACGAGGCGGGCGAATATGTCGAGCGCGAGGTTTCCGTGTCGGAAATCGTCGTCGGCGACCTTTTAAGGGTGAAGCCGGGCGGCTCCGTCCCCGTAGACGGCAGGGTCGTCGAGGGGATCACCTCGATTGACGAATCGGCACTCACGGGCGAATCGATTCCCGTCGAAAAGCAGGCGGGCGACCGCGTTAGCGCCGCGACGATAAATCAGACGGGAAGCTTTGTCATGGAGGCGACGGGAGTCGGCGAGGATACCGCGCTCTCGCGCATAATTCGCCTTGTCGAGGATGCGTCGTCGTCGAAGGCACCGATAGCGAAGCTCGCAGACCGCGTCGCGGGCGTATTTGTCCCCGTTGTAATCGCGATAGCGATTGTGACCGCAGCCGTGTGGATTATAGTGACGGGTGACGGAGGCGAGGCGCTCACGGCTGGCGTTTCCGTGCTTGTAATTTCATGTCCCTGCGCGCTCGGACTTGCGACACCCGTGGCAATTATGGTCGGCACGGGCAGAGGCGCGCAGAACGGCACGCTTTTCAAATCCGCTGAGGCGCTCGAGGTGCTCGGCGGGATAGGAGCCGTTGTGCTTGATAAGACGGGAACAGTCACTGAAGGAAAACCGACTGTGACGGATATAATTCCGTCGGGCGGCGTGAGCGGGGATGAGCTTTTGTCGTTCGCCGCCTCGATTGAGGGGATGTCGGAGCATCCGCTCGCCTCGGCAATAATCGAGCGGGCAAATGAGGTCGGCGCCGAGCGGCGTGACGCTCTGAATTTTGAAGCAATTCCCGGTAAGGGAGTGCGCGGAGACATTGACGGGGTGCCTGTTTTCGCGGGAAATGCGCGATATATGAAGGAGACGGGAGTTTCCGGCTTTGAGACGTGCGAGAGTCTCGGAGGCGAGCTTGCCGAGGCGGGCAAAACGCCGCTTTACTTCGCTCGCGGGGGCGAATTTATAGGCACAATTGCGGTTGCCGACCCACCTAAGAAGGGAAGTCTTGAGGCAATTTCGGCGATGAGAAAATACGGACTTGATGTTGTGATGCTCACGGGCGACAACAGGCGCACGGCGGAGGCTGTCGCGCGCGGAATGGGGATTTCACGCGTCGTCGCGGAGGTTTTGCCCGAGGATAAGGAGCGCGCAGTCGCCTCGCTTCAGGCTGAGGGGAAAAAGGTCGCTATGATAGGCGACGGAATCAACGACGCGCCCGCGCTCGCGAGAGCAGACGTCGGCGTCGCCATCGGGGCGGGAACTGATGTCGCGATAGAATCCGCCGATGTCGTGCTTATGCGCTCAGATCTCATGGATGCGGTCGGCGCTTACGAGCTATCGCGCGCGACGATGAGAAATATACGCGAAAATCTCTTCTGGGCGCTCTTCTACAATTCAATAGGAATACCGCTCGCGGCGGGTGTGTTCTATCCGCTTCTGGGCTGGCAGCTCTCGCCGATGTTCGGCGCAGCGGCGATGAGTCTTTCATCCGTCTGCGTCTGTTCAAACGCCCTGCGTCTGAGATTCTTCAAGCCGAAGCACAAATCGGACGCGGCAGAAATCGGCGGCAAATCAAAAATTCACGAAAAGGAGGACAGGGGAATGACAAAATCGCTCAAAGTAACGGGAATGACGTGTGAGCACTGCAAGGCGCGCGTCGAAAAGGCGCTTTCCGAGGTTGAAGGCGTTTCCGGCGCGACTGTGGATCTGAGAAAAAAGACCGCAACGGTCGAGCTTTCGGCTGACGTTTCGGATGATACGCTCATCAAAGCAGTCGCCGACGCGGGCTACAGTGCCGTTATGAGGTGACAAGACATTGAGGAACGGTCATAGACCGTTCCTCAAGTCTGGTGAATATTGCGCGCAGCGCAATATTCACGGTACACTGCTCAATTTGGGGCAAAATGGGCATAGCCCATTTATCAAGTCTGATGAATATTGCGCATAGCGCAATATTCACGGTGAAGTGCTTTGTTTTATTATATAAATAAATTACAGCTTCATACATTAAGTTTTATGGGGAGGATTTCGCATGACAACAATAGATGCTACCGTTTCCATGATGGAAGCAATGCCGGAGGACGCAAGAATTAAAGTGATGGAGTACGCACAGACGCTCTTTACATCATTTAAGCCGTCAAATCCCTTTACAGCAAAATCGGAGGAGGATATTCTTGACGATCTTTGCAGGGCACGCCGTCAGATTGAGGACGGGGAAGGCATTCCCGCAGAGGACGCGCTTAATGAAATAGGCAAAAAGCATGGATTCATATAAGGTTATTATAGCTCCGCGGGCGAAAGAACAGCTTGAGAGCTATATTGATTACATTCATTATACGCTGCTTAACGAAATTTCCGCAAAAAACGTCTATTCCGACGCAGAAGAAACAATTGCGCGTCTTGCGAATATCGCAGGCAGTTTAAGCTTCTGTCCGCATCCAAAATTAAAAGAGCATGGATACCGTGCCATACGCTTCAAGCGGCACGAGTACGTCATGCTTTATCGTGTCGCGGGACAAACGGCATATGTGGATGCGGTTTACCATCAAAAGCAAGATTACGAAAATACTTTCGCGTCAAAATTGTGAGCTATACTGAAAAACATCTTTATTTTTTTCTTTTTCATCCGAACGAATGGGGGATAATTCCGTGTCATGTAAAATTCTGCGTGCCATTACGCGCGACGGGAGCGCGAGGGTACACGTTATAAATTCGACAGAGGCTGTGAACCGCGCGATTGAGATTCACAAAACATCGGCGACGGCAGGCGCCGCGATGGGGAGACTTCTCACCGTGACGTCAGTCATGGGCTGTATGCTCGGCGAGGCGGAGGATTCCGTCACCGTCACCGTAAAGGGTGACGGGGCGCTCGGAATGATGACAGCAGTGTCCGATTATCTCGGAAACGTGCGCGTTTATGTCGAAAATCCTACGGCTGACCTGCCGCCTAACAAATACGGCAAGCTCGACGTGGGCGGTATTGTCGGCGGCGGACTTCTTCAGGTTATATGCGACGCGGGCGGCGAGGAGCCGTATATCGGGATTACCCCGCTTGTCTCGGGCGAAATCGGCGAGGATATAGCCTCATATTATGCCGAAAGCGAGCAGATTCCCACAATGTGCGCCGTCGGCGTTTTAATCGACCGCGACCTTTCCTGCCGCGCGGCAGGCTGCGTGCTTATTCAGATGCTGCCGTTTTACGACGACGCGACGGCGGCTTCGCTTGAGAAGAACGCGGCGGGGCTTACGCACATTTCGTCAATGTTTGACTCGGGGATGACCTGTCGCGACGTGCTTGCCGCTGCAATGGGGAATGTCGAGTACGACATATTCGACGAGCTTTCGGCGGAATATCGCTGCACCTGCTCGCGCGAGCGGACGGCGAGAGCCGTTTACAGTCTCGGACGCGACGAGGTAGAACGCCTGCTTTCGGAGGAGCGCGAGCGCACGGGACGCGAGGAAATCGAGGTATGCTGCCGCTTCTGCGGCAACAAATACGTTTTCTCAAAGGACGACGCTTTGAAAATGTTCAATAAATAATTCCGCACAGCAGAATATATATAGCAGACGTTGAGCGATGGGACTATGCCGCATCGCTCAACGTCTTAAAAATAAAATTTTTTATTCAAGGTGCTTGACAAAATAAAAAATATATGGTATAGTAGTATCAGAGGGTAATGAAAACCCGATGAAAAGATGTGGAGGTCAAGGAAATGAAGTTTTCAGAAAGATCGAAGGGACAGCAAATCGCGTTTGTGGCGTTTGTTTCGGCTGTATGCTGCATACTCGCGCTCGCTGCCGTTTACTGCGCGGCAGTTTCGGGTTCATACGATTCATTCGCGTCGTATATGTTTTTGATGATTTCCCTTATTGCCGTGCCCGCGATACTCGTGCTGTATATAATTTACCACATGGCGTCGGCAATATTTGAAAGTCGCTGGGGCTACAGAAAATTCAGAATCGCGTTTGCGTCGTGCGAGCTGCTGACGGTTATTCTCGCGGGCATATTGATTCCGGCGAAAATGTCGAACTCCTTGCCGTATTATATGCTCGGCTTCGCTGTGCTTCTGAGAATCGCAGAAATTTTCGCGGCTTGCGGCGTCGATGCGAGGGAGGCAGGTATTTCATACGGATGTGCGCTTCGTGAAAAATTAAGGAATCCCGTCCTCATCATGCGCGCGGCTGTAGCCTTAATGCTTGCGGTCGGCGCGGTATTCTGCTTTGCCGGACTTTTCGGCGGCGGATTTACGACGTTCAGCTTCGGTCACCTGACGATAGGAAGCATATACATCGATCTCGACGACGTTGTACTTCCGACATACTGCGCGGTGATTCTGGCGCTTTTCGCCGCCTCGTGCCTCGTGCGCCATCTGCCGCGCCTCAAAGCGAAGGAATGATTTCAATCAAACAGAAAATCGAGGATTCGCTCCGTGCGAATCCTCGATTTTTATGTCTCATTCGCGAAAACTAAAGCAGCGGCGCCAGTAGCTGTACGCAGTCGCGCACAATTTTCTCGCCGAAGGTGAGCTTGTCCCTGTCGATTCGCTCACACTCCTTCAGTGTTTCGGCGAAATCGCGCTTCACATCGGGAATCGAGTCCGTGCCGTACATGAAAACTCCGTCCTCGAAATGATGCGCGAAGCTTCTGTAATCGAAATTTATCGTGCCGCACACGGCGTATTTGTCGTCGGAAATGACGTTTTTCGCGTGAATGAAGCCCGGCACAAACTCGTAAATCTTCACGCCGTTTTTAATCAGCGTCCCGTATGAGCTTCGCGTCATGATGTAAACGAGCTTCTTGTCGGGGATGCGCGGCGTGATTATGCGCACATCGACGCCGCGAAGCGCCGCATTCTGAAGCGCCGCCGTCAGTGTGTTGTCGATGATGAGATACGGGGTCGTGATATAAACGTATGCGCTCGCCTGATTTATTATGTTGAGGAACAAATCCTTTCCCGTGGAGCGGCTGTAAAAGGGCTTCGGACCGCTGCCGAACGGGATTACAAATCCCTTTTCGGCGCCGCAGTAGGGCGTCGATTCCGCGAAATATTTCGCGTAATTGCTTATCGTTTTCTGATTCAGGTCCCAGTTCATGAGGAAAAGCCTTGACAGCCCTTCGACCGCGGAGCCGATGAGCCTGATTCCGCCGTCCTTCCAGTACCCGAAGCGCTCCTTTTTGTTGATGTACTCGTCCGCTAAATTGATTCCGCCCGTGTAGCCGATTTTGCCGTCGACGACGACGATTTTTCGGTGGTCGCGGTTATTGTGCATCGGAGACGCGCTCGGCATGACGTGACCGAATTTGTAGCATTCGATTCCCATTTTGCGCAGCGTCTTGTCGTAATTGCCCGGAAGCGTCCCCATGCAGCCGATGTCGTCGTAAAGCATACGAATCTCCACGCCCTCGGCGTGCTTTTCTTTAAGAATTTCAAGCGTTTCGTCGAGCATAATCCCGAAATCGACGATGAAAAACTCAAGGAAGATGAATTTGTTTGCGGCGCGCAGATCCTCCTTCATGCAGATGAACATCTCCTCACCGGATGAAAGATATTCCGTCCTCGTGCCGCCGTAAACCTTCGCGAATTTGTCGTCGTGGAGAATCAGCTTCGCCTTCCCGTATGTCATGGGATCAAGCTCCCGAAGCCGCCTCACCGCATCCATATCGATTTCGCGGCGGTCGACCTCGGTGACAACATCGTTCATTTTGCAGAAATGCTTCGCATTTTTCCTCGTCAGACGGCGCTCGAAAAATATAAAGTAAAGCACCGCGCCGACGACAGGCGAAATCAGCACTATCGCCATCCACGGCAGCTTGTTTTCGGGGCTTGTATCGCGGTTTACAATCGACAAAAACGCGACAAATGAAATCAAATCAACCAAAACGGAAAGCACGGGCGATATGCGCTCAAGCGCCTGAAACGACGCGATGATTCCCACAACCTCAACGAGAATCAAAAGCGCGGATATTCCGTACTTGGACAGAAAAAGCTTTATCTTCCTCGGATTCATGTTCCCACTCCCTTTCATTTAACGCGAAAGACATATTATTCTATTAAGCAGCTAAGCACTTCACCAACTTGAAGGTTCAATGTTATTATACCATATTGAACGGAAAACTGCAAATACAGAATCAAATCCGTAACATCAAAAAGGCGGGCGGTGCGATAAGACGCAATTTACAGAAAATTCACACACAGTTCTGTTGACATTACCCGCCTGTTCCTGTATAATATATGTGCTGATAGGCAAATCCTATCTTATGGGCGCGAAAGCACCCGTAAAAAGCGGTGAGTCCTACCGTAAGTGGAAGCGATAAAAGCGGTGAGTCCTACCGTGAGTGGAAGCGATAAAAGCAGTGAGTCCTACTGTGAGTGGAAACTTTCAGGCTGCGTGAATCACACGCAGCCTATTTTTCATGCTTTGAACGGAGAAAATCATGAAACAAGACAGATTAAGCCTATATTTGATAGATATGAAATACATACGTGACCTTGCGAAAGCCGACGATAGGATAATGTCTGTTTCGCCTCAGATTCAAAAAGAGATGCGCCCGTTTGTTGGAGTAATAGTCGTCTGTGATACAAAAAAATATTGTGTTCCGTTAAGTTCGCCAAAGTCCAAACATCAAGCTATGAAAAACGATGTCGATTTTTCAAAGATTTACGACAAGGACAGGTTAATCGGTGTTTTGAATTTCAATAATATGATTCCCGTGGATGACCAATTCATCATTCCGTTGAATCTCAAAAATTCTTCTTCGGATACTCCGGCGCAAAGGAACTACAAGGCTCTTGCAGCAAAGCAGATTGATTTTTGCCGACAAAATCAGGATGCTATCGTGAAAAAGGCAAATAAGCTCTATTCGATAGTCACTTCGGGAAGTGCGAACGGCAATTTGAAAAAAAGATGCTGTGATTTTGTAAAGCTTGAAAGAGTTCTGGCAAACAAGCTGTCGAAAATGTGACCTTTCTCCCCCCACAACAAAACCCCCGCTTGCCGCAGGGGTTTTGTTATTATCACTTTCACATGAATTTCATGTGAAAGTTTTTTCGGGATGAAAGCTTTATTTCTTTTTCACAACAGCGCAGCCGAATACAGCCGTTACAGCCATAATTACAGCCGCAGCGCCAAGCGCCGAGCCGCATCCGGAACCGGAGCTGCTGTCTTCAGTTTCAGCATCAGTCGAATCGCCTGCCGTCGTGTTTGCGTCGTCAGTGCCGTCAGCCTCTGTCACCTCATCCGTCGTGTCAGCGTCGTCGGTGTCGTCAGCCTCGGTTGCCGCATCCGTCGTATCGTCGGTTTCTTCCTCGTTCGTGTATACGCTTTCAAGAAGATCCGCAACCGAAGGAACGGTGTATGCTGCATAATTCGTAGCTACCTCGTCAGCCGTAAGAGCGACGTTGTAGATGAGAATATCATCATAGAAGATATACTCGCCGCCGTCCCAGTAGTTCGTCTGGAAGTAGATATAGTCGCCGTAGGTTTCAGCGTCGCCCGAGTAGGGATTCAGGAATCCCGAAACGGAGGTCTCTTGCGTTACCTCGTCAACAACAGGCTCGCCGTTGATATAATACGAAATCGTGTAGGTGTTCGTTTCCTCGTCGAGAACGCAGGAAATGGTGTACATTACCCAAGGCGTGTCGAAGCCTGCGTCAAGCGCATCCTCGTCAGTCTCGAAAATAGAGATATCTACCGGGACGTAGCCCACGCGGCTGTCGGCGGTGTCGTTCGAGCTTACCGCGGGTGAGATGGCATAGCCCCAGCCCGTGTTGCCCGTGTAAACTGCGAGGTTCCAGATGCCTATCCAGCTCTCACCGCCCCATACGCCGCTCGTCGTACTCTGATCCTGTACGCCGTACCACATATACGGGGTAGCGTATGCGTAGTCGTAGTCCTCGATTGCCATCCAGAAGCTTACCGTGAAGTCGTTGTTGCCGGGGTTGAGCGTAGCAAAGCCCTCATAGCCGGTGGTGCGATATGCGCTGCCGTCAACGCCTGCGGTTGCCCATTCAAGCTCGTCATCGTCCCAGAATGTGCCGTCGAAGGCTGAGCCACCCGCCGTGTTCACATATCTGACTGCATCCGTGTCCCCTGTGCTGTCAGCCGAGTTCGTGAGGTCTCCGTCGAGCTTGTACCAGCCGATGAGTCCGTCCTCAATGATTTCGGCAGCCGATGCTGTGACAGCCGAAGCGACAAAGAGGGAGCAGATCATCGCGACAACAAGCGCGACACCCAAAAATCTTTTTGCTTTCATAGGAAAATCCTCCTTAAAATAAATTTTGCGCGCGCCGCATAAAATCATGCGGTCTGACACAATATAAAAAAGATTGTCAATGAATAATATACACTATTTTTTCCGCGTTGTCAATAGTCAATTTGCAAATTTTATTGAAAACATCGCGGAAAACAGTGAAAAAAAGCGACATTTTGAATGCTTTTCCCACAAAAAAGCGCAATTTCGGCGTTATTTTGCCCCCGCGTGGAGATTTTCTATCCGTCCGACGAGGCACCTCCCTTGCCGGAGAAGCCGAAATAAAGCTCGCGAAACTGCGTTGCCGACATTCCCTCATGGTATTTGAAAAATTTCTGGAAGCTTTTCGGGTCTTGGAAGCCGCATTCGTCGGCGATGTCGCATATTCGCTTGTCGGTTGTTAAAAGCAGCTCGCGGATCCGCTTTGAGCGCGCCGCGTCGATATAGGATTTTATACCGCCCCTATAATGGTGCTTGAAAAGGCGCGTGATATAATCCTCGTTATACGAAAAATGAGCGGCGACGTCGGAAACGAGCAGCCTTCTGTCGGAATTTGCCGCGATCCAGTCGCATATGGCGTAAAGCCTCGCGTTCGGGTCGTCCTCGCCGACGGAGGAGGAGCGCTGAAGCTCGTATAAAATCAGGCAAAGCACGCATCGGCAAGCCTCGTCGTCGTATTCGGGCGCGCGCGAATAGAAAATCAGATCGCTGAAAAGACGCAATAATTTTTCCCCGTCGGGACACGATATATGCGGCAGCGAGCCAAGCTCGCCCGAAAAATGAACCCAGTAAAGCTCGGCGGGAGCGTCATTTCCGCGGTATCCGTAGCGGCGCGTGTCGGCGGGCAGTATTATCACCTCGCCCGCGCCGAGAACGTAGCGGTCGAAGCCCTCGGCGATGTAAATGCGACCGCTACGGCAGAAAATAAGCTCGTGAGTGGGAGTGCTGCTCGACGGATGAACCCATCCCGTCGGTGCGGATGTTTTGCCGCATACCGCGTATTTTACATCAAAGCTCATGCAAAAAGTTCTCCCTCCGCGCCGGAAAGCCGCATTTTTCTCTCTACATTATATTTTATCAAATTTCGCCGCTTTTCGCAAGTGCTTTTTTGCGAACGGGAGAGAATTATTTTGAAATCATCAGTCAATATCGCTTTTGAAAAATCTTTTACATTCGCACTTGACCTTTTTTTCGTGATGGGGTAAAATATATACGGCAGGTTATCCCTGCCCGAGGGCAAATGAAAAATAGGGGCGGGGGACACGCTCCCGCCGTATGATTTTAAGGAGAAACGATTATGTCAGAGGTTATGCGCCGCGCTGCGGCTGAGGGCTGTGTGCTTTTGAAAAACGATGGGGTGCTTCCGCTCGCGGAGGGATCTGTCGTTGCCGTTTTCGGACGCACCGCATGGGACACAATATATTCGGGCACAGGCTCGGGCGGACTTGTCCATCCGCCGTATAAGACAAGCATTATAACGGGGCTTGAGCGCTCGGGGCGCGTCAGCATCCATTCGGGGATGAGGTCGCTTTATGAGACATGGCTGAGCTCGCACCCGTTTGACTCGGGCTGCGGCTGGGCGACGGAGCCGTGGTATCAGGCGGAATTTGTGCCGGATGAGCGCGAGGTTGCCGCTGCCGCCGAAAAATCGGATGCCGCCGTCATCGTTATCGGCAGACAGGCGGGCGAGGACCGTGACAATGCGCCGGAGCGCGGCAGCTATTATCTCACAGAGGACGAGGACGCGCTCATTTCCGTCGTTACGCGGTATTTTGAGCATACCGCTTTAATACTCAATACGGGAAATATCATCGATATGACGCGAGGCGATGATGTCGGCGCGCTGCTGTGTGTCTGGCAGGGCGGGCAGGACTGCGGCGACGCCGTCGCGGATATTCTCACGGGGAAGGTTTCCCCGTCGGGAAAGCTCACCGACACCGTGGCAAGACGAATCGAGGATTATCCGTCCGACAAGAATTTCGGCAGAGGAGACGCTGATATTTACGAGGAGGATATTTACGTTGGCTACCGCTTTTTTGAAACATTCGCGAAGGGGAGCGTGCTTTATCCCTTCGGCTTCGGGCTTTCGTATACGAGGTTTGATATTTGCGTGACGGGAGCGGAATCTGACGGGGCGTGTGTGAGCTTCACCGTAAATGTAAAAAACACGGGGAATTTCGCGGGACGCGAGGTCGTGGAAATTTACGTGAAGACGCCGCAGGAGCCACTCGGCGCGCCGGCGCGCGCTCTTCTGGCGTTTGCAAAGACAAAAACGCTCGCGCCGGGCGAATGCGAGACGCTTACAATCGGGACGGAGCTTATGCATATCGCATCATATGACGAGACGGGCAGGACGGGGAACAAATCGTGCTTCGTGCTTCCCGCGGGCGAATATAAATTTTATGTCGGCGGCGACGTGAGGGAGGCGAAGGAGGCGTACAGCCTTACGCTTGAAAGCACTGTCGTCACCGAGCGCTGCACGGAGGCGCTCTCGCCAAGACGCGAATTTTCGCGGATAAGACCCACTTTGCGCGAAAACGGCGAATATGAGGCTTCATACGAGCCGGTGCCGAGCGCGGGATACGATTACGCGGAGCGCGTGTCCGCGCGCAGAATCCCCGAGGCGGGATACCGCGGGGATATGGGAATCGGATTTTCCGACGCTGCCGACGGGAAGGCGTCCATCTGCGACTTCACGGCACAGATGACGGACGGCGAGCTTTGCGCGCTGCTTCGCGGCGAGGGACTTGGAAGCCCCAAGGTGAAAATGTGGACGACAGCCGTTTTCGGAGGCATTACGGAGGGCGCGTCGCGCCTCGGCGTGCCGATTTCGACAAATTCGGACGGTCCTTCCGGCGTGCGCTCCGACGCGGGAGATGAAGCGACGCTCGCGCCGTGCGGGACGCTTCTCGCCTCGACGTTTGACACCGAGCTTGTGACGGAGGTTATGAGCGTTATCGGGCGCGAGGTCACGGAGCATGGGCTTGACGCGCTGCTCGGTCCCGGAATGAATATACACAGGCACCCGCTCTGCGGACGCAATTTCGAGTATTTTTCGGAGGACCCGTATCTCACGGGCAAAATCGCCGCCGCGTACTGCCGCGGGATTTCGTCCGCCGGCGCCGCGGCGACGCCGAAGCATTTCGCCGCGAACGGGCGCGAGAGAAGGCGCTCCTATACGGACGCCGTGATGAGCGAGCGCGCCGCGCGCGAAATTTACCTGCGCGGATTTGAAATTCTCATCAAAACGGGCTATGCGCGCTCGATTATGACCTCATATAATCTCATAAACGGCGTTCATTCCGCGTCGAATTACGACCTTATCACGACGATTCTGCGCGGGGAATGGGGCTTTGACGGGCTTGTCATGACCGACTGGAGCGCGTACATGAACGCTGACGTCGGCGGGGAGTTCAGCCCCCGCGACCTTGCCTCGATGGTGAGAGCGGGCGGCGACGTATATATGGTTGTCGAGTCCGCCGAGAATAATCCCGACAATCTCATCCCCTCTCTTTCGGACGGGAGCTTAACGCGCGGGGATATTGAGGCGTCCGCGCGAAGAATTATAAAATTTATCGCAGAGTCGCGGAAGAAATAAAAAGTAAGGAGATTTTCAGAGATGGAGCTTAAAGGCAAAAAGGTCAGCTTTCTCGGCGACAGCATAACGGAGGGATGGGGTACGAGCGACCCCGAATATCGCTATGACCGGGTGCTTTGCCGCCGCGCGGGGCTGTCAAAGACGTATAATTACGGAATCGGCGGGACGTGCTTTTCGTATCATTCGGGCAGCCGTCCGAGCGACAATCCGAAATTCGACCTTTATTTCTGCGGGCGCGCCGCGCTGATGGACCCCGACACGGATCTGATAGTTGTGTTCGGCGGGACGAACGATTACGGTCACGGCAAGGACCCGTTCGGCGACGAATTTTCCGAGACGCGCCTCGATACATACTGCGGTGCCGTCAATTACGTCATGTCAGTTATTCCCGAGGCTTATCCCGGCGTGCCGCTTGTTTTCATGACGCCGATGAAAAGATACTGCGGGGAAATCAGAAACGCGGTTGGAAAGCGGCTTTCCGATTACGTCGATTATATGATTTCGGCGGCGGACGCGCGCGGAATACCCGTGCTCGACCTTTATCACGACCTCGGAATCGACCCCGACAAACCGGAGGATTTTGAGAAATATACAATAGACGGTCTTCATCCGAACGACGCAGGACACGCCGTGATAGCCGATAAGCTCTATGAGTTTTTAATCACGCTTTGATTTCGCTTTACGAGCTTTACAAAATCAAATACGCCGCGCCCGTCCCGCTTTCGCTTTGCAGGATAAACAAGCGCTATCTTCTCGACCGCGAGGGAATAGGCGAGAACGGAAGCGCGCTGCTCTTCTTGATGCCGTATTATAAGCGCGCGTCATTTGGCGGAAATGTCTCGATGTACGCGGCGGCGAGGGATTATCACCTGTTTTTTAAGTCGCTTGCGGACGATCTTATCCCGCGGCTCTGCGCCTGCATCCGCGAGACCTGCGGCGGGACGGAAAGCGGCGCGAAATTTGCCGCTTACGCCGACCACAGTCCGATTTCGGAGATGTACGCGGCTGCCATCGCGGGGCTTGGCGTTCTCGGTGAAAACGGGCTTCTGATTAACGATGAGTATTCCTCCTTCTGCTTTATCGGCGGGATTTATTCGAGTATTGCGCATACAAAATGGAGAGAGCTTGTCGCCGAGGCGAAAATTCCCGACAGATACGAGCTTTCCCACTGCAAAAAATGCGGCGCCTGCGCCGCCGCCTGCCCCGCCGCCTGCATCGGGGGAGATTTGTCGCGCTGCCGCTCGTACATAACGCAGAAAAAGCGGCTTGACGCGGGGGACGCGGATATAATAAAGGACGCGGGGTACGTCTGGGGATGTGACATCTGCCAGAATGTCTGCCCCGTGACGAGGTGCGCCGAGGCTGCGGGAACGCTCGAGTCACCGATTGATTTTTTCGGCGAAAATACAATACCGAATCTCACGGCGGAAATTCTCGACGACCTTGTTTTGTCGGGAGAATTTGAAAAGCGCGCCTTTTCGTGGCGCGGATCCGACGTGATTATGCGGAATCTTAAAATAAAAGAGGGACGCTATGACGCTGACACATGAGAAAATCGAGAAAATAATCGCCGCCGTATACGAGGCGGGACATTTTATCGCGGGCGCGGACAGGGGAGCGCTCGGCGTGAAATCAAAGACGGGCGTCGATAATTTTGTGACGAAATACGACGTGAAAACGCAGGAAATGCTCGTCTCATCGCTCGGCAAAATCATACCCGAGGCGGGATTTCTCGCCGAGGAGAACGGAGTAGATACTGCATCATCCCATAAGCTGACGTTTATCATCGACCCGATTGACGCGACGACAAATTTCATTCACGACCTTCATCACAGCGCCGTATGCGTAGGCGTCGCCGAGGACGGTATGCCTGCCGCCGGCTTTGTGTATAATCCCTTTTTCGATGAAATGTTTTATGCTGTGCGGGGAGGGGGCGCGTATCTTCGCCATGAGGGCGGCGAGAGGAGGCTTTTTGTCTCCGACCGCGCGCTTTCAGACGCGCTTGTTGGATTCGGCACCGTTCCCTATGACAGAAAAGAGGCTGACAGGACGTTCAGGATTGCGAAGGAGATGTTCCTTCATTCGCGCGAGGTGAGGCGATTCGGCTCGGCTGCGCTCGACATCGTATACGTGGCGGCGGGGAGATTCGACGCATTTTTCGAGCTTTGCCTCTCGCCGTGGGATTTTGCCGCCTCGTCCGTTATTCTGACGGAGGCGGGCGGAGCTATTACGGATATTTCGGGCGGGGAGATTTCGGTCTTTGACAAGACGTCAGTCCTTGCGACGAACGCGGCGTCGAGGGATGAGGCTCTCCGCGTAATAAAAAGCGCTTCATGAAAGCCGTAATAATCCCCGACATCAGGGCGGGATTTGAATATCTCGCCGCCGCCGTGGGAGATGCGGCTGCCGAGGGGGAGCGTGTATGGGTGATAATTCCCGACCAGATGGCGCTCACGACGGAGCGCGAGCTGTCGCGGCTTTTGCCCGAAACGGCGCAGCTTTATTTTGAGGTTGTGAGCTTTCGCCGGCTTGCCGACAACATTTTCAGAAAATACGGCGGAATTTCGTATTCATACGCAGATTCATGCGCCGAGGCGCTTATAATGCGCCGCGCCGTCGCACAGTGCGCGGGAACGCTTTCGGTTTACGGAAAATCCGCCGAAAGCCCTTCTATCGTGCCTGTAATGCTTTCCGCCGTGCGTGAGCTGAAGCAGTGCATGATAACGCCGGACGCGCTCGAGGGCGCGGCAATTTCGGCGGAGGCGAGGGCTGCGCTTGACGGGGAGAGCTTTCCGTCGGGCAAATACACCGATATTGCGAACATTTGGCGTGTCTACGACACGCTTCTTTCGGCAAGCTATGACGACAGGCTGTCCGAGCTTTCCCGCGCGGCGGAGCTTGTGTCGGACGGCAGATTTTTTGAGGGCGATACCGTCCTCGTATTCTCTTTTTCGGGCTTTACGGCGCAGCAGCTCGCGTTGCTTCGCGGCGCTGAGCGCGGCGCCCGCGCCCTGAATGTGATTTTCACAACACCGTCCCTTCCCGACGACGGCGTTGAATACGATCTCATAAACGACACGGTATCGCGCCTTTACCGCATATCGCGTGCGGTGGGCGTGCCGTTTTCGCGGGAGGTCAGAGACGTACCCGAAAAAAAGGGCGGAATTTCCGAGCTTTCAAGGCTGCTTTTCAAAAACGGGCGCGGCACGGAGCGTCCCGACGCGCTCACAGTTGTAAGATGCGGCAGCTTTTACGATGAGGTTGAGTCAGCGGCGATAAAATTGTTGTTGTATTTGGTTTCGGGGTCGAGGTAGATCGATTTCTAAGTTGTCGTCGGCAGCGTCGAGTCGTCGGAGACGATAGTGGGCGAGATTTTCGGGGAATATAATATTCCCTGCCACCTTTCATACCGCGTAAGGCTTGAGAGCGTACCCGAATCCGCGGCAGTCATAAACGCACTGCGCGTTGTGACGGGCGGATGGCGGCGCGAGGACATAATTTCATACATAAAAACGGGCTTTTCGGGGATTTCGCGCGATGCCGCCGACGAGCTTGAAATATACCTTGACACATGGAATATACGCGGGGCGGAATTTTACGACCCGAAGGGCGGCGTGTGGGGGATGAATCCCGACGGCTACCGCGACGGATTTACCGAATCGGGCGCCGAACGTCTCGCCGCCGTAAACGATTACAGAGCGCTCGTGTGCGAGCCGCTCGAGGGGCTGGCTGACGCATTTGCGGGTTCGTCCTCCGCCGCCGCAAAGGCGCTTGCGGTGCGTGAATTTATAAAGGAGCGCGGGCTTTCGTCGGACGCTCTCGGAGAGGGCGAATCGGTAGGCGCGCAGTACGCGAAAATCATCGAGCGCGCGCTCGACGCGATTATAATATGCTCCGACGAGGGCGCGGTCACGGCGTCAGACTTCATGGGCTCGTTTTCGCTCGCGCTCGACAGCCTTACGGCGGGTACGATTCCCGCGGCATCGGACGAGGCGGAGCTTACAGACCCGGTGTCGCTCCGCGGCTCCGGCTCAAAATATGTCATAATGCTCGGCTGCGGCGACAATCTCCCCTCGGAGACGGAGCCGGACGGGATATTCGGCGAGGCTGAAAGGACTGTCTTTGAGGGCGAGGGGCTTGATTTCGGCTCGCCCGTTTCGCGCGCGTCGATGGAGCTTTATAATTTCAAGCGCGCTGTTTCCTCGGCGTCGGTCGAGGTGACATTCATTTACGCCGCCTCGTCTGACGACGATGAGGACGCGCCCGATGTGATGAGGCGCATATTCGAGGTTTATCCCGAAATAAAGCGCGAGAGCTTCGACGGGAAAATGACGGCTGACCACATTTATTCAATGGGAGCGCTGCGCCGCCGCTTCACGTCGCTTGAGAGCGAGGCGGAGCGTGCGGCGGCAAGGGAAATTTTATCTGAGAGCGCCGACGGGAGAAGAATACTCAAAAGCGCGGAAATTCCGGTGTCGCAGCCGTATGAGACGATTTCAAAGGAGCGCGCGGAGGCGCTTTTCGGCGGGAATCTTTCATTTTCGCAGTCGCGTATCGAAAGCTTTGTAACCTGCAAATTCGGATTTTACTGCGACTATGTTCTCGCGCTCGAGGAAAAAAAGCGCGCACGTCTTTCATATGCTGATATAGGCACGTTCATTCACGCGGTGCTTGAAGCCGTGTTTGCGGGAGGTCTTTATGATAAAGAGGTGTCGGACGCGGAGCTTGACCGCATGATCGGAGATTATATTGCCGGCGTATGCCCGAGGGAGCTTTCGGGCAGCGCGAGGACAAGGGGGCTTTTCAGGCGGCTTCGCAGAAGCGTGTGCGAATTTCTGCGCGCCTTCAGGCTCGAATTTGAGTCGAGCGATTTCAAGCCCGTTTTATTTGAGCTTCCGTTCGGGCTCGGGTCGGCTGAAAATTCCGTCCCTCCTCAGAAAATCCCGCTCGGCGACGGCACATATATTTCCTTTCGCGGAATTGCCGACAGGGTGGACACATACAGACGCGACGGCGAGCTCTGGGTGCGCGTCGTCGATTATAAAACCGGAAACAAAACCTTCAATACCGGAGACTTTGAGCGCGGATTTGAAATGCAGCTTCCGATTTACCTTTTCACTCTCGTCGCCTCCGACGACGCGGAGCTGACGCGCCGCATGGGAGGGCAGGTCGGCGACAGGCTCATGCCGGCGGGATTTCTTTACGCCTCCGTGCGCCCGTCCGACGAGGATGTGACAGATGCTGCAAACGATGAGGACGGCGATGAGGAAGAGGCGCGGAAAATCAAAAAAAGCGGGCTTCTCGTCGGGCGGCTCGACGTGCTGTCCGCAATGGAGCACGGGCTCGGGGGAAAATTTATCCCCGTGAAGCAAAAGCGCGACGGAAACTTCACCGCCGCGTCGGCGGGGAGCCTTGTGTACGACGAAAATTTCGCGTCGGTATATGAAAAAATGGTCGATACCGCTGTGGGAATTGCCCGCGAGCTTCGTCTCGGCGTATCCGACGCCGTGCCGAACGCGCCGCACGGTATGAAATCCCCGTGCGCGCACTGCGGAAAAAAAGCCGTCTGCCGCTCTGCGGTGACAAATGCGGGCATAAAAACGAGGGAGGATTTGCGGCATGATTGAGCTTACAAAATCGCAAAGGGATGCGGTTGAGGCGCGCGGATGCGATATTCTTGTAAGCGCCGCCGCCGGCTCGGGCAAGACCTCGACTTTAACCGAAAGAATCAAAAAGCGGATTATCACGGACGGCGCCGAGCTTTCGCGCCTTCCGGTCGTCACATTTTCGCGCGCGTCCGCGGAGGATGTGAGGCATAAAATTACGAAAGCTCTCGAGACTGAAGCGTCGCTCGGCGGGAGGCGCGCCGCGAGGGCGGCGGCTCTCGTCGGCTCGGCTAAAATCGGCACGATACACAGCTTCTGCTATTCGCTTCTTAAGCGATATTACGGGGAGCTGGGGCTTCCGCCGAAGCTTCGCGTCGCGGAGGATTCCGAAGCCGCGCTCATGCGCCGCCGCGCGATGGAGGAAACGCTCGACGAGGCAGCAGGCGAGGAAACGCAGGAGAGCGGCTCCGCGGGCTTTGAATTTTTGTCAGATCAGCTCGCCGGAGGCGGAGACGACGGCGTGATGGTTGACACGCTCCTGGAGCTCTACGAGAAAACGGAATGCAGCCCGAAGGGATTTTATGTAATATCGGGCGCGGCGCGCGAGCTTTCGTCGGCGGGCGGCTTTTATGCATCGGCGGCGTCGGGACCGATACTTAAGCTTTTGCGCGAGGACGCCGAATATTACGCCGCCGTGTTTGAAGCGGCAGCCGATTATTTTTCCGCGCTCGGCGAAAAATCCGCGAAAAACGCGGATACCTTTTCGCAGCTTTCAAAAACTGCGGGTGCGCTTGCCGAATGCTTTGCGGGGGCCGATATGACGCGGGCTGCCGAAATTATTTCGCGAAGGCTCCCTGCCGTCGGCGCGAAGGGGACGGAGGGCGACTCAAAAGCCGAATTTTACATAGCCGAAAAGCGAAAATTCTCCGAATTTCTGCGCCGAACGGGGAAAAAATACCTTTCGGACGACGAGGAAACGAGCGCGCTTTCGCTTAAAATCACGGCGGAGGTGTCGCTTCAGATTGTCGCGATACTCGAAAAATTCGAGGCGCGCTACCGAGAGGAAAAGCTGCGGCGCGGGCTTTGCGATTTTGCCGACCTTGAAAGGTACGCCTACAGGCTTTTGTCAAATCCCGAGCTTGCGTCGTCCATCGCGTCGGAGATAGACGAGATTTTCATCGACGAATATCAGGATGTCAACGAGATACAGGACGCGATTTTCTCGCTCTTGTCGTCGGCGTGCGAGGAATGCACGCGCTTCATGGTGGGAGATGTCAAGCAGTCGATTTACGGCTTTCGCGGGGCGGATCCGACAATATTCGACGCTTACAGGCGAAAATTTTCGGACGGCGACTCCGGCAGGCTGATTTTCATGTCCGAGAATTTCAGGTGCGACAGCGGTGTTGTCGAATTTGCCAACCGCGTCGCGGGCAGGCTTTTGCCGTTCGGGAATGTGAGCTGCACCGAGGAGGATATGCTTCGTCACGCAAAAAAGGATGACGGAACGCCTTCCAGCAACGTGAAATTCATTATAGCGAGGCGCGGCGAGGAGATGGCGACAGCCGAGGCGGACGCAGCGGCGCGCGAGATTGCACGTCTTATCAAATGCGGAAGGTCGCCGTCGGACATCGCAATTCTGATGCGCTCGGCGAAGGAGCGCGCGCCCGTTTTTGAAAGCGCGCTGCGAAAATACGGCGTTCCCGTCGAAAACGATGCGATACCGAGCTTTTTCGAGTCACCCGAGGTGCTTTTGATGCTCTCCCTGCTCGGAATGGCAAACAATCCGCTCTACGATATTTATACGGCGGGAGCGCTGCGCTCACCCGTGTTCGGATTTACGCTTGACGAGCTTATCGCGGTGAAAAGCGCGGGGGATATGCCGATTTTCCGCTGCCTTGCGGCGTCTGCGAAGGGCGAGGGCGAGGCGGCGGCAAACGATATGCTCCGCGAAAAATGCGCCGACGCCGTGAGCGTCATATCAAGATGGCGCGAGGCTGCCGCAGGCACGCCGTCCGACGAGTTTGTGCTTATGCTTTACCGCGAGACGGGGCTTTTAAGCGTCGTTTTGTCGGACGCGAATCTTGCCGTCGGCACGGAGCCGCCGTCCGTCAGGACCTCGAATCTTTATTCGTTTTACGAATACGCGAAAAAATTTGAGTCGGGCGCGTTCCGCGGGGTACACAGATTTCTCGAATACATAAACGACATGATAGAGCGTGGAGTGACCGCCGACGTGAAGCGCCCGCAGGACAGCGGCGCCGTGAAGATAATGACGATTCATCAATCGAAGGGGCTTGAATTTCCCGTCGTCTTTCTTTCGGGCTGCGGCTCGCGGCGAAACCGCTCCGATACGTCAAAATCTCTCATTTTCGACGCGGATACGGGAGTTGCGATGAAAATACGTCCCGACCCCGACCGCGCCGCCACTATGGACACGCTCCCGCGCAAATCCGCAGCGGCTGCGGTCGAAATGAGGAGCGATTCGGAGGAAATGCGAATCCTTTACGTCGGAATGACGCGCGCGAAGGAAATGCTCTATATAACAGCCGAGGCAAGGGACGACGCAAAATCGCTTCTTGACTCCGCCCGAGTGTCCGCTCCCTTTTTCTCGCCGCACACGGTGCGCGAGAAAAAGACGCCGCTTGAATGGATTTTAACGTCATGCGCTGACGCGGACGGGGGATTCCCCTACGAAATCATATGCGCCGACGCCGAGACGGACGCAGGCTTGCAGCCGGCACCGACGGAGGCGACGCCGGATTTATGTGAGACCGCGACGGCGACCGACCCCGAGCGGGTAAAAGCGGCTCGGGATAAGATGAAGTCGGCAATTGAATTTGAATACCCGCATTCAAAAACGGGAAAAATCCCCGCAAAAATTTCCGTCTCGAGGCTCACGCCCGATTATTTTGACGAGGGCGACGGGGATGCGGAAACATTGAGCTTTGATTTTCCCGAGGATCGCCCCGAGGCGGCAAGAGCGGGAACGGCGACGCACCTTTTTATGCAGTTCTGCGATTTTGAGCTTGCGGCTCAAGATGTCGGGGCGGAGGCTGACAGGCTTGTGAGGCTCGGGTATATCCGGCAGGAGGAGCGAGAGCTTATACGGATTTCCGAGGCGGAGAAATTTTTCCGCTCGCGTATATACGGTGAGCTTTCGCGGGCGGAGCTTACGCTGCGCGAAAAGCGCTTCAACGTGCGCTTTCCCGCGTCCGATTTTGCGCTCGACCCCGAAACTAAGCGAATTTACGAAAAAAACGAGGTGCTTGTGCAGGGCGTTATCGATCTGATGTACGTCTTGGGCGGGCAAGCCGTTGTCGTCGATTACAAAACGGACAGGCTGACCGATTACGAGCTTTCCCACCGCGAGGCGGCGGCTGCAAAATTGAGAGAGCGCCACAGCAGGCAATTAAAGCTCTACGGACACGCGGCAAAGGCTCTTTTCAGCAAGGCGCCGGCGCATCTTTTCGTCTATTCACTCGCTCTCGGAGACGCTGTGGAAATTTTTTGATGAAAACCAAAAAATAAAATTCGAGAAATTTTCAAAAGGGTATTCTATTTTGCCCGCGGATATGGTATAATAACTATTGAACTCTGCGGAGTGCGTGATGGTTGGCTATATAAACCCACGAAAGAATAAACGGAATCCGGGTTCTTCGCCTGTGAGCAGGCCTCCCGCTGCCTATCTGCGGCGGACGTTGGAAGCTCTGACGACGGGGACAGGGTGTACCGGCCTTGCCATAAAGCAGGGTTTCTTATTGCTGACCACACGGCTCATGTGGAGTTTATTTTTGCTTTTTTGCGGGAAGCGAACGAAAAAGCTCGGCGTCGGGCGAAAAATCACGCGAAACGCGCAACATTTTTTCGCCGGCACTTGATTTTTTTCTCACGATGTATTAAAATATATACGGTATCAAATTATACTTATCATAAAGGAGATTTTTTATGGCACTTGTAACAACGACCGAGATGTTTAAGAAGGCGTATGACGGCGGCTACGCTGTCGGCGCGTTCAACGTAAACAACATGGAAATCGTACAGGGAATCACCGAGGCTTGCGCGGAGCTCAACAGCCCCGTAATCCTTCAGGTATCGAAGGGCGCGCGCGCTTACGCGAATCATACCTATCTCGTAAAGCTCGTCGAGGCGGCGGTAATCGAAAATCCGCATATCCCGATAGCGCTTCATCTTGACCACGGACCTGATTTTGAGACGTGCAAATCGTGCATTGACGGCGGCTTCACGTCCGTCATGATAGACGCATCCTCAAAGCCCTTTGAGGAAAATATCGAGATAACGAAAAAGGTTGTCGAATACGCTCACGCTCACGGCGTCGTGGTTGAGGCTGAGCTTGGAACGCTTGCGGGAATCGAGGACGAGGTAAAGGTCGCGGCTGGCGACGCTTCGTACACGCATCCCGAGGAGGTTGAGGAATTTGTGACGCGGACAGGCTGCGACTCCCTCGCTATCGCTATAGGAACATCCCACGGCGCTTACAAATTCAAGCCCGGCACAAAGCCGCAGCTTCGCTTTGACGTTCTTGAGGAATGCTCAAAGCGTCTCCCCGGCTTCCCGATAGTCCTTCACGGCTCATCGTCCGTTCCGCAGGAATTTGTCGACACGATAAATAAATACGGCGGCGCTATGCCGGGCGCTATCGGCGTTCCCGAGGATCAGCTTCGCCACGCAGCAGAGCTTTCCGTCTGCAAGATAAACATCGACTCCGACATCCGTCTTGCGATTACGGCGACGATTCGCCAGTATTTCGCGGAGCATCCCGCCGATTTCGACCCGCGTCAGTATCTGAAGCCCGCCCGCGCCGCAGTTAAGGCGATGGTAGCGCATAAGATAGTGGACGTTCTCGGCTCGAACGACAAAATCTGATTATATTCAAAGCTTTGCGGGACTGCACGCCGTACCTCGGTACCGGGTGCAGTCTCCGCGCATAACGAGAGGAGAAACGGATGAAATTTTCGGAATCGTTCCGCACGATATCGCACGACACGGACGCTGTCGGCGTGGTGCGCGCGGCGGCGCTTTTCAGATATATGCAGGAAACGGCATTTTATCACTTAAAGACTGTCAAGCCGACGTTCGACGATCTGAAAAGCGAGGGAAAGGCTTATCTTCTTTCAAGGAGCATAACGAAAATATACGAAAAAATTTATCACCCCGAAACGATACGCTTTGAGACGTGGGCGTCAACTGCGTGCGCGGGAATAAGCTTTGACCGCTGCTACCGCGCCTACATCGGCGATAGGCTCGTCATGGAAAGCGAGGGCGTTTGGGTGCTTTATAATTTCCGCGAGCGGAAAATAGAGCGCGTTGCGGGCAATCTTGAAAATTACGAGCTTTTTGATTCGCTCGGATTTGAGCTGCCGAGACGGCTTAAAATGCCCGACGGTGAGGAGCCGTCGGAGGTGGGTGCGCGGACGTATGAATACGCCGACATCGACGTAAACGGTCACGTAAACAATGCAATTTACCCCGATATGCTCTCGAACTTCATCCCCGAGGTGAGGACTGGAGACGCTCATATCGCGTCAATATATATAAACTACAAAAACGAATGCCGCCTTGACGAAACTGTTCGCGTTTTCCGCTGCGGCGGGGACGGCGAATGGTATTTCCGCACGGTGAAAGCCGACGGGAACACGAACGTCGAGGCGAGGATAATAACGGCGGGATGACGGCGGGATATGTGACGGTGAGAACGGACGACAGGGAGCTTTTCGGGCTTATTTCCGTGTGGCTCACCGACGAGGGATATACCGTGTCGCTCACCGACAGCCCGAGACGCGGCGAGCTTTGCCTTTTCGACACCGAATGCCCGGGCGCGGAAAATTTGTCCGAGGTCGAGGCGGAGGATGTGATTTTCATCGGAGAGGGCGATTTTTCGGAAAGTCTTCCCGACGGGAAATTTTTGCCGCGTCCCTTCACGCGGGCGGAGCTTTTGCGTCTTGTGACGGACGCCGCCGACAAAAAGGACGCGGTATTTACGCTTGATACCGAAAGAAGGCGGCTCTGGTGCGGGAAAATATCGATTTCCCTTTCGGAAAAGGAATGCCGCGTGATGGAGGCGCTCATAAGGCGGCGCGGAGCCGCTGTTACAAAGGATGAGCTTTACGCCGTCGCGGGAAGCGAAAGAAACGAAGGCGGGAGCGCCACAAACGCATCCGAGGTATATATCTGTATGCTTCGCCGCAAAATCGCCGACGTGTTCGGGAAAAACCCTATATCGACCGTTCGCGGCGTCGGCTACATTTTCAGAGATTGAAAAATTAAAAAAACGGAGGAATTATTATGCCGCGCGACAAAAAGGAAGAGGGACTTGAGGCTCTCGGCGCCGGGGGGACGGAATACAGGCGCGATTATGCGCCCGAGGTGCTTGAAACATTTGAAAATAAGCATAAGGAAAACGATTATTTCGTGCGATTCAACTGTCCCGAATTTACAAGTCTCTGCCCGATAACGGGACAGCCCGACTTCGCGTCGATATATATATCATATGTGCCGAATGTGCGCATGGTGGAAAGCAAATCGCTCAAGCTTTATCTTTTCAGCTTCCGCGACCATGGGGATTTTCACGAGGACTGCGTAAACGTCATAATGAAGGATTTAATCAAGCTGCTTGACCCGAAATATATTGAGGTCTGGGGCAAATTTACCCCGAGAGGCGGAATTTCAATCGACCCGTACTGCAATTACGGCATGGCGGGGACAAGGTGGGAGAGCGTCGCATGGGAGAGGCTTTCGCACCATGAGATGAGCGTTCCGTCAAGGTAGTGCGTTCAAACTTTATCTCTTGATATTTGCGCGGTTTTGTGATACCATTATCATATACCGCGTACCGCTCTGATTTTTGATTTTATATGCGAGGCGCATACGGATGGAAAAGGACAAATCACCATATCTTCCTGTGGGGGAGATAATAAATACACACGGCGTGCGCGGCACCGTAAAGGCGCGCTCAGACTGCGACAGCCCCGAAATTCTGTCGTCTCTGCCGCGAATTTTCATAAAGCGCGGACGGGACTATGCTTCATATGACGTTGTTTCCGCGTCAATTCAGAAGGGATTCGTGCTTATCTCGCTTTCGGGCATCAGCGGCGTTGACGCCGCCGCGGCGCTCAAGGGAAGCGTTATATACGCAGAGCGGTGCGAGCTTGAAAAATTTCTCGGCGAGGGCGACAGATTCATCGCCGACCTTATAGGTATGCCGATAATACACGCAGATACGAAGGAGACGCTCGGCACGCTGCGTGAGGTTTTCAACGTCGGCGCCTCCGACATTTACGTCGTCGATACGAAGCATGGCGAGCGAATGATGCCTGCCGTGCCCGAATTTGTGAGTGAGATGACGGAGGACGGAATTTACGTCCGCCCGATTGAAGGAATGCTTGACTGACGTGAGATTTGACATAATGACGCTTTTCCCCGAAACGGTGCGCGCCGTACTCGATTCGAGCATAACGGGACGCGCGCAGAGCGCGGGGATAATCGAAATCAACACATATAACATACGCGATTTTTCGCGAGACAAGCACAGGCGCGTGGACGACACGCCCTACGGCGGCGGATTTGGAATGCTCATGATGCCCGAGCCTGTCGTCGAATGTCACGACGCGGTGATGAAAACAGTTCCCGAGGGCGCGCGGGCGATAACGCTTTATATGTCGCCTAAGGGAAAGTTATTCACGGAGGAAAAAGCGCGCGAGCTTGCCGAAAATTACGACGATATAATCATTCTCTGCGGACATTACGAGGGGGTTGACAGGCGCGCGCTCGACCTTACGGTAGACGAATACGTCTCCGTCGGCGATTATGTGCTGACGGGTGGCGAAATTCCCGCCTGTATAATAGCAGACGCTGTTTCGCGCCTCGTTGACGGGGTGCTTGCAGACCCCGAATGCTACAAAAACGAAAGCCTCGGATTTTCGGAGAGCGAAGGCTCTCGCCTTCTCGAATATCCGCAGTATACAAGACCCCCAGAATTCAGGGGGCTGAGGGTGCCCGAAATTCTGCTTTCGGGAAATCACGAAAAAATTGACGAGTGGCGTCGGCAGGAGGCGGTTCGCGATACGGCTCGGCTTCGTCCCGACCTGCTTTTGCACGATAAGAACGGCGTGAACGGCGAAAAATAAGCGCGGGAGGTGAGAATCCTTGACGAAAAAAAAGAAAAAAGCCGGAGGCGGCATAATCTCGGGGCTTTTCACCTCATATGATCGCCTTGAGACGGCGTGGGAACGCGGCGCGATTTACAGCGCCGTATCCTCGTTTTTCACCTCGCCCGCGATGCGGAAATTCCGCGTTTCCGTCTCGCGCTCGCTTGAGAACAGCCTGCTTGTGCGCTTTTTCACGTTCATCTTTTCATCCCTGCCGAAAATAACGCTCCGCACATACGGTGTCTTTATATTTTCCTCGGGATTTTATTCGCTCATAGTCTACGCGATAAAAAATGTCGCCTCAACTCTCACCTCCGAGCTTGACGCGCTCATTACGGGAGTGCTTCTGATTTTGCTGTCCTTCCCGCTGCTTTTATCGAAAAAAACGCTGTCGGAGGCGGCTCTCGGAAGCAAAATCGGCTCGTATATCGCCTTCGATATGCTCGGATTCTGGCGTGAGGGCGCGGGAGCGCGCGAGGGCAGACATGAAAGAGGCGACATCGCCATGCTTCTCGGGCTTCTCGTCGGGCTTCTGTCGTTTAATTATGATGCTGCCATAGTCCTTTTCGCGCTTCTGATTCTTGTAATTTCGGGAATTGTTTTTATTCGCCCCGAGGCGGGAATCGTAATGCTTTTCGCAGCCTTTCCGCTCATGAGCGAGACATTCGCCGAGTGCGCTGTGATTACAATACTTTTATCATACATATTCAAGCTCGCGCGCGGGCGCAGAACGCTTAAATTTGATATTGCCGACACCGTATTTGCGATTTTCGCGCTGCTTCTTCTTTTAGGCGCCGCCGTAAATTACGGCGCGGGAACGGATTTCGGCGGGAATTATGCGCTTCCCTTGTTCGCTCTTTCGTATTTTCTCGTGAAAAATCTCATGAATGATGAAAAGGAACGCGGAAGAATGCTTCGCGCGGCGATTTTCGGCGGCTCGCTGCTCGCGGTACTGACGCTTCTTTATAAGCTTTTGGGGGTCGGCAGCATATCGCTTGACGGCATATCGTCGGACGTGCTTGCCTCAAGGGTCGGGATTTTTGATTCGATTCTCGGCGCGACCGAAGCCCTCGCCCCGTATATGGCGGCGATGATGATAATAATGCTCGCCTACGTCAGCATACGCGGACACGGCTTTGCGGCGGCGCTGATTTTTCTTGCTGCCGCTGCTGTGGCGGCGGTGCTTTTAGGCTCGCGCGGAATCTGGCTCGGCATAATTTTCGGCATATTCGTGCTTTTTGTCGCGGCGGGCAGGCGCTTTGTGCTTTTCCCCGCGGGAATTATGTCGCTTCTTTGCGGAGCGGCGCTCATATTCGACGACACGGCGTATTCGGCGTATCTTTTCTCGATGCTCGATATATCGGAGCTTTATACCGTTTCGCGCACGATTGTTAGACAGAATACGCTCGCATTGATTTCCGAAAATGCGCTCGGCGGCATTGGTGTGGGAGACGGAATTTTCGCCTCGATTTACGACGGATATTCGGCGGCGGGGGCATACGCCTCCGACAGCGGCAATCTTTTTCTTGAGATAACGTCAATGCTCGGAATTTCGGGGCTTATCGTGTTCATCGCCGCAATTCTGCTCTTTCTGATAAAATCATTTACCGCAAACGAGCAGTGCGATACTGCAAACGCCCGTATGCTCGCGGGCGCGCCGGCGGCGGGAATTGTCGCCATGATTTTCTGCGGAATGACGAGCTACATATGGGCTGATTCCATGATGTTTCTCGGATTTGTGATGCTGCTCGGCTTTTCTGCCTCCTCGTCATCGAAATCCGGAAATTATGAGGCTGCGGGAGACCCCGAAAGCGACATATCCGCAAGGCGCGACGTGAGGCTGCGCGGATACGTATACGGGAGCGCGAGCGACGCGTCGATTGACGTAAAGCTTTGATTACGACTGACGGAGGTAACATTATGACCGAGAGCGCAAAGAAAAAGGACGCGGCGGACGGTCGTCTGCGGGGCGCATTCCGCGTAACGGCGGCGGACGTTATTATAATCGCGCTCGCAGTTATTATTGCTGTCGGGCTTTATGCGTATCTTTTCGGCGGAATTTCCGTCGGCGAGACGGATGAGATAACATTTGTCCTGCGCGTCGAGTCCGTCAGGGAAGAATTTACGGACAGAATTTCCGTCGGAGACGGCGTTTACCGCGCCTCGGACGGCGAATATATAGGCACTGTGAGCGCCTATGAGATTCAGAACTCGTCGGCGAGCGAGCCTGACAAATCAGACCTTTACGTCACGATAACAGCGACGGCGGAGGTCGGGGACGACGGTATATGCGTCATATCGGGCACGAAGATTCTCTCGGGCAGCGACTACAGATACGAGCTTCGCACGACGGATTTTTATTTCGAGGGCGGAATCGTCAGCATTACGAAATAGTGCGCGGCTGTGACTTTCGATAAAATGAACGGGAGGTTTTGAAAATGGCGAAAAACGAGAGCGGAGGCAGGCGATTCGGAGCGCTTGACGCATTCGTGATACTTCTTTTAGCGGTTGCGGTCATAAGCGTCGCGTCAAGGTATCTTCTGACGGATGAAAACGGGATTCTCGCGTCCTCGCACGAATCGGTTGAGGTCGCCGTTGCCGTTCTGATTCAGGATCTTCCGTATACGTCCTCGGGCGTTTTCACGGAGGGGGCGATTTACTATCTGTCCGACGGCGAGACACAGCTCTCGGAGGGGACGGTAATATCCGATTTCACGGAAACGCCCGCCGAATATTATACCGAAAACGAAAACGGAGAGCCTGAGCTTTCATACGCGAGCGGGGACTATGCGAACATAGACTGTCGGGGGCTTTTGCGCGTGACGGGATATTATAAGGACGGCGTATTTATGATTGGCGAGGGAGAAAGTGCCGCCCCGCTTGTTGCGGGAATGTATGTGACAGTCGTAAACGGCACGGTGTCGGAGAGCGCGCTTGTGACGGATATAACGCCGATCTCGTGACCTCGCTTTGAAAAATCGTGAAATTAGACATAAAAAAGCGGAGTTTGCCGCCGCAAATACATGAAATTCTACCATTGCGTTTTCGCCTTTTTTCTGATATAATTATACCCATCAAAAAATACGCGCTTTTGCGCGAAAAATTTTCGGAGGAGAGGCATGATTTCTCGCAGTGTAAGAGTTGAAAATAACATGGGACTTCACGCTAGACCCGCTACTTATTTCATACAAAAGACCAACAGCTACCAAAGCTCCATATGGATTGAGTGCGAGGGCGGCAGGGTGAACGCAAAGAGCCTTCTCGGCGTTCTTTCGCTCGGAATAAATCAAGGTATGGAAATAAGTCTCATCGCCGACGGTGACGACGAGGAAGAGGCGGTCACAGGTCTGGCATCGCTTATACAGCAGGGATTTTCCGAGTAGGGGCGAGTCGGGCTGCGCACGCAAAAGGGTCTTTGCCAATGCAAAGGGCGGCGGCAAAATATTTTATTCGGGTAATCGGGCGCGTCGCAGTATGCGCCCGTTTCACGTTTTCGACGGGGATTTTTGATTGAATGAAACGAACGGGCAGCAAGGAGAGGGACGAGAGGCTCGACAGGCTCTTTTCGGAGGCGTCGGAGCTTCCCTTATCCCCGGGCGTATATATAATGCGCGACCGGGGAGGAAAAATCATCTATATCGGCAAATCCCGCGCGCTTAAAAACCGCGTCTCGCAGTATTTCGCCGACACGACCCATGCGCCCAAAACGGAGCGTATGGTTGCGTCCGTCGCGCGATTTGAGACTATCGTGTGCGAGACGGAGATGGAGGCGCTCACGCTTGAGGCGTCGCTCATAAAGCTTCATGAGCCGAAATACAATATCAAGCTCAAGGACGCGAAGGCTTATCCGTATATAAAGGTCACTGTCGGCGACGAGTTTCCCAAAATCATTATGACGCGGCGGCGCGGAGGCGAAAAATCAACCGAGGCACTTTATTTCGGTCCATATTCGAGCGCGTCGGCGGTGCGCGATATACTGAAATCAATAAATCACGCATTTCGCCTGCCGCGCTGCGGGCGCGAGTTTCCGCGCGACGTGGGACGTGTCGGAAACTGCGTATACGAGCAGATGGGCGTATGCTCTGCCGTCTGCCGCGGGAATATCACGTCAGAGGAATATAAAGAAAATATCAGGGGCGCGGTTTCGGTTCTGCGCGGTGACATCTCACACGCCGCGCGCGAGCTGGAGCTTCGGATGAAGGCGTATTCGGACGCTGAAAATTTCGAGGCGGCGGCGCGCTGCCGCGACAGCATATCGGCTCTTTCCCGCCTGCGCGAGCGCCAGAATGTCGTCGCTGCGCCCGACTGCGAGCGCGATGTCATCGCATTCGCCGGCGGGATTGCGTCGGTGCTTGTAATAAGAGGCGGAGCCGTCGCCGACAGACAGGATTTTGAGACGGGAGACGCGGAGCTTGACGAGGGCGGAATGACGGATTTTATCACGCTTCTTTATTCGTCGCGCGAATATATCCCGCATGAGGTGCTTCTTGCATTTGACGCGGACGGCGGCGTGACGGCGCTGCTTTCCGAATATCTTACGGAGCGCGCGTCGCATAAGGTGACGGTGCGTGTTCCCGAGCGCGGCGAGGGGCGCAAAATGTGCGAGCTTGCGCAGAAAAACGCCGAGCACGCGGCGAAAATGGCTGCGGCAAAGGAAAAGCGCAGCTCGGACGTGCTTATTCGTCTGTCAAGTCTGCTCTCGCTCGAAACGGTGCCCGAAAGGATTGAATGCTACGACGTTTCAAATCTCGGCTCGGAGCATATCACAGTCGGAATGATTGCGACTGACGGCGCAAGCTTCAAAAAATCCGCCTACAGGCTCTTTAAAATCGAGGGGCTAACGGAGCCGGACGATTACGCCTCGCTCGCGGAGGCGATAAAGCGCCGGCTTTCACATAAGGAATGGGAATACCCCGACCTTATTCTGACTGACGGCGGCATCGGTCACGTCCATACGGCAGCGGAGGCGGTCTTGAGCTCTGGCGCGGACATACCCGTGTTCGGAATGGTAAAGGACGAGCATCACAGGGTGCGCGCGATTGTGCGCGGTGACGGCGGCGAGGTGTCGATTGTGAGGGAGCCGGAGGTTTACAGGTTCATATACGGGCTTGATGAGGAGGTTCACCGCTTCTCGATAACGGCTATGCGGAAGGCAAAATCGAAAACGATGAAAAAATCCTCACTGACATCAGTATCCGGAATAGGTGACGCGAAATCGAAGGCAGTAATGGAGCATTTCGGCACGATGAGGTCGCTTCTTTCGGCGGGTGTTGACGAAATTGAAAAGGTTCACGGAATATCGAGGAAAAACGCGGAGGATATATATATTTTCCTTCACGGCAAAAGCGAAACGGAGGTGCGGGGAGATGAGAATAATAACGGGTGAGGCGAAGGGGCGGCGGCTTGAAACGCTTGACGGCGAGGAAACACGCCCGACGTCGGAGCGCGTCAAGGAAGCGATGTTTTCAATGATACAGTTCGATATTGAGGGCAGGCGCGTGCTTGATCTTTTCGGCGGCTCGGGTCAGCTCGCGCTTGAGGCGCTTTCGCGCGGCGCGGAGTATGCCGTTATAATCGATTCAAATCCCGCCGCCGCCGAGGTCATAAAGCGAAACGCGAAATCAACGCGCCTTGACGCGCGCTGCCGCGTGTCGGCGACGGAATACGACGCATTTCTGAAATATGCCGCGGGGCGCGAAAGCTTTGACATTATCTTTCTCGACCCGCCCTACAAAAGCGATTTCATCCCGCGCGCGCTTGCGCTTATTGATTCGGGCAAAATCGCGAAGCCGACCTCGCTTTTGATATGCGAATACGATTCGGGCGATATTTTCGGGGGCGACGAGAAGCTTTCGTCAAAATACAAAATACTTAAAACGGGCGTGTACGGCAGGGTGAAAACAGCCGTAATCGCGCCGATATGAAATCGGAAAACGGAGAGCTGACGACATGAAAACTGCTGTATATTCGGGGAGCTTTGACCCGGTGACAAAGGGACATATCGACATTATCCGCCGCGCGGCGCCGCTTTTTGAAAGGCTCATTGTCGCCGTGTGTGCGAATACGGAAAAAAGCGGGGGAATGTTCTCGCCCGAGGAGCGGCTTGCGCTCGTTAATGCGGCGCTTGACGGAGAGGGGCTCAAGCCGGAAAATGTCACGGCTGAAATCTGCACCGGAATGCTCGCGGATTTCGCAAGGGAGCGCGGCGCCGGATATATCGTTCGCGGCGTGAGGGGCGGCGCCGAATACGAGTATGAGGCGGAGCTGGCGAAAATAAATTTGGAGATAGGCGGACTTGAAACGATTTTTCTCCCCGCAGCCCCCGAGCTTGCGCATCAAAGCTCGACTTTTGCGCGCGACATGATACTCTACGGCAGGGCGGAGCTTGCGCTGCCGAAGGGAGCGCTGGCGGCGCTCGGAAAAATAAAACCGAATATGGTGAAATAAAGCGATTTTCAGCCCAGCGGGCGCGCTTGCCGAGCTTTTCGGCAGACGCGCCCGCTTTTTTTTTATCGTTCCGTCGTCCATTACACGCAATTTTGTCGCCGCTATAAGAAAAAAATCGGAAAAAGGCACCCCTTTTTTGATTTTCCCTATTGACAAGGGGCGCCAAAGGGGCTATAATAACAATGTAAATGGCGCGAAGTGGTGCGTAGTGGAGCAAAAATGCATTGAAACTGAGCAAAATCGGCGCTCTTTGCCGCCAAAAGGCGATATTATAAAATCGGAGAGAGGAGACGCGGCGGCGATGAAGTGGTTTCTCGGCGAGTACCGGCAGGTAATGGATGCGAAAAACAGAATATTCATACCCGCAAAGCTCCGCGAGCAGCTCGGCGACGTCGTATACGTCACGCGCAATGTTGATTTCTGTCTCTCCGTATATTCGGAGGAGGGCTGGGAGGCGTACTGCGCCAAGCTCTCCGCGCTTCCGTCCTCGGAGGGAAGCGAGCTTTTGCGATTTGTCTTTTCGTCCGCTCTGGACGCAAGGCTCGATTCGCAGGGACGAATAATTCTGACGCCCGTGCTTCGCGATTACGCGGAGCTTAAAAAGGATATATATGTAATCGGCGTCGGCGACCACGTTGAGATATGGGATAAGGACAAGCGCGATGCAGACAAGACAGAGGCAAAGGAAGCGGATCTGATAAGCTTCATGAGAAAGCACAACTTCTGATGGGGAAAAGAGATACGCGCGGAAAAAAGGATACTGAATCCGCCGAAAAACTCACGGCGGCGGGAAGACATGATTACGGGAGCTTTCGGGAAACGGCGGGCGGACCTGCGCCGTTTTCCCATATGCCCGTTATGCCGAAAGAATCAATTGACGCGCTTTCAATCAAGCCCGACGGGATATACGTTGACTGCACGGCGGGCGGAGGCGGTCACTCCGAGCTGATAGCGAAAAGGCTGTCGGGCGGACGCCTGATTTCAATAGACCGTGACGATGAGGCAGTCGCCGCGTGTGAGAAAAGGCTTGCGCCCTACGGCGGCACAGTGTCGGTAGTACGCGGAAACTTCCGCGATGTCAAATCGATACTCGCGGGCGAGGGAATAGATAAAATTGACGGTTTTTTAATAGACCTCGGCGTAAGCTCGCACCAGATAGACACGCCCGAGCGCGGATTTTCGTACATGGCTGACGGACCGCTCGATATGAGAATGTCGCGGGACGGCGGCAAAACGGCGTTTGATGTCGTAAACGGATACACCGCCGACGAGCTGACAAGAATATTTTACGAATACGGCGAGGAAAAATTCGCGGGAAGAATCGCGCGGCGCATTGCGGCGGCGCGGGAGACATCCCCGATTAAAACGACGCGAGAGCTTGCGGGACTGATTCTTGAGGCGGTGCCGAAATCATCCGTTCCGAGAGGCTCACACCCGGCAAAGCGTGTATTTCAGGCGATACGAATCGAGGTAAACGGCGAGCTTGACGTAATCGAGCCGACGCTGCGCGATGCCTGCGGAATGCTTTCCGTCGGTGGCAGAGCTGCGGTGCTTACGTTTCATTCGCTCGAAGACCGCATCGTGAAAAGGACATTTTCGGATATGTTCACCGACTGTGTATGCCCGCCGGATTTTCCCGTATGCGTGTGCGGTCACAGAGCGACGATGAGACAGGTCACGAAAAAGCCCGTGACGGCGGGCGAGGAAGAAATAAATGCAAATCCGAGGTCGCGCAGCGCAAAGCTTCGCGCAGCGGAGAAAATCTGAAAGAAGATAAAAATGCGTCCATGACGCGAAAGGAATACCAAATGAAAGGATATGGCAATGACAGGCGGCGGCAGAGTCAGAACGGCTAACGCGGAATCGCGGAGCAGAAGCGCGTCAAACGGCGGCAATCAGATAAACAGAACGGGCGCAGCGGTCGTCTCATATCCTGCGGCTGACGACAGGACAGCGGCGCTCGTCACGAAGCTTCGCATGAGAGGGGGAATGAATCTTTCCCATTCAAGACAGACGACGAGCGAGAGAATGAAGAACGTCTACGAAGCCTCGTCGTCGCTCGACGAAAGAGCTGCGGTCGGGACGCCGACACGGCAGAGAATGCCCGTGACCGACGAGAAATACAGCCCATACTCAAATATAAATATGGCGGCGATGAACGAAATGCGCCTTCGCGAATCCGAAAGGGATATGCGCCGCATGGAGCGCCCCGAGGTTGTGGGCGTGCCGCAGCAAAGAAGCGCGGCGCAGCAAAGAGCCGCCCGCGTGAGCGCACCGCCCGCGAATCGCCGTGGGAGCCGTCCGCAAAGCGCATCGCCCGCGAAAAAATCGGGCGCGGTGACCTCGGCGAAAAAACCGGAGGGCGGCATGAGGTCTGCGAGGAAGAAAATTCCCGCAATGGAGGCAGGACCGCGCGAGGTCGCGTTCAGGCGCGTGCCTCTGCCGAAGCTTTCGCTGCTTTTAATTCTTATGGCTGTCGTATTCTTCTTCATGATAAACAGCATCCTTCAGAATTATCAGTATAAGCGCGAGCTTGCCGATATACAGGATGAATATGACGAGCTTGCGTCATACGCGGCGGAGCTTGAGCTGTCGCTGGAGGACAGATACGACATGACCTATATCGAGGAAGCGGCAGCGGAGCTTGGCATGGTCAAATCAAGTCAGGTTGAGGAAAAATACATAAGCCTTGACCTCTCGGATTTCGTCGAGATATACAGCTCCGACGATGACGTGTCAGACGGCTCGGCGACAACGCTCCTGAGCACTCTCGCAAAGCAGCTTTCAAAATTCCTGAACGATTGAGCGGCGGTAGCGGCGCCGCATAAGAATCATTCTCGGCGAATATATTTTAACGTCTTAAAAAGAGTAAGGAGACTTGAAATAACAGCTCGTTACTCTTTTTAATCTGAAATGCGGAAAAAGGGGAGAACGAGGGGAATTGAAAATATCGGGAACAATAACAAAGCGTTCGTTCGTCGTACTCGGCGTTTTTGTCGTTTTGTGGATACTCATCTGCGTCGTGCTTTTCAATCTCCAGATAACGTCCTATGATTATTATCAGGAGCAGGTTGTCACGCAGCTCACAAAGGAGACGACGGTAACGGCGACGCGCGGCGTCATATACGACACAAACATGAATCTTTTGGCGGGGAACAAGACGGTGTACCTTATTTTCATATCCCCGCAGGATATAATCGATTCGAGCACCGACGCGGATTACGTTTTCACGGGCGCCGACGCCGAAGCTGTTGAAAAGGACACTCTCGGAATGAAATCGTATGTCTCCGAGGGAACAAATGTGTACACATATACGGACGCGGACGGCGAGGTCTCGTCATACACGATGAATAAGCTCATCGCGCGCGGACTTTCCGATATTCTCGGCGAGGAATACGGCGTCGAATATTCGACTGTGCTGAAGCTTGCCGCAAAGGAAAACAGATATTACGAGGTTATAGCGAAATCTGTCGAAAAGACATACGCAGACATGGTGCGCGAATTTATAGACGAATATGACCTTGACGAGCAGATATACCTGACGGCGAGCAGCGAGCGCTATTATCCGAACGGAACGCTCGCCTCCCACGTTCTCGGGTTTCTGAATTCGGACGGCGACGGCGTATACGGGCTTGAGGCGTATTATAACGACATTCTGGAGGGAACGTCCGGCACATATGTTACGGCGCGCGACGGCACCGGAAGCGATATGCCCTATTCCTACGAGACATACGTCGAGGAGGAGGACGGCTACAGCATAGTGACGACGATAGATTCGTACATTCAGTATGAGCTTGAAGCGGTGCTTGAGGAAACTCTCACGGACAACGCGGCGGCGAACCGCGTCTGCGGAATCGTCATGGACGTGAACACGGGCGCGATACTCGCGATGGCGACGCTCGGAAGCTATGACCCGAACGACCCCTATACGCTGACGGAATATTACGAGACGATTCTCGAGTCATACGGCTACGACGAGTCGTCTGACGAATATACAGACGCCTACTACGACCTGCTTTACACAATGTGGACGAATAAGGCTGTGACGGAGCTTTACGAGCCAGGCTCGACCTTCAAGGTCGTCACCTCGGCGATAGCGCTCGAGCTTGGAACGGTATCGCTCTCCGACAGCTTCTACTGCCCCGGCTCGATAACTGTATCGGGCTATTCGTCGGCGATTTCATGCCACAAAACGGCGGGACACGGCTCTCTTTCGTTTGCGGAGGCGCTTCAGCAGTCATGCAACGTCGCGTTCGTGAAAATAGGTCAGGGAATCGGACGCGAGGCGTTCTACAACTACTTCATGATGTTCGGCTACGGCTCGACGACGGGAATTGACCTGCCGAGCGAATCCGCGTCCTACTATCATTCCTACGAAAACTTCACCGATGTTTCCCTTGCGGTCTATTCCTTCGGTCAGACGTTCAAGACGACGCCGATACAGCAGATTACGGCAATCGCCGCTGTCGCGAACGGCGGGTATCTCGTCACCCCGCACCTGCTCTCCGAGGTGCTTGATTCGGACGGAAACGTCATTGAAACATACGACACAAGCACGAAGCGCCAGATTATAAGCGAGGAAACGTGCGCGACGCTCGCGGAAATCCTCGAGGACGGCGTATCGGGCAACGGAGGCGCGAAAAACACCTACGTCGCGGGCTATAAGGTCGCGGCAAAGACGGGAACGTCGCAGAAGCGCGACAAGCTCGATGAAAACGGCGAGGATACGCTTCGCGTTGGCTCGTGCATCGCGTTCGCACCGTCGGACGACGCCTCGATTGCGGTGCTTATAATGGTCGATGAGCCGATGGAAAACAGCGTATACGGCTCCGTCGTCGCGGCGCCCTACGTCTCGGAGCTTCTCTCCGTGATTTTGCCCTATCTCGGCTACGAGCCGCAGTATACGGAGGATGAGGCGGCGTCAATTGAAACAACTATCGCAAATTACGTCAATCTCACGGAAAGCGCCGCGGTCGCGCTCCTTGAGAAAAACAACATAAATTACGTCGTCGTCGGAAACGGCTCGACAGTCGTGGCGCAGTCGCCCGCGGCGGGAACCGTAGTATCAGAGCTTTCCAAATTCGTCGTGCTTTACATGAGCGACGACGCGGTGGAGACGGAAAAGCAGACCGTCACCGTCCCCGACGTCACGGGAATGAGCGCGACTGAGGCTACGGCGGCGATTATAAACGCGAATCTGAATATCCGCATAAGCGGAGCCGCCAACTATACGAGCAGCACGGGCGCGACGGTAGTCTCGCAGTCAATCGAGGGAGGAACCCTCGTCGAGGAGGGAACTGTCGTCACGCTGACGATGATGCACCTGACGGATATAACAGATTAGAATCGCAACCGATTAAAATCAGGAGGATATACAGCCGTTGAAGCTTTCGCGTCTTTTGCGCGCGGCAGGATTGCCCGCCGCCGATATGGACGTTGAAATCACGGGCGTAACGGCGGGGAGCGACGGAAATCTCCTCGGGAAAATGTTCGTTCTGCGCCCGGGACGTGAAAAAAACGCGGAAAATTTAATTTCAAAGGCAATTTCAAACGGAGCGTCAGCGGTGCTGACGGGGAAAAACATCAAAGCGTCCGTGCCGACGGTAAAATGCGATAACGTGCGCGCGGCGGAAGCGAGAATTTCGTCAGCGCTTTACTCGGGCGGCGCGAAAATTGAGCTTATTGCCGTTACGGGAACGAACGGCAAAACGACGACGGCGTCAATGCTGCATCATATTCTTTCAAGGTGCGGCAGACGCGCGGGTCTTATCGGCACCGTCGGCGCCGTATTCGAGGGCGAAAGCTACGATACGGAGGGTATGACGACGCCCGCGCCCGAGACATTTTACCGCATAATCGGAGAGATGTCGGACTTGGGCGCGGATACGGCGGTCTTTGAGGCAAGCTCGCAGGGAATAGCGGGATGCAGGCTTGACGGGCTTCACGTCATGAAGTCGTCGCGCCTGTCGGCGGCAATATTCACGAATCTCTCGCCCGAGCATCTTGATGCGCACGGCACGATGGAGGAATATTTCCGCGTAAAATCAAGCCTTTTCACGGAATTTTCCCCGCTCGCAGCCGTAATCAACACGGATGACGCATATGGCGCCCGCCTTTCAAGGCGTGTCGGCGGCGTCCGCGTCGGAACGAAAAGCGGCGATGACTTTGTCATACGCGATATTGCGGCTGACTGCGGTCACGTCCTTTATACACTCGATTATCACGGCGAGCGGCGGCGCGTTTCGATTCGCGCCTTCGCAGGCGCGTATAATGCGTACAATTCCGCCGCTGCCGCCGCCGCGGCAGTTTCCCTCGGCATCGGCTTTGACGAGGTCTGCGGCGCGCTTGAGAGCTTTGGAGGCGTTCCCGGGAGAATGGAGCCGGTGAGCGTGCCGGGCGGCTTTCCCGCCCGCGTATATATTGATTTTGCGCATACGCCCGCGGCTCTCGCCTCGCTGCTGAAATCCGCGAAAGCCGTGTTTCCCGAGTCGCGAATTGTCGTGCTTTTCGGGTGCGGCGGCGACCGCGACCGCGAGAAGCGACCGAAAATGGGCAGGACTGCCGCCGAGCTTGCGGATTTTGCGATAGTAACGTCCGACAACAGCCGCGGCGAGGATAAAGACGCCATAATAAACGACATTCTTTCGGGCATGACGGGGTATGATAACTATACCGTAATTCCTGACAGACGTGAGGCGATAAAATACGCGCTTGGCAGCGCCCGCAAGGGAGACGTTATAATTTTCGCGGGCAAGGGACATGAAAAATACGAAATCTCAAACGGCATAAAAAGCCGATTTGATGAGCGGGAGGAGGTCGAAAGCTTCTTTTCGCATATGAGGAACGAAGAAAAATAACCGAAAAAAAGCTTTTCATCGCCGGCAACAAGGTGAAAATCGAAAGAAAGGAAGCTTTCGCGGGACGAAAGTCATTATCAAAAAGATGTACGAAAATATAACGGAAATTTTGACGGGACCCATCAGCGCCGAAAAGATCGCGCAGATAACGGACGGAGAGCTTGTTCCCGTAAACGGCGGACACGGCAGTTCGGAATCGGTCATATCCACCGATTCGCGCACGCAAAAGCCGCACGGGATTTTCGCGGCGATTACGGGCGAGCGGAACGACGGTCACAAATATATCTTAAACGAAATCGAGCGCGGCGTCGGAATAATCATAGCCGAGCGCATTCCCGACGGTGAAACAGACGCGCCCGCAGACTTTGTAATCGTCGAAAATACGACCTCGGCGCTTCTGAGCCTCGCGCGGTACTGTATCGATATTTCCGGCTGCAAAAGAATCGCGGTGACAGGCTCCGTCGGAAAAACGACGACGAAGGAATTTATATCCTCCGTGCTCTCGCAGGAATATAAGACGAGCAAAACGGAAGGAAACAAAAATACCGCTATCGGCACCGCCCTCACGGCGTTTGAGATAAGCTGGGAAACGCAGTGCGCCGTATTTGAGTGCGGAATGAGCGGACGTGGCGAAATCAGCGAAATGGTTAAAACGATTCGCCCGGATATAGGCGTCATAACGAACATCGGGACGGCGCACATGGAAATGCTCGGCAGCCGCGAAAACATTGCCTCGGCAAAGCTCGAGCTGCTTGACGGAATGGATGAGGACGCACCGCTTCTGATAAACGGCGACGAGCCGCTTCTGACCGGAAACGAGCGTGTTAAGGCGCGCAAAAACGTGCTGACGGTGGCAATGTACAACAGACACGCCGACGTCAGAGCGCTCAACCTCCGTATGCTGAACGGCGGAATGCTGTTTGATATAATCTGCCGCGGGCGCGTCATCACGAATGTTGAAATACCCGTTCCGGGAATGCACAACATATATAACGCCGTGATAGCGTTTACAGTCGGGGATCTCTGCGACGTCAGCGAGGAGAAAATCCGCGCGGGGCTTAAAAATTTCATAAACGTCTCTATGAGACAGAAGATATACAGGATGGGCAAAATCACGATAATTGACGACGCTTACAACGCAAGCCCCGAATCGATGAGGGCGGCGCTCAATGTTCTCTCGTCGATGACGAAGGAGCGCGGCGCCAGAGCGGTGGCTCTTCTCGGCGATATGAAGGAGCTTGGTGATTCCTCCTCGCTCATGCACGAGAAAATCGGCGCCTACGCGGCAAGGTCTGGCGTGAAGCTGCTCTTCACCTACGGCGTTCTTGCCGAAAATATCGCGAGGTCGGCAATAAGAAACGGAATACGTGCGGAAAATGTTCACGTCAATCTCGATACGGGCGACGCGAGAACGATGGCTGAAATGATGGCGCCGCTGCTTCGCGCGGACGATGTGCTTCTCGTCAAGGCAAGCCGTTCGGTTCACGCCGAAAACGTAATCGAGCAGCTTAAGAAGTTTCAAAAAAGATTCTCGTAAAATAAAAGTGCGGACTCCGGAGTGAAACAGGGAGAAAAAACATGACGGATATTATACTTCTCGCCGTATGCTGCGGCATCGGGACATTTGCCTTGACGGTAATTCTCTCGCGGATAATAATTCCCGTGCTGAAAAGCAAGCACATGGGGCAAAAAATACTCGAAATAGGTCCGAGATGGCATAAATCAAAGGAGGGAACGCCCACGATGGGCGGAATTTCCTTTATTATCGCGATGACGGTGATGATTGTCGCCGCCATAGTCGCCATAAGCCTTATTACCGAAAGCGTTCCCACAGGGCTTACAATAACATTCGTTTATGCGCTTGCCTCTGCCTTTATAGGCTGCATTGACGACTTGGCGAAGCTGCGCCACAAAAGAAACGATGGGCTGACGCCGACGCAGAAGCTCGTTTTGCAGATTGCGTTTTCGGCGGCGTACATATTCTGCCTTGCTTATACGGGAGGCATAGATACCGCGCTTTATATTCCCTTTGCCGGCATATCGCTCGAGCTTGGATTTTTCTATTATATCTTTCTTCTGATACTTGCGGTCGGAATTGTGAACAGCGTGAATCTTTCCGACGGAATTGACGGGCTTGCGTCCTCAGAGGTGCTTGTCGTCTCGGTCTTTTTCATGGCGGCGGCGTTTCTTAAATATGGCTGCACGACGGACGGCGCGGTCGGCGCGGGGATTCTCGGCGCGTCGATGGCGGGTGCCGCTCTCGGATTTCTCGTATATAATTTCCATCCCGCTCGCGTCTTTATGGGAGATACAGGCTCGCTTTTTTTCGGAGGGCTTGTTATCGGAGGCACTATATTGCTCGGTACGCCCGAAATTGTCATAATCTGCGGCTTCATGTTCGTCATGGAGTCGGTTTCCGATATACTTCAGGTTTCGTATTTCAAGCTCACGCACGGAAAGCGCCTTTTCAAAATGGCGCCTCTGCATCATCACTTTGAAAAATGCGGCTGGAGCGAGGTCAAGATAGTCGTAATTTTCTCCGCCGTCACGGCGGTGTTCTGTGTTCTCGCATATTTCGGGCTTCCCCCGCTTTATGCGTCATAGCTTTCGGGAGGCAAAATGAACGAAGCAAACGAAGCATATGAAAAAAATCGTGTGAATGCTCCCCCGCGGGGCAGCGTCGTCGAAAAAGCGCCAGATGAGGGCGATGTTCCCGCGGAAAATCGGGGCGAGAGGATAAAATTCAAAAGGGAGCGCGAGTATGTACGCATCAAAACGTCTCCCGACAGAATTCTCATCGTCATCCTGCTGACGCTCGTGTGCATAGGCTCGGTGACGGTGTTCAGCGCGAGCTATCCCTACGCGATACAGCAGGGCTACAACAGCTATTATTATGTGCTTCGGCAGATTATGTGGGTCGCAATAGGGCTTGTACTGATGACGGTCGCCATGCGCGTTCCTTATAACTGGTACAAAAATTTCGCGGTTGCGGTATACGCCGTTTCGCTTGCGCTCCTTGTAATCGTGCTTTTGATAGGCAGGGGGGATGACAGCAGCAGCGTGCGCCGCTGGATTTATATCGGCAGCGTATCATTTCAGCCCTCCGAGGTTATGAAATTCGGGCTTGTTTTGATGCTTTCGTGGTACATTGACAAATTTGCCGAATATATAGGCAAGGGCGCGCCTCTGCGTCTGCGCATTCTCTACGGCGTAATCTATCCCGCGCTTATCATTTTCGTGCCGTGCGGGCTTGTGCTTCTCGAAAAGCACCTGTCGGGAACGATAATTCTTTTTGCCATCGGCATAATCGTGCTTTTCATCGGCGGGGCAAGCGTCCCGCTCATAGCGGGAATATACGGCTCCGTCTGTACTGCGGCGGTTGCGGTATATCTATCTCTCAACAGCTACGCGCTGCAGCGTATAATCACCTACTTTGACGAAAACGCGGACGCGCTCGACGAGGACTGGCAGACGACGCAGGGGCTTTACGCAATCGGTTCGGGCGGGCTTTTCGGGCTTGGACTTGGAGAGAGCCGCCAGAAATACGGCTATGTCTCACAGCCGCAGAACGACTTTATCTTCACCATATGGTGTGAGGAGATGGGCTACATAGGCGCCGTCGCCGTCGTTCTGATATTTGCGGCGCTTTTATGGCGCGGATACACTGTCGCGCGCCGCGCGCCCGATGTGTTCTCCTCTCTTCTCGTTTACGGAATAATCAGCCACATAACCCTTCAGGCAATTCTGAACATAATGGTCGTCACCTCAATAATCCCCAACACGGGAATTTCGCTTCCATTTTTCTCATACGGCGGCTCCTCGCTTGTCATGCTGATGGTGGAAATGGGAATTGTGCTGTCGGTGTCGCGCCATTCGCGGCAGCAAAAGCTGTAGGGACGCACGGAGGTATCATATGAGAGTGCTTATGACGGGCGGCGGGACATCGGGACACGTTAATCCCGCCCTTGCGATAGCGGAGACGATAAAGCTCAATATAAACGGCTCGGAGATTGCGTTTGTCGGAACGCCCCACGGAATCGAGAATAAGCTTGTCCCGCGCGCGGGATATAAGCTTTACCATGTCGATGTGAAGGGCTTTTCACGCTCGCTCTCTCCCTCGAACATAAAAGCCGCGTATCTTGCCGCCGTGTCGCCTCACCGCGCAAAAAAGATAATTCGTGAATTTATGCCCGATGTCGTAATCGGCACGGGCGGGTACGTCTGCTGGCCGATTCTTAAGGCGGCATCCGACATGAAAATACACACGATTCTGCACGAATCGAACGCATATCCGGGCGTCGCCGTCAAAATGCTGTCGGGGCGCGCCGAGAAGATACTGCTCAATTTCGCCGAAACGGAGAAGTATCTCAAATGCCCGAAGGACAAGCTCGTCGTCGTGGGAAATCCGCTGCGCTCTGGATTTGCGCCAAATGGCGACAGTAAAGCTTCAAAGCTCCGCGCGGGCATCGACCCCGACAAATACGATAAAATGATTCTTTCCTACGGCGGGAGCATGGGCGCGCAGCGCGTCAACGAGGCGGTGCTTGCGATGATGAGAGACTTTACGTCAAAGCATCCCGAAATACTCCACATTCTCGCCGTCGGGGCTATCGAATATAAGGACGCGACGGAGATGTTCCGCGCATACGGGCTTGATAAATTCGACAACTTAAAGCTGCTCGAATATATATACGATATGCCTGAAAAGATGGCGGCAGCCGACCTCATTATCTGCCGCGCCGGCGCTATGACAATGTCTGAGGTCGCGGCGATGAGAAAGCCCGCGATATTCATTCCCTCGCCGAACGTCACCGAAAATCATCAATACAAAAATGCGAAGGTGTTTGAGGACGCTGGGGCAGGGATAATAATCGAGGAGCGCGAGCTTACAGGCGGAGAGCCGCTGACAAGCCGTGCGGCAGAGCTTCTTTCGGACAGGGCGCGCCTTGACGCGATGGGGAACGCCGCCGGACAATTTGCCGTCGCTGACTCAAACCGCAGGATTTTAAGCGAAATAAAGCGCACGGTTCTGGGATAACGCGAAATTTACAATGTGAGGAGGGCGCGCTTGATGAACGAACTCAAAAAAAACGAAAATTTGCCCGCCCGAAGGAAAAGAAAGGACGCGAAATCAAGGCTTGTCGAAAAGCTCAAAAAAACGACGGGATATAATCGGAAAAAGCCGGAAAAACAAAAAAAGCTGCTGCGCGAAATAAACGAAACGGCGGGCGAGCGCCTCGAGCGCATAAAAAACGAGCGCATATTCATCCACAACGTCAGGGTCGCATCAAAGCACGACGGAAGAATCAGACGCCGCAGCAGATGGCGCTTTTACACCTTTTTTGTAACGGGAGCCGTTTTGATTGTTCTCATTGTTTATCTTCTCTATGCCTTTGTGTTCGTCGTCACGAGCGTCGAGGTGAACGGCACCGAAATTTATTCGTCCGACGCTGTTGTCTCGGCGTCGGGAATTGAAACGGGTACAAAGCTCTTCTCACCCCGCCTCGACATCGACGCGGCGAAAAAATCCATAATCGAAGCCTGTCCGTACATAAGCTCAGTCACGATTGAAAGGAAAATTCCGAATACGCTCTCAATCACGGTGACGGAGGATGAGGCTGTATTTGAAGCCGAGGTCTGCGGCGAATATCTGCTTTTATCGGAGGGGCTGCGCGCGCTCGATATTTTATCGGAGGCGAGCGCGGAGGATATGATAACGCTCGTGCTGCCCGAGGTCAGCTCCGCCGTTCTGGGATATGAAATAGTATTCGCGGAGGATGTGTTCGACGTCGCGTCAAAGACTGCCGCCGCCGTGCTGACGGAGGAAATCCGCGATTCGGTGACGAAGGTAGACGTTTCCGATAGGTTCAACATTTACATAATCTACGAGGACAGGTATAAGCTCGTTATAGGCTCCGTCACGGATATAGAGCTGAAGCTCTCGCTTGCGCTCGAAATGATGAAAACCGATATTTTAACCTCCGACAGCAGGGGAACGATATACCTTGACGACGTGAATAAGCCGAGCATTGTAATCGACAACACGCTTACGTTCGACTGACGTCTAAAAGCTTCGTTTTAGACATCGGCATATTCCAAATTTGCGGGTGCTATCCCAAAAGTTAGAAGCGAAACGAAAAATATCAGAGAAAATTCACGTTTTTTTTGCCGAAATATTTTTAAGGTACTTGCAAAATCCAAAAAAATATATTATGATATATAGGGACAGATTTTCGGGCACGGATTTTCCCGCCGATTTTTGGAAAAGCGCAGTCTGAAAATCAAAAAACTCATGAGGCATTCGTCAAAATGACCGGTGCAAAAAATCGTCTTTTGCCGCGTCCGGCGGCTGACGAAAGGAAAGGACAGGAAAAAAGAATGGCATTTGAGCTTGATGACAATTTTGAGAGCGGCGTAAATATTAAGGTCGTCGGCGTAGGCGGCGGCGGCGGAAACGCCGTAAACCGCATGATAACCTCACATATAAGGGGTGTGGAGTTCATTTGTATAAATACCGACAAGCAGGCGCTTTTAAACTCCAACGCACCGAACAAGATTCCCATCGGCGAGAAAATCACGAAGGGACACGGCGCGGGCGCAAATCCCGAAATCGGCGCGAGAGCGGCTGAGGAAAATCTCGAGGAAATCAAAACCGCGATTCAGGGCGCGGATATGGTGTTCATAACGACAGGAATGGGCGGCGGAACCGGTACGGGAGCGGCTCCCGTTGTCGCGCGCGCGGCAAAGGAAATGGGAATTCTCACTGTAGGCATTGTTACCAAGCCCTTTACCTTTGAGGGAAAGCGCAGAATGAGACAAGCCGAGGAGGGAATTGAGAACCTTCGCAAGCTCGTCGATTCGCTCGTCGTGATTCCCAACGAGCGTCTGGCGCAGGTGTCCGACGCGAGAATAACGCTTCTCAACGCATTTGAAATCGCCGACGACGTGCTTCGTCAGGGCGTACAGAGCATATCGGAGCTTATCAATGTTCCGGGGCTTGTAAACCTCGATTTTGCTGACGTTTCCTCCGTCATGAAGGACGCGGGGCTTGCGCATATGGGCGTCGGCGAGGCGACCGGAAAGGACAAGGCGGAGCTTGCCGCAAAGGCGGCGATTTCCTCACCGCTTCTCGAAACGTCAATTTCGGGCGCAACAGGCATACTTGTGAGCATATCCGGCTCTGCCGATATCGGGCTTGACGACGTGATTCAGGCGTCCACAATGGTGGCGGCGGAGGCTCATCCCGAAGCAAACATCATCTGGGGCGCGAATTTCGACACCTCCCTTGAGGACAAGATGAAGGTGACGATTATAGCGACGGGCTTTGCCGAGAAGGATGAAAGTCGCGTACAGCGTCATGTCGCGCCGCAGACAGCGTCGCCCGAGAAGGAGACAGGCGCTCCCGCTGCCGAAAATGAGGCGACCCCTGCCGAGGAGGAGGCTCCCGTTGAGACGGCTCCCGCAGAGGAGGATTTATATTCGTCGCAGTGGAAGACGCTGCGCGCGTCCCGCACGCCCTCCGAAAAGCAGGAGAGCGAGGAGGAGCCTGCGGAGACAAAGGGCTCTGATGATTCCACGTACTCCGACGACGAATTTGACGATTTGCTCGGGATATTGAGCAAATCGAAGAGCCGTGAGCGCAGGGGCGGACAGAACGGCAGAAAATATTGATTTTACGTCGGGCGTTCGCTGCCCAATATTATCCCATTGCGGACAGGCGCGCGCCCGATAAGTTTATCTTAACTCCGATTGCTGCTTTTGCGGCTTTCATAAAAAACAGAATATGAGGTTAGCGACATGAGACTTTTGCTTGTAGAGGATGAAAAATCGCTGTCCAGAGCGATTGCGGCGATTTTGAAGAAAAATGCGTATTCCGTCGATATGGTTTACGACGGTGAGGAGGCGCTCGCGTTTCTGCGCATGGGCGAATACGACGGCGTGATTCTGGATCTTATGATACCGAGAATCGACGGTATTACTGTGCTGCGCACAATGAGGGAAAACGGAAATCATACCCCCGTGCTTATTCTTTCCGCGAGAACCGAAACGGATGATAAGGTAATGGGGCTTGACAGCGGCGCGAACGATTATCTCGCGAAGCCGTTTGAGGTCAAGGAGCTTCTGGCGAGAATACGCGCCATGACAAGACCTGTAATACAGAAGCCCGACCAGACAATATCCTACGGCAATGTCACGCTTAACCGTGCAAATTATATGCTTTCAACGCCGTCAGGCTCGGTAAGGCTCGCTAACAAGGAATTTCAGATGATGGAGGTGCTGATTACAAACACCGATTCCGTTACGTCATCCGAAAAGTTCATGGAAAAGGTATGGGGATTTGACACAAACACCGAGATAAATGTCGTATGGGTTTATGTTTCATACCTTCGCCGCAAGCTGAAAATGCTTGACGCGAATGTTACGATACGCGCGACGCGCGGCGTCGGCTACTGCCTTGAGTTTATAGACCCGAACGACGCTATAGGAGTTGATACGCCGAAGGTTGTCGCATATCCCGAAAAGCCCGTTTCGGTATCGCTCGGCGAGGGAGTGCCGGAGGTTCTGCCGCTTCCCGACGAAGCGGAGTCCTTCGGAAACGCTGAATCCGAGGAGTAAATGCAAAAAAAGCTTCAAAAAAAATTTATCGCCGCGGCAATGCTTTCCTTTGCCGCGGTGATGGTCGTTATACTCGTTTTATCGATGATAATAAGCCACGTCTATTTTCTCTATGAGACGGACGAGACGCTTCTTACCATTGCGGAAAACGGCGGCATACTGCCGAAGGACGAAAAGGACGAAAAGAACGAAAAAGCGAACGCAGGGGAGCATGACGGCTTGCTGCGTGAGCTTCCCGAAATCACGTCTGCCGGCAGGGATGAGAATTTGCCCGATAAGCCGAGCGATACCGCCGAGACGCGGTATTTTTCCGTTATGCTTGATTCGTCCGGCAAGGTGACCTCGCACGATACCTCAAAAATCACCGCCGTAAACGGCGATGAGGCGGATGAATACGCACTCGCGGTCTTTGAATCGGGCAGGGAAAAGGGCTTTGCCTACGATTACAGATACTTGGTTGCGGAGTATGACGGCGGATATATCGTCGTTTTCCTCGACTGCAAAAGCTCGCTTGACACCTTCGCCTACAATTTTGTCACAATGGGGCTTGTCATGCTTGCGGCGCTCGCGGGCGTATTTGTGCTGCTTGCGATTGTATCGGGGAGAATTGTGCGTCCCGTTGCCGAAAGCTACGAAAAGCAAAGGCGCTTCATCACCGACGCGGGACATGAAATAAAAACGCCGATAGCGATAATCGAGGCGGACGCGGAGGTGCTTGAGCTTGATGTCGGCAAAAGCGAATGGATTGACGATATTCACGCGCAGACGGCAAGGCTTGCCGAGCTGACAAATGAGCTGATTTTCCTTGCCCGCATGGAGGAAACGGATTCGCTCAAAGCCAAAGCGGTTGAGTTTTCGCTGTCAGACCTTGTGCGGAAAACAGCGGAATCGTTCACGTCGCGCGCCGTCACCTCTGAAAAGACGCTGACCTTCAATGTCGAGCCGGACATTGCGTATGTGGGAGATGAAAAATCACTGCGCGAGCTTGTGTCCGTTTTGCTTGACAATGCGCTCAAATATTCGGACGATAACGGCAAAATCGAGCTTAATCTTTCAAGACACGGCGCGAAGGGAGTTATTCTGACTGTATATAATACTGCGGAGCGCATCGACCGCGAGGAAATTACAAAGCTTTTCGACCGCTTTTACAGAGCCGACAGCTCTCGTTCAAGCTCATCGGGCGGATTCGGCATAGGGCTTTCTGTCGCAAAGGCTGTCACCGAGGCGCATGGCGGCAAAATAGAAGCCGAAACGGACGATGAGCATTCGATTCGCTTCATTGTGACGCTCCCGTGATTTGAATTTGCTGAAATGTGACATATTGTGCCGAATGTGAAGCAGACGTGACGTAACTGTGAGTTGCGAAACACATATTGTTCGGTCATCTTTCGCAAAGTTTCATAGAAATTTTAAGCTAAATATAATCTTCGCCGATTATAATATTATCACGGAGCGGGGAACACCGCGACGAATAAATTGATTAGCGGAGGATATATCATGTATTATTACAACAGCAACAACAGCGGCGACAGGATTTACGAAAACGGCGGAATGGTGCCTTACGGAGAGAATCCGAACGGAAAAGGCGGAGATAATAAAAAGAAAAACGGCGGATTTACCCGCTTCCTGAAAAAATTCACCTCACTCACGCTTGCGGCGGCTCTTTTCGGAAGCGTATCGGCGGCGACGTTTTCATATGTGAACGGCGCGCTCACGGGTGATGATGAGACGGAGACTGTCGAAACGGCGACGTCAGCAGCGGCGACGTCATCATCGTCCTCGTCAAGTTCCGACTCGGCACTTGACGGTACAGCAGATGCTGGTGCAAGCGTTGCCGCATACAGCGACGGTGACGATTCGTCCGCTGAATATACGGGCGAGGCGACCGAGACTGAGGCTGAGACTGAAACGACCGAAACGGAATACACTGTCGCGGAAATCGCGGCGCTCGGGCTGAAATCGGTTGTCGCCGTGACGAATGTTTCGGTGCAGGAGGTCGAGAGCTATTTCGGCGGCTCGCACGGACACAACAGCAGATCGCAGATAACGACGGAGGAGACGACGAGCGTCGGCTCGGGAGTTATCATAAAGGAAACTGACGAATATATTTACATCGTTACAAATTACCATGTCGTAGAGGATGCCACAACGCTGTCGGTGACATTTGTTGACGATGAGACATACGAGGCAATCCTCTGCGGCGCGGACGAAGATATGGACATAGCGGTGATAGCGGTCGTGACATCAGACGTTTCGATGCAGACCATCGCCGAAATCGCCGTTGCCGCAATCGGCAGCTCCGATGAGGCATCAGTCGGCGATGAGGTCGTCGCCATCGGCAACGCACTCGGGTACGGTCAGTCGGTGACATACGGAATAATCAGCGCAAAGGACCGCACGATTTCGAGCAGCGACGGCACGTCGGCGACGTATCTTCAGACGGACGCGGCAATCAATCCCGGCAACTCGGGCGGCGCGCTCTTCAATATGAACGGTGAGCTTATCGGAATCAATTCGGCGAAGCTTGCATCGACCGAGGTCGAGGGAATGGGCTACGCGATACCGATTTCAAGCATAATCGATATACTCGAATCGATTATAGGCGAGGAGCTTTGAGCGCCCATTGTCAAAGCCATAATTTAACATGAATTTCTGTCCTCTCACGGCACACACTAATGACGCGGAACGAAAATCCGTGATTAAAATGCGGTGAGAGGACAGGATTTTTTATGAACACACCCGATGCGGAGATGTACTCCGAGATTTACAGAAGCGCAGGAATGGGAACGGAATCGATACTCGCGCTTATGCCGAAGGTAAAAAACGATATGCTTAAACGCGATATGACGGCGCAGATGAACGGCTACGGAGATTTCAGAAGCCGCGCGGAAGCGGGTCTTGCCTCCTGTGGAAGAATAGCAGAGGATGAGAAAAAATCTAAGGTCGTCGCCGCGAAAACGGGAATCGCCGCCGAAACGATGATTGATTCGTCCGCGTCTCATATAGCTGAGCTTATGATTCGCGGCAGCAATGCCGACATCATGTCGATTACTCGCGCACAGAATCAGGCGTCGCACGGCGAGGTGCGGATATCAAGCGAAACCGAAGCGTATAAGCTCTGCTCGGAGCTTATAGCGTTTGAAAACGACTCCATTGAGCGTATGCGCAAGTATTTATAAGATTCAAAGTGGTGCTTTTGCAAAAGCGCCCCTTTGAATCCCCCGAAAAACCTCATGCTGCGGTCGTGAGCTGTCAGACCGTTTGCATTTCACCTCGATTTATGCTACAATAAGACATTGATAAATGGGTATAACCCATTTATCAAGTCTGTCAAATAATTTTGTCTTGTCATGGACAAGACAAAATTATTTGCGGTTTGGCACTCAAGTTGATGAATAATGCGCGCAGCGCAATATTCACGGTGCAGTACTCAATATTATAGAATTTTTCAAAAACGGTGAAAGGAGCGTGAGGGGATGAGATACGACAAATACGAAATAACGTCGATGGTTTACGACGCCGTAAATTCTCACGTTGACCGCAGGGCGTGGGCTGACGCGATAGAAGGGGATTTCCGCAAATACTGTAAGTCCCCTCCACAGCTCGTGCTTGACCTCGGCTGCGGCACGGGAACGCTTACGCTTTTGCTCGCGGAGCGCGGATATGACATGACCGGCGTCGATTCCTCGCCCGAAATGCTCTCGCTCGCGCGTGAAAATGAAGCGAGGATGTGTCCTGACGGCGGTGTGCTGTGGCTTTTGCAGGATATGAGCGATTTTGAGCTTTACGGGACGGTTGATGCTGTTATATCGACCTGCGACGCGATGAATTATCTCATCACAGACGCCGATATAAAAAGGTGTCTCTCCCTCGTTCACAATTACCTGATTCCCGACGGGATTTTCATCTTTGACGTTGCCTCACGCGGCAAATTCCGCAGAAATTACGGCGGGCGCGACCTCATTTTCGAGGGCGACGGCTATTTTTGCGGCTGGAGAAGCGCATTCTCGGAGAGAACGGGAATCGCGAGATTTGACCTTACATACTTTATCGAGCATGAAGGCGGCTGGGTGAGATTTGACGAAACGCAGCGCCAGAGGTGCCGTTCGGTGCGCTCGATTAAAAGGCTTTTGTCCGAGACGGGATTTGATTTGCTCGGGATTTCGCGCGGATATGATGCGGACGGCGGCAATTTCGATATTCACGACGAGGATTCTCCCGACGTTGATCGGATACGCTTTGCCGCGAGAGTACATAAGACCGAAACGAGCGGAAACAGGGGATAATACTTGTATGCTGTATTTTTGAGGAGCGAACATTATGCAGATTTCATCGAGATTTACGATAGCGATTCATATTCTGACCTGCGCCGAAGTGTTCAAGGACACCGAGCGTGTAACGAGCGATTTTCTCGCCGCAAGCATAGGCACAAACGCCGTAATCGTGCGGAAAATCCTCATTCAGCTTAAAAACGCTGGAATTGTGCGTGTCGCCCGCGGAAACGGCGGCACGGTGCTTTCAAAGCCCGCTGAGGAAATAAAGCTTCTCGACGTTTACCGCGCGGTCGATTGCACCGGCAGCGGAGGACTTTTCCGCTTTCATGAAAAACCGAATCCGAACTGTCCTGTCGGAAGGAACATTCACCGTGCTCTTGACGACAAGCTCCTGCGCATAGAGAACGCGATGGAAAATGAAATGTGCGATATTACTCTCGCCGACGTAATCCGCGACGCCAAAGACCCTCAATGAACATTTTTACTACATATGCACAAATCTCCTCCGAAATGAGAGGAGATTTTTGTTTATATTTTTCTTCAAAAAATGCGATGTAACTATTGACATTACAACTGCTGCGTGCTATAATATAGTTGTAACAAGAAAGGTTACAAATCAATCTTTTTTACGGAGGAACACAAAAATGAAACTTGCGGTTATATGCGCAAACGGAAAAACGGGCAGACTTATCACAAACAAAGCCGTATCGAGAGGACTTGACGTGACGGCTGTCGTCAGAGGAGAAAACAAAACGGATGCTGAAAATGCTCTGTCAAAGGATCTTTTCGAGCTTACGCGCGACGACCTTTCCGGATATGATGCGGTTGTTGACGCATTCGGCGCTTGGACGCCGGAAACGCTGCCGCAGCACGGCACGTCCCTTTCGCACCTTTGCGACATTTTAAGCGGTACCGACACGAAGCTTTACGTTGTCGGCGGCGCGGGAAGCCTTTATGTAAACGCCGAGCATACCGCCTGCGTCTCCGACGGCGAAAATTTCCCCGACGCATTCAAGCCTCTTGCCTCTGCGATGGCAAAAGCTTTGGGAGCGCTGCGTGAGCGTCACGATGTGAAATGGACATATGTCAGCCCCGCAGCCGACTTCCGCGCTGACGGCGAGGAAACGGGCAGTTACATCCTCGGCGGCGAGGAGCTTACCCTCAGCTCAAAGGGCGAGAGCGTCATAAGCTATGCTGATTACGCATCGGCGATGATACACATAGTTGAACACGGCGAGAACAGCGCCGAATACGTCGGCAAGAGAATTTCGGTTGTTGAAGCGTAACGCGGAAGCATTTGAAATGAAAAAAATCCTGCGCACAAAAATGCGCGGGATTTTTTTATGATGATTTTCCCGTTAAATCCTTTACGACCTCGCCGGCGATTATAAGACCGACGACGGGCGGGACAAATGCAGTGCTTCCCGGTGTGCTGCGCCTCGCCGTCCCTTTGCGGAAATTTTCCTGCGGGCAGCATTCTATCTTTGCGCTCTCTGACGGACGAATGCACTCCTCCGTCGAATAAACGACCTTCAGGCTGCGTATTCCGCGCTTTCTGCATTCCTGCCGCATTACCCTTGCAAGCGGGCATACGGACGTTTCGTAAATGTCGGCGACGCGGAATTTCGTCGGGTCGAGCTTGTTTCCAGCTCCCATTGCACTGATTACGGGCACGCCGCACCCCTTAGCGCGCTCTATGATTTCAAGCTTTGCCGTCACGGTGTCAACCGCATCGACAACATATGAATACGACGAAAAATCAAATTCGCCGGCGTTTTCGGGTAGAAAGAAGCATTTGCGCACCTCAACCGCAGCGTCGGGGTTGATTTCAAGTATTCTCTCCCTCATCACGTCCGTCTTGTATCTGCCGACGGTAGCTCTTGTCGCGATAATCTGGCGGTTTATGTTGGAGGGGCAGATTTTGTCGTCGTCAACAAGCACAAATGAGCCGACGCCCGACCGCGCGAGCGCCTCGACTGCGTATCCGCCGACACCGCCTATTCCGAACACGGCGACGCGGGCGGAATGAAGGCGCTCCATTCCTTCCTTCCCCAAAAGCATCTCCGTCCTTGAAAATTGATCCGGCATCCCGATTTTATATTCTCTCTTTCAATATTTTTGCGTATCGTCGCGGGTACGCGGCAGGTGTGTGTGAGTGCTTTCTCATTATCACGAGCGTGCGGTTCATTGTCTCGCCCGCGCCGCAAATTCGCGTCGGCACGACATCTTCAACCTCCGCACCAAGAGCCGAAATTGCGCCCTTCGCCTCGGAAATCTCCGCTCGCGCCGTCTCCTCGCTCCCCTTCATCGCGATTATGACGCCGCCGACGGCAGCAAACGGAATTGTAAGCTCCGCCAGAATCGAAAGCTTCGCGACGGCGCGCGAAACTGTTGTGTCAAATGCTTCGCGAAGCTCGGGCTTATGCGCCGCCTCCTCCGCGCGGGCGGTCACCGCGCGCACGTTTGTAAGCGCCAGCATTTCTGAAGCCGACGTGACAAAGCTCATGCGCTTCCCCGTCGAATCGAGCGCGCAAACACTCATATCAGGGCGCATTACAGCCGTCGGAATCGCGGGAAAGCCCGCGCCGCTGCCAATATCGATGAGAGTTTCGCCCTTTATATACGGAAGAGCCGTCAGGGAATCGATGAAGTGGCGCACGTAAATCCCCGTCTCATCCTTTACCGCGGTGAGGTCATATTTTTCGTTTTCCTCGGAAAGATACGCTGCGAAACGGCAAAGTACCGCCGCGTTTTCGGGGGATATTGAAATCCCGTTTTCATCTGCGAGCGAAATCAAAGCTTTTTCGTCAAATTCAATCATTTTTTGCCGCCCTCCCTCGCCTTTCCGCCTCGATATATATTAAAAGCGCCGTTATGTCTGCGGGATTTACTCCGGAAATCCGCGACGCCTGCCCGACGGTGAGCGGTCGCCGCTCCGAAAGCTTTGCCGCCGCCTCAGCGCGCATTCCCCGAACGCACCCGTAGTCAATCCCCTCAGGGATTTTCATCCCCTCCGCGCGAGCGGCTTTTTTTATCGCCGCCTCCTGCTTTTTGAGATACCCCTCGTACTTGATTTCCGTCTCGACCGTGAGCGCCTCCGCTCGGGTGAGACCTTCGGGCGCGGGGGTCAGGGAGGTGAGCACCTCATACGACACCTCCGGGCGCCGCAGAAGCTCGTCCGCGTGAGCGGCGGAGACAATCGGAGAGGTGCCAAGGGAGCAAAGTGCTGCGTTTGTGTCCGCCGTCGGGCGTATCACCGTCGATGCAAGGCGCGAAATTTCCCGCCTCGTGCGCTCCTGCCGCGACAGAAACGCCTCCCATGCATCGTCGTCGATAAGTCCCGCATCATGTCCCTTTGGCGTCAGCCGCTCGTCCGCGTTATCCTGACGCATAAAAAGCCTGTATTCCGAGCGCGAGGTCATAATCCTGTACGGCTCGGAAACGCCCCTTGTTACAAGGTCGTCAATCATAATTCCGATATATGATGAGGCGCGCTCGACGATGAGCGGCGGGCGACGCAGAACAAAAAGCGCCGCGTTTGCGCCCGCGACAAGCCCCTGCGCTGCCGCTTCCTCATATCCCGATGTGCCGTTGAATTGTCCCGCGCCGTAAAGCCCGCGTATTTTTCTGAATCCGAGCGTCGCGTCAAGCTCTGTCGGGTCGCAGAGGTCATATTCGATTGCGTATGCGTTTCTCGTTATGTGCGCCGACTCAAAGCCGTCGAGGGAATGAAGCATTTCGCGCTGAATCGCAGTCGGCATTGACGTTGAAAATCCGCTTATATACGTCTCGTCGTCGCCCTCGCCCATAGGCTCTACAAAGAGCTGATGGCGCTCCTTGTCGGGAAAACGCACGATTTTATCCTCAATTGACGGGCAGTAGCGCGGACCCGTGCCGTGAATATTGCCCGAATACATCGCGGAGCGCGAAAGATTTTTCCGAATTATCTCATGCGTTTTTTCATTCGTGTATACTATGTGGCATGGAGTTTCGATCTTGTCAGAAAGATAATTTTCGGGCGTCCTTTTTGAAAACGGAATCGGATTTGCCTCGCCCGACTGAAGCTCGAGACGCGAAAAATCAATAGTCTTTGCCGACACCCTCACGGGCGTTCCCGTTTTGAATCTCATCATCCTGACGCCGAGCGAGCAGAGCGCGCCCGAGAGCGCGTTTGCCGCAAGCGTTCCGTCGGGACCCGACGAATAGTGTATGCCGCCGACGTGAACGGTTCCGCAAAGATAGGTCCCGCAGCATAAAACAGCCGCGCCGCATTCCCATCTGTCGCCGAGCTTTGTTGTCAGAGCCGTAATTTTCCCGTCAGCCGTCTCGATTCCCGAAATTTCCGCGCCGACAAGGCGAAGCTTTGCCATGCCCTTCAGAATGTCCGTGACGACGGCTTTATATTTTCGCCTGTCTGTCTGGGCGCGCTTGGAACGCACGGCGGCGCCCTTGCTTTCATTGAGCATTCTGCTTGAAATTGTCGCCATATCGGCGGCGCGTCCCATCACCCCGCCGAGCGCGTCGATTTCATATACGAGATGACCCTTTCCCGTGCCTCCGATACATGGATTGCACGGCATATTCGCAATCCCGTCAAGCGACAGCGTGAAAAGCACTGTGTCGCACCCGAGCCTTGCCGCAGCCGCAGCCGCTTCAACTCCCGCGTGTCCCGCGCCGACCACGGCGACATCGCACCTAAGCTTTTCACTCATCCCCCCGCCGGCGCCTCCATCTTGTAAAGAATATTCCATCCGTCGGAGCCGAAAACGGCGAGAACGCCCGAGGAAACATTTGAAATCTGCGTATAGTTTCCGTAGGGAATCACGAAATTCCCCGATTTGTCGATAAGACCGCGCGAGTTTCCGCTGCCGACAACGGCAAGACCCTCGTAAAACGGCTTCGCGTATGAAAGGGAGGGCTGCACTATCCATGAGCCGGTGTAATCCATATAGCCGTAAAGCATCGTCTCCGTGTTCTGAAGCAGTATCATTCCGCACGAATACGCCTTGACCTCATATCCTGACGGCACCGGAAATTCGCTCCCGTCCGAATAAATCAGCACATCCGCGTCCTCATAAACGTAGGTCTGCGGGTTCTCCTCGAGCGTGTAATAGTAATTGTCAACTCTTATGCGCCTTGCGCGCACAAGTCCGTATTCAAAATAGTAAAATCCGATTGATTCCTCGCCGTCCGTCAAGGCGGGCATATAGTATTGAAGCACACGGCGTTCAAGCGACACGTCCCTGTATGTCGTCGAGACTGAAATCCCGCGTCCTCCGCTGCGCGTTATATAGTAAAGCCATCCGTCCTCGTTGACGACGGCGGCAAGAGATTCGGAGAAATTGTAGGCGCCGTAATAAATATAATCCGTCAGAAGCCCCGAGCTTGATGAGAGCGCGAACATCCGCGTCACCGTGGGAATCTGATATGCGAGCAGATTGCCGTCCTCGTCGTATTCGCCCTCAATGTCCTCGTAGGTATATGTTGTTATCAGCGATGATGAAAAATACCGTCCCTCCGAGACGCTGCCGTATGAGGGAAGATAATCGAAATGAACGCCCCTGTCGTCAGTGTCGGGAACGTAATCCGACTCGATAAATTCGCCCGAGTCGGCGTCAAGATAATAATATGCGTCCTTGTACGTGAAAAGCGCGCGTCCGCTCGTGTCGCGCTGATAAGCGGGGGAAATGCTGTCGGAGTCATAATATCCGACGTAATCCCCCGATGTAGTATATACGGTGCGGGCGCTCGAACCGTAGTGAGCGATTATAACGTACCCCATGTAAAGCGTCACGGCAGGCTCGGCGCTCGTGCTGTTATAATAAACGGCTTCGCGGAACCCCGCGTCTGTCAGAAACTGATACCTGACAACGCTCTTTGTCACGGTGCCGAACGAATACTGCGACGGCAGCGAGGTGAAAATTTCGCCTGCGTCCGCAAGCACAAAGCTCTCGTCCCAGTCGTCCGTCGATATTTCATATCCGAGCGCGGAATATTCGTCGGCGCTGCCGAAGGAAACGGTCGTTACCTGCTCGCCCTCGTCGCCTGCAGCTGTATCGTCGGTGCTGCCGCCGGTCGTGACCGCATCAGATGATGCGCCCACATCTGATGATGCGCCCACATCCGTTTCCGTATCCGTAACGTCTGAAGTCTCCGTCTCATCCGACGATTCCGTGAACTCGTTCTCATCAGAGCGCGCAAAAAACGCCACGTCAAACCAGCCTATCAGGTAAATATACCAGATGGCACAGATTAAAAGTAGCGTTATAACTGCGAGTATGCGTACCCTAATGCTTCTCATTTTACTCCTATTTGTGGTAGCTGCCGCCGTGTATAATCGTCATCGAGCGGTAAAGCACCTCGTATAAAATCGACTGCATCATTGTGTGCGGAAAGGTGAGCGGCGACAGCGAAAGCCGCAGGTCGGCGCTTTTTTTAACCGCGTCTGAAAGCCCGTGCGAGCTGCCGATTATGAAGGTCAGCTCCGAGGCACCCATGTCAAGCGCGCGCCCGAAATGCTCCGCGAGCGCCTCCGATGAGGGAAAAAGCTTCCCCTCGATACAGAGCGCCGTGACATAAGTGCACTTCGGAATCGCCGCAAGGACACGTTCGCCCTCGGCTGCGAGAGCTGCCGAGATTTCCCCGTCCGACGGGTCGGAGGGCAGCCTTTTCTGCGGAATTTCCGTTTTAATCACACGCCCGTAGTAGGTGAGGCGCTTTTCGTATTCGGCTGCGGCGGCGCGGAAATATTCGTCCTTGGCACCGCCGACAGATATAATGTGAAATACGTTCATCCTTGAAAGATTAAATCACGCGCGTGGGGGCGCGCTGCGACGCCGCGTCAAGCCGAACGCCGTATCCGGCGAGGACGCCCTCCGTCTCCGCAAGCGCAAGCTCGCGCGTGTTGTTATGCTCCGAGATGTGTGCGAGCACGATTGTCTCGGCTCCCGCCTCCGCAAGTGACAGCGCAAGCTGCGCGCCCTGCTCGTTTGAAAGATGCCCCTTCCCTGAGAGAATCCGCTCCTTTAGAAAATACGGATAAGGTCCGCATTTCAGCATCTCAACATCGTGATTTGCCTCAATTATCAGGTGCGTGCAGCCCGAAAGCGCCGAGACGATTTTGTCTGTTGTATGTCCCGTGTCCGTCACGATTCCGAACTCATGGGAAGAGCCCTCAAAGCTTACCCTGTAGCCGACGCACATGGCAGCGTCATGATGCGCGCGAAAGCTTTTTATATGTATTCCCCCGACCTGCTCCTCAAAAAGCGGCGGGTGATTGATTATGCTCTCCGAAAGCGCCTCTGAGCAGGAATAAATAAATCTCTCCGCCGAGGGATTTGTCATGTGAACGGGCAGACCGGTGCGCTTTTCAAGCGTTTCGAGCGCGGAAACATGGTCGCTGTGCTCGTGCGTGATGAAAACTGACATGATTTTGCCGACATCGCCGCCGACAGCGTCAACAGCGCGCGAAAGCGAGAGAAACGAGCCGCCCGCGTCGATTAAAATCGCCGCGCCGTCGTACTCGATATAAGTCGAGTTTCCCTTTGAGCCTGAATAAAGCGAGAAAATTTTAGGTTCCGTCATTTAGTCTATGCGTTTGCGAGCGTTTCGAGCAACGACTCTATCATCGGCAGATAATAGACCTCGATTATCTCGAAAAGAAAGACGAGTATGAAGGCGACGCACGGAATCAGAAGAATTTTCGATATTTTGCGGCGCTTTGCGTCGGAGGCTAAAAATTCCCGCTTTTTTTGATAGTCCCAATCGTCGGGGAGCATATCGGCTGTGTACGGCTTTGTCGAAAAGCCGCGGTTCAGGACGATTACGGCGATGAAAAAACCGCCCGCGAATATGGCATATGTCCACATCATCGCGTAATAGTAGATCACGCCGATTTTCTCACTTTCGATAAGCGATATGACTACGCGGTAAAATCCGAAAACCACTACTATCGCCGCCGCCGATATGATGAAAAGCCTGTAATTAAAGCGCTTTCCCTCGCCGTCATCAGATTGTGACTCCGGGACGGACGGCAAGCCGAGCTTTTTTTTCAGATTATTCAGCTTCATCAAAGCACCGCCGTCGCGCCGACTGAACGTATGCGAAGCTCCATGCATTTGCCGGCACCGAATATCCCATCCATCAGCGCCTTATATTCAGCCGCGTACTCGTTCGGCAAAAACGCCTGAATCGTACCCGCGAATCCGCCGCCGTGAACTCTCCACGCAGCGCGCTTTCCCGAAAGGAACCGCTCTGTAACCGCGAGCGCAACCGACAGCCCCTGCTCCGAGGTGTCCTTTGTCGTATATACGTTTTGCAGATATTTGAAGCTCGAATCGCCCGACGCGATTATTCCCGCAAGGAAGCCGTCAACATCGTCGCGGCGAAGCGCGTTCGCGATGACGGGAACGCGCTCATTTTCGGCGACGAAGTGAATCGCGCGCAGAAGCGCCCTGTCGCCGCATTTTTCGCGGACTTCCGCCGCGTTTGACAAAAGCTCCTCATATGTCACGGGACGAAGCACATCGTGCCCGAGAAGGTTGGCGACAGACTTCATCTCCGCGGGAACGGATGCGTAATCGTCGTTGAGGTCTGTGTGATTGCCGCCCGTATCTGTAATGCAGAGCGAATAGCCGTGCTTTGTCAGGCTGAAATCAAGCCCCTCGGTGACGGGCGCGTCGGGATTTTCAAAATCAATCGTGATAAGCCCGCCCCATGCGCAGGCCATCTGGTCCATAAGCCCGCACGGCTTTGAAAAGAATACGTTTTCCGCATACCGCGCAATAATTGCAAGCTGCTCCGACGACACCTCCCCGCCGTTATAAAGATGCGAGAGAATGTTTCCAATCATCACCTCAAACGCGGCGGATGAGGAAAGCCCCGAGCCCTTAAGCACGTTTGACGTGGTGTAAGCGTCAAATCCGCCGACGCTGTACCCGTTCGCGCGGAATCCGTCCACGACGCCCGCGACAAGCGCGTCCGAATGAAAGAATCTGTCGGGATTCGGCGTCGTAAATTTCTTGATGTTCACATAGTCGGGTGCGAAGCCCTCGCTTTTTACAGTCACCATGCTGTCGTCGCGCGCCGATACGACGGCGATACAGTCAAGCGTAATCGACGCGGCGATTACGCGCCCGTGCTGATGGTCTGTATGATTTCCCGAAATTTCGCTGCGTCCCGGTACGGAGAAAAGCCTCACGTCGCGTCCCTCGCCGAATTCGCGTTCAAATGACAAAACGGCGTTATACCAGCGCTCGCGGAGCGCGGGAACGCGCTCGTCGTTTTCGCTCACCTCATAAAGCGATGCGAATTTTCCGTCAAGTCCGCCCGACCTGATAAGCGTTTTGAGTTCACTGCTGTTCATGGCAAAATATCCTTTGTATATAATAAAAATAAAATAAGCTGCGTTATTTATGAACTGACGCGGCAAACGCCCGTTGTGACGGCGCGTTCGGGGTCAATTTCAAAAAGCGCTCCGTGAAGCGCGATATTTCCATCCGCGACCTCGAATTTCGCGGGCATTTTGTTTTTCATGACGGATATGATGTTTTCGGGCTTTACGCCGATAACGCCCCCCTCGGGACCCGTCATTCCGATGTCTGTAATATATCCCGTGCCGAAGGGCAGAATTTTTTCGTCAGCCGTCTGTATATGCGTATGCGTTCCCCATATGGCGGCGACCCTATATTCGCGGTGCGAATCGATGTAGCGCGCGAACGCGAGCTTTTCGCCCGTCGCCTCCGCGTGAAAATCAATGAGAGCGAAATCGTATCTCCCGCGCTCCCGCCCGAATATCCTCTCCGCCGTCTCGTAAGGGCAGGCTGGCACCGGCGATATGAACGCGCATCCGAGCAGATTCATTATAAGCACGCGGTACGAGCTTACGTTCACCACGTTATATCCGACACCATAGGACTCTGCGGGATAGTTGGCGGGGCGAAGTATGCGCGGCTCCGAATCGAGATAATCGTATATGACCCGCTTATCCCATATGTGATTTCCCGTCGTGATTATGTCGGCTCCCGCCGAGAATATCTCACGTGCGGTCTCGGGCGTAAGCCCACGACCTTCCGCGGCGTTCTCGCCATTTACGACTGTCAGCTCCGGCGTGACGCCCGCGGCTTTGCAGACGGCGCGTATCTTCCCGCCGAGAGCTCCTGCCGCCGCCTCACCGAATATGTCGCCTACAGCTAATATCTTCATTGTGCATTCCTCCGCCAAAGGGGGTATTTTTGAAAAAATACCCCCTTTGGAATCCCCCAAAAACTTTCTGCCGCGGATATGCGATCGCATATCCGCTATATGCTATAGCATATCCGCTGAAAAAATATATATCAGCACACCATGAAGTGGTGTGCGGCAAAGGATTTTCTGGGTTTCCAAAGGGTTTCTTTTGCAAAAGAAACCCTTTGGTGGGGTTCGGGGCGAAGCCCCGATTCCCTCTTATTTCGCGTAGTCCACGTATCTGCTTTCGCGGATGATATGAACCTTAATCTGACCGGGATATTCAAGCTCCGATTCAATACGCTTGGCGATGTCGTGAGCGAGAATTTTCATTTTATCGTCGTTCACCGTCTCCGGTTTCACCATAATGCGTATTTCGCGTCCCGCCTGAATAGCGTAGCTCTTTTCAACGCCTTCAAATTCATTTGTGATTTCCTCAAGCTTTGAAAGGCGCTTGATATAATTTTCAAGATTCTCACGCCGTGCGCCCGGTCTTGCCGCCGAGATTGCATCGGCTGCCTGAACGATAAGCGCGACGAGCGTTCTCGGCTCGACATCGTTGTGATGCGATTCGATAACGTGAATCACATCGCGGCTTTCACGATATTTTTTCGCAGCCTCAACGCCGAGCTGTACGTGCGTTCCCTCAGCCTCCTGCGTAAGCGCTTTTCCAATATCGTGAAGAAGTCCGGCGCGCCTTGCAAGCGTCGCGTCCACACCAAGCTCGTCCGCCAGAATGCCTGAAAGAAGCGATACCTCAATTGAGTGATTGAGCACGTTCTGACCGTAGCTTGTACGATATTTAAGCCGTCCGAGAAGCTTGACAAGCTCGGGATTGAGTCCGTGAACGCCCGTATCGAACGTCGCGCGCTCTCCTGCCTGTCTTATCGACAAATCGACCTCGCGGCGAGCCTTCTCGACCGTTTCCTCGATTCGCGTCGGATGAATCCTTCCGTCCTGCATAAGCTTTTCGATGGCGATTCGCGCAACCTCGCGCCTCACGGGATCAAAGCTTGAAAGCGTTATCGATTCGGGCGTGTCGTCGATAATCAGATCGACCCCCGTAAGCTGCTCGATTGAGCGGATATTGCGTCCGCCGCGACCGATAAGACGTCCCTTCATCTCATCGTTCGGCAGCGTCACTGACAATACCGTCACCTCCGCAACCTGATCAGCCGCGCAGCGCTGAATTGCCAGCGTCAGAATGTTGCGCGCCTTTTCCTCAGACGTTTCCTTGAACTGACGCTCATATTCGGCGATTTTCATCGCCGTCTCATGCTCGATTTCGGAGCTTACGCTTTCAAGAAGCTCTAATTTCGCCTGCTCGACGGTCAGCCCCGATATGCGTTCAAGCACCGCTCTTTGCTCAGCTATTGCGTGCTTGATTTCATCCGCGTGAGATTCCGCCTCGCGAAGCTTTTTCTGAAGCTGCTCGTTCGTGCGCTCGGCGGCTTCCGTCTTGCGGTCGAGAGCCTCCTCCTTTTTGAGAATGCGGTTTTCACTGTTTGTCAGCTCGCGACGTCTGTCCTTGAGCTCGCGATCTGCCTCAGTTTTCTGGCGCAGCGCTTCCTCTTTCGCCTCGACGAGAATCTCCTTGCGCTTCGTTTCGGCTTCCTTTACGGCATCATTGACGATTCTGTTCGCCTCTTCCTCGGCTGAGCCTATCGATGCCTCGGAAACGCGCTTGCGATAAAATTTTCCCGCGAAAAATCCCGCGACGACACCTGCCGCAAGGGCAGCAAAGCAAATTATTATCCATACATATGTCTCCACTTTATTTACCTCCTTTTCTTAAAGCTGTGACTTGCCTTTTCATGGCGACTTCAGTCTGAATTAAAATTATATGTTGTGAAAGGAATGTGCCGGAGAGCCGCATCCCGTTCTCATCGCATACAAATACATTGTATCACAAGTGGTGCCCGTTTGTCAAGAGCAACTCTCGGGGCATAATGTAAGGGCTTTTGCCCTAATTGTAAATATTCTTTTAATATTCGCGAAAGTCCCGCACATCGGGAGAAATTTTGTGTATTATTTTACGTGGGAAACGGAGCTGCGTCCCTATATGCGCAGCAAAAATATTCACACGCGCCATTCTGCGCGGATTTGGAGGGAACACATGAAGGGTTATATGAAAAAGGAGCCGCGCGAGCTTGAGGGCGGCGCTATACGCATGATAGGCGACGAGTGGATGCTCGTCACGGCTTCAAATGAGGCGGGAGAATACAATTCCATGACTGCGAGCTGGGGCGGTCTCGGCGTTTTGTGGGGCGAGCCTGTCGCATTCGTATTTATATGCCCGCAGCGCTACACGCACGAATTTTCTGAGGCGGGTACGACGGCGACGCTTTCGTTTTTCGGCGGGAAATACAAGCGCGAGCTTGGATATTTCGGCACGAAAAGCGGACGTGACACAGATAAGGCTGCCGACATGAATTTTCATCCCGTGAAAACGGACGAGGGCGGCACCGCCTACGAGGAGGCGAGCCTGATTTTATCATGCCGCAAGCTTTACGCGGACGAGATAAGGCACGAATGCTTCCTTGATGCCGCCGTCGAGGCAGGCGCGTACCCGCAGCATGATTATCACACGGTTTACGTGTATAAAATTGAGGCGATGTACGAAAAGGAAATGTAAAGCTTTGCGCACGCGGGCGCTCCGCACTGCTGCATATTATTAAAGATACTTTTCGGTAAAATAGTCGGCAAAATTCAGGGGCAAATCACAGATTTGTCCCTGAATCAAAAAAGCTTTGCATCAAAAAGCAGACTTCGCCGGTACAAAAGGAGATTTTTGCCGCCGAAAAACGCCAAAATGTGCAATATTCACAATAATTTTTTTTGTCGGCGATTTAATTCGTGATTGTGCCGATTGAAAATTTGCTCGAAAGGTGTAAAATATAAGTATAGCGAGTGACGATTCTTTGATGTGAGGCTGAGCGATGGATTCACTGATTGAAAAAATAAAATCCGAGGGGCGGCTTCTTGACGGAGATATACTCAAGGTCGATTCGTTTCTCAATCATCAGATAGACGTAAGCTTTATGAAAGAAATAGGCGCGGAATTTTACCGCCTGTTTTCCGACTGCGGAGTAAACAAGATTCTTACCGTCGAGGCGTCGGGGATAGGAATCGCCTGTATTACCGCGCAGTTTTTTAATTGTAGCGCCGTGTTCGCCAAAAAATCAAAGAGCGCCAATATCGGCGACGACGTTTATACTTCGGTCGCGCACTCGTATACATATAACCGCGACAATGTGATAACAGTTTCAAAGAGCTTTCTTTCGCCTAAGGACAACCTTCTTATAGTCGATGATTTTCTCGCGCGCGGCGCGGCACTTACGGCTCTTGTCGATATAGCGGAAAAATCAGGCGCGACAGTTTCGGGAGTTGGCATTGTCATTGAAAAGGCTTATCAGGGCGGCGGCGACACGCTGCGCGCCCGCGGCGTGCGGATTGAATCGCTCGCCAGAATTCTGCGCATGAACAAAGAGGAGGGAATTGTCTTTTCGGCGTAATGCGCGCTTTATCAGTTATCAATCGGGTGGCTTGCCGCTCTTGATAAATTTATTTTTGTGGAGGAAAAACATCATGTTCAGAAAAATCGTGTCGCTGCTTCTCGCGGCGGCGATGATGATCACCGTTTTTGCCGCTTGCGGCGAAACTGATGATGAAAGCGGCGCAACGTATGGCTCCGACGAGACAAAGACTCTTGCGGATTCGGGCGTTACATACGGCGTTGCGTCAAGCGTTTCGGAGGGAACCGCTGTCTCTCTCAAGGTAGGCGTAATTCTCGTCGGCGATGAGACGGAGAGCTACACCGAGGCTCACATCGAGGGAATCCAGTCGGCTCTCACCGCTCTTGGTCTTGATTATACGGACAACAACGTATGCATCTGGAACTATGAGATAGAGGAGAGTGAAGAGTGCCAGGAGACGGCTAAAAATCTCGTCGCTCAGGGCTGCAACCTCATCATCTCCAACTCATACGGTCATCAGGACTATATGAAGGCTGTTGCTGAGGAATACCCCGATGTTATGTTTGTCGCAATGACGGGCGATACCGCCGCATCATCGGGACTTTCCAACTTCGCGAACGCATTCACGGAGGTTTATCAGTCACGTTACGTATCGGGCGTTGTTGCGGGAATGAAGCTCGCAGAGCTTATTGCGAATGACGAAATCCCCGAAACGGGCTATGACAGCGACGGAAACGTCAAAATCGGCTACGTGGGCGCTTACAACTACGCGGAGGTCGTATCCGGCTACACCGCATTCTTCCTCGGAATACAGAGCGTTGTCTCGAATGTTTCAATGGAAGTCAAGTACACGAACTCTTGGTATGACTGGGACGCTGAAAATGAGGCTGCAAAGGTCCTCATCGCTGACGGCTGCGTTATAATCGGTCAGCACGCTGACTCGACGGGAGCACCTACCGCAGTTCAGGATGCGTATGAGAGCGGCACTGTCGTTTATTCGGTCGGCTACAACGTCGATATGACTGACATCGGCGACGCTGTTCTCACGTCGGCGACGAACGTCTGGGAGGTTTACTATGAGTATCTCTTCAAGACAATGCTTTACGGCGGAACTGTTGCTACCAACTGGACGGGCGGCTATGAGCAGGGAGCTGTCGCGATAACGACGCTCGGCACGCAGGTTGCTGAAGGCACGGCTGAAAAGGTTGCAGAGGTTGAAGCGGCGCTTCAGGCCGGCACGACTCATGTGTTCGACACCTCGAAATTCACAATTGACGGCGCAACAATCACATGGGCATATGCGACCGACTCCGACGGAGACTTCACTTACGACTGCAACAACGTAATCTCCGACGGCTATTATCATGAATCATGGGTTCAGAGCGCTCCTTCGTTTGCGCTCCGCATTGACGGAATAACGGAACTCAGCTGAAAATAATCGGCGACGGGCGACAGGGGAACCGCGAAGGCGGTTTCCCTGCCTGCTCTTTTTGAGGCGAAAGCCGTAAAAGAAATCAAAAAACGCTTGTCTTTGGCATGGGAGGAAATGTGAGCATCGAGAAAAACAAGATTGCCGTAAAAATGAAGAATATAACCAAAACATTCGGAGCTGTCACGGCAAACAAGGATGTTTCGCTTGAGGTATACCGCGGTGAGATACTTTCACTTCTCGGCGAAAACGGAAGCGGCAAAACTACTCTTATGAATATGCTCTCGGGAATTTACTATCCCGACAGCGGGGAAATTGAGATTGACGGCAAGGCGGCTTCAATCTCCTCGCCGAAGGACGCCTTTGAGCTTGGAATCGGCATGATACATCAGCATTTCAAGCTTATCGACGTTTTCACGTCGGCGGAAAATATAATTCTCGGACTTCCGGGCGGCGCGCTGCTTGACATGAAGTCCGTATATGCGGGAATTGAAAAAATATGTGAAAAATACGGCTTTGACGTCGATCCGAAGCGCAAGGTTTATACGATGAGCGTGAGCCAGAAGCAGGAGCTTGAAATAGTCAAGGCGCTTTATCGCGGCGCCGAGATACTCATTCTCGACGAGCCGACGGCAGTTTTAACGCCGCAGGAGACAAAGAAACTTTTTGATGTTCTCCGCAACATGAAAAACGACGGCAAAGCGATAGTAATAATTACGCACAAATTAAACGAGGTAATGGAAATTTCGGACAGAGTTGCGATTCTGCGCCGAGGGGAATTTGTCACCTCGATTGACACGAAATCGGCGAACGAAAAAATGCTTGCCGAAGCGATGGTAGGTCAGAAGCTTGAGCTTAATATCCGCCGACCCGAGCCGAAGGACGAAAAGCTGCGGCTTTCCGTCAGCGGACTTTCATGCAGAAATTCCGACGGGGTGCCGGCGCTTTCGGATGTGAGCTTCGACGCCTACGGCGGCGAAATACTCGGAATCGCGGGAGTTTCGGGAAGCGGACAGAAGGAGCTTCTTGAGGCGATAGCGGGGCTTCAGCAGACGGATTCGGGAAAGATAATATTTTATCCCGAAAAGGAGGGCAGTGAGCCTGAAAACATCATCGGAATGAATCCGAGAAAGATACGCGAGATGGGCGTTGCACTTTCTTTTGTGCCCGAGGACAGGCTCGGAATGGGGCTTGTCGGCTCGATGGGCATGACGGAGAATATGATGCTCAAAAGCTACGACGCGGGCGCGCCCGTGTTCATTCATAAAAAGGAACCCGAAAAGACAGCCGAGAGGGTCAAGAACGAGCTTGACGTAGTTACGCCGAACCTCGAGACGCCCGTCAGAAGGCTTTCGGGCGGAAATGTGCAGAAGGTGCTCGTGGGGCGTGAAATTTCGGAAGCGCCGTCAGTTCTGATGACGGCTTACGCCGTGCGCGGGCTTGACATAAACACCTCGTATGCGATTTACGATCTGCTTGACAGGCAAAAGGAGCGCGGTGTCGCGGTGATTTACGTGGGAGAGGATCTCGACGTTATGCTTGCGCTCTGCGACAGGATTCTCGTTTTGTGCGGCGGGCGCGTGAGCGCCGTCGTCGATGCGAGAAACGTCACAAAGGAAGAAATCGGACTTTACATGACCGCCGGCAGCGGCGGAGGTGCCTCCGCGGGCAAGAAAGATGAAGTAAGCGCGAATGATGAAGACACCGGCAAGGATAAAGATAAAGTGAGTGCGAACGGTGAGGGTGACAAGAAAAGTGCATCAGATGCTGAGGGAGGCGGTGAAAAGGAATGAATGACAAAAAGTTGCGTTCGATGAATGAGCCGCTTGTCCGCATTGTAAAGCGCGACACGGTGCCGCTCACAGTAAAAATCGTCGTTTACGCGGCGGCGATACTTCTTGCGGCGATTGTAACGGGAGCTTACATTTACTGTATGTCAGACTACGACATAGTAACGACGTACAGCACGATGTTCACGGGCGTTTTCAGAAACGACATCACCGTAAACAGCTATTTCAAGGAGACCTGCCTGCTCCTCATGATTTCGATAGCGCTTGCGCCCGCGTTCAAAATGCGCTTCTGGAATATCGGCGCGCAGGGACAGCTTCTTTCGGGCGGGCTTGCAGCCGCCGCATGGCTTTACTATTTCGGGAACACTATGCCCGACGCGGCGCTTCTGCCGATTATGGCAGTTTCCGCCGTCCTGATAGGCGGACTCTGGGCGATGATTCCCGCAATTTTCAAGGTGAAGTTCGGCACGAACGAGACGCTTTTCACGCTTATGATGAACTACATCGCGATTCAGCTTGTAGCCTGCTGCACCGACATCTGGAAGGGAATCAAGAGCGCGCTCGGCGTGATTGACAGGAAGGCGGGATATGTCGGCTCGCTTTTCGGACTCAAATACGGCTGGATTTACGCAGCGGCTCTTGTGCTTCTCGTCGTCATGTACGTTTACATGAACAAAACAAAAGAGGGGTATGAAATCGCCGTTCTCGGAGAGGCGCTGAACACGGCGCGGTACGCGGGAATAAACGAAACTCTCGTGACGCTGCGCACGGTATTTATCTCCGGCGCGATATGCGGTCTTGTGGGCTTCCTCTACGTCTCGAATCTGAATCATTCGATTGCGTCCTCGACGGGCGGCAGCTACGGCTTCACGGCAATAATTGTCGCGTGGCTCGCGAAATTCAACCCGATATTCATGCTCTTAATATCGCTTCTCATTTCGTTTGTGTCGCAGGGGTCGAGCGAAATCGCAAACAAAAATACCGACCTCAACTCGTCGGTGGCTGATATTACGATAGGAATATTCCTGTTTTTCATTCTCGGATGCGAATTTTTCCTCAATTACAAGCTTGTATGGCGCCGCAAGGATGCGGCCCAAGGGATAAAGAAGGAGGCGTCGTCGTCATGACAGCACTTATACAGTGGATTAACAGCGCCGTTGTGTACGGCACAGTCATAATGTACGCCGCGATGGGCGAGATTCTCACGGAAAAGAGCGGACATCTCAACCTCGGTGTGCCGGGGCTGATGTTCCTCGGAGGCTTTGCCGGATTCGGCAGCGCGTATATATACGAAAACAGCACGGACAGTCCGTCGGGCGTGCTGCTGATTCTGCTGCCGCTTCTCGCTGCGTTCGCGGCATCGTGCCTCGGCGGGCTGCTTTACAGCTTTCTCACCGTGACGCTGCGCGCAAATCAGAACGTGACGGGACTTGCGCTCACGTCGTTCGGCGTCGGCGTCGGCACATTCGGCGGCGTATATCTTTGCAAAATTTCGGGCAACAGCAGCTATGCCGTCGCAAAGCTTTCAAGCGCCGCGTTCACGAAAAATCTCAACGCCGCCTTCGGGCTTGGCACTGTCGGTCAGATATTCCTCTCATACGGATTTCTCGCGTATACGGCGATACTTCTGGCGGTTTTGCTTCATTTCGTGCTTTCAAAGACCCGCGTCGGGCTTAATCTGCGCGCCGTCGGCGAAAATCCGGGAACCGCCGACGCTGCGGGAATCAACGTCACGCTTTATAAGTATCTTGCGACGTGCCTTGGCGGCGGAATATGCGGTATCGGCGGGCTTTATTACGTGCTTGAATACTGCCTTGGCGGCTGGTCTACAAACAACAGCATCGAATCGCTCGGATGGCTTGCCGTCGCGCTCGTGATTTTCTCGACGTGGAAGCCGCTCAACGCAATATGGGGCTCGTACCTCTTCGCGCAGCTCTTCTGGCTTTACAATTACTTCCCGACGCTTGTAAATACGACGATAAACGCGCCGATTACGGATATTTTGCAGATGATACCCTACCTTGTGACGATAATAGTGCTCATTGTCGTGAGCATACACCGCAAAAAGGAAAATCAGGGTCCCGCCTCCCTCGGGCTTTCGTATTTCAGGGAGGAAAGGTAACATAGTATTCGTCCAACGCTATGCGTTGGACGAAACTGGCGAGTATATCAAAAGGCAGGCGCAGCCTGCCTTTTAATATACTCGAAGAATCCGAAGCCAGATGAACGTCTTGACTTCAACGTCAGTTGAACGTCTTGACTTCGCCGAAGGCGAACGTCGTGAATCCGCTATTTTTCGGCTGCGTTTATTTTTCAATTAGCTTTGCATTTGCGCAAGCAAAGCTTTTTCAATGGCGAGAACATCGGGGAAAATAAGCCCTTTTATATTTTTATGTACCAAAAAAATAACCCGACGCGCCGATTTCAAAAGCTTCGCCTCAAACGCGCCGTCAACCCTGACAGGCACGTTATCTTTGTGGTTTACATAAAGATTTTCAAAATATTTTGCTGTGACGGGGAACATATTTTGAATAAGAAAAGCGCTGCTGTGACCGAGAACCTCTCCGAAAAGAATAGTGTCGCATCTTCCGTACCGCTTGATTTTCTTTTCCGCCATGCTTTGATATTTCTCAATTCGCGAGCTGATTGGAATAACCCAATAAAGACCCGTCGATGTGTCCTCTAAGGCATAAAAGCACGGACGGTTAATCTGACGACCGTCCACCGACGACTTGTTGGGCATTAAATACGGAGCAGGTAAATCATTGTAAAATTGATCTGAAATGAAATAAAAGCATCCCGAAATCGGACTCTCTGTCATCATATGTACTCCGTAAAAGGGCTGCCGGGAAAGAAATAACCCGACAGCCCCATAAATTTGACCTCGACCTTATTTCCGTTGGATATCGAGTACCAACAGACATTTGACCTCGACCTTGTTTTCGTTGGATATCGAGTACCAACAAACATTTGAACAGCTACCCGTTCAATAATATTATATACAAATTCGGGGCAAAAGTCAACGGCAATATGCACAAAAATCAATATTCGCCGCACGTTTTTTTGTAAAATCACCTCCTGAAAGCAAACTGTTCATGATGTGAGCTATGCTCACACCATGAAAGTAAACTGTTCATGGCGTGAGCTGCGCTCACACCATAAAGTATGTAGTTTGGAAAAGCCAAACTCCGCAAAAGTGTTCATAAAATTCCACGTGACGACAGTTTCGCAAAAATACTTTGTATTTTTGCGAATACTATTCCACTTCCACCCTGAATACAACGGGAAGTTCGCTCTTCACGCCGGAGGCGGTGATGTGAAGTCCCGCGCCGTCGCGCGTGTATGTCACGGGCACGTCGAATCCGAGCGCCGAAATCCGCTTTATAATACCGTTGAATACGGGCTTGTGACTCGCGTCAGCATCGCCGAGCGCGCGTACCGTTATCTCCCCGCCTTCGGGGAAATTCAGCGCGAATACGTAAATGCTGTCGCCGTTTACCGTGAATCTGAAGTCCTCATGCGTAAATTCCGAGGCGCCGCCGTCGGTGAACTGCCCCTCCTGCGTCGCCGTCGGTCCTTCCTCTGAATAACGCCATACCTTCGAGCCGTAAATTCCCTCGCCGTTGACGCGCAGCCACTCGCCGATTTTCAGAAGTATCGCTCGGTCCTCGTCGGGAATTGTGCCGTCGGCGCGCGGTCCCACATTGAGCAGCATCCGCCCGTTTTTGCTCACAACGTCGATTAAATTGCATATAATCTCGCGCGGCTCCTTGTAGCTGTTATGCTCCGTGTAGCCCCATGAGTTTCTTGCGACGGCAGTGTCCGTCTGCCAGATGTACGGCTTCGCGTCCGCAAACTGCCCGCGCTCGATGTCTACAACCGCCGTGCCGAACATGAAGGCGTCGTGCTTGTAGTTTATCACCGCGCCGTGCCCGCGCTCCTCCGCGCGGTTATAGTAGTACGCCGCGAATTTTTGCAGATACTGCTTTGCGGAGCTGTGCTGAATCCACCAGTCGAAATATACAACCTTCGGGTCGAAGCGGTCTACTATTTCGCAGCAGCGGACGAGCCAGTCCTCGAGATATTCCGCCGTCGGCGTCGGCTTTGAGTAAAGGTCGAAGTGATCCGCCTCGGGCATCGCGGGATAGTAAAAGTCGCCCTCGCGCTCGTCATCCGTGATGTCGCTCTCAAATTCGCGCCCGTGACCCATGAAAAACCAATGCTCGATTCTGTGAGAGGACGCGCCTATCTCCATGCCGCGCGCGTTCGCGGCGTCGGCAAGCTCGCCCAAAACGTCGCGGTGCGGACCCATCTCGTATGCGTTCCAGTGCGAAATCTCGCTTCTGTACATCTGAAAGCCGTCGTGATGCTCGGCGACGGGGACGACGTACTGCGCGCCCGCGTCGCGGAAAAGGTCGCACCACTCATCGGCGCTGAATTTCTCGGCGCGGAACATCGGGATAAAGTCCTTGTAGCCGAAATTCTTGTGCTCGCCGTATGTCTTTACGTGATGCTCAAACTCGCGTGAGCCCTGAATGTACATATTGCGCGAGTACCACTCGCTGCCGAATGCGGGGACGGAGTAAATTCCCCAGTGAATGAAAATTCCGAATTTCGCGTCGCGGTACCATTTCGGCACCTCGTACTGCGAGAGCGATTCCCATGTCGCGTGAAAGCGCCCCTTTTCGTTCACCTCGTCAATGTGACGAAGGTATTCCTGCTTATTCATGATAAAAGCCTCCTTGCGGAATAATTACGCTATTATCATATCATAAGCCATACCTCATTTTCAAGCGGCAAATGCGTCATGAAACAAAAAAATCGTCGGACTCACTGCCCGGAGACTGCGCTATAACCTCACTTTAGCGCACTCCACCCGAGAATACAAAAAACGGGCTGCGCCCGTTTTTTTGTGTTTGCTACTTTTGCCCCACGGTGTAACCGTGGGGCAAATAGTTTTCAGGTATTTTCTTTGTCCGAATCCATATACGCCTGTGCCTCCGTCTTTGTGAGACTGAACTGCTCCATGATTCTTTCTTTGATTTCGGCGTCTCCCATATTGATATTGCGATACGCCCTGACCACGGACAGAACAGCCGCTTCCTTCCGCATATCCTCCATTACTTTGCACATATGAGTTATACCTCCCTCCGTTTCCTTGAAGTGACGAACACTTTTTGCAAAAACATCAAAATACATATCATCCGGCGACGTGCATTTGAAATCGTGCACCAGCTTTCCGAGGCTTGTTCGCTCGTCTTTATTTTCGCCGTTTACAAAAATTATATTCCTTCCGTCATCAAGCAAATTTCCCGTGTACTTGTCTGTCATACGGTATTCGTGAAGCGGAAGACCGTCCCCTACCGCGTCGTTTTCCGTCAAGAAAATCACGTAGGTAGGAACAAGCGCGGAGTAATCTTCTCCCGCCGGCAGAAGCACTGTGTCCATCATGCTGCTGTTGTATCTCGCGCGCTGCGGAAGCCATCCGCGGTCACTGCGCTGTACCTCAATGTCGTAGACTTTGTTTTCGCTGTCCTCAGCCATGATGTCGAGCCTGACGGAATGACCTTCAATTCCCTTGATTTCGCGCTGACCGATAACCTTGATAACCTTCATGTCGGCACGGTCAAAAATAACATTAAGAAGCAGCTCAGATGCCTTGATATTTCCGTCAAATACTTCTTTGAGAAAGTCGTCGTCGATCAGCCGAAGCCCGCGAAGTCTTTGAAGATCCTGCTCGTGCAGTCGGGATTTCGTTTCCATCCGAATCACCACCCTTACTATATGCTTCCAAAAGACAATGACTTCATATTCACACACATATATTATACCATAAGCTATACCTCATTTTCAAGCGGCAAATGCGTCATGAAACAAAAAAATCGTCGGACTCACCGCCCGGAGACTGCGCTATACCTCACTACAGCGCACTTCACCCGAGTATACACTTCCACTGTACCTCACTTTAGCGCACCTTACCCGAGAACACAAAAAAACGGGCTGCGCCCGTTTTTTGTGTTCTCGTCAGTTTCACCCCGCGCTTTGCGCGGGGTGAACTCGCATTTGCAGTATACAAGCACATCCACTGTACCTCACTTTAGCGCACTTCACCCGAGAATACAAAAAAACGGGCTGCGCCCGCTTTTTTGTGTTCTCGCTACTTTCACCCAGCGCATAGCGCTGGGTGAACAGTTTGGAAACGGCTGGAGTCGAACCAGTGACCTCATGGATGTCAACCATGCACTCTAACCATCTGAGCTACGCTTCCATATATATATTAAATTCAATGCACCATACCCGTAAATATTGCGCTATGCGCAATATTTACCGACTTTCAAAATGACCGTAAGGTCATTTTGAAACGTCTTCGAAGCTGTGCTTCGGATTCGATATTCATCGACTTGAGTGACGAAGCTGTGCTTCGTCGCTCAATGTCATGTGCGCTATGCGCAATATTTACCGACTTTCAAAATGACCTTACGGTCATTTTGCAATGTGATTATACCATACATTTTTGCGCTTGTCAACCCCTAAAATAAAAAAATCCCCCTTTTCACGAAAAATTGTCGACATGACCGCACGAATATCATCCGCTCGACGAGAAATACTATATTCACCCGCTCCTGCGTGCGTCACTTCGCGGAAAATCAGCGGCGATATTCATATATTTATCGTACAAATTAAAGACGCCGTGTAAAATTGGCGAAAAACGCGCGCCGGACGACTTTTGACACTTGACAAATTCGCGCAAATGGGGTATAATTGACCCACAAAAATATTCTCACATGGGAGGGGAAACAATTATGAAGAAGCTTATTGCTATGCTTCTCGCTCTCTCGCTCATTTTCTGCATGACGGCTCTTACCGCCTGCGGAGACGGCGAGGAGGAAGAGACGACTGATGCCGGCACAACGGCAGGCAGCGACACGACGGACGCGGCGACCGACGAGGACACCTCGGAGGACACCGAAGCTGACACCGACGAGGGCACATCTGAGGATACGACCGAGGACACGGCGGACAGCGGCGAGACGGAAGCTAACACGGTTGCTTACGATTGGGAGACAATCAATGACGGCTTCCAGCCCGCATCCTGCTGGTATGACTGGGGTGCACCCGATGACGAGTCTGTTTACTTCGTAATCGACGACGACCACGTTATCCACGACGGCAAGGGTACATGGGGTTCCACTGAGGACACGGAAAGCACAAGCGCAAAGTATGTGTTTGACGGCGGATCAGACGGAATGGACACCTACTATGACTGCGACGAAAATCTCTCGCTTACAGAGCATCCGAACAGCCTTGCGTTCGGCGGCGTAGTTCTTTACGAGAAGGGTCTCGGCGAGGACTGGGTTTCCACCGCGACAGATGACGACGGCGTACAGATTTACACAGGCTATGTAGGCGCGTGGATTGAAGAGGGCGTTGTTATTCATCAGCTTCGCTTCTATCCTCGTTCAAGCATGGCATCGCGTATGGTAGGCGGCTACTTTGAGGCATCCGTTGACGGCGAGACATGGGTAACGCTTTACACGATTGAGGAAGAACCCGATACCGGCGACTTCACGTTCATCGACATTGACGACGACACCGTTTACTACTACGTAAGGTACGTCTCGCCCGATGAAGGCTACTGCAACATCGCAGAGCTTGAAATCTGGGGCGTAGCAGGCTCCTGATAGGGTCGAGAAGACGTTTTTCGCACTTCCGAAATTATTTATACAGAACAGTCAGGGGGCTTGAGCCGAAAGGCTTGAGCCCTTCGGCTTTTGAAAGACGGATAAATGAAATACCACGCGGCGCAAATTCTCAAAAATTCACTTGACATTTGCCTGCGGACGAATTATAATATTGCGTGTACATTTATATTTAATCTCAAAGGAGGAGATTTTGCTTTGAAGAAATTTGTTTCAATGCTTCTCGCTCTCTCGCTCATCTTCTGCATGACGGCTCTTACTGCCTGCGGAGACGGCGAGGAGGAAGAGACGACTGATGCCGGCACAACGGCAGGCAGCGACACGACGGACGCGGCGACCGACGAGAACACCTCGGAGGACACCGAAGCTGACACTGACGAGAACACGTCCGAGGATACCGATGAGGAAACGGACGCCGGTACGGATGATCTGACGAACACGGCGAACTACTACGAGTACGACTGGGAGTCGATAAACGGCGTTATGCCCGCGTCAATCGAATGGGACTGGGGCGCGCCCGACGCTGAATCCGTTTACTTCGTAATCGACGAGGACCACGTAATCCATGACGGAAAAGGTACATGGGAGAGCGGCACGGATGTGACCGGGGCGGCGGTCTTTGATCAGGACCTTTACACCTACTATGACTGCGACGAGTATCTCGCTTATCAGACTGATTCGTCCGACACGGAGTACGGCATCGTGCTTTACGACGACCTTGGATTTGGCGAGGACTGGACTGCGACGGATGACAGCGGAAATCCGCTTTACACGGGCTATGTAGGCGCTTATATCGAGGAGGGCGTTGTGATTCATCAGATTCGCTACTTCCCGCGCACCTCGTGGACTGCGCGTATGCTTGACGGCTACTTTGAGGCGTCTGTTGACGGCGAGAACTGGGTGACGCTTTTCGTCGTCGAGGATGAGCCTACAACGGGTGACCTCACGCTCGTTGACGTTGACGACGACACCGTTTACTATTACGTAAGGTACGTCTGCGAGACGGGCTGCTACTGCAACATCGCGGAATTTGAAATCTGGGGCGTTGCGGGCGAGTAATTCTGACGCAAAATCAAGGGGCGCGGGGAATTTTGCCCCGCGCCTCAAAATTTTTTTCGCAAAACGCGAATTTTTTTGAAATACCCCTTGACAAACGAAAAATGATGTAGTATAATAATATTTGTACGCGGGAGTGGCGGAACTGGCAGACGCGCACGTTTGAGGGGCGTGTAGTTAACACTGTACGGGTTCAAGTCCCGTTTCCCGCAGAGAAAAGACAAATCCATGCTCGCCTTTCGGCAGCATGGATTTGTCTTTCCCGGTCAAATCCTTCCTGCGGGAGGGGTAAGATGGGTTTTTCAATGCAAAGCCTTGAAAAACCGATTAAACAAATTGAGTTGAAGGAGGGCTTTATGTCAGAAAGCAGACTTGCGGATGCGTCGATGGATTTTGCGGTGATGATATTAAGGCTTACCGAAAATATAAAGCAGCATTTTTCGCTTGTAAACCAGCTTGAGCGAAGTGCCACCTCGATTGGCGCGAATATTCGTGAAGCGAATTATGCGTCAAGCAAGCCCGACTTTGCCGCAAAGCTTCAGATTGCGCTTAAAGAGTGCTATGAAACGGAATATTGGCTTGAACTCATGTGGCGAACGGAAATTTTGCCCGAGGAATCAATCAAAGCCGCACTTCACGACTGCGGCGAAATCCGCCGAATGCTGATAACATCAATCAACACTATAAAATCGCATATAAAAAATTAGCTTTTCAAAGCGACGCTTTGAAAAGCTTACATCAACCCCGCGACAGCGGGATTTCACCAAGTTTTCGCACGATTGCGAAAACTTGATTTCACCCGTGCGAAGCACGGATTTCACCGCAAAACCATGAAATGGTTTTGCGATTTAACTCAAAAAACCGGAGGTATTTTCATGTTTCCAAGCCGCATCACTCGCGGGGACACAATCGGCTTATTTTCGCCCTGTCACGTCGCCGACCCGAAGCATTATGACGATATTGCGAGATGCATTGAACGTCTCGGATTCTGCGTCAGGCTTGCCGACAACATTTTCTCCGACGCATACGGCTACGCCGGGAGCGCCGAGGAACGCGCGGACGATCTGAATTCGCTTATCCTTGACGATGAGGTGAAGATGATTCTTTTCAGCGGCGGCGCGAGCGCGGCGGAGATTCTCCCATACATCGACTATGAGGCGATTAAAAATCACCCGAAAATCATCTCATCCTACAGCGACGGCACCTCGATTCTGAACGCAATACACGCAAAAACTGGGCTTGTCACATATTACGGACCCTCGGCGGGCAGCTTTGCGGATTTGCGGTATTATAATTATATGCAGTTTCGCGCGCATTTTGTCGAGGGCTGCGGCACGAGCGTATTTTTCAGCAACAGCACACCTCGAACAATTCGCGGCGGCGCCTGCCGCGGCACGCTCATAGGCGGCTATGCGATGCTTTTCGCGCTCATGCTCTCAAACCGCTATTTTAATTACGACAAAAACCGCGATTATATCCTTTTCCTTGAGGACAGCGAGAGGTATTCCGATGTCGGCGAGGCGTCGGAATATCTCGCGTTCATCGCCGAGAGCGAATTTATGGACAGGGTTACGGGGCTGATTTACGGGCATTACTCCGATAACGTCCCCGACGCGCTCATTCACACGCTCGAACGCTTCGGCGAGCGAAAGGATATTCCCGTAATTTACACCGATGATTTCGGTCACGGGTCAAATCAGGCTGTGTTCCCGATAGGGGTCGATGCCGAGCTTGACGCGGACGACTGCGCGCTTATGTTTGACGAATTTTGATTTCGTCGGATTTTTGCGCCGATTCCGCGCGAAAATTTGCCTCTCGGGGCGAAAAAAATTGATTTTGCCCTTGCATTTGAGCGGATTTTATGTTATAATAGCTTGTGCAATAAAGCTATGCTTTGTTGTTCAAGCTGATGAATATTGAATCCGAATCATAGATTCGGAGACATTCCATTGTGAACCTGTGGTTCACAATAGAAGTCTTCAATATTCACGGGTACACTGCACGATATGTTATAATAGTTGTGTTCGTGTTCTGACGATTTGTATTTTCATATAACGGAGGTATATAAGTATGGCAAAGTGCTGCATCTGCGGAAAGGGCGTGACATTCGGTCACAACGTATCACACTCCGAGCACAAGACCTCGAGAGCGTGGAAGCCCAATATAAGAAAAGTACGCATTGACGACAACGGAACTCATAAGACGGTGAGCGTCTGCTCGCGCTGCCTGCGTTCCGGCAAAGTCACGCGCGCCGTATAAAGCCGCATACACGCGAAAAAAGGGAAGGGGAGCGGATAACGCTCCCCTTGTTTTTGCTTTATGCCTGTTTTGCTTTTGTCGCGCGGCGTGCCTGAAAAAACTGTCGCGGGCGCGCGTAAGTGCGGATTTGATGTGATAATACTGCCCGCTGCCGACGGAATGGACGCTCCCGTCGCCTCACACCCCGATATGACGCTCTGTGCGGGCTTTGGACGGCTTTTCGTGCGAAAGGCGCATATGAATGACGCCGCCTTTTCCGAGGCTGTGAGCGACGCTCTGCGCGCTGCAGCGCCGCTCTCGCTCACGGTGACGGACGATTTACCGTCCGCTTGCTATCCCGATGACGTGAAATTCAACTGCTTTACGCTCTGCGGCTGCCTTTTCGGCAAATTAAGCGCCGTCTCGCCTCATATTCTCGCCGCTGCCGCGGCGTACCGCGTGACGCCTGTGAATGTGGCGCAGGGGTACGCGAAATGCTCCTCGTGCGTTTTAGGCGACCGCGCTGTCATCACCTCCGACACCTCGATTTATCGTGCCGTGAAGTCTCACGGCGGGGACGCATATCTTATCGGCAGCGGAAATATAACGCTGCCGGGATACGGGGGAGGAAACGACGGATTTATCGGCGGCGCGTCATTTTTTGCCGGCGGCACGCTTTATTTTCTCGGAGATGTTGATTTTCATCCCGACTGTGGTATAATAAAAGAGGCTGCGGCGCGTCACGGTGTCGCCGTCGTGTCGCTCTCAGATGAGAATCTTTTCGATTCCGGTTGTCTTTATTTGGAGTAGGGCTATGGATTTATCGTTTTTGCGCACACCGCTTCTGATTTACTTTATCATAATTTCAATCGTCGCCGTCGTGCTGACGGCTTACGATAAAAGCGCTTCATGGAAACGCGCGCGCCGCATTCCCGAGCAGACGCTCTGGACTGTCGCGTTTTTCGGCGGCGCGCTTTTCATGTATATTACGATGAAGCTTCTGCACCACAAGACGCGCCACGCGAGCTTCATGATTCCGCTTCCCGTCTTTATTGTGCTTCATGCCGCCGTTGCGTGGCTCGTTTATCTCTGGTAATAAGCGCCTTTACGGTGGGAAATCGCTGCCGTGATAAAGCTTCAGCACGAAGGGCGAGCCGTTTTGCATAAATTCAATAAAGTTCTCGCCGTCTGCGAGGGTTACCGTCACATAAAAGCTGCCGTCCCTGCGGCGGCTTACTTTTTTGCCGTCACAGGTGACAGGATACGCGGGATCGCTCGTTCCCGTGAGCTTTACTGTCTCCAGGGTGAGGTATTCGCCGTAATCGTGCGAGATAATATTCACGCCCGCTCCCGTCGAAATCGGCGCTGAATATAATATTTCGTCGGCAAAGCATGATGTCACCTCGCCCGACACGCCGTCCGTGTCGGCGGCGAGGGCGGCGTAGCCGTAGAGCATACTGCCGCGATATGAAATAAGCTGCCGCGCGTATTCAATCTCCGCCGTTATTTCGTCAACGACTCCCGCCGCGCTCCATTCGTCAGTGCCGTATTTGTAGACGCCGTGACTTATGTAAAGCGTTACTCCGGTGCCGTCGAGCTGCGCGTTCCACCAGTTCGCGAGAACATCATACGCGGCGGAGCTTTTGTCAAAGCTCCAGTAAATCTGCGGCGCGAGAAAATCGACATATCCGCCCTCCGCCCACGAAAGCGCATCGCAGTAAAGCGAGCTGTAAGCCTCAAATCCCGACGTGTCGCTCCCGCCGTTCTCGCCGTCGTCGTTCTGCCATATCCCAAACGGCGAGATTCCGAATTTGCAGTCAGCGTCGGCTGATTTTGCGGCGTTATAGCACGCCTCAATCAAAAGATTGACGTTTTCGCGCCGCCAGTCGTCAATATCGGCGCCGTCCCCGTAAAGGGCATATGTGTCGGCGTCGTCAATTTCAATATAAACAGTGTCGCCGTTCTCGTCAACCTCGCCGCTTGCCTCGGGATACGGATAAAAGTAATCGTCGAAAAGCACGCCGTCGATGTCGTAATTTGCGACGACTTCATATACGCCGTCGGCGATAAGCTCGCGCACCTCGGGAAGTCCCGGGTCGTAATAAAGCTCGCCCGCGTATTCGTATGTAAGCTCCGGATTTTGCCTTGCGGGGTTCGTTTCGGCGAGCGCCGACAAATCCGTTTTCGGATTTTCGGCACTGCCTCCGCGCGTCACGCGAAGCGGATTGAGCCATGCATAAACGTCGATTCCCACAGCGTGAGCCGCTGTGACGAGATATTCGAGCGGATCAAAGCCGTCGGGCAGCTCGTCCCCCTGATTGACGACGAGATATGCCGACGTCGGGAAAATTTCGGATGAATAGAGTGCGTCCGATTCCGCGCGCGCCTGAAAAATTATCGTGTTCATCCCCCAAAGAACAGCGTTTTCCACAATCGCGTCAAGCTCCGCCGCGAGCTCCGCCGCGCTCTCGCCCGCCCGCGACGGAAAATTGAGATTGTATGCCGTCGTTATATATACGCCGCGAAGCTCCGATGCCGTCTCGCTGTAGCCCGAAATCGAGCTGTCGGATGAAGAGCCGTCAAGCGGTGAAAGCGAGCTGCTGACAGTCTCCGCACCGCATGACGAAAAAAGGGCGACGAGCGCCGCTAAAATAAGCGGTATGGTTCTTTTGTACGTCCGTCTCATCAGAAATTCCTCGTGTGAATATTCACGGTACACTGCCCGATATTTTATACTATGTAGTGGGGCGCGAAATTATAACCCTTCAATAGCCTTTTTCAGCGAACATACGTCAGTATGTTCGCTGAGAAAAGCTTTTAGTCTTTGAGGCGCCCCGACAGAACAGTCTTTCATAAATCTCGCTCATTTCGCGGCGCGAGAGGACATACGGGCTGTTTTTGAAGCTCGCTGACGCGGCAACGCGGTCGATATATTCCTCGCACACCTCGCACGAGAGTGAAATATCATTATGCGCCAGCTCGGCTACCCTTGATTTTACCTCGTCAATGTCATATCCCGCGAAGTCCGTAATTTCGCCTATAAGCTCGCGTCCGTCCCTGAGCGACGAATTGAAGTCCACATATTCGCCGAAAAAGAGCGCGCAGGCGCGTCCGTGAGGAACGCCGAGGGAGAGCGTTATGCTGTAGCCTAAAGGATGCGGAAAGCCCGTCCCCGTCACGTCAATTGCCTGACCGCCGGATGCGGCGGCAAGCTGAAGCGTTCGCCGCTCCTCGCGCGTAAAATCACCGCTTTTCTTCATCAGCACCGAAAGCACGCCGCGCGCAGCCTCCTTTGCCGCCTCTCTCGATTCTCTGTCCGATTTTGGCGACAGATATGATTCGTATGCGTGAGCGAGCGCGTCAAGAGCGCAGCTTACCGCTCCCGCGTCCGCGATTGATTCGGTATAGTGTGGGTCGAGAAATGCCGCTTTGGGATATGATACGGCGCTTTTGTACGTCCTTTTGCGAATGCCGTCCGAAAGCGTAAGCACGGAATAATTGTTGACCTCGCTGCCTGTTCCCGACGTTGTGGGAACTGCCGCTATCGGAAGCGCATTGGACACATTTGCCGTATAAAGCGTGTCCTCGTCAAGCGCGGGATTTGCCGCGAATGCAGCAATCGCCTTGCCCGCGTCAATCACCGAGCCGCCTCCGACGGCGATGACAAAATCACATCCCGCAAGCCGGCACTTTTGCCCGCCCTTATGACACATCATAACGGGAGGATTAGCCGTCGCGCCGTCAAATACGAAGAATTCGATGCTCTTCGCGCAAAGCGCAAGCATCACGTCGTAAATCGCGCCCGACAGTTTTGCACTGTGCTTTCCCGTGACGATAAACGCGCGTTTTCCGAGCGCGAGCGCGTCGCGGTGACGCCAGACACATTCCTCGCCCTCGTAAACCGCAACTCCGCGTATATTTTTCACATTATCGGTACTGTCCATATTGCAATTTCTCCCCGCCCGGATGGGCTTAATAAAATCAACCGCGTCAAAACAATCGTTTCGGCGCGGTTGCGTTCAATTTTTTCGCCCGAAAGGTCAGATTTTCTCCTTAACCTTGGAGCTTTTGCCCACTCTGTCACGCAGATAGTAGAGCTTTGCGCGGCGAACCTTACCGCGTCTAACGACCTCAACCTTCTCAACATTCGGAGAATGAAGCGGGAACGTCTTTTCTACGCCGCATCCGTATGCGACACGGCGAACCTTGAAGGTTTCGGAGATTCCGCCGCCGCGGCGCGCGATTACGGTACCCTCATAAATCTGGGTACGAACGCGCTGTCCCTCGGTAATTCTGTTGTAAACCCTTACGGTGTCGCCTATGTTGAATTCAGGCGGCGTTTCCTTGAGCTGCTCATGCACAAGAGCTTCGATTTTGTCCATCATCAAGACCTCACTATATTTTATTTGCGAAGCATTCATGCAGAGCGGCAGCGGACTGCTTCGACGCGCGGAAAAAACTGTCGTTTCACACGCGCTCTTTATTATAACACAAAAAAACTCGCCGCGCAAGCCCTTTTTTCAAAAAATATTCGCCCTTCGGGATTTTTTTGACGGAGAAAGCGCCCTTTCACTCTTCACGCCGAATTTTTCGGAGATTATGTAAGGGCAGCCGGAATAAATAAATGTCCTGCGAAAATACCCCCTTAAATTATTTGCATTTCTCAATCGGATATGGTATAATAAGATTGCACAACAAAGCGTAGCTTCGTTGTGCAAGTTAGATGAATATTTTCCACGAATCATAGATTCAAAGACGTTCCATTGTGACCCCTTTGGTTCAAAGACATTACGTTATGAATTACAAATTCATAACGTAAGTCAGGAAGTCCTAAATATTCACGGCGAAGTGCTCAATTTATGATATAATAACATTGAATAATGAATCAAAGATTCATTATTCATGGTGAATGGCTTTGGACATGGTGTCCGGCGGGAAATTTTTCAGAAAAAATTTTATCGGGCGCTGTAACCTTTTGCGTTTTCGCGGTATTAACATATAGATTATTCTTTACGAAAGGAGAGCATATGAACTCAACAATGCACGATTTTGAAGGGATATACAAAGAGAATTACAAGCGTGTGTATTCGTTTCTCTACAGGCTCTGCCGCGATGAAAATGTCGCGGAGGATCTGACGCAGGACACGTTTTATCAGGCGTATATCTCCCTCGACCGCTATAACGGTCAGTGCGAAATGTTTACGTGGCTCGCGGCAATTGCGAAAAATGTGTTTTTCAATTACCTGCGGCGCACAAAGAAGGAATCGCTTGTTGTCGATGTCTATGTCAGCGAGCCTGAAGCGCCGCTTTCCGATGAGCCGGGGTACAGAATCCTGCGCGAGGTTGACATCAAATCAGTCAGGCGCGCGATCCGAAAGCTGCCGAAAAAGTACAGCGAGGTTCTGATTCTGCGCGTATACGGCGAGCTTCCGTTCGACGAAATCGCGAAAAAGCTCGATATTTCAACAAATTCAGCGAAGGTGATATTCTACCGCGCGAAAAACTATATCAAGGAGGCTTTGGAAAATGAAGAATTGTGACATTGTACGCGACCTTTTGCCGCTTTATATCGACCATGAGACGAGCGAGGAATCGTCCGAAATGATAAAGGAGCATCTTGCCGAGTGCGAGGAGTGCCGCGGAATTTACAAAAGCGCTCACAACGTCCCGCGCTCGATGCAGACATCGGACTGCAGCGGCAGCTACCGCTATTCGGGGCTTATAAAGCGCATCCGCAAAAGACGGCTTATAGAGAAGGCTGAAACAATTTCCGTCTGCGCCGCGCTTCTGACGCTCGGACTTGTGCTGGGACATATTCTTTTCCCCAAAAAATCAAAATAGGCTAAAGGGACTTCGGTATGACGACATCAATTGACGGATCTTTTTACAGAAAGCTTCTTCTCGGCGGCGGCGCCGTGCTTGAGGCGAACAAGGAAACCGTAAACAACTTAAATGTTTTCCCCGTACCAGACGGTGATACGGGAACGAATATGGGTCTTACAATGAGCGCGATTTCGACGCACCCCGACCCGCATATTGATTCGATAGGCGCTTACGCCTCATACGCCGCAAAGGACATGATGCGCTCCGCAAGAGGAAATTCGGGCGTTATTCTGTCGCTCTTTTTCAGGGGCATGGCGCGTGTTTTCGAGGGACACGACACGGCTGACGCCGCGCTTGTGACGACTGCGTTCCGCGAGGGCGCGAAATCCGCCGCGCTCGCCGTCGATAAGCCCGTCGAGGGTACGATTCTCACGATTATGCGCGAGTGCTGCGCCGAGGATGTCGATACGAACGGCGACATCGGCGAGCTTTTGGAGGAATACTACAAAAAGGCTGCGATGGTGCTGCCGAGGACGACGGAAATGCTTCCTGCGCTCAAACGTGCGCGCGTCGTCGATTCAGGCGGGTGCGGATTTGTACACATTTTAGACGGCATGAGACGCACGATGGCGGGCGAGGATTTGTCGTCACTTGTGCCCGAAAAAGCGGAAGAGGTCGCAAATCCCGTCGGAAATCTCGCCAATTTCGGCGAATATGAGACGGAGGACATAAAGTTCTCATTCTGCACTGAGGCGCTTCTCGACCTTTCGGGCGAGCTGCCTGTCGATACGGTGAGGACGCTGCGCGAATATCTCTCGGCAATGGGCGACAGCATGGTGCTTACGACGGACGATGAAATTCTGAAGCTGCACATACACACAAACGAGCCGTTCTGCGTGCTTGAATATGTGACCTCACTCGGCACGCTCCGCTTCTCCAAAATCGAAAACATGAAGCTTCAGCATAAAAATCTTCTCACCTCCGACGGCAAAACGGAAATCCCCGCCTCGGAGCTTACGGCGTCGCTTCATGACGCTGCGCATTCGGCGGAGACTGAGGAAAAGAAGAAATTCGGGATTTTTGCCGTCGCGTCAGGCGCGGGATTCGCCGATTTGTTCCATGAGCTTGGAGCCGACCGCGTAATCGAGGGCGGACAAAGCATGAATCCGAGCGCCGAGGATATAATCGACGCGATAAAATCATGTCCGTGCGAAAATGCGATAATTCTCCCGAACAATTCAAACATAATCCTGACGGCAAAGCAGGTGTCGCGCATACTCGAGGACACAAACATTGTTGTTATAAAGACAAAAACCGTACCGCAGGGACTTGGCGCGCTTGTGGCGTACAATCAGCTTCGCTCGCTGGAGGAAAATCTCGAGGTCATGACGGAGGCGTCCGAGGCGATAAAGACGCTTTCATTCACACGCGCCGTCAGGGACGCGGAGCTTGAGGGATTGTCGATTAAAAAGCGCGATTTCATGGGTCTTGTTGAGGATGACGTAAAAACCGTCGGCGAGGATCTTCTGTCGTGCGTCGAGGCGCTCATACCCGAAATGCAGTCGTATGAAATCATCACGGTTTATTCGGGACGCGGCGTTAAGGAACGCGAAACGGAGGAGGTTGTCGGGCTTCTGAAATCACGGCTTCCCGACGACTGCGAGATAATCCCGATTGAGGGCGGTCAGCCCATTTATCCCTTTGTAATTTCAGCCGAATAAATATTTTAGGAAAGGGACTGTTGAAAATCATGGCGGACTATGTTATCACATCATGCTCGACGGCGGATTTATCGCGCGAGCATTTCGACGAACTCGGAGTGAAGGTGATTTATTTTCACTATTACCTTGACGGGGTCGAATACACCGACGATCTCTGGCAGACGCGCTCGGACAAGGAATTTTACGACGCGATGAGAAACGGCTCCGATACAAGCTCGGCTCAGGTGAACGTGAGCGAATATCTCGAGCTTTTCCGCCCGATTCTGGAAGAGGGACACGATATACTCCACCTGACGCTTTCGTCGGGAATATCGGGAACATACAATTCCGCGGTGTCGGCGGCGTCGATTGCAGAGAGCGAATTTCCCGGGAGAAGGGTTATTGTCGTCGATTCGCAGGCGGCGTCGTCCGGCTTCGGAATGCTGCTCGATCGTGCGGCGGAGCTGAAGCGTGAGGGATATTCGATTGATGAGCTTCACGACTGGCTTGAGGCGAACAAGCATTATCTTCATCATTGGTTTTTCACGACGGATCTCAAGTGGTTTATCAAGGGCGGCAGAGTTTCAAAGGTGACGGGAGTTGTCGGCGGTCTTTTATCAATCTGCCCGCTTCTGCACGTATCATATGACGGCAGGCTGGAGCCTGTCTATAATGTGCGTACAAAGCGCAAGGTGATTGAGAAGATGGTGAACGTCATGGTCGAGAACGCGAAGGGCGGCACGGATTACGACGATAAGTGCTATCTTTGTCATTCTGACTGCATTGACGACGTGAACGCGGTAATTGCGCTTGTGAAATCGAAATTCCCGAAGCTGACGGACGACAAATTCTGCGTGAATTCGATAGGCACGACGATTGGATTGCATACGGGACCCGGCACCGTCGCAATATTCTTCTGGTCGGATAAGGAAAGGTAGCAAACAGATGCCCGCAGAGGAAATTGAGGAGCTGAAAAGGGGATTTGTCGAGAAGCTGAATCCCTTGCGAATTTATCTTTTCGGCTCATTTGCCGAAGGGACATATAGGGACGAAAGCGACTTTGATTTTTATATCGTGGTGAGCGATGACGTCGGCGACGTCGCGGATGCGACGGCGGCGGCGTACCGCGCCGTGAGGGATATAAAGAAGCGCCCGATTGACATTATCGTCGGCAGCAAAAGCCGATTTGAAAGCCGCAAAGGCATTCCGTCCGTCGAAAATGAGGTATATACGAAAGGTAAAATGATATATGGAACAGGAAGTTAAGCGATGGCTTGAAATTTCGGAAACAGACCTCAATGTTGCAAAGCACCTTTTCAAAACCTATTACCCCAAGCCTTGCGAAATAATATGTTATCATTGTCAGCAATGCGCCGAGAAAGCTATAAAAGCTGTTATTTTATCTTTCGGACTGCCGAGCGGACTGCCCAAGGTTCATGATTTGTCATACCTTTTGAATCTCTTGAAAGATTCCGTTGATATTGACGAAAAATACTATGACTACGCGGATACGCTTATGCCCTACGGCGTGTCAGTGCGTTACCCGAACGAGATGTATCTGGACGAAAGTCACGCCAAAAAAGCACTTTTGATGGCGCAAGAGATTCTTGATTGGGCAAAGAACACGGCGAATAAATAAACAGTGATTCATCAAAAAAATCCCGCACCACAAGGTACGGGATTTTGATTTGAACGGTATGCAGTTTATCCAAAAAACCGCAGAACACGCCGACCTTAACGAAGTTAAGGTCGCCAGTTTCGACAAAAATCCATGATTTTTGTCGAATACTATTTTCGCAAAAAATCCATGCGTTTTGGAAACGATAGAACACGCCGACCTTAACGGAGTTAAGGTCGCCAGTTTCGACAAAAATCCATGATTTTTGTCGAATACTATCTTTTCGAGAACTGACTTGCGCGTCTCGCTTTCTTGAGACCGTACTTCTTTCTCTCGACCATACGCGGGTCGCGGCGAAGGAAGCCTGCCTTTTTGAGCGGTGAGCGGAAATTCTCATCCGCGACGCAGAGTGCGCGTGCAACTCCGTGACGGACGGCGCCCGCCTGTCCCGAATAACCGCCGCCGCGTACATTTACAACGACATCGAATTTGCCCTCCGTGTCGGTGACCGCAAACGGCTGATTCACGATGAACTTGAGCGTGTCAAGTCCGAAATAATCGTTGATGTCGCGTCCGTTAATCGTGACAGTACCCGAACCGGGGTAAAGGCGAACACGCGCGACTGATGTTTTTCTTCTGCCCGTTCCGTAGAAATAGGGCTTAGCGCTTGTATACATTTATTCTTTCTCCCCCTCAGTCCTCAACTTCAACCGGCGTCGGCATCTGCGCCTGCTGCTTATGCTCCGCACCGCGGTAAACGTGCAGACGTGTAATCGACTTCGCGCCGATTGAATTTTTCGGGAGCATTCCCTTTACCGCAAGCTCCATTGCCTTTTCGGGCGATTTCTCCATGAGAGTTTTGTACTGGACCTCTTTAAGTCCGCCGATGTAGCCCGAATGACGGCGATAATATTTCTGCGTGAGCTTCTTGCCCGTCAGAACAGCCTTCTCTGCGTTGATGATAATAACATACTCACCGCAGTCAACATGGGGCGTAAATTCGGGACGGTGCTTGCCGCGAAGAATCGTCGCCGCCGCAACAGCCGTCTTTCCGAGCGGCTTGCCTGCCGCGTCAAGTACGTACCATTTGCGCTCGACCGTCTCCGGTTTTGCCATATAGCTTGATGACATTATATTCCTCCGATAATTTTTTTACGCCGCGAATTGCTTCTTCGACGCGCGCGAGTGTAATTATATCACACAAAAACGGGCTTGTCAATAGGTTTTGGCGAAAAAATCCGCGTTTTTTCAATTTAATTGCCCGAAATCTCGCAAAATCTCGTTTTTGCTCGCAAAATCTCGCGAAATCAAAGCCCCAAATTCAAAAAATCCCTCCCGCACGTCCTGCGGGAGAGATTTTCTGCTGTGCACTTATCAATATAGCCCGAGCTTCTGGAGAGATTTTTCCATCGCCTTTGTTATCGACTTGTTGAGAGATGCGTAAAGGGTAGCGGGATTCGCAGTTGCGCTCTGAAGCGACGAATAAGCGCTGCCCCAGTTGAAGAATACGCCCATGTCGTATGAACGATACTCAAATACTATGTCGAGCATTTCAGCGTCCTGCGGATCGCGTGAAAAGCGCGACTGAAGCTGTACTTCATAGTAAGCCGGTGTCAGGATTTGCTGACCGTAATATGCAAGCGCTTCCGTGATGATTCCCACACGCTCAATATCGGAATCGGACGTTGTTATCGGAATTACGCAGACGCAGGATGAAACGGCAACGTAGGAATAGTAGCGATCCTGCTCCTCCGTATACTTCGGGAAGGGAAGTATGCCGAAGTCATATTCGCTGTCGCGGTATGTATTCATGTGAGCGACAACCTCGGTCGCGAAGAGCGTCTGGCACTGAAGCACCGATGTCTTGATGAAGCTGTCTGAATCGGGGGAAACCGTGTCCGTATCGCCCATTATTGTTTTTATATCCTCAAACATCGCGAAAAATTCATCCGTGCCCCATGAAACGTAGGGGTATCCGTCCGAATCGATTGATATGAGCTTAAGTCCGGCGGACTGCCAGAATGCAGGCCAGTTTTCGCTGTGCGTCGTAATTCCGTAGCGGTCTGCGCTGTCGCGCTCGCCGTTTGCGTTGTTGTCAAATACGGCAAGCTGCGCAAGCGAGTACATCGCGTCCCATGTCCATGTGCCGTCCCTTACCATCTGATAAAGGTCAACATCAGCCGCAACCTCCTCGAGAACATCCTTCATGTAATATACCATCCAGATGCATTCCTTGTCGGAAAGTGCAATATCACCCGAAATCATGTAGTGGTTTCCGCCAAGAGCGAGCTGCTCCGTGCAGTCAGCGTTCCACCATGATTTGTCAAGGTCAATGTAGGGCACCTCGTCTATGACGTAGCAGTAGCCTGAACCGACTGCCGTGCATGAATATGACATATTGTTAAGGGTAATCGCGTATACTGCTGTACCCGAATCAACATCAGTTTTGAAAAGATTGTATACGCTCTCACCGAGGCTCGCCTGTGTCATCTCGATTGTTATTCCGAGAAGCTCCTCAACTGCAATGCTGCGTTCATAAAGTGCCTGCTCGCGCAGATCATCCGACGGCTCGTCGAAATCCATCGACCCGTAGCTGTATGAAAGGTCGGTGTTTGTGAGAATCGTAAAGGTATAGTCCTCATCCTCATAGTTGACGTCGGGAATTTCAAGCTCCTCAGCGACCGTTTCCGCCTCGGTCTCATCGCTCGTGTCTGCCGCCGTGTCGCCCGTTCCGTCGCCCTCGACAGCTGCCGTTGTCTCATCATCGTCCGCGGAATCGTTGCACGCCGCAAATACCACGGGCGCCGCAATCAGGCAAAACGCAAGAAACAGTGTAAATAACCTCTTTTTCATTTTGAACCTCCTTCAAAAGCGTATAAATTATGCAAGACAATTATACACCTAATTTGTAGCGCAGATATATCCAAATGATTAACGTCACGTAAACTTCACAGAAAAACACATGATTATCACATCGAATCCACTGTTAGCCTCACCGTTCTTGCCGAAGCGACAAAAAAGAACGGAGACCGCAGCCTCCGTTCTTAATCTTATTAGAATCAAGCAATTCACAGACTTGACGATGCAAGCTGTGCTTGTATCGTCAATGTCTTGCAGTTTATCGCAAATAATTTAGTCAAATCGTAGAGTTGACAAAATTATTTGACAAACTTTAGCGACGAAGCTGTGCTTCGTCGCTAAATGTCTTGCGCTATGCGCAATATTCATAAACTTAAACGACAAGGCATAGCCTTGTCGTTTAATGTTTTGTTAAGTTCCAATCTTCGTGAGTGATTTCTCGATTGCCTTCGTTATTGCCTTGTTGAGAGAAGCGTAAAGAGTGGATACGTTTGCGCCAGAAGTCGAAAGTGAGGTCTTAGCGCCGCCCCAGTCGAAGAACACTCCGAGGTCATAGCAGCGATACTCGAAGATTATGTCGAGCATTCCCTGAGATTCCTCGTCACGCGAGTAGCGTCCCTGAAGCTGAATTTCATAGTAAGCGGGAGTGAGGATCTGCTGTCCATAGTATGCGAGAGCCTCAGATACGATGCCAACCCATTCTGCGTCGGGATGTACGTACTCAATCATCATTACGCTTGCGTTATACGCTATGTAGGAATAATAGCGGTCAACTTCCGATGAATACTTAGGATAAGGAACGATACCGAACTCATAATCGCAGTTACGGTATTCCTCAGCGAATGCGATAACCTCTGTTCCGAAGAGCGTCTGGCACTGCTCGATTGCAGTCGTTATGAACGCAACGTCATCGGGCGATACAACCTCGGTATTTCCCATAAGATCCGCAATGTCCTCATAAACCTCAACGAACTCATCGGTGCCCCATGAAACCTGCGGATATCCGCTCGAGTCGAGAGTTATAAGCTTAAGTCCTGCGGATTCCCAGCTTGCCGCGTAGTTTTCGGAGTGCGTGCAGAGACCGTAAATGTCTCCCGAGTCACGCTCGCCGTTAGCGTTTATGTCCTGGTCGCATTCGTCAGCCATCGCGAACATTACGTCCCATGTCCATGTGCCTGCGTAAACCTCATCGTAGGGAGTTGTCGTAATCTTTGAGTTCGATTCGAGAATGTCCTTCATGAAGTACATAACCCAGATGCAGTCCTTGTCGTTTGTCGCGATGTCGCCTGCCACCATGTAGTGACCGCCCATGAGCGCGAGCTGTTCAGTCGCGTCAGCGTTCCACCATGATTTGTCAAGGTCAATATAGAATGTCTCATCTACATTGAGCGCGTAGCCTGCGCCGACGGCAGTACACGTCGAACCCATATTGTTGAATATGATGTCATAGTCTGCCGTGTTCGAGTCAGCGTCCGTCTTCATGAGCGTGTAAATGTCCGAACCGAGGTCATCCTGAACCTCAGTGATGGTTACGTTCAGAAGCTCCTCAACAGCGAGATTGCGCAGGTAGTAAGCCTGGTCAACCGTGTCGTCCTGCGGCTCGTCGAAGTCCATCGTGCCGTAGTTGTAGTTGAGGTCATAGTTCGTCAGAATGACGAACTCCTCGCCATCGTAGTCGAGTCCCGACGGAATGTCGAGCGTCTCCTCAACCTCATCGCCGGACGATGTGTCCGCTGCCGCTGTGTCATCGCCCGTATTCGCGTTCGCAGCGGTTGTGTCGTCCGTCTCGTCAGCCTGATTCGAGCACGACGCAAGCGCGACCGGAACGAGCACCATCAAAAGCGCAAGAAGTGCGCAAATGATTTTCTTCATCTTTCTTTCCTCCGTGATAAGCATGATATGCTTAGTATTGCTTCTATATATTAACCCAAACAAGTGAATCGTATGTTTCGGGTGTGTGAACTAATAGTAAATTCCGAGGGGGTTTATGTTTCATCGCGCGGAGGGTGAAAAAATATGCATTTGGGTATTGACAAAGCGTGCCGCAAAGGGTAAAATAAGATTATCGAATGTGCGTGCTTTCAATAATTTTCAACATTTCGGAAAGGGAGCCTCCGCGCGCCGGAGGCAGGTATCACAGAATGAACAAAACGCTTGAAACGCTCGGTGGGGTGGGAGTTGTCCCCGTCATAAAAATCGAGGACGCGGGCGACGCGTCCCCGCTCGCAGAATCGCTCATTGCGGGAGGAATACCCGCGGCTGAGGTCACATTCCGCACCTCATGCGCCGCCGAGGCGATAGAGGCGATGGCGCGGGAATTTCCCGATATGGCAGTCGGCGCGGGTACGGTGCTTACCGTCGCGCAGGCTGACGAGGCAATTGCGGCGGGCGCGAAATTCATCGTGTCCCCGGGCTTTGACGCCGCCGTCGTGAGATACTGCGTCTCGCGCGGCGTACCGGTTCTGCCGGGCTGCGTCACGCCAACGGAAATCATCGCGGCGATGAATCTCGGGCTTGATACGGTGAAATTTTTCCCCGCGTCCGATTTTGGCGGAGTACGCACGATAAAGGCGCTTTCGGCGCCGTTCGGACACATGAAATTCGTCCCGACGGGAGGCGTTTCCGAGGAAAATCTCGCGGATTATCTTTCGCTTTCCTGCGTGCTTTTCGTCGGCGGCTCGTATATCGCGACGGGAGCAATGATAAAGTCACACGACTGGGACGCAGTTACGGCAAAGGCGAAAAAATCGGCGGAAATTGTGAAAAGCATAAGGGGAAGATAACTTTAAGGGGGTATTTTTGCAAAAATACCCCCTTAACAACCCCCAAAAATCCTTTTCAGACGCACACTGTTTTGTGGCGTGAAAAAAAGTATTGCATTTTGTGCGATACCATGATTTAACTCATATCTTCTCTCATCATCCCTATAATTTTCTCCATTCCCTCGGGTCTTGGCGCGGAAAATTCCATTTCCTCACCCGTTCTCGGATGCGTTAAAATGAGGCGCTTTGCATGAAGGCACTGACCGTCGAAAAGCTCGCGGTGTGCGCGCTCGAATTTCGTCCTGACCGCGCCGTATGTCTCATCCCCCGCGACGGGATGATGTATATACGCCATATGCACGCGTATCTGATGCGTTCTTCCAGTGTGGAGCCTGCACTCGACAAGCGCGAATTTTTCGTTTTCGGGCGAGATTAGGCGGGATTTCACCCGATAATCCGTCACAGCCTCCCTTGCCGCCGCGGCGCGCGGGGACGCGGACATTTTTACCCTGTCGCGCACGTCGCGTCCTATCGGAACGTCTATCGTTCCGCCGTCCTCTGCGGGGTATCCCACAAGAAGCGCCTCGTATATGCGGCGCATCGAATGCGTTGCGAGCTGACCCGAAAGGGAAATATGCGCCGAATCGTTTTTTGCCGCGCATATAAGCCCCGAGGTCTGCCTGTCGATTCTGTGGACGATTCCCGGGCGAGTGACGCCGCCGACGCCGGAAAGACTGTCGCCGCAGTGATAAAGCAGCGCGTTTACGAGCGTTCCGCTCTCGTTGCCGGCGCCCGGATGAACGACCATCCCCGACGGCTTGTTAATCACGATGATGTCATCGTCCTCGTAAATGATGTCAAGCGGAATGTTCTCGGGCATAAGCTCGCACGGCGCCGCGGGGAAGAGCGTGAGCGTCACCGTGTCGCCCGCGCGAAGCGGTGTTTTTTTGACGGCAGGCGCGCCGTTTACTAAAATATCGCCCGCGTCAGCCATCCTTGCTGCCGCCGTGCGCGAAATTCCCGCCGCCGCAGCCGCAAAAACGTCGAGGCGCACCCCGACGTTTTCATCTGTCACGATATATGCTTTATTCTCCGCCATGCTCTCCGACCTCACCGCCGTTACCGTCGCCGCCGTCACCGTCGTCACTGTCGTCACCGCCGTCACCGCCGTCATTGCAGTCGTCACCGCCGTTTTCACTGCCGCCGCCAACATCGGGGGCGTTTTTTTTGTTTCTCGACTGCAAAATCAGGTCGCGCAAAAGATAAATTATCATAAGGAACGCGCCGACGGTGACAAACGAATCCGCTATATTGAATACGGCGAAATTGATGAGCCTCACGTCGATGAAATCGACGACGTAGCCGTATAAAACGCGGTCAATCATGTTGCCGACACCGCCGCCAAGCACCATTGAAAGGCAAATCGACAAAAATGCGTCCTCGCTGCCGTATTTCACGAGCCACGCGGCGATGATTACAATCGCAATCACCGACACGGTCATGAAAAACCAGCGGGAATCCTTCAAAATCCCGAACGCCGCGCCCGTGTTCTCGACGTAGGTGAAGTGAAACACATCCTCGATAACGGGATATGTGTCTATGTCGTAAAGATACTTCACCGCGAGGGATTTCGTTATCCTGTCAAGCACGACCGCCAGAAGCGCGACCGCGGCGGAAACCGAAAGCAAAATCGCTTTTTTCTTTTTTTTGCTTGATGTCATCGTCAGAGCCGTCAGCCGTGCGCGACTACCTCACGGCAGCGCGGGCAGAGCGTTCCGCCGTCCTCGCCGTGCAGGCACTCGGTCGAATATTTCCAGCAGCGGTCGCATCTTTCGCCGTCAGCACCCTCGACAAGCACGCCCGCAAGCCCCGCAAATGAGGCGCCCGTGAACGCATCCTTGTCGGTCGGCAGACCCTTTTCGATTTTGACGTGCGATACGATGAAGATGTCCTCAAGCTCCGGCTCGGTGAAGCTTTCAAGCTCTGCGGCGGTTTCGTCGTCGCGGGCGTAAATCGTCACCTTCGCGTCAAGCGATTTGCCGATTTTCTTTGCCGCTCTCGCCTCCTCGAGCGCCTTCATCACATCGTCGCGCAGAAGGAAGAGACTGTCGTAATGCTCCGTTTCCGCGGGGAATGTGAGGGATTCGTCGTATTCGGGAAGCCTTGAGCAGAATACGCTTTCCTTGTTGTCTCCCTCTGCGTGAGGCATAGCCTGCCATACCTCCTCGCCCGTGAATACGAGAAGAGGTGCGAAAAGTCTTGTAAGCGAGGACAGCACCGTGTACATTGCCGTCATGACAGAGCGGCGGGTGACGCTGTGCTTTCCTTCCGTATACGCGCGGTCTTTTGTTATGTCGATATAGAGCTTTGAGAGCGTAATCGTGCAGAAATTGATTATCGCGTGCTCGACTACGTGAAATTCGTACCTGTCATACGCCTCCCTGACGCTTTTTGTCAGCTCGTTCGTCTTTGAAACGACCCATTTGTCGATGGGATAAAGCTCCGAATACGGAACCATATCCGTGTCGGGATTGAAATCGGAGATATTCGCCATCAGAATGCGGCAGGTATTTCTGATTTTGCGGTATGATTCGGAGAGCTGCTTCAGTATGTCCTCCGATACTCTCACGTCTACTGTGTAATCGCTTGACGCGACCCAGAGACGCACGATGTCCGCGCCGTATTTCTTGATAATATCCTCGGGCGCTATCGTGTTTCCGAGGGATTTGTGCATTGCGCGTCCCTCGCCGTCAACAGTCCAGCCGTGAGTGAGAACAGCCCTGTAGGGCGCGCTCCCGTCCGCTCCCGCGCCCACAGACGTGAGAAGCGATGACTGGAACCATCCGCGGTACTGATCCGCTCCCTCAAGATAAAGGTCGGCGGGATGATGAAGTCCCTCTTTGTTTTCAAGCACGGCAAAGTGGCTTGAGCCCGAATCGAACCATCCGTCGAGCGTATCAGTCTCCTTTGTGAAATGTCCGCCTCCGCAGTGCGGGCAGACAAATCCCTCGGGGAGAATTTCCTCCGCGGATTTTTCAAACCATGAATTTGAGCCGAGACGACCGAACATATCCGATACGGCGTTTATCGTCTCGTCCGTGCAGACGGGACGACCGCAGTCGGAGCAGTAGAATACGGGAATCGGAAGTCCCCAGTGGCGCTGACGTGAAATGCACCAGTCGGAGCGCTCGCAAATCATCGATTTTATGCGGTCGCCGCCCCATGAGGGCATCCACTCGACCTTATCTGCTGCGGCGAGCGCCTTATCCTTGAACGATTCGATGGAGCAGAACCACTGCGGCGTCGCGCGGAAAATAATCGGATGCTTGCATCTCCAGCAGTGCGGATAGCTGTGCGTTATCTCCTCGGAGGCAAAAAGCGCTCCCGACGCCTGCATATCCTCAAGAATCGCCGTGTTTGAATCCTCGTAGTAAATTCCCGCGAATTTGCCCGCCTCTGCGGTCTGGTATCCCTTGTCGTCAACGGGAACTATCATCTCCATCCCGTACTTTTTGCACGTCAGATAGTCGTCCGCGCCGAATCCGGGAGCCGTGTGGACGCAGCCCGTGCCGCTGTCCATCGTGACGTAATCCGCGTTCAGAATCACCGATTCGCGGTCAAGGAACGGGTGAGCCGCCTTCATAAATTCAAATTCGCGCCCCTTCATCGTCATGACTGTTTCATATGTGCCGACGCCGCCCTTCGACATCGTAGAATCGACGAGCGCCTCGGCGACAATGTAGGTCTCTCCGTTTTCCGTCTTCACGACGGCGTAATCGGCGTCCGGCGCCAGCGCAATCGCGAGGTTGCCGGGAAGCGTCCAGATTGTAGTCGTCCAGATGATGAAATATGTCTTTGAAAGAGAGCATACGCGGGAGAGCAGCCCTTTATCGTCCGTTATGCGGAATTTCACGAAAACGGACGTGCATTTGTCGTCGCTGTATTCGATTTCAGCCTCCGCGAGCGCCGTTTCGTCGTGCGGACACCAGTAAACGGGCTTAAGCCCCTTGTAAATCGAGCCGCGGCGGTACATCTCGCCGAATACCTTTACCTCGCGCGCCTCAAATTCGGGCGACATCGTAAGATAGGGATGCTCCCAGTCGCCCGTCACGCCGAGACGAATAAAGGAATTGCGCTGTATGTTCACATAGTCCTCGGCGAACTTCTGGCAGGCGTAGCGGAATTCGGGTATCGTCATGCGCTTGCGGTCGAGCTTGTTTTTCTTTATAATCGCCGATTCTATCGGCATACCGTGATTGTCCCAGCCGGGAATATAGGGCGTGCGGTAGCCCTCCATCGTCTTTGATTTGTTGATTATATCCTTCAGCACCTTGTTGAGCGCCGTGCCCATGTGTATGTTTCCGTTTGAAAACGGAGGACCGTCGTGAAGCACAAATGTTTCGCCGCCCTCGTTTGCCGTCAGCATTTTGTGATATAAATCGATGCTCTCCCAGTATTTGAGCATTTCAGGCTCGCGCTCGGGGAGATTCGCCCTCATCGGAAAATCCGTGCGGGGCAGATTCATGGTGCTTGTGTAATCCTTCGACATAAAACGATTATAGTCTCCTTCTCAATATAGCTTTATCCTCGCCCTCATCCGGTCATCGCCCGCGAGGACACACCGCGGTTTTATCCGCGCTTTTTCATGTGATATATTTTCTTTTCGTAATCCGTTTTTTCGGATGCCGGCTTTTCGGTCGCCGACTGAGAGCTTTCGGTCGCTTTCGCGGGTGCCTCGTCCTCATCGTCCATCATAAAGCCGAGAAATTCGTCGATGTCGTCAAAATCAACGCCGCTATCCCCGTCCTCATTCTCATCCTCATATCCGACCTCGCCGCCTATGTCAAAGCCGCCGATGTCATCAACATCCGCAGTGTCAACCTCCGACGAAACGCTGCTCGTTTCGTCCGCGCTCTCCGGCTTGATTTCAAGCAGAACACCGGGCTCGCTTAGAGAAACGGGCTCCGGCTCGGGCTTTGGTACATCGGGTATGGGTTCGGGTTCCGGTTCGGGCACAGCTTCCGACACAGGTGCTGTCATATTTGGTATCGGCTTAGGCTCAGGCTCAGGCTCAGGCTCAGGTTCGGGTTCGGGTTCAGGCTCAGGCTCGGGCTCGGGTGTGAGATCCCGTATCGGGTCGAGAACATGAGAGCCGCGTCTGCCGGCACCTCTGAAATCCGCGTCCTCATCCCGGTGCGCATCCTTGCCGAACATAAGCTCGATGAGATTTTTCGCAGCCTCCTCGTCCGCCTCGGTGTCGGATTCCGTCTCAATACGGAAAAGCGTCGGCTTTGCGATTCTCATGAGCTTTTCAAGTCCGTCGACAAGCTCCGTGTATTTGCTCTTATATAAATCTCTGTCACCTTCCGTGCGCTCGAGCGTTTTTGCGACCTCGTTGAGATAAGCGTTCACGGCGTCAACGTCGTACCCGCCGATTCCTCGCCTGAAGGTTTTGCTTCTTATTTCCTCGGGTGTCATTCTCTGTCCTTTCAAATCATATGCTTGATTTCAGATGTATTTTTCCGCCGCGACACGAAGCCGTCCGCGCCTCGTCTCGCCGACTGAACCTACAATGATATATTTGCCGAAGCCGACGAGCGATATAATATCTCCCGCGGCAATTTCGGCGTCGGGCTTCTGATTCACACTGTAATTTACCGAAAGCTTTCCTGCCGCTATCATAGCCTTCGCGCCCTCGCGAGAGGCACCCGAAAGCGCCGACACAACGGCGTCCGCCCGCATTGAGGCGACGGTGAAGCTCACCCTCTCGGTGCGCGCCGCAGATGAAAGCGAGACCGGCGTCGGGAAAAGCGGGATAATTTCAGCCGACACGCGGTCGCGTCCGACCGAGGTAAGCTCCGAGACTATAAAATCCGCAATTTTCACGTCGCAGAAGGCAAACGCGCCGTGACACTCCTCACTGCATACAATATCGCCGAGTACGGAGCACTTTATTCCGAGTCCGAGCAGCGCACCCATAAAATCGCGGTGCGAAAGCGTTTCATATCCGCTGCCTTTTATTTGCAGAAGAGAAATTTCGGATGCCGCCGCGCCGCGAAGGTACTCGCCGTCGTCGAAAACGGCGTCTTCCGGAAGAATGAAGAGCTTTTTTCGCTCCGCCCCTTCAAATCCGCCGAAAAAGACGGCGCGTTCCGCCCCTTCCGAGCCGAATTCGCGGAGCGCCGCGTTCGATATCAGATATGCGTCGCGCGGAGAATAAAATTCGCCGACAGCGATGTCACGGCGCTTATCGGAGAGCCGATAAAGGTCGCGCACGCGAAATATAAGCTCATCGCCGCCGTCAGGCGTAAAATTTCCCCTCATGCAAAAAACACCGCAAGTATATTATATACAATATCGACCGCGAAATACGTCACAATAACCGAAATATCAAACGGCAGGGAAGCCGCAGCGGTTTTGTCGAGCAGATTTTTCACGGGAACGACGAGACTGTCCGTCGTCATCATGACGAAGGTATAAAGCATCCCGTCCTCGTCAATCGGGAGATAATCCATTATGACGCGCACGAAAAGCAGGAGCATATATGCGGCAGAAAGAAGCAGCACCGTCTCTTTTATAACTGTTACAAAATACAATTCCGCGCACCGAAAATCCGAAAGGGAACAACCGACAAAGCCAACGGGACAGGGTCGGATGCTTTTGCCTCGCGGCGATTAAAAATCAATATTCGTAGGGAGCGTTTCCGCCGTCATCGTCCGGCTGCTGCTGCTGATTTCCCTTGCGCTGCTCGCGGAGCGATTCGCCCGACACATCGACATTGCTCGGCGTGATAATGTAGGCGTTATTCGCGATTCTCTTGAGCGAGCCGTCTATGGAATACGCAACTCCCGAGAGAAAGTCAATGAGACGGCGGGCAGTTTCCTTGTTTGTCGCCTCAAGATTCAAAACGACTGTTCTCTGACTTAAAAGATGATCCGCAATCTGCGAAACGCTCGCAAACGTCTCGGGACGGATAACCTTCATCTGAAGCGCGGCGCCGCCTATGTTAAGCCCGCCGAGAGCGGATGCCGTGGGCTGCTGGGGCTGCGAATACGAAGAATATCCGCTGCCGCTGCCGCTGTACGGCGTGCCGTACTGATTTGCGCTGCCGGTCTGATTTCCCGCCGTCTGCTGCGTTATAGGCGTGCTGTCCGTGTCGTAAGGCTCCGTGATGTCGCCGTAATACGAGTCATCGCTGTAATCGGCGTCGTCGTATTCGTCTGTTCCTGTGAACTGTTTGATCTTATCCATGAATCCCATAAAAGTGTGTCCTCCAAAAATATTATTTCAACACTAATTTTGCATTACCGATTCAGCGGCGGCGTCAATATTTCCGCTCTCCGAAAAGCGCTCTGCCGACCCTTACGACGGTCGCGCCCTCCCTCGCCGCTTCGACATAGCTGTCGCTCATGCCCATCGATAATACGGGGTCTATTATATTATGCATTTTTTTTGCCGCAATGTCAAGAAAAATTCGACGAGTTTCAGCAAAATATTTTTGATAGTCCCCTTTTTTTTCGCATTTCGGTGCCATCGTCATGGCACCTTTTACCACAATACCCTCTATTTCCAATATTTTTGATATTTCTTCCTCAAAGCGCTCGGGAAGGATTCCGCTTTTGTTCGGCTCCCTGCCTATATTGACCTCAAGCAGCACGTCCATTTTTTGTCCCGCCCTCGCCGCACGCTTACCGATTTCAAGCGCGCTTTCAAAGCTGTCAACCGACTCTATCATCGACACGCGCCCGATAAGATATTTCACCTTGTTTTTTTGCAGCGCGCCTATGAAGTGTACCGTCAGCTTCGGGTCAAGCGCGTCACATTTGCCGAGAAGCTCCTGAACGCGGTTTTCGCCTATGTGCGTCAGCCCGAGATTTCGGGCGGCGAAATTTATCACCTCGGCGGGAACCGTTTTTGTCGCACCGAGAAGCGTCGGCACCCTTCCCGTCGGCGACGACTTTGCCGCCTCGCAAAGCTCCTCTCTCACGCGCGCGAAATTTTCACTTATCTCGTCCGTATCGTATCCGCAGATATTTGCCATTTCAAACCTTCAGTATGATAAAATCTTCCCGTCGTAAAGCGACGTTGACGACACAATAACCGCGTCGTAAAGCTCAAGATAATCGACCGCCTCGTAAGCCTCCGTCTCCGCGTCCTCGTCCGTGTCGTCCACAGCCTCGTCGGATACGCCTGCCGTCGTATCGCAGAGCACGTACCCGTCCTGCGAGAGTATGATTTCGATGCGGCGGAAATAAACGGTGCCGCCGTAGAGAATGTAAACTCCCGTCACGTCAACCCCGTCGTAATCGACGACGCGCACCGCCGTCTCGGGAACTCTGTAGCCTGAATACGACGCGACGCATATTGTCACGGGCTGATAGCGCGTGTAGCTGAAGCCGTCGGGCATAAGATCCGTCGAAAATATGAGATACGCGGTTCCCGTCGAATCCGTGAGAATCGAGTAAAGCTCCATTGTGACTGTAGCGCCGTCATAGTCGAACGAAACATCGTATTCCGCGCCTTCCGTAAAGCAGACAGCCATGTCGGTGTCAGTCGAAACGGCGAGATACCATATGTAATCGTTCACAAGCTTGCCCGCCTCATAGCCCGTAAGCTCGTCCTCCGACGTCTCCGTCATCGCCGAAATATCATCGACCGTAAGCGAATCTATGTCGTCAAACGAAAACGCGCTCTCATATCCGTCAACTGCGTAAAAATAATATGCCGACGAGTCGGAGACTATCGTTTCCGCAATGTTTGTCATCTCTGCCGCGAGTGCGTCGCGCTCCGCCGTGAGCGCCGCGATTTCAGCCGCGTAGCTCTCGACCTCGCCCGTCACAAGTCCGCGCAGATTCATGTCCGAAAGCAGCTCCGAGGCAAGCGAGTAGATTGACGCCGCGGATTTTTTTGATGCCGCCGAGCGGATTTCCGAAAGAGTTGAGACGATTCGCGTGTCTATCCTGTTCACGTCCGAAACGGACGAGTATTCCGCGCTGCTTTCCGCCTCAGTGAGCGCCGCAATTTTCTCGTCAAGCTCGTCTATCCTGTCTCGCAGAGAGCTGCTGCCTGACCTGTATACGTCGGCAAGCTCCGTTCCGACTGCGACCTTCGCGCCGTCCGAGACAAGATAATTGAGCGTACCCGAGGCAGATGAGTAAAGCACCGTCTCATCGCGCATTATGTAGCCGTCAAACGTCGCCTCCTCGACAAACGTGTCGATGTATGCCGCCTCCGTTTTGACCTCCGAGCCGAGCTTATTTACAATATGATACCCGAAATATATAATCACCGCCAGAGCCGCGACGGATACGGCAGCGTAGGAGATAACCCTTTTGAGATATTCGGTATCCATTTCTTATTTTTCCTCGTCAGCCGATCTGACAGCATCAGAAGTTCCGGCGGCGCCCGAAAGATAAAGCTCCGACGCCTCCTCTGCGATGTCAGCCATCGTCTTATTGCCGAGAAGAACGTCATCGACGTAAATCGTGTTTACGTAATCCTTGTGGCGGAACCATGTCTCCTGCCGCTTCGCATACCTGCAGGTCGCGGTGAAAAATCTGTCCTGCGCCGCGCGCAGCGATTCCGTGCCGTTGAAATACGGGATAAATTCCTTATATCCTATCGCCTGTGATGCTGTTGTGCCGTTTGTGAGAGCGCCCGATTCGTAAAGCGCGCGCGCCTCCGCTTCAAGCCCGTCGTCGAGCATTTTGCGGCAGCGCATTTTAATCGCCTTCTGCTGATTTGTGCGGGAGGCGTAGCGCAGCATGATAACGGTCATGTCGGCGTGCTCGCCGTCGCGCGATTTTTTGTCCCATTCCGTCTTTGTTATTCCCGTCGTCTCGTATATCTCGATGGCGCGCGCCACACGCCTCGTGTTTTCGGGGTTAATCCCCGCCGCCGCCTCCGGATCGATTTCGCAGAGCTTTTCGTAAAGCAGACGGCTGCCGTTCTTCGTTTCCCTCGCGTAGCGCAGAAGCGAATCGCGTATCACCGACGGGGCGGCGGGCAGCTCCTCCTCGCAGAATCTGTTTCTGTAGTAAAGCGTTTCAAGATAAAGCCCGGTGCCGCCGCAGACAATCGGAACATTTCCGCGCGCCTTGATTTCCTCGATTACAGCCTTCGCATCCTCCGCGTATTTCGCGCACGAATAAACCGTGTCCGTATCGACGGTGCCTATCATATGATGCGGCACGCGAAGAAGCATCTCGCGGGACGGCTTCGCCGTGCCGATGTCCATGTCGCGGTAAATCTGCATTGAGTCGCACGACACAATCTCGCCGCCGAATTTTTCGGCGAGCAGCACCGCAAGCTCGCTTTTTCCCGTCGCCGTCGCGCCGCATATTCCTATTTCCCTGATGTTTTCAGTGTTTTCCATGTTATTCGTTCACCCCGAATATTTTTGTTTCGCCGTCCGTCGAAAGAAAGCCGAGATACCCGTCGGCTTCAAGCCGCGAGAGCTGACGCCCGAATTTTTTCTGACGCAGAAAGAGCGTGACGTCGTATTCGTTCCGTATTCCGTCGGCGGCGCGAATCCCCTTCGCGATCTCGCCCTCGCCGTATATGACTGCGAATTTCCCGCGGGCGCGAGATGCGGATTTCGCCTTCAATATCTCGTAAATCCGCTCAAAGCCTATAGAAAATCCGACAGCGGGAACGCTCTCCCCTGTGAATTTTCCGATAAGGTTGTCATATCTGCCGCCGCCCGCGACGGCTCCCTTGAATTCCGTGCTTTCAATCTCAAATACCGTGCCCGTGTAATATCCCTGACCGCGCACAAGCGAGATGTCAAAATCAATCCCGACGCCGCCGCCTAAAACCTCGTTCGCCGCTCCGATTATGAAGCGCAGTCTTTCGGCAGCCGACGTGTCGGCTGTGTATTTGCCTATCTTTTCAAGCGGCACGGGGCAGTCGGAAAGAAAGCACCCGAATTTTTCAAGCACGCCCTCGTCAAATCCCTTTTCCGAAAGCTCCGAGATTACCCCGTCGCGTCCGATTTTGTCGAGCTTATCAAACGTAACGCATACGGTGTCAAGCGACCCCTCGGGAAATCCGATTCCCGAAAGCACCGAGCGCAAAAGCGAGCGGTCGTTGATTTTTATGCGGAAGCTCTCGATTCCGAGCGCCCCCAGCGCCCGCGCCGTCGTCACTATAAGCTCGACCTCACAGTCGGGAGAGGATGATCCGATTATATCGATGTCGCACTGCGTAAATTCGCGCAGACGACCCTTCTGCGGGCGCTCGGCGCGGTAAACGCGGTCGATTTGTATGAGCTTTGCGGGATTTGGCAGGGATGCCCTGTTCGCCGAGTAAAATCTGCAAAGCGGAAGCGTCAGGTCGTAGCGCAGCCCCATATCAGAGAGGATTTTGTCGTCCTCGCCGCCCTCCGAAAGGGAGGCGAGCGCGTCCTTCAGCTTGTCCCCGCGCTTCAGAATTTTGAATATCAGATTGAGATTGTCGCCCCCGTCGCTTTTGTCGAGATTTTCCGCGTCCTCGACGGCGGGCGTGATTATATGCTCAAAGCCGTGGCTTTGATAAACCGAAAGAATCGTGTCCTTGATGCTGTCACGAAGCGCCGCTTCCTTTGGCGTGTAGTCGTTCGTTCCCTTAACGGGTGTTATTTTCATACTGATTTATACCTTTCTTACCGAATTGACAACTTTGAAAGACTTCCTCACAAAGTTTTTCTGGGATTGCAGCAAAACAATGACTTTGAAAGACTTCCTCTCAAAGTCTTTTGGAATTGCGACCGTTTCCGCGAAGCGGAATTGCCGCCCGCCTTATGGCGGCAAACGGGAGCAAAACAA
>JAJQCT010000011.1:135685-199886 GCA_021202555.1 Clostridiales bacterium
TTTCCGCGAAGCGGAATTGCCGCCCGCCTTATGGCGGCAAACGGGAGCAAAACAATGACTTTGAAAGACTTTCTCTCAAAGTCTTTTGGAATTGCGACCGTTTCCGCGAAGCGGAATTGCCGCCCGCCTTATGGCGGCAAACGGGAGCAAAACAACGACTTTGAAAGACTTGTCTTTCAAAGTCTTGACAGCGCAAAGCCGCCGTCAACGGGAATGACGCATCCCGTCGCATACGAAAAATATCCCATCGCAAGCCCGTATACCGCCTTCGCGGCATCCTCTGGTTCACCCATCCTCGAAATCGGCAGAAGCCCGCCGTCGATAAGCCTTTGATATTTTTCAGAAGCGACTGCCGTCATGTCAGTCGCAATGATTCCGGGGCGCACCTCATAGCAGTTTATGCCGTATGGCGCGAGCCTGTCGGCGAAAAGCTTCGCCGTCATAGAAAGCCCCGCCTTCGATATGCAGTATTCGCCGCGGTTAATGCTCGACGTTTCGGCTGATATGCTTGATGTGATGATGACGCATCGCGGAGCGTCGCCCGGCGCGTCATTTATCATTTTCGACGCCGCATACTGCGTGAAGAAGAATGTGCCCTTGAGATTTACGTTCATCACGCGGTCAAACGATTCCTCCGTCATGTCGAGCAAATCCGCTCTTACCGCCGGCGCGATTCCCGCGTTGTTTACAAGCACGTCGAGCCGCCCGTATTTTTCGTAAAATACGTCAATCGCGCGCACTCTGTCATCTCTCTTTGAAATGTCGCATTTTATATAAATGTTGTCCCCGTACTCAAAAAGCTCGTCCGTGAAATCCTTCACGTCCTCAGCGTCCTTTGTGCCGAGCGCCGCGACCGTGAATCCGTTTTTTGCAAGATAAAGCGAAATTGCGCGCCCCATTCCGCGTGCGCCGCCCGTGACGAGAGCATATGAACTGTATTCCATGTTGTTTATTTTCCCCCAAGCTTTTTTTGATTAAAAGATTAAAAGAGATCTTCCTTGCCGCCGCAGGCATCAACGTAAATCGGCGTGTACATTTTGTCGCGCACGGGACACCCCGCCGTCGTCAGACGGCGCATGAGCTGTACGCATTTACCGCAGCCGAGACACGTCTTTTTCGGGTCGAAGCAGCCGTTTATCATATCCCGCGCGAAATCGGGGTAAGCGAATGCCATGCGTCCGAATCCCACAATATCCGTCATCCCCTCTGAAAGCGCGCCTGCCGCCGCGTTTGCGCCGAGCGCCCGCAGATACGAATATCCCGTGCCGACAACAGTAAGACCCTCGACCCCGCGCTTGATTTCGGCAGCGGAATTTATCATTCGCGCCACGCCGGAAAGCGGGGATTCGGGAGGCTCGTATCCGCCCGAATCGTATGGGCGGTTTATGTGCGGATTGTAGTAGGGCGTTCCCATCGAGAGATTCAGCAGGGAAAGCCCCGAGCTGACGAGAATATTCAGAAGCTCTATCGCCTCCGAGAGGTCTACGTTTCCTTCCTCATCAGTGCCGAAGCCATATGGGCGCGGAATGCAGTCGGAAACGCTCATTCTCGTGCAGATGAGGAATTTGTCGTCGCCGTATATCTCCGCCGCCGCCTTTACGGTTTCGCGAAGAAGCCTTGTGCGCCCCTCAAAATCGCCGCCGTAGCGTCCCTCTCGCGTGTAAGCCGACAAAAGCTCCGACATTAAGTATCTGTGACATGATTTGATGTCCGCACCGTCAAATCCCGCGCGCTTTGCGAGGTATACGGCATGAAGATACGAATCCTTCAGGCGGTCGAGGTAATCGTCGGTGACGACGGGAAGGGCGGGATCGACCGCCATCCGCTCGTTCATCACGGGATTATGATACGCTATTATCGGCGCGGGAACATTTTCGGGCTTTGAAAATCTCCCCGAATGCGTAAGCTGGCATATTACGGGCGCGCCGTCCGACCGCTCGTGCATCATGTCAACAAGCCGCGCGTAATCGTCAACATTTTCGTCGTTTATCCATAGCTGATGCGCCGATGAGCGCCCCTCGCGCACGACTGCGGTCGCCTCAAACCAGAAAAGCCCCGCGCCGCCGCCCGAAAATCTCTCGTAGCGGCGCGTCGTAAGCTCCGACGGCGCGCCGTTCGCGTCCCCGTCAAAGCCCTCCATCGGATGTACCGCAAGTGAATTTTTCGTCGTTATCCCGCGTATTTTCACGCTTTTTGAAAGCGGAGATGTATCGTCCGATACGGGTATTTTTACGCCGAGAGCGTCTGCGGCAGCCCGCAGATCGTCTGCCGTCCTGTATGTGTATTTATAATTTGCCGACATGATAAACCTCTTTTGTTATTATGATTTTGACCGCTCGGAATCGGAAAACGTCAGGTTTGCATAGGTTTGAAAGATTTATCTTAACAAACATGATTGTGGTTGCCCGGAGTTGTGGTTGGTTCCGCGGAGCGGAATCGTTTTTCCGCGAAGCGGAATCGTCGCCGGGATATATGGCGACGAAAACCACAAAACGCCAAGTTTGAAAGTTTGAAAGATTTATCTTAACAAACATGATTGTGGTTGCCCGGAGTTGTGGTTGGTTCCGCGGAGCGGAATCGTTTTTCCGCGAAGCGGAATCGTCGCCGGGATATATGGCGACGAAAACCACAAAACGTCAGGTTTGAAAGATTTATCTTTCAAACCTATGCCATTGTCGCGAGCATATCGGAGGTCACGCGGTATTTTAAATCCCCGCCCGAGATATACGCCCTGTATTCGTTATACATATATTCGCCCATTCGTCTGACCTCGTTGCCGATTGAACCCGCGATATGAGGCGTCAGGAATACGTTTTCCATCGTGTAAAGCGGGCTTCCCTCATGCGGCGGCTCGTCGGGATCCGTCACGTCGAGCAGGGCAACGCGCGTGCTGTCCTCGCGAAGCGCTGTGATCAGGTCGTCATGCTTTACCTGCGCGCCGCGCCCCGTGTTGATAAAGACGGCGTTTTCGCGCATTCTCGAAAAGAGCGAATAATCGAGCATACCGACAGTTTCGGGTACGTTTGCCGTGTGATTCGATATTACGAGCGAGCGCTCGAAAAGCTCGGGCAGCGAAACCTTTTCGGCGCCGAGCGCCTCAATTCTGTTTTCCGGCAGGAATTTGTCGTATACCAGAACCTTTATGGGATAGCGCGAAAGCTCGCAGATCACCTCGCGCCCGATCATGCCGGCGCCGATGATTCCGACCGTCTCATCCATGATTCCGGGGTAAAATCCCTGTCCGTTATGATTTGTCCATGTGCTGCCGCCGCCGTGATGAACGCGCTGAAACCAGCCCTTCATCGCGAGCAGGATTTCGGCGACTGTAAACTGCGCCACGGGTATGCCGTTTGCGCCCCATGCCGAAAATACGTCAACTCCCGCCTCGAGAAATTCGGACGCGAAGCCCTTCACTGTGCCTGCGGCGTAAAATACCGCTTTGAGGCGCGGGAAAACGCTCGTTATCTCGTCCTTCGTGAAGTGAAACATTCCCCATGTTGAGAATATGTACGATACATCGGCAAGGTCATCCCTTTCAAGCGCCTCGTCCTTTGAATAAACGGGCGGCACAAAATCAAGCTCGCGGGCAAGCCTTTTGTCTGTTCCCGAAAAAACGCGCGAAATGTTGTACTCCGAGCCCATAAAAACGGCTTTTGCCGCCGGCTTTACGCAGGCGTCCTCATCCGGTGCCGCCTCCGTGTCCTTGTCGGTGCAGACAGCGTGTCCCATCTGATCTGTCAGTCCCATGATATATTCCGCCGAGACGTCGTAGAGCTTTATCAGCCTTGTGATTTTCTCGGGGGTCGGATGCGTCGTATTGCTTTCATATCGGGAAAGGCTCGGCTCCGATATTCCCGTCGCGAGCATAACATCTGTCTGTCTCATTCCTTTTCTGTCACGCGCCTTTTTCAGACGCTCGCCAAATGTGAGCATAAGAATCTCCTCGTTATATTTTCAGTAAATTTTTAATAGAGCGGGCGTCGCGCATGAGACTTTCACGGTCCTCCGAGGGCAGAAATTCAAGCAGATACGGAACATTTTGTCCCGCGCCGTCAAGCACTGCGATATACCGCTCCCAAGCCGCCCTGTGGTTTTCAAGCGGCAGGCGCAGATCGCCCTCCCATGCGAAAACATGAACCCTGTCAACTCTCTCTTTGACAAAAGAGAGCGATTTTACGTTATATTCGACATCTTTATATTGATTCGGCTGCCAGTGAAGAAAAATATTATCAGCGCCCGCCTCGTCAAGAAGCGAAAGTGCGCTGTCGGCGCTGTCGGTGAGAGTTCCGCCGTGAAACTCAAATGAAAGCGTCATTCCTTTTTTCGCGGCAGCAGCCGCGTCGCGGGAAAGTGCTGTCGCGAGCGCGCGTCTTTCGTCGCGGGACGAGTCGGCAGACCCCTTCGTTCCCGCCCAGATTCTCACCGAATCCGAGCCGAGCGCCTCCGCCGTCGCCAGAACATCGTCAAATCCATCACTGTCGGCAGGCACCCTGTAATACGAGCCGTAGCTGCCGCATGAAAGCCCCGCCGAGCGTGTCGCCTCGCCTACGCGGCGCGCTCTTTCAATGTCGCCGTGCGGCACATGAATGTCGCCGCCCCATTCAATTTCTTCAAGCCCCGCTTCTTTTGAAAGCGAGATTATTTCCTCGGGGGATTTCGGTCGGAACGTCACCGAGACAATTCCGACGGTATTTCTTTCGTTTTTCAAAGCTTAATCGTCTCCCCCGTTCTCGCCGCCTCGTAAATCGCGTTTACGATTCGCACGCTCTTTATCGCCTCAGTCGGAAGAATAAGCGGGTCGCGGTCGTCCTTCACCGCCGCTATCATGTCCTCCACAATCGCCGCGTGACCTGTCACGAGCGTTTTGTCGAGCGTTGCCGCGTATCCGTTGCCGTGACCGTATTTCGCGAGCATTTCTTCCTCCTCCGCGTCCTCGTCGTCAGAATCCGCAAGCTTCCACGTTTTCAGTATATCCGCGTCCGCCTCAATTGTACCCTTTGTGCCGTAAAGCTGAATATCCGTCGATATGCCGGGGTATGCGCACGTAGTCGATGTGAAAAGACCGAGCGCGCCGCTTTTGAATGTGAGAAGAGATGCCGACAAATCCTCCGTCTCGATTGAGTGATTGACGATTTTCGTCTCCGAGCGCACGGACGTGACCTCTCCCATAAGCCACTGCATGAGATCGACCGTGTGAACAGCCTGATTCATGAGCGAGCCGCCGCCGTCGTATTCCCATGTGCCGTGCCAGCCCTTGTAATAGCTCTCCTCACGGTACCATTTGACGGCGAACTGACCGAGAAAAAGCTTCCCGAGCCTTCCCGACGCGACCGCGTCGTGAATCGGCGCCATGCAGGCGTTTTTCCTGTTCTGATGAACGACGCCGACCTTTACGCCGTATTTCCGGCGCGCCGCCTCGATTTTAAGAGCCGCGTCAACCGTTATGTCAATCGGCTTTTCGACAAGCACGTTCTTGCCCGCCTCGATTGCACGGACGGCAAATTCCGCGTGCATCGACGAGGGCAGGCAAATGCTCACGATGTCAATCTCATCGTCCTTTATCATCTCGTCAAAGGACTCGAACGTCTTAATGTACGGGTATTTTTCAGCCTCCGCGTCAAGCTTTGACTTGATTATGTCGCATACCGCGACAAGCTCAGCGTCCTTGGCGCCGGCAGCCGCGTCCGCGTGCGCGCGCCCGATTCCGAGCCCTACGACGGCATACCCCAATTTTCCGTTCTTCATATGTGCAAAATCCTTTTCAAAATCAAATTTTATTGATATTCTCTTATGTCAACCTGCTCGGCTGTGATTGAGACGCCGCCCATGAAAACCTTCGCCACGGCGTCAAAATTGTACGGCTTGTCGCTCACATAGCAGCGCACCGTGCCGCCATCCATGTCATGTCTGTCTCCGTATTTGCCGGAAAGCGTTTCAAAGAGCGAATCCGCCGCCGCCTTGCCGCTCGACACGAGCTTCACGCCCGGCAGCACCTTTGATATTGCGGGCGCGATTATCGGGTAATGCGTGCAGCCTAAAATGAGCGTGTCGATTCCCGTTTCCCTCATCGGGGAAAGATATTCCTCGGCAGCCGCGAGCGTGACCCTGCTTTCGGGGTCGATAAATCCGCATTCGACAAGGGAGACGAAAAGCGGGCATGACACCGAATAAACCTCCGTGTCGGACGAGCGCGTCTTAATCGCGCGCTCATAAGCTCCGCTCGCAATCGTCACGTCCGTGCCGATAACGCCGATTTTTCCGTTTTCGGTTGCCTTGAGGGCAGCCTCGGCAGAGCTGTCGATGACGCCGAATATAGGCAGATGAAACATTTCGCGCAGCGTCGGCAGCGCCGTTGACGACACCGTTCCGCAGGCGACAAGCACCGCCTCAACGTCGAATGAGGTGATGAAATTCATATCCTCGACCGAATACCGTATTATCGTTTCGGGCGAGCGCGTCCCGTAGGGAATTCTCGCCGTGTCGCCGAAATAAACGATGTCAGCCTCGGGAAAGAGCGCCATCAGCTCCTTAAGCCCCGTCAGCCCTCCAAGCCCGCTGTCAAATATGCCGAGCGAGAGGCGCTTACTCATAAAGCGGGAAGCGGCGGCAAAGCTCATCGACGGCGGCTTTTACGGCAGGCGCATTGCCCTCCGCGTCGCGCGTCATGTCGGCGATAAGACCGCCAATAATCTTCATTTCCGGCTCCTTCATTCCGCGCGATGTCACGGCGGGAGTGCCGAGACGAACGCCGCTCGTTACAGCGGGACGCTCGGGATCGTTCGGAATCGCGTTTTTGTTCGCCGTTATGTATACGCTGTCAAGGCGGGTCTCAAGCTCCTTGCCTGTAACGCCCGTTCCGCGCAGATCAAGCAGCATTAAGTGATTGTCAGTGCCGCCCGACACGAGGGATATGCCGTTTTCGAGAATCGAATCGGCAAGTGCCTTCGCGTTTTTGACTATCTGTCTTTGATATTCCGCAAATTCGGGCTTAAGCGCCTCGCCGAAGCAGACAGCCTTCGCCGCGATAATATGCATTAAGGGTCCGCCCTGCGTTCCGGGGAAAATTGCCTTGTTGAACTGCTTGCCGAACTCGGCATCCGCGGAGAGAATCATTCCGCCGCGAGGACCGCGAAGCGTCTTGTGCGTCGTCGTCGTGACGACGTGAGCGTATGGAATCGGGCTTTCGTGGCAGCCTGCCGCGACAAGACCCGCGATGTGAGCCATGTCAACCATGAGATACGCGCCGCACTCGTCGGCGATTTCGCGGAATTTCTTGAAATCTATCGCCCTCGGATACGCGGACGCTCCCGCGACAATGAGCTTCGGACGCTCGGCAAGCGCAGTTTCCTCGAGCGCGTCGTAGTCAATCCGACCGTCCTTTGCCGAAACGCCGTAGGGAATGAAATTAAAATACTTTCCCGAGAGATTCACGGGCGAGCCGTGCGTCAGATGTCCTCCCTCGGCAAGGCTCATTCCCATAACCTTGTCGCCGGGGGAGAGAAGCGCGAAATAAACCGCTGTGTTCGCCTGCGCGCCCGAATGCGGCTGGACGTTCACGTATTCTGCTCCGAAAAGCTTCTTCGCGCGCTCGCGAGCTATATCCTCCACAACGTCTACGTATTCGCAGCCGCCGTAATATCTTTTTCCGGGATAGCCCTCCGCGTATTTGTTCGTGAGCGGGGAACCCGCCGCGAGCATAACCGCCTCGGACACAAAATTCTCCGACGCTATAAGCTCGATATGTGAGCGCTGACGGCAATATTCGTCGCGCACCGCCGCTCCCACCTCGGGATCGGATATTTCAAGCTGTGAGATGATGTCGTTTATCATAAAACCTCCGCCATGCAGTATTGATTTTTTCTGCGCGGTACAAAAATTGCCGTGCCGGCACTGCCTGCCGCCGCAGCATACCGCCGCTTTTATATTATACAATATTTTCAGTCGAATTACAACGCAATGCATTAACAAAACGTGACGATTTTGAAAAAAGTGTTTGCCAAAACCGATTCACCGCGCACTCCCTGCGGCAGAAATCCGCCCCTTTCGAGCCAAATCCGAAAGCTGTGCGGACGAGGAATGATTTTCATGTGAAATTTGCGCCGGCGTGCAACACTTTTCGGAAAAAATGTTGACAATCGAAAAAAAGCATGATATAATAAGGCATTGAGCGACGAAGCACAGCTTCGTCACTCAAGCCTGTTGAATATCATTTTGAATCACAGATTCAAAATAATATTCACGCGGCAGCGCACCAAATGAGGATACGAGAAGGCACAGCCTTGTTGTTCAAGTTATTGTAGCGCACCAAATGAGGTTAAGCGAGGACACGCGACAGCGCTACAGATGAAGTTAGCGGCGCATCAAACGAGATTAAATGAGGCTTTGCGGCACAGCTTTGAACCAAGCATAAAAAACGAATCGGGAGCGGCACTTTGAATGGACAGTAGCGGGATATATCTGATAACGTCCTCGAAGGGCGGGGTCGGCAAATCGACCGTTGCCGTCAATCTTGCGTTTGCGCTCGCGCTTTCGGGACGGCGCGTCATGCTTGCCGACTGCGACGTCAAAAACAGGACGCTTGACATTTTTCTCGGATATGACGAGAGCCTTATGTTCGACCTTGCCGACCTGTCGGAGGGGATTGTGACGGAGGACGAGGTTATTCTGCGCGATCCGAGATGCGATAAGCTTTATTACTGCACGGTTCCGCCTGCGGGACGGCGCATAGCTCCGCGGGACGCGGTGAGGGCGGCGATTTCGTGCGCCGACTTCGTGTCAGCCGACTACCTCATAATCGACACCCCGGGCGGCGCGGATTTCCCGCTCGGCGCGAAGGAGGCGACGGGGTACGAGGCGATAATCGTTTCGACAACGGGCGAGCCGTCGCTGAGGGCGGCGTCGATAACGGCGGATCTGCTTTTCGCGGAGGGTATCGACGGACTTCACCTTGTCATAAACTGCTTCGGCTCAGAGAGGGGCGAGCGGCGAATCGTTCCTATGATAGACCGCGTGAGAGCGCCGCTTCTGGGAATCATTCCATACGACGCGGAAATGAAAAGCGGACAGGAGCTTGGGCGTCCCGCCGCGACGCTTGAGGCGTCGGTTTCACCCGAGGCGTTCTGCAATATCGCGCGCCGGATTGAGGGCTTTGACGTTCCGCTGCTCGAAAGTGTGAAAATTCGCGGCAAATCGCGCATTCTGAAGCGCGAAAATCCCGACGACGAGGGAAATGATGAGAGCGCCGAGCCGGACGACGAGGCGTAACTCAAGGATTTCAAAGAGAATGCATACATAAAGGGCGCGCCCAGCGCGCGTCGGATGACACAAAGGAGGTGTTGTTATATGGAAATAGCAATCATTGCGGACGATACGAGAAAAGAGCTTGCAATACAGTTCTGCATCGCCTACTGCGGCATACTGTCAAAGCACCACATATGCGCGACGGCAAAAACCGCTTCGGTGCTTTCCGACGCGACCGGGCTTCCTATAGAATCGCTCTTGCCCGGCAGTCACGGCGGCGAGCAGCAGATTACGTCGCGTATTTCGTGCGATGAGGTAGATGTTCTGCTCTATTTCCGTTCGGCGACGCCAAAGCCCGAATTTGACGAGGCGGAGTACAATCTCCTTCGCCTCTGCGACGGTCACAACGTGCCCGTGGCGACGAATATCGCGACGGCTGAAATTGTTGTGCGCGCGCTTGAGCGCGGCGACCTCGACTGGCGTGAGATTCTGAATCCGCGCTCGGATTACAACCGCCGCCGCCGCGGGCTGAAAAAATAAAGCTCAGTGTGCTTTGCCGGCAAACGGCAGGCAGCAGATAACGTGAAAGATATGTCCGAGGAATAAGGTGCGTTACAGAGAATCGCGGACAAAGGTGAACCTCACCCTTGTGCTGGAACCGCGAACGCTCCCTCCGAGGGTACCGCTTTCGCGCGCCCGAATTTAATATTTCAATGAGTTAAAGCACGGGTGGAACCGTGCGCCTCGGCGCACCCCGGCAGTTGTGATTTTTCACGTACTGCCGTTTTATTTTTGGCAACATTATTTTTTATATACGAAAGGATTGACGTTATGTTTACAATCAGATTTGACGGCGGCGCGGAATATGCGTCGGAGGAACCCATATCGGTATACGACGCGGCGAGAGCGGCAGGTCTTATCTCGCGCGAGGTGATTTCCGCGGGAGTTGACGGGGAGACCGTTGACCTTACGCGCGTAATCGACAGGGACGCCGAGGTAAAGCTTTACACCTTTGATGACGCTGAAGGAAAGCACGCGTTTTTCCATACGGCGAGCCATATTCTGGCGCAGGCGGTAAAGCGCCTTTACCCCGAATCGAAGCTTACAATAGGTCCCGCCATCGAAAACGGCTTTTATTACGACATTGACCGCGAGGAGCCGTTCACGCAGGAGGATCTCCCCAAAATCGAGGAGGAGATGTCGAAAATCGTAAAGGCAAATTACAAAATGGAGCGCTTCACGCTGCCAAGGGATGAGGCGGTAAAGCTCATGGAGGAGGCGGGCGAGCCGTATAAGGTCGCGCTCATCGCGAGAGTTCCCGAGGGCGAGGAAATTTCATTTTACCGTCAGGGCGAGTTTGTCGATTTGTGCGCGGGACCTCACCTTTTCTCGACGGGAGCCGTCAAGGCGTTCAAGCTTACGGCGCTTACTGGCGCTTACTGGGAGGGAGATTCAAAAAATAAAATGCTGCGCCGCATTTACGGCGTCGCGTTCCCGAACAAGACGCTTCTTGCGGATTACAACAAAATGATGGAGGAGGCTAAGGCGCGCGACCACAGACGTCTCGGGCGCGAGCTTGACCTTTTCGATATTTACGACGAGGGACCGGGATTCCCGTTTTTCCTTCCGAAGGGAATGATTCTCCGCAACACCCTTGAAAATTTCTGGCGCGAGATTCACGAAGCTGCGGGATATGAGGAAATCAAGACGCCGATGATGCTCTCGCGCGAGCTCTGGGAGCGCTCGGGTCACTGGGACCACTACAGGGAAAATATGTACACGACGAAAATCGACGACAGCGATTTTGCCATAAAGCCTATGAACTGCCCCGGCGGGATGCTCGTCTACAAGCGCAGAATCTGGAGCTATAAGGACCTTCCGCTGCGAATCGGCGAGCTTGGTCTTGTGCATCGCCACGAGATGTCGGGAGCACTTCACGGGCTTATGCGTGTGCGCTGCTTCACGCAGGATGACGCACATATATTCATGCGCCCCGACCAGATAAAGGACGAGATAAAGGGCGTATATAACCTCATCGATTATGTGTACGGGCTTTTCGGCTTCACGTATCACGTCGAGCTGTCAACGCGCCCCGAAAACTCAATCGGCACGGATGAAATGTGGGAGATTGCAACAGACGGACTTCGCGGCGCGCTTGACGAAATCGGCGTCGATTACGTCGTAAATGAGGGAGACGGCGCGTTCTACGGACCGAAAATAGACTTCCACATCCGCGACTGTATAGGCAGAACGTGGCAGTGCGGCACGATTCAGCTCGATATGAACCTTCCCGAGAGGTTTGACCTTTCATATGTCGGTGCTGACAACGAGCGCCATCGCCCGATAATGATTCACCGCGTCGTGTTCGGCTCAATCGAGCGCTTCATCGGCATTCTGACAGAGCATTTCGCGGGCGCGTTCCCGCTCTGGCTTGCGCCGGTCGGAGTTCGCGTCGCGACAATTCGCTCCGACATCGACGACTATGCGCGCGAGCTGACGGAAAGGCTCAAATCGGAGGGAATCCGCGCCGAATTTGATTCGCGCAATGAGAAAATCGGCTATAAGGTGCGCGACGCGCAGATGCAGAAAATCCCGTATATGCTCGTAATCGGCGACCGTGAGCGCGAGACGGGAACCGTTTCCGTGAGAAGCCGCAAGGAAGAAAACAAGGCTATCGTCATGACGACGGAGGAATTTATCGCGAAGGCGAAGGCGGAGATTGAGACCAAAGCAATATAGTCAATGCCTTGCATTGAGTGAAATCGAGACGATCGACCAATTGTCGACCGTCTCGGATAAATCATCTCAAAAGCGCTGCTTTTGAGATGGCGAAATCCTGCCCGCGCAAAGGCGCGTGCAGGGTGAAATCCAGCGCGTTTTGGCGCGCTGGGTTAATGAAAGCACTTGAAAGCAGAAGCTTTCAAGTGCTGATTTTATTTAATTAAAAGTCCGCAGGACTTTTTACCACAACCCTCCCGCAGGGAGGATTTCACCAAGTTTCACAGACGCTTTGCGTCTGTGAACACTTTGATTTCACCGCCGCGGAGCGGCGATTTCACCGATACGGTTGACATCAGTCAACCGTATCGATTTCACTAAAAAATCCCGCTTGTGCTTTTGGCACAAGCGGGATTTTTTCATTGATTTTTCCATCGCTGGAAACGAATTTTCGAGTCCTGTATAAATGTCCTTATGACATAGCGGAAATCGCGCCAGAAGAATATCACCACGTTCAGAAGCGAAAGCAGAATTACGATTCTGTACTGCCACGGATACATGATAAAGCTGAAGCCGATTACAATCGCGTAAACTATAGCCATGTATTTGACCTTGATAGGCAGAATGAAAAAGAGACGCACCTCGAAGTTCGGATAAAAAATCGCAAACGCGAGGAAAAGCGAGAGATTGAGATACGAATTTGTCGTATATCCCGTGATAAATCCCGCTATAAGCGCTAAAGCAGCGCCCAAAAAGTAGAAAAGATTGAACCTGAACGCGCCGAATTCCTTTTCAAGTGCCTGACCGATGACCCAGTAAAAATACATCATCAGAATCGCCCAGAGAATGTTGTCGCCCGACGGAATGAAGATAAACGTCACCGCGCGCCATATCTGAAAGCTGTGTATTATCGCGTCTCTGTCAAATTCAAGATACGATATGAGCGACACGTCTCCCATAAGCCCAATAATGCCGTCGGCAATGTATATTATCGCCATCGCGCCTATTACTACGGTCATCAGATTCTGTATCGCGTAGGGCGCCAGCTTATACCCGAGACGGCGCCATGAGTTCATAAATCTGCTGTTTCTCTGTTTCAAATGAAAAATACCCCCTTTTCGGTTCTGCTCTGGGAAAACCGTTCATGCGGCGCCCAATTTTATGCTGTCAGAGGCGGCATTATCCTCGCCGCCCATACATTTTCGGTACCTTTTTTCGTCCCCGCGCATTATAATATAGTGTGTATGTGTAAATTCATCATAAACTGCGAAAGGTAGGATTTTCATGGAGACGATACGAATCAGCGAAAGCAAAATCAAGGTTATGCTCTCGCGCGAGGATATGACGAAGTACAGAATACCGCGCGCATCGGCAGACGGCAGCGACCCGTCGCTGCGCACAGCGATAAGGAGCATTCTGCGCGACGCGGGACGCGCGGGCGGATTTGACCCCGACAGCGGTCAGCTATACATACAGCTCTATCCCGACAAGCGCGGCGGCTGCGAGCTTTTTGTGACAAGAACCGACGACGCGGATGGGCGGGGAAAAGCCGCGCCGAGGACGGTCAGCACCCGTGTGGAGATTTTCTCGTTTCCGTCCCTTGACGGTCTTATTTCATTCGCGGACAGAATTTCCCACTCGTTTTGCGGCGAGAGCGCCGCGTATACGAACGGGAAGGCTTATTTTCTCACGCTCGCGGGCGGAGATTTGTCCGAGATGTGCGCTTTGCCATGCGCTCTGCTTTGCGCTCTTGCCGACGAATACGGCGGCGCGCTTGAAGGCTTCGGCAAGGACCTTTATATAGCCGAATACTGCCGCAGAATAACGCCCGACGGAAAACGTGACGCAATAGCCCTTCTCTCGTCGCTCAGATAGCGATAGCGATTCACTGTAGCAATTCGCTGTAGCGATTCGCTGTGACATCCGGCGGCACGGATTTATTTTTTCGCGCCCTTCGTGTCGGCGTCAGCCTCCTCGGGCGTGAAGAGATTTTTAATTTTTCGCAAAAGGCTGAAATCGCGCAGTCCGAGAACGTATGCGATATGCGCCACAAGAAGCGTCAGAACCGGCGTAAAGAAAAACATCCACGACGGCACGGCGATGATAGACGAGGATCCCGACGCGACAAGCAGAATCCCCCAGTACATTCCCTGAATCAGAATCGCAATCCATTTTGCTATAACGTAAATGTCCCCCGCGATTTCGATTCCGAGACCCGAGGTGGAGGCGAGAGGCTCGCAGATATTCATTATTATCGCCAGAAGTATATTGAGGGATGTGGCGCAGAGCGCAACGAGAACACCCTTATATACACGCCTCTCGCGCCGACCCGCGTCAGTTCGGATTTTGTCCTTCTGTCCCTCTTCCTTAATTGCCCAGTAGTTGATGAACATATAAAACACGACGGAAAAGACGCTCGCCCAGAAATTCCATGTTCTTGAGACTGTGCCGTCGCCCTCTCCGAGAGCGTAATCTATCGCCGAACCCGTCATCGACATCATAAGCCCGAATACAGTCATTCCGATCTGATTGAGTATGAGACGCCATATAAGATGACCGTTTTCCTTTATGAAGCTTTTCACGTAAGCATATCCCCCTTCAAAAGATATAATATCAGATATTGTACACTAAGCGCCGCGCAATTTCAAGCCGCATGACATAAAATTTACAATTTCACAAGAGGATTTTGTGTACTGAATGTTAATTTGCTTGCAAACGCTTGCAATTGCGCTCAAAATCATGTATAATGAAGCAAAACATCAAAAGGAGATGATTTGCATGGCAAACACTACAGCCGTTTACGCAAGAATTGACACGGAGCTTAAGGAAAGCGCGGAGGGAATTCTTTCAAAGCTGGGAATTTCACCGTCGGGCGCGATACAAATGCTTTACAGTCAGATAGTCCTCTGCGGCGGAATGCCGTTTGAGCTTCGTCTGCCCGAAAAAAGACCCGTCGCCGAAGCCGCGCTCACAAAAGCGGAGCTTGACGCGGAGCTTGCGAAGGGAACCGAATCCCTGCGCTCGGGAAAAACCTACACCGCCGACGAGGTTGACGCATTGATGAAACAGCATCGGGCGTAAGCCTTTATTTTCCTTTCCCCTTGCCGTAATCCGCGAGCGGATTTGACGACATCGCCGCTTCCATGCTGTCGCTTGAGAGATGCGTGTAAATCTGCGTCGTGTTGAGCTGCGCGTGACCGAGAATATCCTTCAGCACACGCACGTCAACCTCGCCCGACTGGTACATCAGCGTCGCCGCCGTGTGGCGGAGCTTATGCGTCGAAAGCTCGCGGTCGCCCAGCCCCGCCATATCGAGATATTTTTTTACCATCCATTCGACTGTTTTGACGCTTATCCTCTGACCGCGGCTTGAAATGAAAAGCGCCTTTTCCTTCGGATTTTTCGTCGGCTCGGAGATTCTCACATTGAGATATTCCGCAATCGCCTCCCGACAGGAATCGTTCAAGTAAATAATCCGCTCCTTGTTGCCCTTGCCGAGAACGCGCACGGCGCGAAGCTCGCGGTCAAAATCACCGAACGAAAGCCCCACAAGCTCCGAGAGCCGCATTCCCGTATTCAAAAACACGGATATGATGCAGAAATCGCGCGTCCGCGTCTTTGATTCGACGTCGTTTTTCACCGTGTCGAGCAGACGCACGCTCTCCTCGAGCGTGAGATATTTCGGCAGAGCCGCTTTCTTTTTCGGCGAGTCGATGTTGGCGGAGGGATCGACCTCCAGCACGCATTTTTTGTTTGTCAGATACTTGAAAAAGGCGCGTATTGCCGAAAGCTTTCTCGATTTAGCCGACGCGCCGTTTTCGCGCGTCTTATCGACGTACAGGAAAAATTCGTATATGTCCGCTGTTGTTATCGCCTTTATGTCCTCAAGCGTCATTCCCGATACGTCGAGCGCGTCAAATTCCTCGCCCCAGAGAGGAACGCCCTTGCGCTCAGCCATTATGTAGCGGAAAAAAGTGCGCAGATCAAAGCAGTATTCCTCGACCGTTTTCGGCGAGCGCCCCTGAATTACGAGCTTGTATGATGCGAACTCCCGCGCGAGCGCGGGCAGCTCGTTTGTGTCAAACGCCATGCCTCATTGTCCTTTCGCGTATGTGATGCTTATATTATACAAAATTCCGCGCGATTTGTAAAGCGAAAAAATAAAAAATAAAAAGTGCTTTTTTGCGAGTGGGGAAAGCTCGCCTTCAAAAAAGCACCTTTTCAATATAGGGGGATTTTTAATATTAAACCTTGCTAAGCCTCGCGCCGCAGCGCCGGACGGCGCAGCGCTTATTTTTTGTCCTTTTCGTCATCATTTTTACCGTTCTTGCTTGAATTTCGCATTATCGCGTAGCCGAGAAAAGCCCCGACAACGGAAACAGCCGCGATGCTTCCCGCCTCGCCGCCTCCGCTCGAAGCAAAAAGACCGCAAACTTCAATTCCAACAACAAACGAGGTGAAAAGAACGATTAAGGCAAAGCATATCCCTTTGCCGAACGATCCCTCGGCACAGAGAAAATATCCTGCTATGACCAAAATAGATATTCCTACAAGCAAGTAGATAAGCAGCAGTCCCATAAGACGTTCTTCCTTTCCTACGCCCTATGTATTCGGAGTGTCGTTCACACCCTGTACTTAAATTATAGCACGCCGTTCTATTCTTGTCAAGGACTTTAACCTTAAATTTATGAATCATATGTAAATTCTGCTGGTTTGAATGCTTATTTTTTGTCTTTTTCATCGCCGCTTTTGCCGCCGCCCGAATTTCGCATTATCGCGTAGCCGAGAAATGCTCCGACAGTGCCGATGAGAACGGTATTTTCAAACATTTCACTGAACGATGCGCCCGAAATGCATTCAATTTCTTGCACTTTTATTTGCTTTATGATATAATAACATTGAATAATGAATCACAGATTCATTATTCAAGTTGGTGAATATTGCGCACAGCGCAATATTCACGATACAGCGCTTGATTTATGATATAATAACATTGAATAATGAATCACAGATTCAAAGACATTTCATTGTGAACCTGTGGTTCACAATGAAAGTCATCAATATTCACGGTGCAGCACTCAATTTATGATAGAATATTCGCAAATAAATATTCGGGGTGTGTTATGGACAAAAAGGATGAAATAATACTTCAGCAGCTCGATGTCATACGCGAGATGACGGAGCGCAATCTGCGAAACGTATCGACGGACATATGGGGACCGTCGGCAAATGATAAAAACGCAAACGGCAGGCTTGTGAACGACAAATCCCCCGTGAGCGACAAAAACGCGGCGGCGGGAGAGGCTGTCTCATCGAATACGGCGACATCTACCGGCGCGTCAGACCCGCCGAAAAAGGAGGGCGAGGAGACGCCGAAGGAGCCTATTGAGGATTTGAAATTCGAGCTTGATTCTTATATCGGGCTGTCCGCCGTAAAGGAGGAGGTCAAAAACCTCATCAACATGGTGACGGTGTGGAATATGCGCCGCGAGCATAAGCTTCCCGCGCCCGATTTGTCGCTTCATATGGTTTTTTCGGGCAATCCCGGCACGGGCAAGACAATGATTGCCCGCTTTATGGCGCGCGTTTATCATTCGCTCGGCGTTTTGTCGAAGGGACAGCTTGTCGAGGTTGACAGAAGCGGGCTTGTCGCGGGCTACGTCGGACAGACGGCGATTAAAACCGCGTCGGTGCTTGAAAAGGCGAAGGGCGGCGTGCTTTTTATCGACGAGGCATATTCGCTCACGTCGGGAAAGGCTGACAACGATTTCGGGCTTGAGGCAGTCGAGACGATACTCAAATTCATGGAGGACAACCGCGACGACATAATCGTTATAGTCGCCGGATATACCGACCTCATGGAGGAATTTATCGAATCAAATCCCGGGCTTGCGTCGCGCTTCAACCGCTATCTTTATTTCGACGACTATACAGTCGATGAAATGATGGAGATTTTCACGCTTCAGTGCAAAAACAATTTTTATAGGCTCGAAAAACCCGCGTGTGAAGCCTCGGAAAACGAGGGGGAGGCGGGAAGTGAAGACCGCACGGCAGAGGACGCGCTGCGCGAGTATCTCGCGGAGGCGTCGTTTGACGAGGATTTCGGCAATGCGCGAGGCGTGCGCAATGTGTTTGAGAAAATTCTCGTGCGTCAGGCGAACAGGCTCGCCGAGGCTGAATCGGTCACCCGCGACGAGCTGATGACGATAACGGCGGCTGATATTGATGCGGCAAGGGGAATAATTCCGAATGACGACGGCGGGGAGGAGTGAAAAATGTGATTTTTTCATGAAAACGCAAAAAAATGTCGGTATATCAGAATTTTGCGATTGCAAAATCAAAAAAAACGTGCTACAATATGTACGTGATAAAAGGACGCGGCACTTTTGTCCCCGCGTCTTAATTTCAGGAGGATATAAATTCAATGGCAATCAAAAGAACCAGACAGTCGATGGACGGCAACCAGGCGGCAGCGCACGTAAGCTATGCGTTTACCGAGGTTGCGGGCATCTACCCCATTACGCCCTCGTCCCCGATGGCGGACTACGTTGATCAGTGGTCGGCTGCGGGACGCAAAAACATTTTCGGCAACACCGTAAAGGTAGCCGAGATGGAGTCCGAAGGCGGCGCTTCGGGTACTGTTCACGGCTCGCTTGCGGCGGGCGCGCTTACGACGACGTACACGGCGTCACAGGGACTTCTCCTTATGATTCCGAATATGTACAAAATCGCGGGCGAGCTTCTTCCGGGCGTGTTCCATGTGTCTGCCCGTACCCTCGCGGCTCACGCGCTCAACATTTTCGGCGATCACGGCGACGTTTACGCCTGCCGTCAGACGGGCTTCGCAATGCTTGCCTCGTCAAATCCGCAGGAGATAATGGACCTCGGCGCTGTGGCGCATCTTTCGGCAATTGAAGGCAGAGTTCCTTTCCTTCATTTCTTCGATGGCTTCCGCACAAGCCACGAGATTCAGAAAATCGAGTGCTGGGAAAATGAACAGCTCGCCGACCTTGTTGATTACGACGCAATAAAGGCGTTCCACGAGCGCGCACTCAACCCCGAGCATCCCGTGCTTCGCGGCTCGGCTGAGAACGGCGACATCTTCTTCCAGCATAAAGAGGCTGTGAACAAGTATTACGACGCTCTCCCCGAAATCGTCGAGGGCTACATGAATAAAATCAACGAGAAAATCGGCACGGATTATAAGCTCTTCAACTATTACGGCGCTCCCGACGCGGACAGAATAATCATCTGCATGGGTTCGTTCTGCGACGTGACCGAGGAGGTAATCGATTACATGATCGCTCACGGCGAGAAGGTCGGACTTGTAAAGGTTCGTCTCTATCGTCCGTTCCGCGCTGACAAGCTCGTCGAGGCAATCCCCGCAACGGTGAAGAAGATTGCGGTGCTTGACAGAACGAAGGAGCCGGGCGCTCTCGGCGAGCCGCTCTATCTCGATGTTGTGACGGCGCTTGCGGAAATGGGACGCAGCGATATAAAGGTTGTCGGCGGACGCTACGGTCTCGGCTCGAAGGACACCCCGCCCTCATCCGTGTTTGCAGTATATGAAAATCTCACGGCGGAGGAGCCGAAGAATCGCTTCACGCTTGGAATCGTCGATGACGTGACATATCACTCCCTCGATGAGAAGCCCGCGCCCGACACCGCTCCCGCGGGAACAATCGCGTGCAAATTCTGGGGTCTCGGCGGCGACGGAACTGTCGGCGCGAACAAGAACTCCATCAAGATTATAGGCGACCACACCGACAAATACATTCAGGCATATTTCCAGTACGACTCAAAGAAGACGGGCGGCGTCACAATCTCCCACCTGCGCTTCGGCGACGCGCCCATCAAGGCGCCGTACTACATCACCAAGGCGAATTTCGTGGCGTGCCACAACTGCGCGTATCTCACGAAATACGACATGGTTGAGGACATCAAGCCCGGCGGAACATTCCTGCTCGACTGCCCTTGGACTGTCGATGAGCTTGATTCGCACCTCCCCGCGAAGGTGAAAAAGTATATCGCGGTGAATGACATTCACTTCTACATCATCGACGGTACGGGAATCGCGACAAAGCGCATCGGAAACGCGAAGGTCAAGAATACCGTTCTTCAGTCCGCGTTCTTCTCGCTCGCAAATATCCTCCCGAAGGACGAGGCTGTCGAGTACATGAAGAAGATGGCGTATAAGTCGTACATCAAAAAGGGTCAGGCGATGGTTGACCTTAACTATAACGCGATTGAAGCGGGCAGCGACGCTTACGTCGAGGTTGCCGTTCCCGAGGCATGGAAGAATCCGACGCCCGACGCTCCAAAGGCTGAATTTACATCTCCGCGCGAGGAGCTTGCCGAGTTCGTAAACAAGATTGTCGAGCCGGTTGACGCGATGAGAGGCGACAGTCTCCCCGTTTCGGCGTTTGAAAAATATGTTGACGGCACGCTTCCGCAGGGCGCTGCGGCATCCGAAAAGCGCGGTGTCGCCGTAAATGTTCCCGTCTGGAATGAAAAGAAGTGCATTCAGTGCAACAGCTGCGCATTCGTCTGCCCGCACGCTACGATTCGTCCGTTCGCGATGACGGAGGAGGAAGCGGCAGCGGCTCCCGAGGCTACGAAATTTGCGCCGAAGCCCGTCGTCAAGACGACGTACAAATTCACGATGGCGGTAAGCCCGCTTGACTGTATGGGCTGCGCGCTCTGCGTCAAGGCTTGCCCTGTCAACGCGGGCGCGGACAAGAAGGCTGCTGCGGCTGGCGTGAAGGCATCCGCCGAGGATTACGCAATCATGATGGTTCCGAGAGCTACTCAGGACGCGCAGCAGGCGGTGTTCGATTACTGCGTTTCGAGCGTGTCGGAAAAGAAGGAGCTTGTCGCGAATACCGTAAAGGGCTCGCAGTTCAAGCAGCCGCTGCTTGAATTCTCGGGCTCGTGCGCAGGGTGCGCCGAAACATCATATGCGCGCCTCATCACACAGCTTTTCGGTGAGCGTATGTACATCTCCAATGCGACGGGATGCTCATCCATCTGGGGCGGCTCGGCTCCCGCAACTCCCTACACCGTAAACCGCGAGACGGGACGCGGACCCGCATGGGCTAACTCCCTCTTTGAGGATAACGCGGAGCATGGATACGGAATTTATCTCGCGCAGAAATATCGCCGCGAGGTGCTTGCCGACAGAATCAAGGCTTATGTCGCATCCGACGAAAAGGACGAGGCTCTTGCCGCTGCCTGCGCAGAGTGGCTCGAGGTGAAGGACGACAGCGCGAAGAGCGAGGAGGCATCCGCGAAGGTTGCTGCTGCTGCGGCTGCCGCATCTGACGAAACGGCAAAGTATATCACCGACAACGCCGATATGCTCGCGAAGAAATCCGTCTGGATTTTCGGCGGCGACGGCTGGGCATACGACATCGGATTCGGCGGTCTTGACCATGTGCTCGCACAGGGCGAAAACGTCAACGTCATGGTATTTGATACGGAGGTTTACTCCAACACGGGCGGTCAGGCGTCGAAGGCGTCGCAGATAGGTCAGGTTGCGCAGTTTGCCGCTGCGGGCAAGTCGATTGGCAAGAAGAATCTCGCAGAAATCGCGATGTCCTACGGCTACATATACGTCGCGCAGATAGCGATGGGATATGATATGAACCAGACCATCAAGGCTCTCGTTGAGGCTGAGGCGTATAACGGACCGTCTCTCATCATCGGCTACGCACCGTGTGAAATGCACGGCGTCAAGGGCGGCATGACGAACTGCCAGATTGAGATGAAGCGCGCGGTTGAGGCAGGATATTGGCAGAACTTCCGCTACAATCCTGAAAAGAAGGCTGCGGGCGAAAATCCGTTCTCGATTGACTCTAAGGAGCCGACGGCGGATTACATCGACTTCATCAAGTCGGAGACGCGCTACAGCCGTCTCGCGCAGGCATTCCCGGAAAGAGCAGAAAAGCTCTTCGGCGAAGCAAAGGACAAGGCGGCGCAGAAATATCAGCACCTCCTCAAGCTTGTGGAGCTGTATAAGTAATAAAATAAAAAATTCCTCCCGAAAATTCCGTTCGGGAGGAATTTTTCGCATAATATTCGCGGGGTGCATAGCACCCCGCGAATACTTGCTGTGGCTTCAATTTTAATATGACGTTATCGGCAGCGAATCGTCGTCGCTGCCCTTTTTTATGCTTTCGATTAAAATCGGGTATTTTATTTTCCCCGTGTCAACCGTCACCGTATCGCCGACGCGATGACCGAGAATCGCCTTGCCTACGGGGGATTCCTTTGAAATGCAGTTGTTGAACACATCGTTTCGCAGCGTCGTGACGATTCTTATCGTGCGTCTTTCGTCATCCTCGGGATAATATATCCCCACCTCATCGAAAAGTCCGACCTCGCCCTCGTTTGACGAAACGTCTATTATCTTCGCCGTGCGTATCATGTTTTCAAGATACCGAATCCGCGAATCGTTGCTGTTTTTCTCGCGCCTTGCCGAACGATATTCATCGTTTTCCGAAAGGTCGCCCAGCTCCTTCGCAGCCTTGACAGCCTCGCGCAGCGCGGGGCGTCGCGCAATCCGCTCCTCGATTTCACGCTTCATTTTGTCTATATCGACCTGTGTCAGCTCGTTATACAATCTGATTTTCCTCCGTTTTCTGTTATATAAGCACATCTGACGATGTATCGTCAGATGTGCCATCTTCAGATGTGAACACATCTGAAGATGTGTCTTCCGTTTCTACCTCATAATACGATGTCGTCGCTCTTGTCGGGTATTTTGACTCATCGAAAAGATAGTAATACTCGATTCCGTATGCCGCGCAGTATTCTTCAAGCTCCGCGTCGGTGCGCATGAAGCATTCAAAATTCATTCCGCTGTAGTGGCGGCAGGCATCGAAGTGATACCAGCCGTCGCCGACATCGACGAGAAGCCAGTAAAATTCCTCGTCCGAGCCGATTCGCTCAATTTCAAGCGTGTCGATTCCGGCAAGACCGAGCAGCACCTCGGATACAGCCATATATGTGTAGCTGTCGCCGACAAGCTCCGTCAGACCATCATAAGCCGCCTCGGTAAAGCCAAGCTCGGACGCGCCGACCTCCGAATACGAAATATTCGTGTTGACCCATGTGTATATCGCGTATGCGACCTCGTATTTCGTCTTGCCCGATATGTCAAGGCTCACATAAACAGCCTTTGCCGCGTCAGTCAGCACGGAGGATGAAACAGCCTCCTTGTCCGTGATGATGACGGAAGCCCTCTCGTATGTCGTGTTGCCCGACGAATCAGTCGCGCTGTACGTTATCTCGTAGGTTCCCGCCGTCGAGGTATCGACGCGGGAAACATCGACCTTCACGGAGATATTTTCGCCAGAATTGTCCGTTACCGTAACGCCGTCCTTGTAATCTATGGATTCGCCGGCGACGGCGGTTATACTGTGAACTCCGAGAATGACGGGCGCCTCCGAATCGACGGAGCAGGTCGCGAGCGAAACAACCTCTGAGGTGTTTCCCGACGCGTCCGTGAGTATTATCGTCACGCTTATATCCTCGGTCGTTACAAAATCGTAATTCTCCGCAAATTCGCACGTCACCTCGCCAATATCGACGATGTTTGTGACAAAATCGGATGCTGTCGGCGTGACGTATACGCTTGTGATGTAAACCGTCACGGGGTCAGCCGCCGGCGGCGTTGTGTCCTCGATTATGAGGGAGGAATACATGAGCGTTTTGTCGGCGTAAATCGCGATTTTATATGTGCCGACCGTTGAAAGCGCCTCGTTCACCGCCTCCTCGTTCGCAAACGAAAAAACGGTATCGTCGTCGTCCGAAACGACGCTTTTGTTGATAAATGCCTCAACCGTAAGCGATTCCGTCCCCGCCTCCACGCGAATCGAGTCGTAAATCGGCGAGCGCACGGTGTACGTTACAGCGTATGATTTCTCGGAGCCGCTTTCGCTTTTGACCGTTATCGTCGTCGAATGAAATCCCGGCTCGTCGGTGTCTGTGTCCCCGTCAATTGTAACCGTATACGACGAGGAGGCAAATTCCGACACCATGATAAAATCATCCCCCGTGAGCGTCTCTCCCGGATTTACCGTCGGCGAGAGAACAGTGTATGAGGAAAGCGAGCTGTCGGCGCTTGAACACGACGTGAAAAGAAGAGCCGCGAACGAAAGCGTTATAAATGCCGCAAGCATTATAAAAATCGATTTGTATCTCATTTTCCGGCGCGTCCTCCTTTGCTGCCTTATAGTAAACATAAATTGAGCGCTTTGCCGTGAATATTTTACGCGAATCTGTGATTCGTGGAAAATATTCATCTAACTTGAGGACTTCCGTTGTGAATCTTTGATTCACGACGGAATGTCTTCAAAGCTGTGCTTTGTTGTTCAATGTTATTATAGCACGTTTTGAAGCGTTTGTCGAGAGCTTTTTTTGACTATAGCCGTGCGGCTGTATGAGAGAGGCGCATGATAAAATGAATTTCAAAAAACTCAAAAAAACTGTTGACATATAAAAATCAATGTGTTATAATAAACTTGAAAATAAAAATTTGAGTTATTTTCAAGGAGAAAAAGCTCCATGAAAGATGTTTTTGAAATTGTACCGTATCATATTCTCGAAATTTTCCCTGCGCATGAATCGATGGCGCGGGGAATCATGCGCGAAAACGGCGAGCCGCCGCTGAATGACTGAAATTATGATGACATAAAGGAAGACCGGAATGAGCATGGAGGATTATACCTAATTATGTACACTCAGAAAAAATCAAAAAAGATTTTGATTACAGTGAATGTGCTCACAATAGTTTTTATTGTTTGCTATATGCTGTACAGTCTAAGCCTTCCGGAAAACGATATTTTTGGAAACGGCTATATAGTTCCGGTGTATTCGGGCATGATTTTATCGATTGTACTTGCCGAGCTGGGAATATACCAATGGAATGCATTCAGATCCTTGAACGATATAGCCTTGGAAAGGTGCTGCAATTTTCTCGGACTTTTTGGGATAATTGATTTCATCGGCATTATTTTTATACCGTTTGGCGGCATTATAATAATTGAGCTGCTTATTATTCCGCTTGCTGTAACAGAAATCGTATACATTATTATGTGGCTGAAGCGCCGCCGACAAAATAAAGGAGCGGCACGGTAATCTAACTGCCCATCATAACCCCCTCACCATTGGTGAGGGGCGTTTTATTTTCGCATGGTAACATTATATTTACATTTTGTGCTTGAAAAATCAATCAAAATGTGGTATAATAAGACTTTAAGAAATGGGCGCAGCCCATTTCTCAAGTCTGTTGAATATTGCGCGTAGCGCAATATTCACGGTACAGCGAATGGATTTAAGCAATGAACCATACGGATATTATCCGCAAGAGGGAAATATATGGCTGGAAAAAGACAGGGACGAGTGAACAGCTCCGTCAGGGATGAGCTGTCGGAAATAATACGCGAGGTCAAGGACCCGCGAATATCGGGAGCGCTGATAACAATATCGGCGGCGGATGTTTCGGCGGATCTGAAATACGCCAAAATATACTGGTCGTCAATCACCGACGAGGAAGGGAAAAAGGAAATCTCGCGCGGGCTGCGCTCCGCGTCGGGATTCATAAGACGCCGCCTTGCCGAGCGGCTCAATATGAGAATTACGCCCGAGCTTACGTTTATATGCGACGATACAATCGAGCATGGAACAAAAATCGCGGGCATTCTGCGTGAAATTGACGCGGAACGGCAAAATAAGAACGAGAGTGAGGATAAAACCGAAGCATGAACGCACGGCTGACATTTGACGAGCTTGCGGATATGGCGGCAGGACTGTCGCGAGTAGATATTGCCTGCCACAGAAGCCCTGACGCGGACACACTCGGCTCCGCGCTCGCGCTTCTCTCCGTGATAAACGCAAACGGCGGCGACGCGGAAATAAAATGCGCCGACCGCGTGGGCGAACGCCTTCGCTTTCTCATTGACGGCAGGGTGGGAAATGCCGTCACGATAAATTCGGAATTTCGCGCGGGCGCCGAGAGAATATCGGTCGATGTGGCATCTGTGTCGCAGCTCGGCTCGCTCTGGTCGGATGGCGGCGAATATCTTTTCATGATTGACCATCACCCCGACGGGGACGGCAGATTCGCGCCATGCCTCACCGATATGACGGCGGCTGCAAACGGCGAGATTATATTTGATCTAATCGAGAAGATGACGGCGCGCGGCGTCTGGAAAAATGTCCCGCGCGAGACATGGACGTACCTTTTCGCGGCGATAAGCGGCGACACGGGGAGCTTCTGCTACGGAAACACGACGGCAAAAACGCATACGGTCGCGTCGGAGCTTATAAAAAGGGGTGCGGATTTTGAGCTTTGTTCGTTTTTGCTGCACAAGCTGCGCTTTGAGCGCGAGGCTGCGGCTGAGGCGCTCGCGGTATCGGCAATGAAAAGATACTGCGGCGGCAAGCTTGCCGTATCGACGCTTAGCTTACGGGCAATGAGCGCGGCGGGGCTTGAAAGCTCCGATTTCGGCGCAATATCGGACATTATGAGATGCTATGACGGCGTGCTTGTGGGCGCGTCCGTGCGCGAGAGCAAAGAGAAAGAGGGAGAATGGCGAGTATCGCTGCGCGCGAATGTCCCCGTTGACTGCGCGTCTGTCGCGAAGCGATTCGGCGGCGGCGGTCACACGCAGGCTGCGGGCTTCAACGTCGCGGCAGAGAGCGCGATTTCGGCGGAAAAAATCACGGCGGACGCGGTTTCGGAGGCGATACGCGAGTACGAGGAAAGCACAGAGGGCATATAACATGAGCGAGGTCAAACGAGGTGAAACGGATATGAGCGAAAACGAAATTATAACAGAAAAGGGCGCGGAAGCGTCGGGACGCGAGCCGTGCGGCGCCGTTGTCGTAGACAAGGAGGCGGGAATGACCTCATTTGCCGCCGTCAAGTGTATGCGCCACATATTCGGCGTGAAAAGCGTCGGTCACACGGGGACGCTCGACCCCGATGCGACGGGAGTACTCATTATGCTTGTCGGGCGCGCCGTCAAGGCGGCGAGCTACGTCACGGTGACAAGAAAGCGCTATACGGCTTGCCTGAAGCTCGGTGTCCGCACGGACACGGAGGACATGAGCGGGAAGGTGATAAGCATCGCAAACAGTCTGCCGTCTGATGTGGAGGTCGAGCGCGCCGTTTCGCGCTTCAGGGGCGAGTATATGCAGGTGCCGCCGATGTATTCCGCTGTCAAAATGGGCGGGCAGAAGCTCGTGAATCTGGCGCGCCGCGGAATTACCGTAGACCGCGCTCCGAGAAGGGTTGAAATTTACTCAATCGAGATAATCGGCACGGAGGGATACGGCGAATATGTGCTTGACGTTTCATGCTCGTCGGGGACATACATACGGACGCTCTGCGCCGACATCGGTTTTTCGCTCGGCTGCGGGGGCTGCATGAAATGGCTGCGGCGGATGGAGGTCGGCAATTTTACGCTTGCGGACGCGCATACGACGCAGGAAATTTCGGAAAATCCACTCGGCTTCATCATTCCGACGGAGGAGCTTTTCACGGAGATTCCGAAAATATATTTCAACCGCGGGGATGCCCTGACGCTTTTTAACGGCGGGACGCTCGGAGTCGGCGAGGACGATATTGTGCGTGCCCCCGGCAGTCCCGCGCCCGAGGGCTCAAGAGCAAACGAGCTTTGCGGACTTTACAGCGACGGAAAATTTTTCGCGCTCGGGCGCGTCAACAAGGGCACGGCGAAAACAGTGAAGCTTTTTACAATCAATCCCGACGAAATATGACAGAGGGAAGTATTGGGGGGAAATAAGAATGCTTGATTTTATCGACACCGCGATGAGGCTGTCGCGGATGATGACGCTCGCAGGGCGCGAATACGAGGCGGAGGATGAGCTTGCCGCTCTTGCCGCGGGTTATTTCGACGAGTGGGAGCGCGACTCGCTCGGAAACTACATATTCAGAAGGCGTCCCGCAAACGAGGGGGCGGCGAAGCTCATGATAGACGCGCACTTTGACGCGGTGGGGCTTATGGTTTATGAGATAACAAAGGAAGGAAATCTCAAGGTTGTTTCGGTAGGCGGGGTTGACCCGAAGGTGCTGCCGGCGGCGGAGGTTACGATTCACGCACAGCGCGAGCTTTACGGCGTTATTATTGCGAAGCCGCCGCATCTGACAAAGCCCGACGAGCGCATGAAGGTGACGCCGATTGACGAGCTTTTGATTGACACGGGATATTCAAAGGAGGAGCTTGAGGGTCTCGGCGTGAGAATCGGAACGTCCGTGACGTTCGGATATTCGCCCGAGCGGCTCAAAAACAACCGCGCCGCGGGATGCGCGTTTGACGACAAGGCGTGCGTCGCGGCGGGGCTTCTCGCGTTTGATATGATGGGAGATGACAGGGGAGAGTTTGACACGTACTTTGTCGTGTCGGCACAGGAGGAAACGGGAATGTCGGGCGCAGAAAAGGCTGCGTTCCGAATCAAGCCCGACCTCGCGCTCGTGCTTGACGTGGGATTTGCGTCATCGCCCGACTCTCCCGAGAAAAATTCCGTAGCACCGCTCGGAAGCGGCGCCGTTGTCTCCGTTTCTGCGGCGACGAGCGCATCGCTTACATCACGGGTGATGAAAATATGCGACCGCTGCGGGGTAAAATACACGGTATCTGTCGAGGCGTCGGGCACCGGCTCGAACGCGGACGAGATTCCGTTTGTCGAGTGCGGCATCGACACGGTGCTGCTCGGCATTCCGCTTCGCTCAATGCACACGGAGAGCGAGGTAATCGACGGGGCTGACGGCGAGGAGCTGGCAAAGCTTCTTGTTGCCGTTATGAAGGACACTGAAACGGAGGCGGCATATCATGAGTGAGCTTTACGGAATTGAGCTTTTGCGGCATCTCTCGCTCGCGTTCGGTCCCACCGGCTGCGAGGGCGATGTGGCTGATATAATAGAGGAAACGATTTCGGGCTTCGCGGATGAGATTTCACGCGACAGAAAGGGAAACGTCACCGCCGTGCTTTACGGAAAAAATCACGGGACGGAGAGCGAGCGTCGGTTTATGTTCTCGGCTCACATGGACGAGGTGGGCTTTATGATTACGGACATAAACGGCGACGGAACGCTCAAATTCACAAATCTCGGCGGAATTGTGCCGTCGGTGCTGCCCGCGCGGCGCGTCACAGTCAAGGGCTCATGCGGCGAGTATATTCCCGCCGTCATCGGCTCAAAGCCGATTCACCTTCAGGAGGGCGGCGAGCGCAGCAAAGCAGATGGGATTTCAAGCCTTTATATTGACATCGGCGCAAAGGACAAGGAGGACGCGCAAAAGTACGTCTCGCGCGGCGATTTCGCAACCTTTTCGTCCGATTTTGTGAGATTCGGTCATGAGGAAAAGCAAATCAAGTGTAAGGCGCTCGATGACAGATTCGGATGCGCCGTTGAGTGCGATGCCCTGCGGACGCTTTCACGCGAGGAAAGAGGCGGTGCCGACATAATTTTCGCCTTCACGGTGAGCGAGGAAATCGGCAAATCGGGCGCAAAAACAGCGGCGTACCGCGTAAATCCGCAGGTCGCCGTCGTGCTTGAGGCGACAGCGGTCGCCGACAACATGGGACTGCCCGAAACCTCACGTGTGGCGGAGCAGGGAAAGGGACCCGCCGTCTCCTTCATGGACAAGGGAACGGTTTACGGCAGAGATATGTATAAAGCAGTGATGGAAACCGCGGATGTGCACGGCATTCCCGCGCAGCCGAAGAGATTCGTTTCGGGCGGAAACGACGCCGCTCACATACAGCGGATTCGCGGCGGGGTTCACGTCGCGGCGGTGTCCGCTCCCGCAAGGTATATTCATACGGCGGTCGACACGATAAACGCGGACGATTACGAATCGACCGTTTCGCTCGCGCTTGCACTGGCGAGGGACGCAGACCTGATAATCGGCAGGCTTTCGGAACAATAATGCTTATATAAATCGGAGGAAAATATCATGTATTCACTAATCAAATCGCTTATGATGCCGCTCGGCGTGTCGGGACGCGAGGCGCCGATACGCGAGGTTATCGAGGGGAAAATAAAGCCTTATGTTGACGACGTGCGCACAGACCCGATGGGAAATCTCATCGCGCACAAGGCGCCGACGGCAAAAAATCCGAACGGCAAAAAGCTCATGTTCGCGGCGCACACGGACGAAATAGGATTTTACGTCACGGGCGTGAACGACGAGGGCTTCGTTCGCTTTTCGGCGGCGGGCGGAATAAGATATGAGTGGACGGTGCCGTCGCGGGTGATTTTCGACACTGGGCTTATTGGAATTTTAATAGGCGACGACAGCGCGTCGAGCTTCAACGCTGACAACTGCTGGGTCGATATAGGCGCGAAATCGAAAAAGGAAGCGGAGCGCAAGGTAAAGGTCGGCGACACGTTTACGGTCGAGCCGACAATCTCAAAGCTCGGCACCTCGTGGCTTACGGGCAGACCGTTTGACGACAGAATCGGCTGCGCGATTTTGGTTGAGGCTGCCATGCGCGCGAAAACGTCACCTTACGACATATATTACGTATTCACCTCGCAGGAGGAAATCGGATGCCGCGGGGCGCGGGTCGCCGCCTACGAGATTATGCCCGACGTCGCCGTCGCGGTTGATATAACAAAGACGGGCGATACCCCGGGCGCGCTCAAAATGGGGACGAGGCTCGGCGGGGGCGCCGCCATCAAGGTGAAGGACCCCTCGGTCATATGCGACCCGCACCTTGTCGACACGATGGTGAGCATATGCAAAAGCGAGAAAATCCCGTACCAGCTCGAAATTCTCACAATGGGCGGCACGGACACCTCGGAGCTTCAGTCGGCGGGCGCGGGACGACCCGCGGGCTGCATATCGATTCCGACAAGATACGCGCACACGCCACTTGAAACAATCGACACGGGAGACGTTGAGGCGTGCGTGAGGCTCACGACGGCGCTTATAGAGGGACACTGACGGTCGTCCCGCCGCCGAAAAAACGGTCGGGTTTCATCAATCTGACGGACTTGACGGCACAAAAATGCGCAGACGGCGGAATTTCGCACGTATTTGCGGGCTTCGGGCGGCAATTTTGCAAGTTTGAAACGTCAAAATTCACAATTGAGGGCGCGAAAATGCGATTTGGGCTGTGAAAAACACAGATTCTGCACTTTTTACGAAAAAAGACTTGCAATTCAGCGCTTTTGTGTGGTAAAATATCGAATATCATAAAATCGTTTCATGACGGCGGAGCGGTGTCCGCGTGAAGGGGCGGTGAATATGATAAAATGATTTTGATTTGCACCCGTGCCGGAGGGGAAACATTTATGTTCGGCGCCGCGGCGCAGACAAAAAATTTTTGAAAAGGAGCGAATCAACATGAATTCGACACTCAAAAGAATTGTCGCCATGCTTCTTGCGCTTTGCATGATGGGAGCTATGCTCGCTTCGTGCGACAACAGCAATGAGGGAGAGGACACGACGGCTTCCGACGGCACGGGTACCTCCACGGGCGACGAAACAGATGACCCGAGCGCGAATGTTGTACAGTTTGACTCTGACGCGACGTACACGTATAACACCTATACGTCGAGCCTCTCGCCGAACTGGAATGTTCACGACTATGAGGACTCCACCGCGTCAGATACATTCGAGTATCTGATAGACGGCTTCTATCAGTTCGCGTTCAACGATGAGCTGCACCCGATGGACGACGAGACGCGCGAGTCTTATGACGGCTACGTAATTATCCCGTCCATGGCTGTAGGCGATCCCGTTGATGTTACCGAAGAGGTAAAGGCGGAGCATCCCGAATGGTTCCCGGAGGACGCGGAATCCGGCTACGCATATGCAATCACGCTGCGCGATGACCTTTATTTCGACACGGGATACCACATCACGGCTGAAACGTATGTGACAAGCGCTCAGTATCTTCTCGATCCCGACCTTCAGAACTACCGCTCGACTGACGTTTACAGCGGAAGCTACGGCATCGTAGGCGCTAAGGCTTACTTCATGCAGGGCTCCGTTGACTACATCGACAACGGCGAAGAGGGAATCCAGATTTCCGATATGGTAGCGGGTGACGACGGACAGTATACATACACCGGCGTGCTTGCGGGCGCTGACAACGCAGAGGTTGAGGGCGCGAAGGTTTATATCGCTGTCGGCTATGCGCTTGACACGTGGCTCAGCGGCTATACGCTTCAGGACTATGTCGAGTCTTACGGCGACGCTTACTTCGGACTTGACACGTGGGATGAGCTTCTTGCTCTCGTTGACGAGAACGGTCTTGTTCCCGCAACGGACTATAACCTCACGCTTCTTTCCGGCGTTACAACCACGAACGCAAACTGGGGCGAGACTGACGACGACCTTTATAACTATCTCGTAATCGCTTACGAGTGGGAGGACGACGTTGACTTCTCGACTGTCGGCATCTATGCTCTTGACGAGTACACCATCGTTGAGGTATTCGGCGCATCTGTAAGCGGATTCACGCTTTACTACAACGCACTTCAGGATTCTCTTATCCTCATCGAGCCTGACGTATACGAATCCTGCATCGCAGTTGACGAGTCGGGCACGACATACAGCTCATACATGACGAGCGTTGAGACATCCCCGTCATACGGTCCTTACTCGATGACGGAGTATCAGACGGACAAAATGATTCATTACAGTCAGAACCCCTACTGGTACGGCTGGAATGATTATGAGAATCAGGTTTACGTTGACCCCGAGGACGGTCTGACGTATCACACCTACATGACGACAGACATCGACATTCAGGTTGTTACGGAATCGACAACGGCTAAGCAGATGTTCCTGTCGGGTGAGCTAATCACGTATTCGATGCAGACGGACGACTACGATGAGTACGGCTTCTCCGAGTACCTATACGCATCCCCGTCCGCGGTAATCTACTTCCTGCTTCTGACCGGCGATATGTCGGGACTGCAGGCACGCGAGGCTGCTTCAGACTTTGACACGACGAAGTATGACCTTGAGACTATAACTGTTACGTCATTCCGCAAGGCTATGGCTGTTGCGTTTGACAGACAGGCGTTCTGCGACGAGGCGGCTCCCGCACAGACACCGGGTCTCGGAATCATTTCGGACACGAACATTTATGACGCAGACACCGCGGCGTTCTATCGCGACAGCGAGCCGGCTATGCAGGCACTCTGCGACTTCTACGGCGTTGACGTGAGCGAGTTTGATTCGCTTGAGGACGCAGTTGCGACAATCACCGGCTACGACGTTGAGCAGGCGAAGGAGCTCTTCACCGCAGCTTACGAGGAAGCGCTTGAGCTTGGTTATATCACCGACGAGGACGGCGACGGCATGAGCGATCAGGAAATCGTTATGCAGTATGCTTCCACGGCTACCACCGATACGCTTACAAAGCGCATTGAGTGGATGAACAGCACGCTTGCAACGGCTACCGAGGGCACGCCATTTGAGGGCAAGATTTCAATCGAAATCAAGGCTGACTACTCCGGCTCCGAATGGGCTTACGCGCTCAAGGACGGCTCCGCTGACATCTGCCTCTGCGGCTGGTCAGGCTCCGCACTTGATCCGTACTCCCTGATGCAGGCTTACACATGGCCGAGCTACTCATACGCAGCTAACTGGTATGACACCACGACGGATATGCTCACGCTTACGATTGACGGCACGGAAATCACGATGAGCGTATACAACTGGGTCGAGGCGATGAACGGCGTTTCGAGCGCTGACGAGGACGGCAATATGTGGAACTTCGGCGAGGGTCAGACTTCGCAGGAGAACCGTCTCATCATTCTCGCGGGCGTTGAGGGCAAGCTGCTCCAGACTTACACATATATTCCGTTCACGACCGCAGGCTCCAAGTTCCTGCTCTCGCAGAAGGTTTACTATGTGGTTGAGGAATACAACCCGATTATGGGACGCGGCGGCATCATGTATCTCAAGTATAACTACTCCGACGAGGAGTGGGATGCTTACGTTGCAGAGCAGGGCGGCACGCTCCAGTACTAATCACAAATAAAAAGCAGACTCCGAAAGTCTGACTTGAAAAATTTGTTGGGCATTCGGCAGGGGGAGAAATCCCCCTGCCTATGTTCTTAATATCTCCCATCCCGCGCGCGCACTATGCTGCGCGGAAATAAGGCAGCACCGCAAAATACGGTTTCAATGATGCAACCGTCTTCTGCGATGCCGTCTTTACATAAAATCGGGCGTTTAACTTTTGCTGCACGATTTCGTAATGTTCGGCATGGGATGAAGAAAAAATAAAACGGAGGTCAGAAATTGCTTAAATACGCACTGCAGAGGATTGCATACATGATCCTCGTGTTCTTTATAATCACGCTGATGTGCTTCGTTCTGATAAGGATGCTGCCGCTCCCCGCGCTGGCACCGAACGATCCGCACGCGGAGATAATCTCGATTCGCCGCGAGGCGATGGGATACAACAAGCCGTATCTCGTGCAGTTCGGGATTTTCCTAAAGAACATTTTCACGAATTTTGACTGGGGATATTCGGAGCAGCTCTACACCGGACGCCTTGTAACCGAGGTGTTTGCCGAAAAGCTTCCCGCGACGATGATTGTAAACCTATATTCAATCATATGGACGATTCCTGTGGGTATTACTCTCGGTATTGTCGCCGCTCTCAAAAAGAATACATGGGTTGACTACACGATTTCGACGCTGACAATGGTCGTCATTTCGGTGCCAAGCTTCGTTTACGCCTTTTTGGTGCAGTATTTCTTCTGCTATAAGCTTAGCTGGTTCCCGTTTGTCATGAAAAGCGGCACGGATTACTTTAGCTGGGATATGTTCGTGAGCATGGTTCCCGCAATATTGAGCCTTGGCTTCAGCGTCGTCGCGGGATTCTGCCGAACGACGAGAGCGGAGCTGACGGAGGTGCTGACAAGCGACTTTATGCTGCTTGCGCGCACGAAGGGACTTACTAAATTTCAGGCGACGGTGCGTCACGCGATGCGCAACTGCTTTGTCGTTATTTTGCCCGGCATTTTCGGAGAATTTATCGGTATTCTCGGCGGCTCGCTGATTATCGAGCAGATTTTCTCCATACCCGGCGTGGGCGCGCTGACGCTGAACGCGATCAACGCCCGCGATTACAATCTATTCATGCTGTCCACCTGCTTCTACACCGCAATCGGGCTGGCAGCGGGGCTTGTGGTTGATATAAGCTACGGCTTTATCGATCCTCGTATCAGAGTGGGGTCAAAGAAATGAGCGAAAACACAGGTTACGAAAGAATTCCCGCAGAAAAATTCGCCTTTGTGCAGGAGAATGAGCGGATTACAGACCAGAAATTCAAAACGAAGGCGCGCGGCTTTTTCGCCGACGCGATGATTCGCTTCTGCAAGAACAAATCGAGCGTCGTGGCGACGATAATACTTATCATTCTGATTCTTTACTCAATAGTCGCGCCGTTTCTCTCGCCCTACGAAATCACGGACAAGGACGGAATTTACCTCAATTATCCGCCTTACGTCCGCTGGATTTCCGATCTCGGGCTTGGCATTTTCGACGGCTCGAAGACGTTAAGCTCGCAGAATGACGCTTCCATGGATATGTGGGAGGGCGTGTATCTTGAGACAGGGCTTCAGCCCGTTATCGGAGTTACCGCCACGTACACTACCACCGTCAAGCAGCGCGGAAAAGATGTTGAGCGCTACACATACGACATCGAGGTGAACGCTTATTACGCCAAGGGCGTTATTTACCGCAATCTGACATACAGCGAATTTGAGAAGATTCAGGAGTGGCAGAACGAGACGGGGATTCAGGTTATCTATCCTTACGTTGAGGATACGAGCGATTCCCGCATTTGGTATGAGACGACCTCGACGGGTGCCGCCGCGCGCGACGACGACGGAAACTACATTCCCGCGTATTCGACAAACAGCGCAATCGAGGGCGCGGAGTACAATTCGCTTCGCATTGAGGGCGATGACGGAAGCTACATATACTCGATAAGAAAAGCGGGCTCCGTGCAGGTGCGTCTTTGCTACTACACGTATTACCAGTACATGAACGACGGGCAAGAGCCGTGCTACATCATGGGCACGAACGCCATCGGGCAGGATATATTCTGCGCAATCGGCGTCGGCGCGCGCTTCTCGCTGATTTTCGCCGTCATCGTATCGGTAATAAACCTTTCAATCGGTCTTGTATACGGCTCGCTCCAGGGCTATTACGGCGGCTGGGTCGATATGCTGCTTGACCGTATCGCGGATATTCTGTCGGGCGTGCCGTTCGTGGTCGTCACGACGCTGTTCCAGCTTCATCTTGCAAATAAGGTCGGCGTTGTGCCGTCGTTCCTATTCGCCTTCGTGCTGACGGGGTGGATTGGAATGTCATCGCTGACACGCCGTCAGTTCTACAGATTCAAGGGGCAGGAATTCGTGCTTGCGTCAAAGACGCTCGGCGCGTCTGACAGGCGAGTTATGTTCAAGCATATTCTGCCGAACGGAATCGGCTCGATTATCACAAGCTGCGCGCTCGTGATTCCGGGAGTTATCCGCTCGGAGACGACGATGACGTACCTCGGAATCGTTGACCTCAGCTCCGCGTTCGGCTCGACAATCGGTACGCTGCTCTCGCAGGGCAACTCCGTTGTCACAACCGCGCCTCACGCGCTGCTGTTCCCATCAATTTTCCTTGGGCTTCTGATGATTTGCTTCAACCTGTTCGGCAACGGACTGAGAGACGCATTCAATCCCACAACGAGAGGAGAAGGCGACTGATGGCACATAAATTAGAGGTCAACAATCTGCGCATTTCCTTCCGCACCGTCAATGGCAAGGTACAGGCAGTGCGCGACATAAGCTTTCACCTCGATCAGGGCGAGACGCTCGCAATCGTGGGCGAATCCGGCTCGGGCAAATCCGTCACCTCAAAGGCGATTTTAGGCATACAGGCGGCAAACGCAATAACAGAGTCGGGCGAGATTATCTACGAGGGAATGGATCTTCTCAAAATTTCAGAGGAGGAATTCCACAAAATCCGCGGAGATAAAATCTCCATGATATTCCAAGACCCGATGTCGAGCCTGAACCCCATCGTCCGCATAGGCAAGCAGCTTACGGAGGCGATGGTGCTGAAGGGCAAGGCGCGTCAGCGCGAGAGCCGCGCGAATTTCAACAGCTATCTCAAGCTTCTTGAAAACGCGATGGTAGCGTCGTCGGACGCGGCGGACGCGGCGAAAATCCGCAAAATGTGCGGGGATTTCGACAAATTCGAGTTCAAGCACATCGAGCTTGAAAAGGCTTACAGCGAGGCGCGTGAAAACGCCGCAGACGCGCTTGACGCTGTCAATATTCTCACATTTGAGATGGAAAAGAACGCGCACAACGATTCGACGTACCGCGTGGGTGAGATTGTATCGCGCTCAAAGGGCTCGAAGCACGAATATGTTGTGAGCGACAAATATCCGCGTCTTTCCGAGCTTGCGGGCAAGCTGAACGGTCAGTGGAGACGCGCGCGCCGCAGCCGCGATTATTCGGAGATTCTGCCGACGCTTTATGAAATGCGCGACATTTTAAATGAGGCGCTGGCAAAGCCGACACCCGATTTCTTCCGCATGGGCTACTATGTCACATTCAGCGGTCAGCCGCTGCCCGATATGCCCGTTCCGGAAATGAACGAGTATCTTCTGAATTACCTGAACGACAGCTTCATGAACGAGTTTGTCAGGTACGCCGAGCGCGCGGTTGAGCATTCTGCGGATGAATCATACGCTAAAATGTCGGAGGCAATCAATGTGCTGAACGCGGGGCTTCCCGTATTCGCAGAGGAAAAGCTCGACAGGAAAGCCTGCCGCGAGGAGCTGAAAAAGCTTTCCGCCGCTGTTATGGCGACGGTGGATAAGCTGAATATACACAAGGACAGCCTCACGTACACGTTCAATTCAAGCATGAAGAGCGAAATTGACACATATTTCGACTCAATCGGAAAGAACGCGAAGGAAGTGCGCGCGCATGACCGCGCACAGAAAAAATACGATAAGGCGGTCGCGCGCGGAAAGGCTCCCGACTATGAGGTCGCCGACGCGGCAGTCATCGATCTTGAGCTTGTGAAGGGCAATATTTCTCATCTTATAGTCAGGCTCGTGCAGCATTACGAGCAGCTTCTCGCCGAGCGCGGGACGCGCGACTATGAGGCGGAGACTGTCGCCGCAATCGACTATCTGAAAACAAACGCTTCGGGCGTTGTTGAAAAGGTGACGAAGAGCGTCGCGAAGCGCCGCGCCATCAAGCTGATGGAGGAGGTCGGAATTGCCGAGCCGCAGCGCCGCTACAAGCAGTATCCGTTCGAGTTTTCGGGCGGTATGCGCCAGAGAATCGTAATCGCGATTGCTCTCGCGGCGAACCCCGACATTCTCATCTGCGACGAGCCGACAACGGCGCTCGATGTTACGATTCAGTCGCAGATTCTGGAGCTTATCAACAGGCTTAAGGCTGAGCGCAAGCTTTCGGTCATATTTATCACGCACGACCTCGGCGTCGTCGCGAACATGGCAGACCATGTTGCCGTCATGTACGCGGGAAAAATCGTGGAATACGGCACATCGGAGGACGTGTTCTATCACGCCGCGCATCCGTACACATGGGCGCTTTTAAGCTCCATGCCCGATCTTGACACAAACGAAAAGCTCGAGGCTATTCCCGGCACGCCGCCGAATATGATTTACCCGCCGAAGGGAGACGCATTCGCCGCGCGCAACAAGTACGCGATGCAGATAGATTTCGAGCGGCAGCCGCCGATGTTCAAAATCAGCGATACGCATTACGCCGCGACATGGCTGCTGCATCCCGATGCGCCGAAGGTAGACCCGCCCAAAGCCGTGAGGGACAGAATCGAGAGAATGAGGATGAAGAGGGAGGAAAATGCAAATGCAAGTGCAGAATAATCCTGAAACCTTACTGCGTGTAGAGCATCTCTGCCAGTACTTCGGACCGACAAAGGCGGTTGACGACGTGAGCTTCGATATTCACAAGGGCGAGGTGTTCGGTCTTGTGGGCGAATCTGGCTGCGGCAAAACCACAACCGGGCGCTCGATTATAAAGCTTTACAATATTACATCCGGCAGTGTGTATTTCAAGGGAGTGCGCATTGCCGCGGGCAAGAAATCGTACCTCGACGCGATTGCGGAGGCGAAAAAGACGGCTAAGGAAAATCCCGAGCGCCGCGCGGAAATGGAGACTGTAATCGCCGAGCAGCGCCGTCTTCTGAGGGAGGCGGACAACGACCAGAAAAACTGCGACAAAATGTATTCCTCGCAGCTTCAGGCAGAGGTTAAGGCAAAGTACGAGACGCTTCTCGCTGATGCACCCGAGGGCGAGCGCGATGAGCTTAAAAGGCGCTACCGCGACGAGATGCACAAGGCGAAAAAGACGAAGCTCGTGACGCAGATTCAGATGATTTTCCAAGACCCGATAGCGTCGCTTGATCCCCGTATGACAGTCCGCGAGATTATTGCGGAGGGACTTCAGATTCAGGGCGAGCGCGACAAAAAGGTCATTGACGACAAGGTTTACGAGATGCTTGAGCTTGTCGGGCTTGTACGCGAGCACGCGAGCCGCTATCCGCATGAGTTTTCGGGCGGTCAGAGGCAGAGAATCGGTGTGGCGAGATCCATCATCATGAATCCCGAGCTTATCATCGCAGACGAGCCTGTTTCGGCGCTCGACGTGTCGGTGCAGGCGCAGGTAATCAATCTGCTCAACGAGCTGCGTGAGCGCTTCGGTCTGACGATTCTCTTCATTGCGCACGACCTTTCCGTCGTGAAGTATTTCTCCGACAGAATTGGCGTCATGTACTACGGCAAGATGGTGGAGCTTGCGGATTCGGACGAGCTTTTCTTAAATCCGCTGCATCCGTATACGCGGTCGCTGCTCTCGGCAATTCCGCTGCCCGACCCGATTTACGAAAAGAACCGCAAGCGCATTGTATATAATCCCTTGGCGGAGCACGACTATTCCGTTGATAAGCCGTCCTTCCGTGAAATCAAGCCGGGACATTTCGTACAGTGCAACGACGCGGAGTATGAGAAGTATCTCACCATTCTGAAGTGATGAGCGGGCGTGACGAGAAGGACGTGAACAGCGAAAATGCCGGACGTGAGGTGAACGCTAAGGGCGACATAAAAAAAAGGATTGTCGTCAATCTTATCACGGGGCTTATAGTCTCCGCAGCGCTTTTCGCCTACGAAACTTCGAGCGAGGATTACTCGTATACGATTATTCATCGGCTGTGCGACGCCTCTTTTGTGGCGGCTGTGCTGCTTATGGGAATCGGCGGGCTGAAATTCTGCCGCAACGGCGGTACCTTCGACATCATGTCGTTCGGAATAAAATCGGTGGTGGATGTCACATATCCGTGGCTTTTCCATCACCCGCGCGAGAATCACGGAGAGAAGTTTGTTGACTACAAGGAGCGCAAGCACGGCGAGCGCAGGGGCGCGTCCGATCTTCTCATCTCGGGGGCGGTGTTCCTTGCCGCAGCGATAGTATTCCTTATCATCTGGATGGTGACGGAGGGATAACAACACGTGTTAAGAACACGTGTGGGAAACACGTGTGGAAAAGACGTGACGCTTTGTCAAAAAAAACGAAAATTCGGGCTGCAAACAAATTTGCAGCCCGATTTTTTTTGCGTTTGTCCGAAAAAGTTACATATAACTCTTGCAAAATGGGTGCGCGGCGTGTTACAATTAAAATGCCGGCACTTTGAGGCGGCAGTCATTCGGCGTATTTTCGTATTTTTATGAATCATGGGGGTGTTATAATATGGCAAATCACAAAAAGCGCGCGGCAGAGGAGCAGGCGAAGGCTTCATTGGCGCAAAAAAAGAAATCGTCCCCCGCGTTTTCGATTGTAATGGGGATTATACTCATAGTCATCGCGTCGGTGTGCGTCGTCGCGTCGCTTTCCGACGCGGCTTACGCGAATGAGGCGATAAAGTATTTCAACGCGAACTGCTACCAGCGTTCGAGCGGCACATACGACGAAAACAACACGGGATATGCCGTCGTTGTTATCGGCGACTTTGTTTACGACGAGGGCGGCGCGACGGATCCCATATTCGGCGTGTCGGTCGATTCCGTGCTGCTTTACCGCACCTCGGAAATGTATCAGTGGACGCTTAACGACGAGGGAGTTTATGAGCTTATCTGGAGCGAGGAGCTTATCGATTCGTCAGATTACGACGACGAGCATCAGAATCCGACCTCGTATCCGTCAAATCTCAAATCGAATTATTACAGCGCGCACAATGTGACGCTCGGGGATTATTCCGTATCTGACGAGCAGCTTCTTCTCATAGAATCAGATTCGATAGCATCGCTGACGCTCACGTCCGTCGATGTCGACGGGTACAGCGTCGCCGAGGGGAGCTACATTACAAATTCGGAGGATTATTCGTCACCCGAGGCTGGGGATGTGAGAATCAGCTACAGCTACGTCACGACGACGACGGCGACGCTTGTCGGCAAGCAGCGCACAACAAGCATTGTGAGCTTCAAATACGACGACGGAGGATATGTGTTCTTCCGCGTGCTTGACGGGAAGTATTATCAGTCGGAGGTTGTTGCGCTTTACTACAGCGAGGCTCCGAATGTTATGTGGCTGCTCTTTATAGCTGCACTTATAGTCGCGGTATTCGGCGGCACCCGCCTTTACGATGGGCTGGCGGGAGCCCTGCGCTATACTCCGACGCTTGCGTTTTTCGGCAAGAGCGCGGCTGGGGTATCCTCGGACGCTGCCGCTTATGTATACGGCGGGGCGCTTGGCGCTGCTGTCGCATTTATTGTCGGAGGCGCGGTCTGGTCGGGTGTGAACGTCAGTTTTCTCGGCGCGGCGACTGTGTTCGCGCTCGCTGTCATACTGCTTATTGGGTATGATTTTATGACACATCTGCCGGAAAGAGACCCCGCAAAGGATGCTTATACGCCTATTATCAGGCACAGTGACAAATAAATTTTTCAAAATCAGGAGGAGAGGGCATTATGCCGGAACAGAATGCAAAATCAAAAATTCGCGTAAACGCCGAAAAAAAGCTGCACCCGACGGGGGATTTATACGGTATCTTCTTTGAGGATATAAATCACGCGGCTGACGGAGGACTTTACGCGGAAACGGTGCGCAACCGCTCGTTCGAGTTCGATCCCATCGACAACGACAGCTACACGCCGACGACGGCTTGGGAATTTATCGGACGCGACGGCGGCGAGGTGTCGGCAAAGGTCGAATCGGTTTACCCGCTGAATGTGAATAACACACACTATCTGCGCATTAAAAACAGGGCGCACGAGGGAAGTCACAATGACGGCACGTATAAAACGGTCGGCACGGTCGGCGCGGTGAATCTCGGCTACAACACGGGAATTCCGCTTTATGCGGGCGCGGAGTACAAATTCTCCATGTTCGCGAGGCGCGACATCTGCCTTTCGTCACCCGTTGAGATAAGGCTTGAATCCGTCACGGGCGAGGTGTACGGCAAGGCTGAAATCGTCATTTCATCGACGGAATGGACAAAGTACGAGGCAAGTATTGTGTCGTCGGCGGAGGATTTTTCGGGGCGGCTCGTCGTTCTCGTACACGGAGGAGGCGACGTATGCCTTGATATGGTGTCGCTTTTCCCGAAAAATACGTTTCACGGGCGTGAAAACGGTCTGCGCCCCGACATCGCGGAATTTCTTGAGGCGCTGAAGCCGAAATTCATGCGCTTCCCGGGCGGATGCCTCACGCACGACGGTTCGCTCGACATTCACGCGAGAGATTCGATGTACAGGTGGAAAAATTCGCTCGGCGCGCTTGAGGAGCGCCCGTCGAAGAAGAACAACTGGCGCTACAATCAGACATACGGCTTCGGATATTACGAGTTCTTCCTCTTCTGCGAGGATATAGGCACAAAGCCGCTGCCCGTTTTGCCGGGAGCGTTCAATCCTCACAGACAGGACGCGGTGCCGCTTGAGGAAATGCAGGCATGGGTCGATAACGCGCTCGAGCTGCTCGAATTTGCCAACGGGGACGAAAAGACGACAAAGTGGGGCGCTTACCGTGCGAAGCTCGGTCATCCCGCGCCGTTCGGCGTTGAGTATATCGCCGTCGGAAACGAGGAAAACGACGAGGCGTTTTTCGAGAGATACCCGTATTTCCATCGCGCAATCGCGGAAAAATACCCGAATGTGAAGATTCTCAATACGGCGGGTCCGTGGGAATCGGGCAAGGGATTTGATCTTGGATGGGAAAGCTCGCGCGAAAACGGCTCATACGGAGTTGACGAGCATTACTATGTCTCGCCCGACTGGCTTATCAAGCATTACGACCGCTACTATTCGGATTTTTACGACGAAAAGGGTCCGAAGGTATTCCTCGGCGAATACGCGAGCCGCGGGAACACGTTTTACAATGCGCTCTGCGAGGCTGCGTACATGACATCGTTTGAAAATAACGCGGATGTTGTGGCGCTCACCTGCTATGCGCCGCTGCTCTGCAACGCGGATTATGTAAACTGGCGCCCGAATCTCATCTGGTACAACAATCACGAGATTTTCGGCATACCGAGCTATTACGTGCAGAAAATGTACTCCGTCAATCAGGGAGACGTTACGCTTGAAAATTCGGCGGAAATAACGCCCGAGGACGAGGCAGCCGAGCCTGAGAGGATTTCGGGCGGATTTACCTTCGGCGTAGGACCTGGTGCGGCGACGTTTGATTCGATAAAAATCAACGGCGTCACGCCGTCGGCGACTGATGTCGAGGTGCTGCTCGGCGACTGGTCGTACAGCGACGGAAAGCTCAAAAAATCGCCGGAGCCGACGCCCGAGGGAGAGGGAGCTGCCACGCCGCCCCCGAGAAGAAGATTCGGCTCGCCCGACGTAAAGTTAGGCGGCGACTACGAGGACTTCACATTTGAATGCACGGTGAAGCTTGAGGAGAGGACGTTTGAATTTCCGGACAGACCGGGAGAGCGCCATCGCCACGGATTTAATATCGGATTCTGCCGCGGCGAGGGGACGGGCTTCAGTCTGCATATAGGCGGATTCCGCGGAAATGAGGCGTTCCTTTCGTATGAGGCGCGCGGATATGACGACAGATTCGCGTCGGCTCCGATAAAGGCTGACCTTGACGACGAAATCGCGCTCAAAATCGAACGCAGCGGCAGCCGCATCACATACAGCTTAAACGGAGAGGTCGTACAAAGCGTTGAGTACGCGCCGACAGCTCCGAGAAGAATTTACGTCTCCTCAACATACGACGAGGCGTCGGACGAGGTTATAATCAAGGCGGTGAATGTGCGCGAAACGCCCGTTACGCTTGAAATTGATGTTTCAGGCGTTGGAGAGGGCGGTCGCACGGTGAAGCTCGAGACGCTCACGGCGGCATCCCTTGACGATACGAATACGTTTGAGGAGCCTCGAAAGGTGGCGACTGCGGCGAGTGAATTTGACGTGCCGTCAGTGCTGTTTACCTACGATTTCCCGGCTCATTCGGTGAATATTTTCAGAATACCGGCAAGAGCGGATAAATAAAAAACAATTTCTTCGGTTAAGAAAGGATTTTCTATGGAAGCAAAAATTAAACTCGACCGCGACTATAAGGTCGGCGAGGTTGATGAGAGAATTTACGGAAGCTTTATCGAGCATCTCGGACGCGCCGTTTACGGCGGAATTTACGAGCCGACGCATCCGACGGCTGACGCGGACGGCTTTCGCGGCGACGTTATCGAGCTTGTGAAGAAGCTCGGCGTGCCGATTGTGCGCTATCCCGGCGGGAATTTCGTGTCGGGCTATGACTGGGAGGACGGAACGGGTCCGAAGGAGAATCGTCCTCGCCGCCGCGAGATGGCTTGGGGCACGATAGAGACGAACGAGGTCGGCATCGACGAATTTCAGAAGTGGGCGAAGCTCGCGAACACGAGCGTCATGATGGCTGTCAATCTCGGCACGAGAGGACCCGCGGACGCGAGAAATCTCATGGAATACTGCAATCTGCCGGCGGGAACTAAGTATTCCGACATGAGAATCAAAAACGGATACGCCGATCCCTTCGGAATCAAGCTCTGGTGCCTCGGAAACGAGATGGACGGTCCCTGGCAGATCTGCGCAAAGACAGCAGAGGAATACGGGCGCATCGCGAACGAGACGGCGAAGGTGCTGAAATGGCTCGACCCGTCAATTGAGTGCGTAGTCTGCGGCTCGTCAAGCTCGGGAATGCGCACGTTCGGCAGATGGGAGGCGAAGGTGCTTGAGGAGAGCTATAACAACGTCGATTACGTTTCATGCCACACGTATTACAACAACCACGCGCATGACACGCCGACGTTCCTCGCGAATAATCTCGACATGGATTACTTTATCAGGAGCGTTGTATCGACAATCGATTACGCGCAGGTTATTACGCGCTCGCGCCACAAAGTGAACATAAGCTTTGACGAGTGGAACGTATGGTATCACTGCAACGAAGACCCGAACGCGAAGCCGTTTGAGCGCTGGAGCATCGCGCCTCATCAGCTTGAGGATGTGTACAACTTCGAGGACGCGCTTTTAATCGGCTCGCTGCTCATCACAATGCTTCGTCACGCAGACCGCGTGAAGGTCGCTTGCCTCGCGCAGCTCGTGAACGTCATCGCGCCTATTATGACGAGAAACGGCGGCGGCGCATGGGCACAGACAATTTTCTATCCCTTCATGCACTGCTCGGAGTGGGGACGCGGAACGGCTCTTGTTACAAATGTCGAGTGCGACAAGTACGATTCGGGTCACTACACGGACGTTCCCTATGTTGACAGCGTTGCTGTTTACAATGAGGAAAAATCCGAGGTCACGGTATTCGCAGTAAACAAGAATCTGACGGAGGATATAGTCGCCCGGGTCGATATGAGAAGCTTTGAGGGCTATCGCGTGGCTGAGCATATAACAATGCATCACGACGACGTGAACGCCGTCAACACCGAGGAAAATCCCTATAACGTCGTGCCGTCGTCGAATGGCAAAACGACGCTTGACGACGGGACTGCCGAGGCACTTCTCCCTGCGGCGTCATGGAACGTCATAAGATTTTGTAAGTAAGACATTGAGAAACAGGCGTAGCCTGTTTCTCAAGTCTGCTGAATATTTCCCACGAATCATAGATTCATGGGAAATATTCACGGTTTAGCGCTCAGAAAGGAACAATAAGACATTGAGAAACAGGCATAGCCTGTTTCTCAAGTCTGTTGTACCGCTTTGTAGGATAATAGCTTACCGCAATTAAATTGAAAAAAAGCCCGACACAGTGAAGTGTTCCCTCACCGCGTCGGGCTTTTCTCTTAGTTTTGACGTAACACAAAGTTTTAATATAATCTCTTGCATTTTTTCGGCGTAAGTGGTACAATAAGACGCCGTAAAGAAAGTAGCAAATCTGACGCCCGATATGGCATAATCTCATGCTGCAAAAGGAGATGTGAAATGGAGTACAGTTATTCGGAAAAAATAGCGAATCTTAAGCCGTCGGCGATACGCGAGATATTCAAAAGCCTGTCTGACCCGACGATAATATCGTTTTCGGGCGGAAATCCGTCGCCGCTTTCGTTTCCTACGGAGGAAATGGCGAAAATTTCGGCGGATATTTACGCAAAATCGGCTGACACTGCGCTTCAGTACAGCGTGACGGAGGGGTATCCGCCGCTTCGCGAGGCGCTTAGGACAAGATTAAAATCAAAATTCGGAATAGGCGGCGAGGAGGACGACACAATTGTCGTGTCGGGCGGCACGCAGGGAATCGAGCTTGCGTGCAAGATTCTCTGCAACGAGGGCGACGTTGTGGTTTGCGAGGATCCGACATTTATAGGCGCGCTCAATGCGTTTCGCTCAAACGGAGCGCGCGTCGCGGGTGTTCCCGCGGAGGGCGAGGGAATTGACACGGACGCGCTTGAGGCTGTGCTTTCGCATGAGCCGCGCGCGAAAATGCTCTATCTCATTCCGACCTTCCATAATCCTATGGGGACAACGATGTCGGAGGAAAAGCGGCACCGCGTATACGATATATGCCGCCGTCACGGCGTCATAATATTCGAGGACAATCCCTACGGCGAGCTTCGCTTCGCGGGCGAGGATATACCGAACATCAAATCGTTCGACACGGAGGGAATCGTCATATACTGCTCTACGTTTTCAAAGATTCTCTCGGCTGGTATGCGCGTCGGATACGTGACGGCGCCGAAGGATATAATTCAGAAGATGGTAGTCGCGAAGCAGGTTGAGGACGTTCACACGAACATTTTCTTTCAGATGGTGACGTACCGCTACATGACGGAATACGATCTTGACGCTCATATTGCCGATATAAGGGCGCTTTACCGCCACAAGGCGGGGCTTATGCTTTCCGAGCTTGACCATCATATGCCGGAGTGCGTTTCATTTACGCGCCCCGAGGGCGGTCTTTTCATCTGGGTGACGCTGCCGGACGGGCTTGATTCGTCATCTGTCGTAAGCGCGGCACTGGAGCGCAAGGTCGCCGTCGTTCCGGGTACGGCTTTCAACTGTGACGTGACAGCGCCTTCATCCTCGTTCAGGCTCAATTATTCGATGCCGAGCGACGAGGAAATCGTAACGGGAATTTCGCGTCTTTCGGACGCCGTAAAAGAGTGCATATAATAAATAAAACGAAGGAGTTTTGCGAAAATGAGTGAGGAAATCACAAACGAAAAAAGAAAAACGGTGCTTTCGGCGGTTCAGCCGTCGGGAAATCTTACAATAGGGAATTATTTCGGGTCGCTTTCGCGCTTTTCGGAATTTTCCGAGATGTTCGACTGCTATTACTGCGTCGCCGACCTGCATTCGATAACGGTGAGGCAGGTTCCCGCCGAGCTTCGCCGTCACACCTACGAGGTGTATGCGCTTTATATCGCCTGCGGGCTTGAGCCCGATAAAAACGTGCTTTTCGTGCAGAGTCACGTTCACGAGCACGCGGAGCTTGGCTGGATTCTCGACTGCTACACGATGTTCGGCGAGCTGTCGCGGATGACGCAGTTCAAGGACAAAAGCGCGAAGCACGCGGACAATGTGAACGCGGGGCTTTTCACGTATCCTGCGCTTATGGCTGCCGATATTCTGCTTTATCAGGCGGACTATGTTCCTGTGGGAGCAGACCAGAAGCAGCACGTCGAAATCGCGCGCGACATAGCGACGCGCTTCAACGGCACATATTCGCAGACGTTTACTATTCCCGAGCCTTATATCCCGAAGGAGAGCCGCGGGGCTAAGATTATGTCGCTTCAGGATCCGACGAAGAAAATGAGCAAATCCGACAAAAACGAGAACGCATCGATTTATATTCTCGACTCAAAGGACGATATAATCAGAAAATTCAAGCGCGCCGTTACCGATTCGGACACGACCGTGCGCGTCGGCGAGGGCAAGGACGGAATCAACAATCTTATAACGATTTATTCGTGCGTCACGGGAAAGAGCGCCGAGGAGATTGAGCGCGAATTTGACGGGCGCGGGTACGGAGAATTCAAGCTTGCGGTCGGAGAGGCTGTCGCGGACAAGCTCTCGCCCGTAAAGGAGAAATTCAATCTGCTGATGGCTGACAAATCCGAGCTTACAGCGCTTATGAGGGACGGCGCCGCAAGGGCGTCGCGCACAGCGTCCCGAACTCTTTCAAAGGTGAAGCGCAAAATCGGATTTGTCGAGGCGTAACCCAATCGGTATTCAGATGGGCTGCTCCGACACAGCGAGAATATTATAAATAACGATGGAAGATACACTGATAAATACGATAATTGCCGTCGCGCTGGCGTTTGTGATTTCACTCGCGGCGACGCCCCTCGTGAGGCGTCTGGCAATAAAAATCGGCGCGATGGATATTCCGAAGGACAATCGGCGGATGCACAAGGTGCCGATGCCGCTTATCGGCGGGCTTGCTATATTCATAAGCTTTGTCGTGACGTGCATTCTCTTCATGGGAACAAATATGAGGGTCTCCGTCTATATCGGAGCCGCAATAATTGTAATTCTCGGCATATTCGACGATATTTACGACATCAAGGCTGTCGTAAAGTTTATCGTTCAGATAATCGCCGCCCTCACTTTAATATCCGACGGAGTTTTAATAAGCAGCATTACCGTTTTCGGCGTGTACGTGAATCTTGGGTGGCTGTCGTACCCCCTAACCGTTTTTTGGATTGTCGCACTCGTAAACGCATTCAATTTAATCGACGGGCTTGACGGGCTTTCCTGCGGAATGTGCGCCATATGCTGCGTGTCGCTTTTTGCCGTGGGAATTGTCATGGGGAATTATAACGGCGCCTTGCCCGCCGCGATTCTTTTCGGCTCGTGCATGGGCTTTCTGCCGTACAATTTCTATCCCGCGAAGATTTTCATGGGCGATACGGGGGCTTATTTTCTCGGCTACATTATGGCTGTGATTTCAATTGAGGGCGTTTTCAAAATGAGCGCAGTCATATCGTTCCTTTTGCCGATTATAATATTCGCGCTCCCGCTCTTTGACACCGCCTTTGCGTTTATACGACGGATTCTCGAGGGCGAGGGACCGTTTACTCCCGACAAAAAGCACCTGCATCACAGGCTTATCGAGGCGGGGCTTTCACAGAAGCAGGCGGTCGGAGTGCTTTATTCAATCTGCGCCTTCTGCGGCATTGTCGCCGTGATTTCAACGGACGCGATTCTTTCGGATTTGCCGTACATGAAGTGGGTGATTCTTTTCGCCGCGGCTGCGGTTACAATCGCTTTTGACTATATTCTCTCAGGCAGGCGGCAGAAAAGCGGCAATAAAAAGGGAAAAGACGCGAAAAAAAGCGACAGGGTGTGAGGAACGAAAATGTTCAAGTTTATAAAGGTATGGACGAAAAGCCGTGACCCGAAAAGCCCGCGCTATCGCAGGGATTTCGCGAACGAGCTTGACGGCGAGCATATAAAGTATGTGACGGAGCGTCACGGCGACAACGAGGACGTTATAGGAAAGGAAGGCGCGATGGTCGTAAAGGACGAGGAGGACATTTTCCTCGTTTACGCAAGTCATGAGATTCTTTTCCGCTGCCCAATACCCGAGCTGTCCGCGTGGTATCTGATGTCGGGCGACGGCGTTGTGCTGACGGGACCCGATATTGAGCATGACGGACAGGTGCGGACGATTACGGCGTACTTCACATATCACAGAAAATAAAAAAATCTCCTCCGCACGAGGAGATTTTTTTGAATATGGCTCCCGAAATGAATCAAATTCGACTTTATTTTTGAGGAAAAAGTCGGAATTGTCGCAAACGTATCAAAGAAAGGCGGCACAAAGCCTTATATTCGTTATGTTTTTCGCGCCTTTTCGGTTGATAAAGGAGGCGCTTTGTATTATAATATTATTGTATTTACAGGCAGCGGACAACTGCCAATATTATGATTCGGAGGAAATTATTATGGTTTATGATGCAGTGGCGGAGACAATCGCTGAGAGGCTTGAATGCGACGCGAGCGAAATCACAAGGGAGAGCAGCTTTGAGCAGCTTGGAATCGATTCGCTCGACGTTGTTGACCTTCTGATGGTTCTTGAGGAGAAAATCGGCATGGAAATCGAGCCTGACGGAAAAATCAAGACGGTAGGCGACCTTGTTGATTTCATCGAGAAAAAGAAAGCGGAGCTTAGCGAATGATTAAAAGTCCGATTTGCGAGCTTCTCGGGATTGAGTATCCCGTCTTTCAGGGCGGGATGGCTTGGATTGCCGACGGAAATCTTGCCGCAGCCGTATCAAACGGGGGAGGACTCGGAATTATCGCCGCGGGAAACGCGCCCGCCTCATATGTAAAGGAGCAGATTGGCGTTGCGCGCTCCCTGACGGACAAGCCGTTCGGCGTGAATGTCATGCTCATGAGCCCTGCCGCCGACGAGGTGGCTGCTGTTGTCGCGGAGGAAAAGGTTCCTGTCGTTACGACGGGAGCGGGCAATCCGACAAAGTACATGAAGCTCTGGCGCGAGGCGGGAGTAAAGGTGATACCGATAGTACCGTCCGTCTCAATGGCAAAGCTTATGACGCGCCTTGGCGCATCCGCCGTCATCGCGGAGGGATGCGAGAGCGGCGGTCATATCGGCGAGCTTACGACAATGGTGCTGGTGCCGCTTATATGCGATGCTACACCGCTGCCGGTAATTGCGGCGGGCGGAATCGCCGACGGTCGCGAGGGCGCGGCTGCGTTCATGCTCGGCGCCTGCGGCATACAGATGGGAACGCGCTTTCTTTCGGCTGTGGAATGCCCGATTCATCCGACATACAAGGAAAAAGTGATTAAAGCGAACGACCTTTGCACGATGGTGACGGGGAAGCGTCTCGGTCATCCCGTGCGCAGTCTGCGCACGCCGTTTGCGCGCAGATTTTATAAAGCCGAGTACAGCGATATGTCCGATGAGGAGCTTGACAGCCTCGGCGTAGGAGCGCTTCGGCTCGCCGTCAAAGAGGGAGACGTTGAAAACGGCACATTCCTTTGCGGACAGGTCGCGGCGCTTGTAAATAAGGTGCAGCCAGCCGCAGAAATTGTAAAGGAAATAATGGACGACACCGAAAGGGTGCTGAACGGAGCTTCCGAATGGGTAAAATAGGATTTGTATTTGCAGGGCAGGGCGCGCAGTATCCCGGAATGGGACGGGAGCTTTGCGATGCCTCGCCCGCGGCGGCGAGGGTCTTTGCCGAGGCGGACGCGCTTCGCGCGGAGACGTCAGATATGTGTTTTTCGGGCGATTCCGAGACGCTCATGCGGACGGAAAACACGCAGCCCTGTATGTTTGCGGTTGAGCTTGCCGCAGCCGCCGCGCTCAATGAGGCGGGAATTTACGCCGACATGACGGCGGGATTTTCTCTCGGGGAAATAGCGGCGCTGACATATTCGGGCGCCGTGTCCTTTAATACGGGATTTCATCTCGTATCGGAGAGGGGACGCCTCATGGGCGAGGCTGCCGACGGATGCCACGCCGTCATGGCTGCTGTGCTGAAGCTGTCAAACGACGCGGTGTCGGAGCTTGCGGGCGCATATGAAAATGTTTATCCCGTCAACTACAACTGTCCGGGGCAGGTTTCCGTCGCGGGAGATGCGGATGAGATGGAGCGCTTCGCGCTTGATGTCAAGGCGGCGGGCGGACGATATATGCCGCTCAAGGTCGGCGGAGGATTTCATTCGCCGTACATGAAGGGAGCCGCAGAAAAATTTGCCGGAGTTCTTGAAAATATCGACATCGGCGAGCCGAAAATTCCGCTTTATTCAAATTATACGGGAAAGCCTTATGAGGGCGATGCGCGCGAGCTTTTGTCGCGTCAGATTTGCAGTCCCGTATACTGGGAGCGCATAATCCGCGGAATGATTGCCTCGGGTGCCGACACGTTTGTCGAGCTTGGACCCGGAAGGACGCTTTCGGGAATTATAAAGAGGATTGACGGGAACGTGAAAATTTACAATGTCGAAACGAAAGATGACATTACAAGAATTGAAAGATAAATCTTTCAAGCTTTGCGTCATACTTTAGAAAGGAAGCTTTCGCTGTGCGAAAGTCATTTTTGAAAATATGAAAATTGAAGGCAAAACTGCCGCTGTCACGGGCGGCTCGCGCGGAATCGGGCGCGCCATTGTCGAAAAGCTCTGCTCGCTCGGCGCGAATGTCGCCCTGATTTACGCGGGGAACGACGAGGCAGCCGCAAATGTCGCCGCGTCATGCGCCGAAAAATACGGCGTGCGCGTCGTTACATACAAATGCGACGTATCGGATTTTGGCGCAGTGAAGGAGACATCGGCAAAAATCAAATCGGAGCTTGGAAACGTGACGATTCTCGTCAACAACGCGGGAATAACGCGCGACGGGATTTTACCGATGATGAAGGAGAGCGATTTTGACGATGTAATCGGCACGAATCTCAAGGGCGCGTTCAATATGATGAAAAATATGTGCGGTATGATGATTCGCGCGCGCGAGGGAAGAATTGTGAATATCAGCTCCGTTTCGGGAATTATCGGAAACGCGGGACAGGCGAATTATTCGGCGTCGAAGGCGGGAATTATCGGGCTTACGAAATCCGCCGCGCGCGAGCTTGCGCCGAAAAACATAACGTGCAACGCGATAGCGCCGGGATTTGTGAAAACGGACATGACGAGCGGCATTGACGCCGAATCGAACGCTCTTTTGTCGTCGATTCCGCTTGGAAGAATGGGTACGCCCGAGGAAATCGCCGACGCCGCGGCGTTTTTAATCTCATCCGATTATATAACGGGAGAGGTTCTGCGCGTTGACGGCGGGATAGCGATGTAATAATCAGGGTTTCACCCCGAACCCCACTTAATTAGAATCTTCAAAAGCTTTTGGGTAAGGGGTTATACACACGAAATAGAGCAAAGGGGGAATTTGAAGGTGAGTAACGATAAAAGGCGCGTCGTCGTAACGGGCATGGGGTGCATAAGCCCCGTCGGGCTTGACGTAAAGACGGCGTGGGAGAATTTGATAAGCGGCAAAAACGGAATAGGTCAGATTACGTATTTTGACGCCACCGACTACAAGGCGAAGGTGGCAGCCGAGGTCAAGGATTTCAACCCGAGGGACTACATGGAGCGCGCCGACGTGCTGAAATCGGACAGATATACGCAGTTTGGAATCGCGGCGGCAGCGGAGGCTGTAGACGACAGCGGGATTCTCGGCAAGGTTGAGCCTGAAAGATTCGCCGTATATCTCGGCTCGGGAATCGGCGGAATAAAGACGCACGGCGATGAGATGCAGAAGTTTCTTGAGCGCGGCGCCCGCCGTGTATCGCCCTACTTCATCCCGATGATGATACCGAACATGGCGGCTGGAATGCTTGCAATACGATATGACTGTCAGGGACCCGCCATGCCGTCGGTGACAGCCTGCGCGTCCGGCTCAAATGCGATAGGCGAGGCGCTTCGTCTCATCAGGCACGGTTACGCGGATGCGGCGATTGCGGGTGGCACGGAGGCGCCGATTGTTCCGATTGCAGTCGCGGGCTTTGGCAATATGCAGGCGCTCGCGCCCGTGAGCGATCCCGACGAGGCGTCGCTCCCGTTTGACGCGCGCAGACAGGGCTTTGTCATCGGAGAGGGCGCTGCCATACTGATACTTGAGGAGATGGAACACGCAATCTCACGCGGCGCGAAAATTTACGGCGAGGTGACGGGCTACGGCTCGACCTGCGACGCATATCATATCACGGCTCCGCGTCCCGACGCGAAGGGCGGCGCCGCCGCTATGGCAGAGGCGCTTGCGGAATCGGAATATACGGATGACGACGCGGTTTACTTGAACGCGCACGGCACGGGAACGCCGATGAACGACAAGGTTGAGACGCTCGCCGTGAAAAAATCGCTCGGCGAGGACGCGGCAAGACGTGCGTATATCAGCTCGACAAAATCAATGACGGGACATATGCTCGGCGCCGCGGGCGCGATTGAGGCTATTGTATGTCTCAAGGCGCTCGAGACCGGAATTATACCGCCGACGATAAATCTGAAGGTTCCCGACCCCGAATGTGACCTCAACTATGTGCCGAACGAGGCGATTAACGCAAACATCACGCTTGCGCTTTCAAATTCGCTCGGATTCGGCGGGCATAACGCCTGCCTTGCATTCAGAAAGGTTTAAAATGAACGAGAAGGAAATAAGAAAATATGCGGCGCTGATGGCGGAGCTTGGGCTGACGGCAATCGAGGTTGAGACGCCCGAGGGCGCGAGAATCAGGCTTGAAAAGGGCGCGTCCGCACCCCTTGCATTTGCGCCCGCAGCGTCAGCGGAGCAGACGCCGAAAAAAGAGGAGAACGGCTCGTACATCAGCGTAACATCCCCGATAGTGGGCGTATTTTACGAGGCGCCGACGGAAAATTCCGCGCCCTATGTCAAGGTCGGCGACAGCGTTAAGAAGGGCGATGTTCTCTGTCTTATCGAATCGATGAAGCTCATGAACGAGGTTGTCGCGAAGGAGGACGGAACGATTACCGAAATTCTGGTGAAAAACGGGCAGTCGGTCGATTACGGCTGCGAGCTTTTCAGGATGGAGGCGAGGTCATGACGCGAGAGGAAATCAAAACGATTCTCCCGCACAGGGACGCGATGCTTCTGCTCGATGAGCTTTACCGCGAGGATGACACCGCGCACGGTGTGAAGTATATTAACGGCGACGAATGGTTTCTTCAGGGGCATTTTCCCGATTCGCCGATAGTACCGGGCGTGATTCTCTGCGAGATTCTGGCGCAGTCGGCGTGCGTTTTGCTCACGGAGGGCGTGGGCGAGGGCAAAATTCCGATGTATACGGGGCTTGACAAGGTGAGATTCAAATCACCCGTGCTGCCCGGAGACAAATTTGAGACGAAATGCCGCATTACAAGGGCAAGACCGCCGTTTTACTTTGCGGAAGGGCAGGGATTTGTAGGCGACAGGCTTTGCGTCCGTGCGGAATTTTCATTTGCCGTGACAGAACGTAAGGCTTGAAGGTTTGAAAGATAAATCTTTCAAACCGTTAAATCTTTCAAGCCGCCGTTTTGCGGCTTTTGACGCCGGAAATCAAGGCGTCAATTCCGCGCCGCGGAACCAGCCGCAATTCCGGGAAAGAGGACGACTTTCGCACAGCGAAAGTCACGGTTGGATTTGAAAGACGAATCTTTCAAGCCGTTGCGGCGAATTATGAAGGAATGTGAGGAAAGTCTGGTTATATAAATGTTTTCAAAAATCCTGATTGCAAACCGCGGCGAGATAGCGGAGCGGATTATACGCGCCTGCAAGGAGATGGGCATCGCGACCGTTGCCGTTTATTCGACGGCTGACAGTCAGACCCTCGCGACAGCTCTTGCCGACGAGGCTGTCTGCATAGGTCCGCCGCCTGCGGGAGAGAGCTATCTCAATGAAAAAAACATCATAAGCGCGGCGCTTCTGACGGGCGCTCAGGCGATACATCCGGGCTACGGATTTCTTTCCGAAAACGCGGGCTTTGCGATGATGTGCCGCAAAAACGGGATTGTGTTCATAGGACCCGATCCCGACACTATGCAGTGCCTTGAAAACAAGGCGTTTGTGAAAAAGATAATGAAGGACGCGGGGCTTCGCGTAATCGAGGGCACGGGCGTTCTTAAAAATGAAACCGAGGCTGAGGCGGAGGCGAAAAGAATCGGCTACCCCGTAATGCTGAAGGCGTGTGCGGGCGGCGGAGGACGCGGAATTTACATTGTACGCTCGCCCGAGGAGCTTTCGCGCATTTTCCCCGTCGCGTCGGCAGAGGCGAGAGCGGCGTTTTCAGACGGAACGCTTTACATTGAAAAATACGTATATCCCGCGCGCCATATAGAGGTGCAGATTTTAGCCGACGAGCAGCGCAACGTGATTTGTCTTGGTGAGCGAGACTGCTCGATTCAGAAGAGGCATCAGAAGCTCATCGAGGAATCCCCGTCGCCAGCCGTTACGGATAAAATGCGCGCGGAGCTTTTCGCCGCGGTCACAGCCGCCGTCGGGAGCATAGGCTATGTCGGCGCCGGAACGCTTGAATTTCTGCTCGACACCGAGGGGAATTTCTGGTTTATGGAGATGAATATCCGACTTCAGGTCGAGCACGGCGTGACTGAAATTCTGACGCGCACCGACCTTGTAAAGTGGCAGATAAGGACTGCGGCGGGCATACCGCTCGGAATGAAGCAGGAGGACATAAGCATCAAGGGAACGGCGCTCGAATGCAGAATCAACGCGAAGGCGACGGGAGCCCTGAAATCGCTTCACGTACCCGGGGGACCGTTTGTGAGATTCGACACCTGTCTTGCCGAGGGCGTGAACGTCACCTCGTATTACGATCCGCTTGTCGGCAAGCTGATTGTCTGGTCGGGAACGCGCGAGGAGGCGATACGGAAGATGAGAGTCGCGCTCTGCGAGCTTGTGATTGACGGAGTTGAGACGAATATTGCAGAGCAGCTTGAAATTATAGGGGACGCCAAATTCGTAAAGGGCGATTACAACTGCTCCTTCATGGGGGACAGATAAATCCGTGGACAGGAAAACGTGAATGATAAGTTTTAAATTTGCATATAAGCCGAAAAACGAGCTTGAGGCGGGCGGACGCGACAAAATCCCCGTCCAGCAGGATGAAAACGAGCCGGAAAGGGAATGCCCGAACTGCCACCGCCGGATTTTTGAAAGCGAGCTGTGGGACAACGCATATGTTTGCCGCTGCGGGCATCATTTCAGAGTAAACGCGAGGCAGAGAATCGCGCTGATTTCCGACGCGGGCACGTTTGAGGAGCTTTTTTCGGATGTGAAATCGAGCGACCCGCTTGATTTCAAAGGGTACGGGCGCAAGCTCGAATCGGCGAAAAACGTGAGCCGAGAGGATGAGGCTGTAATTTGCGGAAGGGCTAAAATCGGCGGAGCGGAATGTATGCTTTTCGCGATGAATCCCGAATTTATGATGGGGAGCATGGGCTGCGCCGTCGGCGAGCGCATAACGCGCGCGTTTGAGACGGCGACGGCGGAAAAGCTTCCGGTCGTTGGCTGCACAATTTCCGGCGGCGCGCGGATGCAGGAGGGGCTTTTCTCACTTATGCAGATGGCAAAGACGAGCGGAGCCGTGAAGCTTCACTCGGACGCGGGGCTTTTCTATCTCGTTCTGCTCACAGACCCCACGATGGGAGGCGTCACCGCGAGCTTCGCGATGGGCGGGGACATCATACTCGCCGAGCCTTCTGCTACCGTCGGCTTCGCCGGCGCACGTGTAATCGAGCAGACAACGCACAAAACGCTGCCGAAGGGATTTCAGAAATCGGAATTTTTGCTTGAACACGGATTTGTGGACGCGATTGTTTCGCGGGGCGAGGAAAAGGACGTGATTTCACATCTTTTGAAGCTTCACGGCGCGCGTGCCGCGGTCGATGAGAAATTGTCGGAGGTGAGCGAATGAGCAGCGGCGCGTATGAAAAGGTCAAGCTTGTGAGAAGCAGCAAGCGGCAGACGGGAAAGGATTATATCGACGGGATTTTTACCGACTTTTTCGAGCTTCACGGCGACAGGCGCTACGCGGACGACCCCGCGATTGTGGGCGGTATTGCAACGCTTGGCGATATTCCCGTCACTGTTATCGCAATTGAAAAGGGACATACGGCGAAGGAGCGCGCTCAACGCACGTCGGGCGCGCCGAATCCCGAGGGATACCGCAAGGCGCTGCGTCTGATGAAGCAGGCGGAGAAATTCGGACGTCCCGTCATTACATTTGTGGATACGTCGGGCGCGTACTGCGGAATCGGCGCGGAGGAGCGCGGACAGGGACAGGCAATCGCGGAAAATCTCATGGAGATGATGACGCTTAATGTGCCGATAATTTCGGTTCTCGTCGGAGAGGGCGAGAGCGGAGGCGCGCTCGCGCTCGCAGTCGCCGACAGAGTATGGATGCTCGAGAATGCCGTTTATTCGGTGATTTCCCCCGAGGGGTGCGCGAGCATTCTGTGGCGCGATGCATCAAGAGCGGAGGAGGCTGCCGATTGTCTTTGCCTCACCGCAGAAGACGCTCTCGCGGGCGGAATAATCGACGAAATAATCCCCGAGGAGGGGCTTTCCGCGGATGAAATATTCGCGAATGTAAAGGAAAAGCTTGCGGCGGCGCTGGCGGAGCTTTCGGAAAACGACAATCTTTGCGCCGAGCGCTATATGCGCTATCGCCGCATAGGCGGCTGAAAAACTCGATTTCGGAGGATTTTATATGAGCATATACGAAAGATTTTTCATGGGAACGCATGACTCGGAGGGGAGACTTGTCAAAACCGAGCTTCATTATCCCGACAATTTTAATTTTGGTTATGACGTAGTTGACGCTGCGGCTGCGGAAACTCCCGACAAGAGAGCGCTTGTGTGGTGCAATCCCGAGGGGGAGGAGCATATTCTCTCATTCGGTGATATAAGCCGGATAAGCAGCAAATACGCGAATGCGTTTGAGAGCTGCGGCGTTAAAAAGGGCGATAAGGTTATGGTGGCGCTCAAGCGCCATATGGAGTACTGGTTCGTCGCCGTCGCGCTTCATAAGCTCGGCGCCGTGCTTGTGCCCGTCACGCATATGCTCACGGCGGAGGATATTGCGTATCGCCTCAATATGTCCCGCGCGGAGGCAATTGTATGCACGGCGCAGGACGGATTCCCCGAAAGGGTGACGGAGGCTGTCAGGGGCACGGGATATGAGACGAAGCTTTTCACAGTTCGTGAGGATGTTGAGGGATTTATCAATCTGACAAAGCGCGCGGAGACGTCAGGTGACGTATTCCCGCGCCGCGAAACGCTCGCGACCGATCCGATGCTGATGTATTTCACGTCGGGGACGACGGGATACCCGAAGGGGGTCGTGCATGATTTCACGTATCCGCTCGCGCATATCGTGACGGCGAAATACTGGCAGCAGGCGGAGGACGGCGGACTTCATTTTACGATTTCCGAAACGGGCTGGGGCAAAGCCTCGTGGGGCAAAATCTACGGTCAGTGGCTTGTCGGCAGCGCCGTGATGGTGTATGATTTCGATAATTTCAACCCGCAGCAGCTTATCGGGATAATAAACAAATACGGTGTCACGTCATTCTGCGCGCCTGCCACGGTCTACAGATACTTGGTGCGCAAGGAAATTCCCGAAATGCCGAGTTTGAAATACGCCGCAACGGCGGGTGAGATGCTCAGCCCCGAGGTGTTCCATATATTCGAGGAAAAAACGGGACTTTGCCTTCGCGAGGGCTACGGTCAGACGGAGACGACGCTTCTCACGGCGAATTTCCGCGGATACCCGTCAAAGGACGGTGCGCTTGGACTTCCGTCGCCGTTTTACAACATTCGCCTCATGAAAAGCGACGGCTCGGAGCCGGAGGTCGGCGAAATCGGCGAAATTGTCGTCATTCCCCCGAAGGAGGGCAAGCAGTGCGGACTTTTCACACGCTATCTTGAAAACGACGGGCTTTACTCCGAGGTGTGGGCGAACGAGGTATATCACACGGGCGACGCGGCTTGGCGCGATGAGGACGGATATTACTGGTTCCACGGCAGATTTGACGACATAATCAAGACGAGCGGATTCCGCGTCGGACCCTACGAGGTTGAAAATGTGTTGATGGAGCATCCCGCAGTGATGGAGTGCAGCGTCATAGGCGTACCCGACAAATTCCGCGGTCAGGCGATTAAGGCTTTTATCGTCCCCGCTCCCGGGTACGAGCCGTCGCGCAAGCTCGAGCGTGAGATTACGGAATTCTGCAACTCGAAGATGGCTGAATACAAATGGGTTCGCTCGATTGAATTCAGGGATGCGCTTCCGAAAACGATAAGCGGAAAGATAAAAAGGATTGATTTAAGAGGAGAGTCGGACGAATCTTAAAAAACAAAGCCCTGTACGGGAAAATTTCCCGCGCAGGGCTTTGATAAGCACGGGTATATGCCTGGCAAAGCCGCACCCGTACATTCACAAAACACTTGGAGAATTATATGAATATACCGATTGAGACCTCGGAGCTTTCGGAAATTGTCTCGCGCTTCGACCTTGATGAGGCGGCATCTTAAAGAAAGCTCACTGACTTTGCCGACACCTCGCGTGGCGAGGATGACGTTCGGTGGAACTTTATTTTTGAGGGCGCGTTTGTGCTGAAGATAAACTCAGTCTCATGCATGAGCGATGAGAGACTTCATGAAATATCGCGCCTCATATCGCGCTATAACGATATCGGCGTTTACTGTCCCGCACTGATTAAAACGTGCGGCGGGGATTTGTCCGTTTCTTGGACTCACGGCGGCAAGAACTATATCTGCTATGCCGAGGAATACGCAAAATATCCCGTATGTCGGGACGGTGAGGAGCTTGACCGTGCGAAGACTGTTGAGCATCTGGGCGTTCTGGCTTCAAGGTACACAAACATTGACCTTGTAAAGGCGCACTCCATGTGGTCGATTATTGACCTTTCCATGTTTGACACGGACGTTGACGAAAAGCAGGAGAATGCGGATATGCTCGTATCGGCGGCAAGCGAGGTCGGATATGACGAGCTGTCGCGCGAGGTCGCCGATTTTAATCTGAAAATGAGAGAGGAAATACTCGGGGACTTTGCGTCCCTTCCGCGGTGCGTCTTTCAGGGGGACCTCAACAGCTCAAATCTGCTTTGCGAGGACGGAAATTTCAAGGGGCTTATCGATTTCAATCTCTCAGGCACAGACGTGAATATAAATGTCTTTGCAAACGAGACGAACTGGTTCCCTGCGGAGGACGAGTTTGACGCCTCCGCAGTCCCCGATATGATAAATAAAATGAGAGCGGCTCAGGCGGAGCTTCTGGACGTGATTTTCCGTCATTACGTCATGAACGAAACGGAATCGCGGCTTTTGCCCTGCTACGAGAAAATTGCGGATTTGTTTCAGTACCCGAATGTGCGCGCGATGACAAAATGGCTGCATGACGCCGCCCGCCGTGAAAAGTGCGCAGAGCTGATACGCGGGATAATGAGGACGTGATTATTTGAAAGATTATCCTAACTTATGTAAAATGAACAGCCGCAAAAATTTTTTTTGAAAAACACTTGACAAACGGAAAAGAACGCTGTATAATATATAACGCGGCGGGATGAAGGCGGCAGTTCGCTGGTGTGGCGCAGTGGTAGCGCAATTGATTCGTAATCAATAGGTCGTCAGTTCAAATCTGACCACCAGCTTAGGTTTGTGTTTCAAACGCGGCAGGGAACACCCAATGGGTGTTCCTTTTGCTTATTGTACGCAAAAAAATGAATTGAAGGCGAGGTGAGCTTTGATTTGCGGATTACGCTTCCCGCATACGCGAAAATAAATCTTTATTTATCCGTGAAGGAACGGCGCGAGGACGGCTATCACAATATCGAAAGCATAATGCACACCGTGTCGCTTCACGACACCGTGACCGTGACTACGGAGGCGGGGGACGGCAATATTTTTGTCGCCTCGGACAGCGGCGAGCTTGACTGCGGAGAATCGAATCTCGCCTATCGTGCCGCCGACGCATTTTTCCGCGCGGGCGGATTCGGGACGACGCCGCCAAGCGTCAGTATTTTTCTCGAAAAGCGAATACCCACCTCCGCCGGGCTTGCGGGCGGCTCGTCCGACTGCGCGGCAGTTCTTCGGGCGCTCAATATCATATCGGGTCACGCGTTTTCGTCGGGTGGGCTTGATGCGATAGGAAAATCGCTCGGCGCGGACGTTCCGTTCTGCCTTCACGGCGGGTCGATGACTGTTCGCGGAATCGGCGAGATTTTGTCGCCGGCGGCGCCGCTGCCGGATGCAAGCATTGTCATCTGCCGCCCGAATGAGGGAATTTCCACCTCGGGAGCATACCGAAAAATCGATGAGCTTCCCGAAATTCCGGCATATCCGACGCTGAAAAGCGCAGTATCAGCGCTTGAGGCGGGCGATTTGGCGTCGCTTTCGGAGTGCGCTTACAATATGTTCGAGCTGATAATTCCGCCCGAATCGAATATTTTCAAGGCTAAGCGCATTATGAATGAATGCGGCGCTGCGTTTTCGCTTATGAGCGGCTCGGGCTCGTCCGTTTTCGGCGTATTTGAAAAGGCGGGCGATGCCGCGCTTGCGGCAAAAAGGCTGTCGGACGGGGAATTTTTCGTTTTTGAATGCTCACCTGTGTCAAAAATATAACAGGGTATCCCTGTGTCAATCCCTCCCGTCTCCATTGACGGTGGGATTCGCCCCGATTTTTTCAGCATGGGTATAGTCTTCCTCAAAAGATATTGAATGACGTGAAAATGTCATTTGCTGAAAATTAAAAGTTTATTTTCAATCGATTTTCACAAAATGAAAGCGAATTTTTGCTTCATTTTGTGGCGAGAAATACGCGTGAAGCTCGGGTTATTCGCCAACATTCGCGGTATTTTGACGATACCGACCGATTTTTGCGCATAATCTGCAACGGACATAAGAAAATACGCGATTTGATATTTATACTTGACTTTTTTCTCGTCAAGTGATAATATATGCTAAGAAGGATTCTGTCCGACAAACTTATCTTCCGGAGGTAACTTATTTGTCAAAGAATTGCTTGAACTGCGGCTGTGAAATCAGCGGCGAGGGAAAAAATAAAATTTTTTGCGATGATTGTCTTTCAAAGGTATCGCCCTTTCTGAAATTCGTGTCGAAGAGCCCGACACCCGCGATGAAGCTTTACGAGCTGAACGTGGGCAAGCTCCGCGCGCAGGGATTTTCTGAGGACGCTCTGAAATACATTGAAAAATGCTGTACAAGATACGATGAAAAGCACGCCGCATCCGCTGCGGCTGCCACCGCGGCTGTTATCAATGATATTGACGCGGCGGACGAGCCGCTTGGCAAAAACAGCTCTGTCGTCACAGGTGATGACGGCGACATCGAAATTTCGGGCGGCGCGCAGGGCGGCGCGGGATACGGAAACAACAATGTTGATGTGAATCCCGACGATCCGCTTATCGCGGCGGCGCTTTCGGCGCTTGAGGCGAGCAGCGCTGCGAATGCAGCGAATGCAGCAAATGCCGCGGAGGATGTCACTCCTCCCCCGACCGACGGTCTTTCGTTTGACGGTCTGAATTTTGAAAATACGCTTGACAACGAGGCTATGAGCATTTACGGCGCTGTAGGCGCGGCATCCGCCGCGAGCGCTGCGGGAGCGGGCGCTGCGGGAGCAGCGGTGTCATCGGGCGGATATGGCGGCGGCGGACATCGCCCGAGAGAGTTTGACGAGGGCGAGGTCGGTCATTCCGACATGGATAAGCATCGCCTGCTTTATATTTACATACTTCTCGGCGTCGCGGCGATTCTGCTCATAATATTCCTGATAATTTTTATATCGGGGCGCGGCGGCGGAAACGATGATGAAACGTCGAACATGAGCGGCTCCGGCAATGTAGTCGATGTGACGACAACCGACGACGATACTACAGTCGCGGATGACTCGTCATACGCTGACGACACAACGGGAGAAGGTGACACTACCGGCGCGGATGACACTACAGGAGTAGATGACACAACCGGCGCGGATGACACCACAGCCGCTGATGATACAACGACCGCGGATGACACTACGACCGCGGACGTTACAACCGCTGACAACGGCACGACGACGTATTACACGGTGTCGTTCAATCTCAATTATGACGGCGCGACGGGCGCTCCCGCGAATCAGGTTGTGGCGAGCGGCTCGACGGCGACGACGCCTACATCTCCGACGCGCACGGGATATAC
>JAJQCT010000011.1:199986-256135 GCA_021202555.1 Clostridiales bacterium
CCGACGCGCACGGGATATACATTCACCGGCTGGTATACGAGCATGACGGGCAATACGGTGTACGATTTCTCGTCCTCCGTCACCTCGGATCTGACCCTTTACGCGCACTGGTCGGCTAACGTCTACACTGTATCGTTTGACCTCAATTACGACGGTGCGACGGGAGCGCCGACAAGCCAGAGCGTAAGCTACGGCTCGACCGCTACGGCTCCCACTTCCCCGACACGCGACGGCTACACGTTCGCCGGCTGGTACACGAGCGCATCGGGCGGCTCCGCGTACAGCTTCTCGACGACTGTAACGGACGATATTACCCTTTACGCGCACTGGACTGAGGAAACTGCCTCGACGTACACGGTATCGTTTAACATGAACTATCCGTATATGCTTTCGGGCGCATCCAACGTCCCGTCAGATCAGACTGTTGAGGAGGGCGAATGCGCGACGGAGCCGACAGCTCCGACGCTCACGGGCTGCACGTTCCTCGGCTGGTACACAAGCGCGTCGGACAGCGGCACGTTATATGATTTCTCGACGGCTGTGACTGAGGATGTCACACTTTACGCGCAGTGGCTGGTCAGCACATACACGGTATCGTTCAATCTCTCCTACAGCGGCGGCACGGCGCCCTCAAGTCAGACGGTTCGCTACGGTCTGACTGTTACGGAGCCTGACGAGCCGACGCGCGACGGCTACACGTTCCTCGGCTGGTATCTCGTTACTAACGCGAGCGAGCCTTACGACTTCTCGACTGCTGTGACGGAAAGCTTCGCGCTCTACGCGCAGTGGGAGGAAGTGGACAGCGGCACGGCGGCGTCCGAGTAAACTGTGACGTTTGATTCAAACGGCGGCAGCGCGGTTTCATCGCAGACGGTCGATTCGGGCAGCACGGCGGCGGAGCCGACAGCTCCGGCGCGCGACGGCTACACATTCGTGGGCTGGTATAACGGCAGCGCCGAATACTGCTTCGATATGCCGGTGACGTCGAATCTCACGCTCACCGCAAAGTGGACATAAGCATAGAAACGCACACAATAAGCATCATAAAAAATACGGACTCGGTCTGAGTCCGTATTTTTTTGCCGCAGGAGCGCGGGATTATTTTATATCGGAAATTTCAGAAAGCGCGTCCAGAAGTCCCTGCTTTACGCTTTCGGCGTGAGCAAGCTTCTCACGCTCGCCCTCCACGACCTTCGCGGGCGCTTTTGAGAGAAATCCCTCGTTTGAAAGCTTCGCTTCGAGCCTCTTTATGTTTGCCTCGGTCGCTTCAAGTTCGGTCGAAAGGCGCTTTTTCTCGGCTTCGACGTCGATAAGCTCACCTGTGGGAATATAAACCGTCGCGAATGCCGTCACAATCTGCACAAACGAGCCGTCGGGCGCGGAATTTCGCACGCTTGTCTCGGATGCGGAGGCGAGCTTCACGAAAAACTGTCTCGTCTCATCCCCGAAAAGCTCCGGCGTCGGCGTTACAAAATAAATATGCGTCTTTTTTGACGGCGGAACATTCATTTCCGCGCGGCGCGAGCGTATCGCCGTTATTACCTCGACTACGGCGTCAATCTCGGACTCGGCGTCGGCGAACACAAGCTCCTCCTCGTATTCGGGATAGGGCGATACCATTATCGACTCGGCGTCTCCTTCAAGGCGCGGCATAGAGGTGAAAATTTCCTCTGTTATGAACGGGATGAACGGGTGAAGCATTTTGAGCGTTCCCGTCAGCACATACGCAATCGTGTTCTGCGTCACGGCATTCTCGCGCGCGCCGGTCACCGTTTCCCGTGACGCGGACGAGAGGGACGGCTTTGAAAGCTCGATATACCAGTCGCAGAATATATCCCACACAAAATCGTAGAGATTCGAGAGCGCCGCGCCAAGCTCGTATCTTTCAGTCGCGGATATGACATCCCCGATAGTCTTTTCGTATTTTGTCAGAATCCACTTGTCCTTTTGCGCGAGGGATGACGGGTCAGGCTTTTCGATTTTCTCGATATCGAGATTCAGAAGCATGAACCGCGCCGCGTTCCAGAGCTTGTTTGCAAAATTTCTCGCCGCCTCGATTTTCTCGTCCGAAAATCTCATGTCGTTTCCGGGGGAATTTCCCGTGACGAGCGAAAATCTAAGGGCGTCGGCGCCGTATTTGTCGATTATTTCAAGCGGGTCGATTCCGTTTCCGAGCGATTTCGACATTTTGCGCCCCTCGGCATCGCGCACCAGCCCGTGGATAAGCACCGTTTCAAACGGCGATTTGCCCGTGTACTCAAGCCCCGAGAATATCATTCTCGACACCCAGAAGGTGATGATGTCGTACCCGGTGACGAGGGTTGTCGTCGGATAGAAGCGCTCAAGGTCGTCTGTTTTGTCAGGCCAGCCGAGAGTTGAGAACGGCCAGAGCGCAGATGAGAACCATGTGTCGAGCGTGTCGGGATCCTGACGCATTTCACGTCCGCAGACGGGGCATTTTGCGCTCTCTTCCGCCGTCACCGTCATCTCCCCACACTCGTCGCAGTAGAATACGGGTATTCTGTGTCCCCACCAGAGCTGACGCGATATGCACCAGTCCTGCGTGTTCTCCATCCAGTTGAAATAGTTCTTTTCAAATCTTTCGGGAATGAATTTCGTCTTGCCCGAACGGACGGCTTCAATCGCGGGCTTTGCAAGCGGCTCCATCTTAACGAACCACTGAAGGCTCACCATCGGCTCGATTGTCGTTCCGCAGCGGTAGCAGGTGCCGACCTCGTGCGTCAGATTTTCGATTCCGACAAGGTATCCGCCCTCCTCAAGGTCATGCACGATGGCGCGTCTTGCCTCGTATCTGTCCATTCCAGCGTATTTCGGGTAATTATCCGTTATCTTCGCGTCCTCGGTGAGCATGACCTCCATCGGAAGATGACACCTCCTTCCGACCTCGAAGTCGTTCGGGTCGTGCGCGGGCGTAATTTTCACGCAGCCCGTTCCCTTGTCGAGCTTTGCGTGCTCATCGGCTACAATCGGGATGCGGCGTCCGACAAGCGGAAGCACGCAGTACTGTCCTATAAGGGATTTGTATCGCTCGTCCTCGGGATTGACGGCGACGGCGGTATCTCCGAGAAGCGTTTCGGGTCTTGTCGTCGCGACCTCGACATATCCGCCGCCGCCCACGAGCGGATAGCGGATGTGCCAGAAATGACCGTGCTGCTCCTCGTAATTGACCTCGGCATTTGAAATAGACGTTTTGCAGTGCGGACACCAGTTTATGATTCTCTCGCCGCGGTAAATCAGCCCCTTTTCGTAAAGGCGGCAGAACACCTCGCGCACGGCGCGCGAGCAGCCCTCGTCAAGCGTGAATCTCTCGCGGCTCCAATCGCACGACGAGCCGATTTTGCGAAGCTGCTGTGTGATTTTGCCCCCGTAAAGGCGCCGCCATTCCCAAGCGCGGTCAAGAAATTTCTCGCGCCCTATATCCTCCTTTGTCAGTCCCTCCTCTCGCATCTTCTCGACGATTTTCGCCTCCGTCGCAATCGATGCGTGATCCGTTCCGGGTACCCAGAGCGTGTCGTATCCGCGCATTCTGTAGTAGCGCGTCAGAATATCCTGAAGCGTGTTGTCGAGCGCGTGTCCCATGTGAAGCTGCCCTGTGATGTTCGGCGGCGGCATGACGATTGAAAATCTGGGCTTGCCACGCCTTTCCTCCGACGGCGCGAAATATCCCTTTTCGCTCCATTCGGCGTACAGTCTCTCCTCAAAATCCCGCGGAGAATATGATTTCGGAAGTTCCTTTCGCATTATACTTTCCTCCAAATAAAAAATTATCGCAAAAAACAAAATCCGCGCCCCGAAAACAGGACGCGGACGCGCGGTACCACCTGAATTTGCGGCGCAAAAAAACGCCGCACTCTCTTTCGTGATTAACGCTCACACACGCTGCGGACTACTTTATTTTCACCCGCAGGGCTCGGCGGCGACCTTCCAAGACATCACGGCATCGGACTTTCACCGTCTCCGATTCGCTTTGCCCGTGAAAATTGCACTGCATGGTGCACTGCACCACAAATATTGCACTGCACCGTGAATATTTTTTCAAGTCTGTGATTTGAAAAAATATTCATCGACTTCCGATACGAATCTTTGATTCGTATCGGAATGTCTTGTACTCCTCCGTGTCATAGCCTTTATTATATTAAATTACAAATAGAACGCTGACTCGCAAATATTCGCTGCTTGCAGCGAATATTTGACAGACTTACATGATGAATCTATGATTCATCATGTAATGTCTTTGAATCTATGATTCATACATTAATCTATCATATAATGCGCGGAATGTCAAGCGCAAAATGTAAATTCTGAGTCCCGCCGCGCTTACTTTTTGTATCCGTCCTTCAGACCCACAACGCGGTTATATGTGTTCGGCTTTTTCGTGTCGCGGACAAAGTATCCGTTTCTCACAAACTGGTACCTTTCATTGCTCGTGTCGTTTTCAAGCGATTTTTCGAGCCGGCAGCCCGTGTGCTTCACGGCGGAGTCAGGATTTATGTGATTTACATATTCCTCTGACGGAATCTCGTTCATGTTGCGCGTATCGAAGAGCTTATCGTAGTATATCACGTCGGCGGCGACTGATTCGGGAACGGAAACCCAGTGAATTGTCCCCTTTATCTTTCTGCCGTCCTCGGGCATACCGCATCCCGTTATAAGATCCGCCGTGCAGTGTACGGCGGCGACATTTCCGTCCTCGTCAGTCTCGCACGAGACGTATTTTATGATATAGCTCCCCATCAGGCGCACCTCGCCGTCGGGCTTGAGCCTATAAAACTTCGGCGGCGGCGTGAGGCTGAAATCCCCGCGCTCAATATAAATCTCGCGGGTGAACGCGACGCGCCTTGTGCCGGCGCTCTCGTCAAGCGGATTGTTCGGAAGCTCGAAATGCTCAATTTTATCGTCAGGGAAATTGTCAATGACAACGCGAAGCGGGTCGATTACGGCAATTCTTCTTGTCGCCTTGGCGGACAAATCCTCGCGCACGCAGTGTTCGAGCAGCTCAAGCTCCGCCATGCTGTCAACCTTTGCAACGCCGACGCGGTCGATGAAATCGAGTATCGATGCGGGCGTGTAGCCGCGTCTGCGAAGCCCGCAGAGCGTGGGCATTCGCGGGTCGTCCCAGCCGTCAACGATTTCGTTTTCGACAAGATAGCGCAGAAAGCGCTTTGACATGACGGTGTAGGTGAGATTCAGGCGCGCGAACTCTATCTGACGCGGGATAACGGTCGTGTCCATGTACGGCGCGGTATGCTCGATTACCCAGTCGTAAAGCGGGCGGTGAATTTCATATTCGAGCGAGCAGAGCGAGTGAGTAACGCCCTCGATGAAATCCTGTATCGGATGCGCGAGGTCGTACATCGGGAAAATGCACCAGCTCGTCCCCTGCCTATGATGACTGATATAGCGTATTCTGTAAAGCACGGGGTCGCGAAGATTGAAATTTCCCGATTCAAGGTCGATTTTCGCGCGAAGCGTGTATTTTCCCTCGGGAAATTCGCCTGCCCTCATGCGGCGGAAAAGATCGAGGCTTTCTTCCTTCGGTCTGTCGCGGTAGGGCGATACCGCCGGGTGCGTGAGGTCGCCGCGGTAGCTCGCGAATTCCTCCGCGGAAAGCTCGCAGACGTATGCATACCCGTCCTCGATGAGATGACAAGCAAGCTCGTAGGTCTTTTCGAAATAGTCCGAGCCGTAATAAAATCTGTCCTCCCAGTCAAATCCGAGCCAGTGTATATCCTCTTTTATCGCATCGACGTACTCGGTGTCCTCCTTTGTCGGATTCGTGTCGTCCATGCGCAGATTGCACCTGCCGCCGTACTTTTTCGCTGTGCCGAAATCGATTATGAGCGCCTTGCAGTGCCCGATGTGAAGATAGCCGTTCGGCTCGGGCGGAAAGCGCGTGTGAATTTCGTCGGGAGTATATTTTCCCGCCGCGATGTCGGCGTCAATCGCCTCGTGAATAAAATTTTCGCTGTTACCCATGTCACACCTCCGGGTTTACACTTGATATTGCCGCTTTCATTGACGATAAGCGTAAAATAACCGCATTTTTTCCTATAATGTGCATAAACGTGTAAAGGTCGGGAGAATTGAGCCGTCCCGTCACGGCGACGCGGAGCATCATGCTCACGTCGGCGATGCTCCCCTTGTATGCGTCGGGGTTCGCGCGGTATTCCTTCATGTCGGGACAGTAGCCGAGCGGCGCGCCGATTTTCTTGATTTTCTCAAACCATGCGTTCATGTCGTCGCCCTCGTCGTATGAGGCAGCAAATGCGTCAATTACGGATATCACGTCGCCTATATCCGTTCCCTCGGGATATTTGTCGGAAATGCGGAACGTCTCATCGTAAAACATCGACATGAAATCGACAAGCTCGACCCATGTGCCGTAGTCCTTGCGCGGCTTTTTGCCGCCGCGCCCGATTGAGATTATCGCCTTCGCGAAATTCTCGTCGCCTGAAAGAAGGGACGCGAAATCCGGGCGATATTCGCCCGCCCACTCTGTGAGTGCACTGTAGATATAATCGGACGACATACGTGAGACGACCTCGCGCGAAACGTCGTCAAGCTTTTTTATATCGAAAAGGCAGCCCGACACGCTCATTTTCTTTACGCTGAACGGGAAATCGCGGTACGATTTGTCGCGGTTCTGCGCGCGCCATTCCTCGTAATTTGAATTGAGAAGCGTCATAACGTACTCCGTTACAGCCGCGGGATCATACCCGAGACGCTTGTAATCGTCCATGTTCGCGCCCATGTCGCGCTTTGAAAGCTTCTTTTTGCTCCCGTCGGGGTCAAGCTTCATGAGCTGCGAGATGTGCATATATTTCGGCGCGCGCCATCCGAGATAGCGGAAGAGCATCAGGTGCTTCGGCAGGCTCGGCAGCCATTCCTCGCCCCTTATGACGTGCGTCGTTCTCATGAGATGATCATCGACGACGTGCGCGAAATGATACGTCGGAACGCCGTCGGATTTCAGAAGCACGAAATCCTCGTCGTTTTCGGGAAGCAGAAGCGCGCCGCGCACAAGGTCTGTGAATTTGATTTTTCTCTCGCCGTCGCCGTCCGCCAGAACGTAAAGGGCGAATTTGTGTCCCGCAGCAAGCTCGCGCTCGACGTACTCGACTGTAAACTCGCGCTGCTTTAACATCGCCTCGCGCCTCGCCTCTGCGTCGCGCTCCCAATCGACTGATTTGATTTCAGCCTTTTTGTCGGCTGTGTTTATCGCATCAAGCTCCTCGTCAGTCGAAAATACGGGATACGCCCTTCCGGACGCGACGAGAAGCTTCGCAAAAACGTGATAAATATCGACGCGGCGGCTCTGCCTGTAGGGACCGTAGGCTCCAACCTCTCCCGTTGCCGTCTCTCCCTCGTCAAATTCGACGCCGTAGTGCGACAGCGTGCGGACGAGCGCGTCAGCCGCGCCCTCGACCTCGCGGCGAGAATCCGTATCCTCAATCCGAAGATAAAAAACGCCGCCTGACCTGTGCGCGAGACGTTCCCCCGCCATGACAGGGAAAAATCCGCCGAAATGGACAAATCCCGTCGGACTGGGGGCGAATCGCGCCACGACAGCCCCGTCGGGGAGATTTCTTTCGGGATATTTCGCTTCAAGCTCCTTCGCCGTCATTTTTACGTCGGGAAAAAGCAGCTCGGATAAATAATTGTAGTCCATAAAATCCACCATGCTTTGTGTTTTGAAAAATTTATTCATCTAACTTGAACAACAGGGCTATGCCTTGTTGTTCAATGTTATTACATCATATCGGGCAGTGTACCCGTGAATATTGACGACTTCCATTGTGAACCGAAGGGGCACAATGGAACGTCTTCAAATCTATGATTTGAAATCATATTCATAGACTTGAGAAATGGGCTGTGCCCATTTCTCAATGTCTTATTATAGCATATGCCCGCTGCTTTGTCAAATTATTTTGAGAAAGCTCAGCTTATGTGCGAAAGCCTCCGTAAGTGTCTCATCACATAAGCGAATTTACAAAAAGTACTTGCGGATTTCATCGGAATGTGGTATCATATTATAAAATCTATACTGCAATGGAGGCAGTTATCATGACTCATGAAGAAATCAAATCCGCCATAGAAAACGGAGAGGCTGTTATCGGAATTGAGCTTGGCTCGACGCGAATCAAATCGGTGCTTATCGGACGTGATTTTGCGCCTATAGTTTCCGGCTCGCATGACTGGGAAAATAAGCTCGAAAACGGAATCTGGACGTACAGCCTTGATGACATCTGGGAAGGCGTGCGTGACAGCTATGCGAAGCTTGCGGCGGCGGTGAAGAGCGAATACGGCGTGACGCTCAAAAAGGTCGGCGCAATCGGCTTTTCTGCAATGATGCACGGGTACCTCGTCTTTGACAAGGACGAAAATCTGCTCGTTCCGTTCCGCACATGGCGAAACACGATTACGGGAGAGGCGTCCGCGACGCTCTCGCGTGAATTTTCGTTCAATATTCCGCAGCGCTGGAGCATTTCGCACCTTTATCAGGCGATACTGAACGGCGAGAAGCACGTACCTGAAATCCGCTACATGACGACGCTCGCGGGATACATTCACTGGCGGCTCACGGGAAAATTCGTTCTCGGCATCGGTGACGCGTCTGGTGTGTTCCCGATAGATCCCGAAACGAAAAATTACGACCGCGCGATGATGGAGAAATTCGAGGCTCTTATCGCGTACAAGGGGTATCCCTGGAAGCTTGAGGAGATTATCCCCACAGCCGTTTCGGCAGGGTGCGATGCCGGCTGCCTTACCGAGGAGGGCGCAAAGCTTCTCGACCCGTCGGGGAATCTTGAGGCTGGAATACCGCTCGCGCCGCCCGAGGGTGACGCTGGAACGGGAATGGCTGCTACAAACAGCGTATCCGAGCGCACGGGCAACGTGTCCGCGGGAACGTCCGTCTTTGCGATGATAGTGCTTGAACATCCGCTGCATGATTATTATCCCGAAATCGACGTTGTGACGACGCCGACGGGAGAGCTTGTCGCGATGGTACACTGCAATAACTGCACCTCCGACCTCAACGGCTGGATAGATATGCTCGCAGAGGTGCTTGAACGCGCCGGATGCGAAATTCCCAAATGGAAGCTTTACGATATATTCTACTTTGAATCCGAGAAGGGAGACCCCGACTGCGGCGGCATGATGTCCTACGGCTATCTTTCGGGCGAGCACGTCACGGGCGTCGATTCGGGGCGTCCGCTCATAGTTCGCGCGTCGGATGCGAATTTCACCTTTGCGAATTTCTCGCGCACGGTGCTTTTCTCGACGCTCGGAGCGCTTAAAATGGGACTTGATATTCTCTTTGAGCGTGAAAACGTCAAGGTCGATATGATTTACGGACACGGCGGACTTTTCAAAACGGAGCGCGTCGGTCAGAGCTATCTTGCCGCTGCGATAAATACGCCCGTTTCGGTGATGAAAACTGCGGGAGAGGGCGGTCCTTGGGGAATGGCTCTTCTCGCGTCGTATCTCATAAACAAGGATGAGGGCGAAACGCTGCGCGATTTCCTCGCGAACAAGGTGTTCTGCGGCGAGGAAGGGACGACGCTTGCGCCGAATCCGCGCGATGTTGAGGGCTTCCGTACCTTCATCAAGCGCTACGAATCCTGCCTGCCGCTCGAAAAGAAGGCGTCGGACGTCATCGCCTGACAATCTCTTTCCTCACGGCGCGGCGGTCTGACTAAAAAAATCGCGATATGGCAAAGGAGTATTGAATCGGATGCGGGTTTTACTGAATACGGCACGGCTTGCAGTTTTGCTGCTCGCGGCGGCTCTGGCGCTTGTCGGATGCGGCGGGGAATGCGAAACGCTGTCAACATATTCGCTTCGCTCGCCTATAATAAATCCGGGCGAGACACTTTCGGCAGATGATTTTCTTTTCGTGTCCGAATTTGCAGGCACGACGTACACAGCCGAATTTGAGGAGGAGCCTGATACATACACCCCCGGCGCGCATTCGGCGAAGCTTTCGGTGACGGATTCGGACGGAAACACCGCGTCGGTGAGAGGTACATATACGGTGCGCTCGTATATTTACGAGACGATTACCGTCGAAATCGGCACGGAAATAACGCCCGAAACATTCGTCAATACCGAAATTGCGCCCGAGGGCATGACATTCACGTTCGCCGAGGATGATACGGTCACGGACACGTCGTCCGATACGGAATCCGACGATACGACGGACAGTACGTATGCGGAGCTTTTTGACGATCTTGGCACGTACACCGTGGGAATTTACGCCGACACGACGCTCTACGAATGTACGCTTACGCTTGTGGACACTGTCGCGCCGACGGCGACGCCGGTCACAGTTCACATTACGTCTGCGGGCGTGAATCCCTCGGCAAGCGCCTTTGTCGCAAATATTGTCGATGCCACAAACGTCACAGTGACATTCGCCGAGGAATACGATTTCATAAATTCGACCGAGGACAGATACGTCACAGTCGTATTGACGGACGAGGCGGGAAACTCGACAGAGATGACATCGTTTGTCGCCTATAATATCGAGGACGAGGTGGACACCGAGTAGACGGCGCACAAAAAAAAATAAGCTTATCCCCCGAGAGTGAACAAGGCTTCAACTCTCGGGGGATTTTCTTGTTTTTATGAATATGACGTTACGCCTGATTCGGCTCTGTGTCCGCTCGCTTCAAGCGGGCATACGACGCCATGAGCTTTTTTGTGCCCACCTCGTCGAATATTATCTCGTACATATAGTCTCCGCCGACCTCGGTGACGGAAATAATCTCGCCGCGCCCGAATTTCATGTGTCTCACCGCGTCTCCGACGGCGAATACCTCGGCAGGCGTCGTTTTTCCGGGAGTTAAATCGACCTTCACACCCGCGCCCTGCGGATATTTTTCCTTTGTCGGCACCTTTCTCTGATTTCCGAACGTGAACGTCTCACGCCTGCGCGGCGCGCCCGCGCCGTAGCCCGCGTCGGGACTTGTCTCGTCGTCTATAAGCTCCTTCGGTATCTCGCCGACAAAGCGCGAGGTCGGATTGTAGCGCGACTGCCCGTAAAGCATACGCTGATGCGCCTTCGTGATGAAAAGGCGCTTCTTAGCCCGCGTTATCGCCACATACGCAAGCCTGCGCTCCTCCTCGATTTCGCCGTCGGAAATGCTCATAATCGACTGCATTCCGGGGAAAATACCGTCCTCAAGCCCCGGCAGGAACACATACGGAAATTCAAGCCCCTTCGCGGAGTGAATCGTCATCATGACTACGGCATCTGCCGTTTCATCGTATTTGTCAATGTCGGAGACGAGCGCCGCGTCCTCAAGAAAGCCGAGAAGCGTCGGATTCTCGCCGCTGTCGTATTCGTAGGCGTTTGAAATAAGCTGCTCTATATTTTCAAGCCTGTCGCGCTCGACATCTCCTGCCGCAACGAGCATTTCGCGGTAGCCCGTCAGCTCAAGCGTGCGGTCAATTGTCTCGGCGACGGACGCGCTCTCCGAAAATTCGCGCAGCGTCTCGATTATGCGCACAAATTCGGCAATTGCGGGCGCGGAGCGCTTGAGCGCCGTATACGAATCTGCCCGCGTCAGCACGTCGTAAAGATATGTTCCCTCGGCATCCGCGATGTCCTTTGCCGCATTCACGGCTGTAATTCCGATTTTGCGCTTCGGCTCGTTTATTATGCGCGAAAGCCTCATCGTGTCGGACGGATTCAGAATAACCGAAAGATAAGCGATAACGTCGCGTATTTCCTTTCTGTCGTAAAAACGAAGCCCGCCGAGCATACGGTACGGGATTCCCGCCTTCGCGAACGCAGCCTCGATAGGCTGCGACTGCGCGTTCATGCGGTAAAGCACCGCTATATCCCTGTACGACGCCTCGCCCGCCTCCACGAGAGACGATATTTTGCCCGCTATGTATCTTGCCTCGGCATTCTGGTCGGAAAGCTCCGAGAAGGTGATTTTCGCGCCCTCGCCGAGGTCAGTCCAGAGCTTTTTTCCGCGCCGTTCGGAATTATGCCCGATTACGGCGTTTGCGGCGTTCAGAATGTTCGCCGTCGAGCGGTAATTCTGCTCGAGCTTGATGATTTTCGCGTCGCCGAACGATTTATCAAAGCTTAAAATGTTCTCAATCGTCGCGCCGCGGAATTTGTAAATGCTCTGGTCGTCGTCGCCGACAACCATCAGATTAGAGTGACTGCCCGTCAGAAGCTTCGTCAGCTCAAACTGCGCGCGGTTTGTGTCCTGATATTCGTCAACCGAAACATACCGGAACTGACGGTTATATTTTTCTCTCACGTCGGGAAAATCGCGCAGCAGGTTCACCGTTTTGAATATGATGTCGTCGAAATCAAGCGCGTTTGAGGCTTCGAGCCGCGCCTCGTACTGCCTGTATATCTCGGCGATTTTTCCGCGTCTGAAATCTCCCCCCGCAGCCTCGGCAAAATCGTCGGGCGAGAGAAGCTTATCCTTGGCGCGCGATATTTCATTCATCACCGACCGAACAGGAAGCGTCTTTTCGTCAATCTGAAGCTCCTTCATGCTTTCAGAAATGAGCCTTTTTGTGTCGTCGGTGTCGTAAATCGTGAATCCGCTCCGGCATCCGATATAATCCCCGTATCGGCGCAGAATTCGCATACAGACGGAGTGGAATGTTCCCGCCCAGATGTCGGACGTGGAGCTGCCGTTGATCTGCTCGCCTTCGGGAAACGCTGCGGCGAGACGCGATTTGATTTCGCCTGCCACCTTGTTCGTAAAGGTTATCGCGAGAATCGCCCATGTGGGACACGGATTTTCGGCAAAGCCGCCGAGAATAAGCCGCTCGATTTCGCGTGGCTGCATTTCCGAGAGCGCGTACTCGAAGCGGATAAGCGTGTTTTCGTCGGCGTCCTCGGGCACATATTCGGATTCATACGCCGTGCCGTACTTGATTATATGTACGATTCGCTTTACAAGCACTGTCGTCTTGCCGCTTCCGGCGCCCGCGAGAACGAGCAGGGGACCCGTCACTGATGTGACGGCGCGGAACTGCTCGGCGTTCAGATCGCAGTAGGCGCGCTCAAAAAGCCTTCGCTTCAGCGAGGTGTATCTTTTTTCAAAATCGGGTTTTCTTTCAGTCATTGTTTTAAATCAAAAACGGGTCTGTCGTCCTCGTCAAATTTTACCTCCATCACGCGTGTGTGGCGGTTGGGATCATAAAGCGGGTCGCCTACGATTTTCTCGTAGGGACGCGCATGATAAAAGCAAAGCGTCGTCTCGCCGTCCTCGGCGACGGTAAAGCTGCCGTGACCGGGACCGTATATCCCCATCGATTCGTCTGTTTTGAGTACGGGATAGCGCGATTTTTTCCATGAATTGCGGTCGAGAAGATCGGCGTCGTAATCAGCCTCCATCAGCCCCATGCAGTAGCACGCGCCCGTTGACGAGGACGAAAACGCGACGTAGATTTTGCCGCCGTGAATCAGAACGGAAGGTCCCTCATCAACCCAGAAGCCCACGCGCTCCCAGTCGTAATCGGGAGTTGTAAGCAGCATTCCCGGTGTCGCGAGCCTGTACGGCGTTTCCATTTTCGCTATGTAAAGATTTGAAACGAGAAGCCCGCTGCCAAAGCCGACCTTTTCCGCCCAGATGTAGTATTTCTCATCGCCGCGCACAAGCACCGTCGCGTCGAGCGAAAATCCCGAGAATGATGCCGGGTCGTCGTCAGAGCGCTGAATCATTCCAAGCTCGCGCCACGGGTCGTTAATCGGATCGTTCCCCTCGCATTTGAGAATATACGGACGAAGCGCCCATTTGTCCTCCGCGTCGCCGGCGCCGAAGTAAATGTAAAATTCGCCGTCAAGAAAGTGAAGCTCGGGCGCCCATATGTGATTCCCCATATGACCATGCTCGTGCTTATGCCAGATAATATGCTCCTCTGCGTCCGACAGTCCGTTTATAGTCTTTGAACGGCGTATTCCGATTTTGTCGTAGGTCGGAATTGAGCCTGTGAAATAATAATATCCGTCCGTGTGCTTATACGCCCACGGGTCAGCGCGCTGATAAATTAAAGGGCAGTTGTACTCCATCTTTTTGATTCTCTCCATACTTTATTTTCCTGCGGCATCGCCGCGCTATCACTAATATTATAACACAAATCAAGAAAAAACGCAAACATAAACTTGCGGGCAGGGACACGTAAATATCCGATGGCGCTGAAAATCACAGTGCAAATCATACAAATATCCCTCGGGCAAGTGCCCGAGGGATATTGTGTTAATAAGCTTTTTTATCATGCGCAGTAGGTGACAAAAGGTTATTCGTCGTCCTCGATTTTCGCGTCGGCAACGATTTTTGCCGTGAGATTCGCGGGAACCTCGTCATAGCGTATAATTTCGTAATCGAAGTGACCGCGCCCCTGGCTCATCGCGCGAAGCGAAACGACGTAATCCGCCATCTCCGCCTTCGGCACCTCTGCCTCAACGCACGTATATCCCTTCTTGCCTTCCCACGGATTCATTCCGAGAACTCTGCCGCGCCGCTTGTTGAGATCGCCCATGATGTCGCCCACGAGCGAATCGGGAGCGTAAACCTTAAGGCTTCCCACAGGTTCAAGTATAACGGGCTTTGCCTGCGGAAGTCCCGTCTTGTACGCGAGCTTTGCCGCAAGCTTGAACGAAATCTCGTTGCTGTCTACGGGGTGATACGAGCCATCATAAAGATCTGCCGCGAGATTGACGACGGGGTAGCCCGCCAGAACGCCGTGCTGCATAGCTTCAAGCAGCCCCTTCTCGACTGCGGGATAATACTGCTTCGGGACGTTTCCGCCGACGACTGACTGCGTGAACGTGAGTCCCTCCTCCTCGCCATGGCTGAAGGTGATTCTGACGTCTCCGTACTGACCGGAGCCGCCCGACTGCTTTTTGTGCTTGCCCTGAACGGAAGCCTTGCCCTTGATTGTCTCCCTGTATGCGATTTTCGGCTCCGTGAGCGTTACGGACACGCCGTAGCGGCTCTTGAGCTTCGACACTATAACGTCAAGGTGAATTTCCGACATACCGTAAAGGAGCATCTGCTTTGTCTCGACGTTGTTTTCATATTTGAGCGTGAGGTCTTCTTCAAGGATTCTCGAAATTCCGCCGGAAATCTTGTCCTCGTCGCCCTTTGAAGCGGGCTGTATCGCAAGGGAGAGATACGGCGTCGGGAACTCGATTTTCGGATAGCTTACCTCTTCTCCCGCGTAAAGCGTGTTGTTCGTCGCGGTATTTGAAAGCTTTGAAATCATGCCAAGATCGCCCGTGCAAAGCGCATCGACCTCCGTCTGCTTCTTGCCGCGCATCGTATATATGTGCGAGAATTTCTCCGTCGCGTCCGTGTCCCTGTTTTTAAGCACCGTGTCGCGCCCGAGATTTCCTCTCATCACCTTGAAGAACGTCTGCTTGCCGAAGGAATCCGCTACCGTCTTGTATGCGAATACGGCAGGCTCGCCCTCCTCGGAAACCGCTCCCTTGCCCGCGATTACGGGATTCGGGAACGAGCCGATTATCGCGTCGATAAGTGTGGTGACGCTCCAGAGATTGACGGCGGAGCCGCTGTAAACGGGTACTATCGAATCGTCGAGAATGCCGCTGTGAATCGCCTCAAACGCCTCCTCGCGTGAGATAGGCTCCTCCATGAGGATTTTCTCCATCATCTCCTCGCTTGTCATCGAAAGCGCGTCATAAAGCGTCGTTTTGTATTCCTCCGCCTCGTCGGCAAATGAATCGGGAATAGCGCATTCCGCCGCCGTGCCCTTCTTGGGATCGTATGTGTAAGCCTTCATCTCGATGAGATCTGCGAACATTCCCTTGTGTCCCGTTACGGGGACGAGAACGGGGCATACGGACATTCCGAACGTGCTGTGAAGCTCATCGAACACGCGCTTGAAATTCGCTTCGTTGTCGTCGGATTTGTTGACGAAAAACGCGCACGGCTTTTTCACAGAGGTCGCGTTGTCCCATGCAAGCTCCGTGCCGACCTCTACTCCCGCCTTCGCGTCAACGACTATTACCGCGCTGTCGGCAGCGGCGAGAGACGCCTTGACCTCGCCGGCAAATTCAAGATAACCCGGCGCGTCGATGACGTTGATTTTCACGCCCTTCGATTCAACGGGAACGAGCGATGCCGAAAGCGAATAGCCGCGCTTGATTTCCTCGGGGTCGTAGTCGCTGACGGTGTTTCCGTCAGTCGTCTTTCCCATCCTGTCAATCGCACCCGTGACGTAAAGCATCGCCTCGACGAGAGATGTTTTTCCCGAACCGCCGTGTCCGAGAAGCGCAATGTTGCGTATGTCCTTTGATTTGTAGACCGCCATTACCAAAACTCCTTACTTCTGTATATGTAAAATTTAATAAACCGCGTTACTTCGGTGCATCGAAGTCCATACTATCTATTATACACGATAATAAGCCCGAATGCAATAGTGAATTGTGAACTTTTGACCTCTTCTGCGAAATTTTCGGGGTCAAAAATCGTCATTTTGCTTTTTCTTTGATAAAAAATCGCACGTTTCACATTGACATCGGGAAATGAAAATAGTATAATAATACCGCAGGGCGGCTGCAGGGCGGTTGCCCAGCGGCAATACCTTTATTTTGGAGTGTGGATAATGATTACATTTTACCCGGACACTAAGACGTTTAAGCTTGATACCTCGGAAAGCTCGTATATATTCAGAATCACGGGAGCGGGGTATTTGCGGCACATATGGTACGGTCATCTCCTTCACGAGCATGAGCTTGACAGGCTGACCGTGAGGGACGGCAGGGATTCGTCCGTTCCCGGCTCGTCCGATCCCGACCCTTGGTTTTCCGCCGACACGGCGGCGATGGAATATCCGACCTTCGGCGCGGGGGATTTCAGAATTTCGGCACTTGAGGTGAAAAATCCCGCAGGAAATTCGGTCACCGATATGCGCTATGTTTCGCATGAAATTTATGCGGGCAAGCGTCCGATTCCCGGTATACCCTCGACATTTGCAAAAGACGACGAGGCTGACACGCTTGAGATTCTCTGCCGCGACGTTACGGGACTTCTCGTCACGCTTTATTATACGGCTTACAGAAATCTCCCCGTTATATCGCGCCGCGTTTCGGTGAAAAACGGCGGCGAGGGCGATATGTACGTCAAGAATATCGCGTCGATGAGCGTAGATTTCACGCATCCCGAATTTGATATGCTCGGGCTCTGGGGCGCATGGGGACGCGAGAGACACCCCGAGCGCCGCCGCCTCATTCACGGGATAACGGAGCTTTCGAGCAAGAGAGGCGCGTCGGGACATTATCATAATCCCTTTGCGGCGCTGCTTTCCCCCGAATGCACGGAGGAGTACGGCGAGGCTTACGGCTTCAGCCTCGTTTACAGCGGAAATTTCGCGATAAAAGCGGAGCTTGACTCGTTCGGGCTTACAAGGATTCTGCTCGGAATATCGCCCGACGGCTTTGAGTGGAAGCTCGAAGCGGGCGAGGAATTTTATTCACCCGAGGCGCTCACCGTATATTCCGACAACGGCATCGGCGGCATGAGCCGCGCGTTTCATAAGCTTTTCAGAAATCACATATGCGGGAGCGTCTGGCAGCATAAAACGCGCCCCGTCATTGTGAACAACTGGGAGGCTACGTACTTCAATTTTGACGACGACAAGCTTGTGTCAATCGCTAAGGACGCGGCAGATCTCGGAATCGATATGCTCGTCATGGATGACGGCTGGTTCGGAAAGCGCAACGATGACAGGCGCTCTCTCGGCGATTGGTACACAAATGAGGAAAAGCTCAAAGGCGGGCTTCCATCGCTCGTGTCGCGCGTAAATGCGCTCGGCGTCAGATTCGGAATATGGTTTGAGCCTGAAATGATATGCCCTGACAGCGACCTTTACCGCGCGCACCCCGACTGGGCGCTTCACACGGAGGGACGCGGTATGTCAATCTCGCGCTCGCAGTATGTGCTTGATCTGACGCGCCCTGAGGTGTGCGATTACATAGTCGGTTTCATGACAAATACGCTTTCATCGGCAAATATCGAATATGTTAAGTGGGATTTCAACCGCTGTCTGACGGAGGTGGCGTCGCTCTCGCTCCCGACCGACCGTCAGGGCGAGGTATTCCACAGATATGTTCTCGGACTTTATTCAGTGCTTGAAAGGGTAACGTCCGCGTTCCCGAATGTGCTTTTCGAGGGCTGCGCGTCGGGCGGCGGGCGATATGACCCCGCGATGCTCGCGTATTTCCCGCAGTACTGGACAAGCGACGACACCGACCCTGTCGAGCGAATCTCGATTCAGCTCGGCACGTCTGTTGTATACCCCGCGGCGACGATGAGCTGTCACGTTTCCGCGTCGCCAAATCATCAGACGGGACGCAGATCAAAGCTTGAAACGCGCGGAAACGTCGCTATGGCTGGCGTTTTCGGATACGAGCTTGATCTCAACCGCATGACGGACGACGAAAAGGAAACGGTAAAGCGTCAGGTTGAAAAATACAAGAAAATTTCGCATATCGTGATGGACGGCGAGCTTTATCGCCTCATCCCGCCCACGGGAGATGTCGCTGCGTGGGAATATGTGACGGAAAATAAAAAAGAGGCGCTTTTCACCTTCGTCGCAATCAACGCAAGAATCGCACCCGTTTATTTTGTGAAGCTCCGCGGGCTTGACCCCAATCTGACATACCTCGATGATTTCGGCAACCGCTTTTCGGGAGAGGCGCTTATGTACGCTGGTCTGAATCTCACGCGCGGCTGGCGTGACGGCGACAGCGTAACCGTGCATTTCACGGCGGAGGAATAGTTATATCGGGGTTTCACCCCGTACAAACCCGAAAATCCTCAGCAGCACTCAATACAAAGTATTGAGTGCTGCCGGAAGGTTTTTGAAACATCCAAAGAAACTTTTTGCAAAAAGTTTCTTTGGCAGGGTTCGGGACAGAGTCCCGACTTATCAATGACCGAAGCCCTCCATCTTTTCGCAGTATTCGCCGTAGATAAGCTTCCACTTCTTATAGGTTTTTTCGTCAATTTCGCCGTTTGCCTTCATTTCGTCGATTCTCTCGCCGAATTTTACTCTTGCCGCCTGAGCGGGCGCGCGGTAATTGTTTGAAAGATTCGCGTCGATTTCCTGTGTCAGAGCCTTCAGCTCCTTTTCAGCCTTTGATTTTCCGAACATGATGGATATCATCCTTTCTCTGTGCCTGACGCACAGACACGATATAATTCGATATAAGTATATCACACTTTTATGATTCGCGGTACAGCGGGCAATAAAAATTTACATATGTTTTGATAAAAATATTATTTTGGAGGATACGGACGTGAAACCGAGAATTTTAACGGCTGCTCCCGTGAGCATGGATTTTGTACAGCGGACGGAAAGCTTCCCCGAGACGGGCGAGGAGGTGACGGGAACGTCATACGATTACGTGCCCGGCGGCGACGGCTTTATAATGGCGTTTTCCGTCACCGCGTTCGGCGGCGAGGCGATTATGACCGCCCGCGTCGGCGCGGACATGAGCGGACAGCGCATCCGCGGAATCTGCCGCGACATGAATATCGACGCGCGGTTTGTCACACAGGAGCGGCGCGCATCCACGGGAATGAAATCCGTCGCGACAACCCCTTCGGGTGAGCGCCGGACGATTTCATATCCGGGCGCGAATCTGCTTTTGTCGTCGGCAGACGCGGAGGATGCGTTCACGTCTCTCCCGGACACTGCGATAATGACGCTTGAAATTCCCGAGCGCACCGCCTTTTCGGTGAGCGAATATGCGGCGAAAAAGCACATACCGCTCGTAATCGACGGCTCTCCCGCGAGGTCTGATTATCCGCTTTCAAAGCTGTTTCCGTGCGAGATATTCACCTGTGACGAGCGCGAGCTTGAGACGTTTACGGGAATACCGCCGTCAAGCACCGAAAGCTGTCTGCGCTCTGTAATAAGGCTTTCGTCGTTTGTCAAGGCGGCGTATTACGTCATCAAAATGGGCGAGCGCGGAATGTTCCTCTATGACGGAAAGTATTATAATATCGTGCAGCCGTACAGCGTGACGACGGTAGACAGGAGTGCCGTCGGAATCATCTTTACGACGGCGTTGGCGACGGAGTATTCGCGCTCGAAAATCATCATGCGCGCCGTGAAATATGCCGCGGTCGCCTCGGCGCTCTCCGTAATGCATCCGGGCGCGATAGAATCTATTCCCTCGGAGGAGGAAATAGACGAATTTATTTCTGAGCGGGGAATAACGCTTTGACGGACAAAAAAAGGTATCTCGGAGTTGATTTCGGAGAGGCACGGACGGGAATTGCCGTGTCGGACGGCTTTTTTGCGCACGGAGTGGAGACGATACACTCCGTCGGAATGAAAAAGACGGCTGAACGCGTTGCGTCGGCTGCAAAAAAATACGGCGCCGACCTCATCGTTCTCGGCTGTCCGTACAATATGGACGGTAGCGTCGGTGAGCGGGCGAAAAAAACGATGGTGTTCGCCGATATGCTGCGCGGGACGACGGGGCTTGATGTCGTGCTTTACGACGAAAGGCTCACGACAGTCGAGGCGTATGAGATATTGGATGCCTCGGGAACGCCGAAAAACCGCCGCCGCAGTGTCGTAGATACGCTTGCGGCGGAGATAATTCTGCAGGGATATATAGACGGAATGAAAAAATAAAAGCCCCTCGCCGAGGGCGGTGTTCGTAAAACATTATAATCAAAAAAGTCTGAAAGCATTGTGTTTTTGAGGAACGACGCGGCTTCTGTCGCGTTGTTTTCTTTTTCATCAATTCCTTTTTGATTTAAAGACTAAAGGTCGGCGTTTATATTATCTGCAGCCTCTTTACATAACTGATATAGATGATATAAATCAGAAGATGAGCTGATTCGATATACCTCACCATCTATAACTACATGATTGCCCGTGCCGTTCAACAAAACACTTATATCCTCCGTTTCACAAAAAATCAATTCTGAATCCGTATTCTGCTCTGATTTCGGCAAGTAATCGGAAATGAGCGTATGAATACATCTTGAATACTTCAAAGATAATACTGCAGAGTCAATATCAGCAAAGTAGTTGTCAGAACACTCGACAACTGCCGTCACAGATGTTCCTACAGGAAGAGCGGCAAAGTTATCAATTTCAATATCATCATACATTACAGTAATATAATACCGCTCTGAATGGTGCGGAATCTGCACGGGATAGAAATAAAAGATCACGATGAAACTTATAAAGACCAAAGACAGAAAAAATGCAATCTTTCGTTTGCTCATAGGTTTCCCTCGCCGCAAAATCGTATTTGTTGTTCGTTCAATACAAGATTATTATAAAAAAAGATTGTAAAATTCAAAAGCCGCGCTGTGCAAAATCTTCTTAAAATCTATCGGCAAAAATATTATTTCCGATTCCATTTTTCTATAGACGGAATAAAAAAATAAAAGCCCCTCGCCGAGGGGCTTTTATTACGCTTGAAAATCAATAGTCGCCTGTCTTTCTGTAATCGAGGTAATCGCGCTCGAGCGACAGCACACCGTTGTCCATGCGGAATATTCTGTCTGCGCGCGCCGCAATCTTGAGGTCATGCGTTACCATCAGGAGCGTTTGCCCGATTTCGTCGCGTGTCTTGATGAGAAGCTCAAGCACCTCGTCCGCGTTCGCGCGGTCAAGATTTCCCGTCGGCTCATCCGCGAAAAGAACGGACGGCATATTTATGAGCGCCCGCGCGATTGCAACACGCTGCTGCTGACCGCCCGAAAGCTCGCTCGGCAGATGGTGAAGCCTCTCGCCGAGGTCAAGCACCTTGACGAGGCGGCGAAGCCTTTCGTCGTAGGTTCCGTCCTGCTTATTTACCATAAGCGTCGGAATCAGAATGTTTTCGAGCGCCGTGAACTGCGGTATCAGATTGTGACGCTGGAAGACGATTCCGAGATTTTCCCCGCGGAAGCGTCCAAGCTCATCGTGCGACATTTTTGTTATATCCATGCCGCGGATGTAGATGTGACCGGCGTCCACCTTGTCAAGCCCCGCGCAGCAGTGCAAAAACGTGCTTTTTCCGGAGCCGGACGTGCCGATTATAGCCACAAATTCGCCTTCCTCAACATTAAGGTCAACTCGGTTTACGGCGGTGATTACCTCGTCGTACTGCTTATACTGCTTGATGACGCTTTCCGCCTTGAGTATAAACCGCGATTTTGTGTCGGTGTTGTATTCTTGTTTCATCGTTTATTCCTCCGATATAAATTCACGCAGACACGCCGCTTTCCTCAACGGCGAGAGTTTTTGATTTGCGGCGCATATAGCTCACATAGGGCAGATACGCGGACAAAAATCCGCAGGCGACCGACATCACAACGCTTAAAACTATTGCGTACCACGGCATATAAAATTCATAGCGTATGTACGAAAGCGTGAGTGAGGGAATCGTCACGTTTACGAAATGGTAGAGCAGGTAGCTCAAAAAATACCCAAGCCCTATGCAGAAGATGAACGAAAGCACGCCCATGAATATTCCGCCGACAAGGTAGAGCTTACGTATGTCGGAGCCCATCGCGCCGATTGACTGAAGAATCGTAAATTCGTTCTCGCGCTTTAAGTAGTAAAGCATCTGCGAGAAGAACCATATCATCGGCGAGATACACAGAAGCAGTATTGCCACCAGCGTGAAAATCTCGTCGTACTGCTTATCCTCGTTCACGAGACTGTAGAAGAGCGAATGCGTATTTGTCACCTTGACGTTGCCGTAATACGTTCCCCATGATTTCAGCTCGCTTTCAAGCTCGAGAACCTCCGCTGCCGTAAGCGACTGATCGACATAAATCTGAATGTTGTCGAACGTCACCTCCTCGCCCGTCACAACCTCATATGATGCCTCCGAGAGGTAAATCGGCATTTTAAGCGTCGGAATATCATATATAATCGCCGCTATCGTGTATGTGTGATACTCAAATTCGTAGCATTCGAGCTGCTCGCGCAGAAGCGTGATTCCCGAAAGATTCGCATCGACCGCTTTGTTTCTCTTCGATATTGTCGCGATTTCAATCGTGTCGCCGACCTCGTATTTGAATTTCTTCGTGTTGTTTATCGAATCGGCGACGATTATCATGCTGTCGTCCGTTAAGGGAGCGGTGAGATCGCCGACGTATTCGTATTCCTCAAGCTGCGTTATCATATCCTCGTCGAGTGCCCTGAACTGCACCTCGTTCGTCACGCGGTAGCCGTCGGCGTTGTCGGGAACGACGAGATTTGAAAATGATACGGTGAGATTTGACTTGACCCTTATGTGTGTCGCGAGCGTCGTCGCGTCAGCCGTGTTTGACTGGGTGACAAGAGTCACGCCCTCAATCTGATAAAGCTCGTCTCTCGCGTCCTCGCTGAAGCCGAGAATTGAATCGCTCATGTCGATTTCAAACTGCGCGTCCTCGTTTGCGAGCGTAACGCGCGTGATTTCCGCGACGTAAAGCCCGCAGATGAAAAGCGACGTGAATATAACAGCCGACACCAAAAGGCGCAGATTGTACGTTCGGAATCGCCACGTTGAAAAGACCTCGTACTGGAAGGGGAATTTCGTGCCGAAAATGTCAAAGGAGCGGCGGGGCGAGGAAACGAGGTTTGAGTTGTCCTCCGCGTTTATGAGCGAATTCGGCCATTTTGTCGCCATAACCCTCATCGGGAACCACACAGCCGCGAGTATTACGATAAGACAGTAGACAGCCGTCAGAATAAGCGTCCATATCGGGCAGGAAAATTCAAGTCCCTTGTACATGAAGAGAAGATATGAAATCAGAATTGAAATTCCCGTTGCCGGCAGGAAGGTGACGGAGGCGACGGAGAACATTTCCCAGAATGCCGTTTCAAAGAGCTTTTTGAAGTCCGCGCCGAAGCTCATGTAAATTCCGTATATGAACTTGTAGTGATTGATTCTGATGTTGTAAAGCACGACAAGCAGGAAAACCGAAAGCACGACGAGCGCTACCATCGCGATTATGTATATAATCCTGTTGTAGAGCATATTCGTGTCGAAATTCAGAAGCGGCGTTTTCTCGTAGGTGAGAGACGAACCGTCCTCGGAGAGGCGATTGAGCTGAACAAGGTACTGGTCATAGAGAATATCAAACTCCTCATTCCATGTATCGGTGTCGCTGCCCTTTAAGTAAATATAAAGGTCGAACGTCGATTCGTCGTCAAATTCGTCGTAGTATTCCTCGACCCACCATGTGTCGATTACCCTGTAGCTTGATGCGATTACAGTCGCATTGCTGTTTTCCATCCACAGCTCCTGGCTTTCGTTCAGGTTGCGCACGACGACGTGGTACGTGTACTCCTCCTCAACGCGCTCCCATTCCGTCAGGTCATTGTTGTAGAGAATGACCGTAAGCGAGCCGAAAAAGACTTGAATGATTAGGATTGCCGCGAAAAAGACGGCATACTGTCCAAGATTTGAAAAGACATTCTTGAACGCCATCTTCAGCGATTTGTGAAGATACGATAAAAGCGCCATTTGATTCTCCTGTTTCAAGCGTTATATATTGTGATAGTATTATACACCTAAACATGACGTTTGTCATCATGTTTTGGCAATTTTTTTCTTTCGTAATTGTTAAATTTGAAGCTTAAGGAGCGAAAACGATGCGTTCCCGCCGTCAATTTCGGCAAGAAGCTCGCCCTCGCGCGACCGACAGGTGAAAAGCAGCGTCTGCCCCTTTGATGAGGCAAGCATAGAGAGCGCGGCAGCCGTCCGCTCGTCGTCTGTCGATGCAAACGCCTCGTCGAATATGAGAGGCGGCACTTCCTTCCCGAAAAGCAGCTCGGTGAGCGCGAGCCGCAGCGAAAGATACGCGCAGTCCGTCGTTCCGCCGCTCAGAAAATCAAGCTCGCGGTACGCGCCGTCAGCCTCGACAGTCATTCTGAAGGAGCTGTCAAGAAGTACAGATTTGTAGCGCTCGCCCGTAATCCTTGAAAGATACCCCTTTGCCGATTCGCGAAGCCTTGGCGTAACGCTTTCCCTCATCGCGCGTCCCGCGCCCGAAAGCGCGTCGATTGCGAGCAAAATCGCGTCGTATCTCTGGCGATAAGCGGAAATTTTGTTCGTGAGCGCCTCATACTCAACCTCGAGCCTCGCGGGATCGTCTCTTTTCCCGAGCGCGGAGAGCTTCAGCTCAAGCTCGTGAATCCTCCCCTTGATTTGCTCCGTGCGGTTTTCAGCGAAGGTGAGCTGACGCTTTATATCGTCGGGCTTGAGCGCCTCGTATTCGGAGACGTTTATTTTCGACGTGAGCGCGCGAATTGTCGTCTCGTCCGCCCCGTCCGTCATCTGAATAATCTCCTCGATTCTGTGCTTTTTGTCCTCGGCGCGCGCTGAAATCGCCCCGTATCCCGCGTAAATCGTCCTGCATTCGGAGAGCGTTCCGGAAAGCGACTTCATTATGTCCTCTCCCGCAAGCTCGGGACTGCGGACGTAAATGAGCTTTTCCGCTCTTGAAAGCTCCTCCTCGTAGGCGGATTTCTTGACCTCAAGCTCCGCCTCCAGCTCGGCGCGTCTGTCGCCGTTTTCGCGTTCATATTTCAGGTTTTCCGCCATCGCGTCAAGAGCAGCCTCAATTCCCTTGACGTTCTTGGCGCCGTATTTTTTGAGAAGCCTGCTGCAATTGTGGCTTGAAACCGCTGCCGCGATTGTGATTATTATTGCGCATACGCCGAAAAGCACGCCAGCCGCGAGCAGTCCTATCTGCCATGTCGGGGCGAGACTATCTGCGAGAAAATACGCGGCGGCGACGCATCCCGCCATCATGAAAAAGCACAAAAGCGCCGTGACGGTGAGGGAAACCTTGTTTCTGTGCCTGCTCTCCACGTCGTATATGATGTCGTCGCGCACGTTCTCGTCGTCGAGCGATTCGTCAAGCTCCGTATCGGCGCCATAGCGTCGTTCCGATTCAACGGCGTCGAGAGCCTCCGACGCCGCCTCTATTTCCTCACCCGCCTGACGCAGCGCGTTTGCGGACGAGGTAAGCGATTCAATATATCTTGCGTTCGGAAAATGACCGTTTTTAGTGTTTTCGGCAACATACGTGTTCATTTCCGAGTAAATTCCGTTCAGCTCGCTTTTCACCGAATGAAGCTCGTCGAAGCGGCGCAGATTTCTGACGGCATCAAAATTTTCGCTTTTCTGCCGCGCAGCCGCCAGATCGCGCTCCGCATCCTCGAGATTCATCTTAGCGCTCTCAAGCGCGCCTTCAAGCGCGATTTGTCCCGATGCGTCCGACATCGCGCGCGAAAGAAGCTCTCCCTTTTCGTCCCTCTCGCGCTCAAGCTCGTAAATCAATCCGCCCTTGCCGTTTTTATGGAGAAGCTTTCGCCTTGCGTCGTCAAGCTTCGAGATGGCTTTGTCGGCGGAAACTGATTCATCAGCCGAAAAAAGCAGATTTTCGGCAGCGGCGGACAGCTTGCTGCCGTCAATTCCCGCGCCTCCGAGCCGGCGAATGAACGCCGTGCTTGTAAATATCTCCTCTGGTACGCCGAAAAGCGCCTCGCCCGGAACCTCTCCGTGAAAAATTTCCTCCCCCGTATTCTCGTCCGTCATTTTGACGGCTTCGCGGTACGCAGGGGTGCCGCCCGACGTCGTTGATTCGGTAAGCACGCGCTCAATCAAAACGTGTCTGCCGTCGTCCGTGACAACCGACATCGACCCCGCGGCAATTCCCGTGTTCCATCCGATATATTTCTTTCGCTCCGAAACAGTCCCGCCGTCGGGGCTTTTCGGCGAAAGACCGTAAAGCATGAATTTGACAAACGACGCAACTGTCGTTTTGCCCGTTTCGTTGTCGCCCTCAAAAAGATTTATTTTCGGCGAAAGCTCAAAGCTCGCGTCGGAGAGCCGCCCGAAGCTTTTTATGTTTATTTTTTCTATGTACATTATTCCGCTCCTTCCGTGACGTCCGAAATGCTGTCTCCCGTCATCGCCGCCATTCCGTATCCGAGCGCTCTCATCGCTCGGCGGCGCACGTTTTCGTCGGGACTTTCGAGCTGAGGCTTCAGGATTCTGTAAAATTCGCCCTTTATCGTCGGATCGGAGGCGAGATAATCGTCGTCGAAATCAGCCGTCGTCTCATCCTTTATTCCAAGGGAGAAAACGCCCGAGACGCCCGCCGCAATTTTCTTTTCGGAAATGACGACCGAGGGAGAAAGCCTCCCTTTAAGCACGGCGCGCAGAGCGGTGGACTCGTCAAATCCGCGCTCTTTTACGATGTCGTTTATCTTTGAGATAATCACGCTCTCCGAGTCGCTCCCCGTGACGTTGACCTCGGCAATTTCATAGCGCCTTTTCGCGAACGGAATCTTTCGCACCTCGATTTTCTTTTCGCCGCTCTCGTTCTTTGAAAGCTCGGCGTAAATCGCGCCCTTTTCGCCCCTTTCGTCAAAGCCTCTCCCCTCAAGGCAGCCGCAGTAGCCGTAAACGCATCTTTCCGACTTTGCTATCGGGGGCGGATTGTGAACGTGAGCGAGCGCCGCGTAATCGAAGCCGCAGCGCAGGAGCTTTTCGGTCGAAAGCGGAGCGCTTGGCGACAGCGGCGAGCCGAGATGCGCGTGCGCACAGAGAATTTTGAACCTGTCGTTTTCTATGACGGGCGCAATCGGACATTCCGTCATCGTCTCGCCCGTGAAGGCGTAGCCGTATATATCGGCGTCAAGCTCGGGAAATTCAAATCTCTCCTGATGGTCGGTTTTGAATATGTAGACGTTTTTCGGAAAATGCGCCCTTGCGTATACGCTGTCCTTTACGTAAGGGTCGTGATTGCCCGGACTGATAATTATTTTGCAGTCGGGAATTTTCTCAAATCCGCGCCGCAGAAGCTCAACTGTGTCGTGCGTCGCGAATCCGCTGTCGAAAAGATCGCCCGCTATCAAGAGAATATCGACGCCGCTTGAGCGCACGAATGAAATGAGCGAATCGAATGTGGCGCGAAGCTCCGTTTTGCGCATTTCCGCGTGGTCGGGAGAAAGCCCCGAAAACGGGCTGTCGAGATGAACGTCTCCCGTGTGAATTATTTTAATGACCTCTGACATGAAAACCCTCAAAAAATCGTATTTGCCCGTCAAAAACGCGGCGCATATAATCCCATATATATAATACTACAAAAAAAACAAAATTGCAATGACTGAGTGAAATAAAAATACCGCATATGAAAAACGCCGCAGGAGGCAAAAGCCCCCTGCGGCACGGTTTTCCGGCAGGTTAAATATACTTTCTGAAAAATTCCTCGATTTTATCAAACGGGATAATGTCCGTGCGGTCGTATAAATCAGTATGCGACGCTCCCTTTACAAGCAAAAGCTCCTTGTTGTCTCCCTTTAGCTTTGCAAACGCATCCTTTCCGAAATAGCACGAATGCGCGCTCTCGCCGTGAAGCACCATCACGGCGCTGCGGATTTCATCGCTGTAGGCGAGTATCGGCATATTGAGAAACGAAATCGACGAGGTTATGTTCCATCCCGCGTTTGAATTGAGCGAGCGCGGATGATAGCCGCGCGGCGTTTTGTAATACGCATGGTAATCCTTCATAAACTGCGGCGCGTCGTCAGGTATCGTCTCGGCTACGCCGCCTGCGCGCGCATATTCTCCGCTTTTGTAATCCCGCATCCGCTGCTCGCTGAAGGATTTGCGCATTTTGTACCGCTCCTCCTCGCTGTCAGCCCCGTCAAAATATCCCTTTGCCGTGACGCGCGTCATGTCGTACATTGTCGAGGCGACGGTAGCCTTGATTCGCGTGTCGGACGCCGCGGCGTTTATCGCCATGCCTCCCCATCCGCATATGCCGATAATTCCGATTTTTTCGGGGTTGACAAGCTCGTTTGTCGAAAGAAAATCAACTGCGGCGGAAAAATCCTCCGTGTTAATGTCGGGGGATGCGACATATCTTGGCTCGCCTCCGCTCTCACCCGTGTATGACGGGTCAAAAGCAAGCGTGAGAAAGCCGCGCTCTGCCATCGTCTGCGCGTAAAGCCCCGATGCCTGCTCCTTTACGGCGCCGAAGGGACCCGACACCGCTATCGCGGGAAGCGCCCCGACCGCGTTTTTCGGACGATACATATCAGCCGCGAGCGTGATTCCGTAGCGGTTGTGAAAGGTGACCTTTTCATGCGTTACCCGCTCGCTTTTCGGGAATGTCTTGTCCCATTCGGACGTCAGATTCAACTTATTTTGCACAGATAAACCTCCTGAAAATGTATTGCTCCTCCATTATAAGGGGTAAACCCGACTTCAGGTCAAGGGGTACATATGTAAACAATATGTGAATTATGGCGCGAGCAGTTATTTGAAGAGACGCTCGTAAGCATTTCTGACCTCCTCGGGCATATCCTCGGGGCGGGACGCGGCAGCGCGTACTTCATTCCCGTCCGCGGCAGCGGTCTCATAGTACCAGCACTTGTATTCTATCATGTCAAGCACCTCGTTCATTCGCCCGATTTCCCGCATGACGCTTTCCTTTTGCGTCCTCATAAGCCCGAGCCTTTTTTCGTATGTGACGCTCCCCTCGCGGCACCACTGCATGAACTGCCTGATGTCCTTGATTTCAAGCCCCGATTTTTTGAGGCATTCGATGAGATGAAGCTGCGCCAGCTCTCTTTCTCCGAATTTGCGTATTCCCGATTCGCGCTCCATGTCGGGGAAAAGCCCCTCTTTGTCGTAATAGCGCAGAGTTGATACGGGAATACCGAACATTTCCGATACCTGACCTATTGTGTACATCCGATTTGCCTCCGTTAATATAAAGTTTACAAATAGGGTATTGACCTAAAGTCACCTTCAGGTGCTACAATGATTATATCAGATGCTTCGGGAAGTGTCAACCGAAAAATTTGAAATACTCAAATAAATCGTGAGGAAAATGACATGGAGTATGTAACCTTATCAAACGGAGTGAAAATGCCCGTGCTCGGCTACGGGGTATATCAGGTGTTGGCGGAGGAATGCGAGAGATGCGTGCTTGACGCGCTGTCGGTGGGTTATCGCTCGATTGATACGGCACAATCGTATTTCAACGAGGCGGAGGTAGGCTCCGCGATTAAAAAATCGGGTATTCCGAGGGGTGAGATTTTTCTGACGACGAAGGTGTGGATTGAGCATTACGGCTATGAGCCTGCCAAGCAGTCCGTACTCGAATCGATGGAGAAGCTCGGCACGGATTATCTCGATTTATGCCTGCTTCATCAGCCGTTTTCGGATTATTACGGTGCGTGGCGCGCGCTCGAAGAGCTTTATGAGGCGGGAAAAATCCGTTCTATCGGAATATCGAATTTTTATCCCGACCGCATGATTGACATCGCGTCGTTTTCGCGCATTCGACCGATGGTGAATCAGGTTGAGACGCACCCGTACAACCAGCAGACGAAGGCGAAGGAGTATATGGACAAGTACGGCGTGCAGATTGAGGCATGGGCTCCCTTCGGAGAGGGACGCGGCGGACTTTTTGCCAATCCCGAAATCGTGAAAATCGGCGAAAAATACGGCAAAACCTCGGCGCAGGTCATGCTCAGATGGAACATACAGCGCGGTGTTGTCGTGCTTCCCAAATCAACTCACATCGAGCGTATGCGTGAAAATCTCGACGTTTTCGATTTCACGCTGTCGGATGAGGACATGGCGAAAATGGAATCGCTCGACAAAAACGAAAGCTCGTTTTTCTCGCACAGCGACCCCGCGACCGTTGAGTGGTTCGTAAAAATGGTAGAGATGCGAAAAAATCGGTAAGGCATGACAACGGACGCTTAAAATAATCCGTGAAAAATCAAAGGAAGGAAAGCTATGATAAAACAAACTGCGGGCAGGGATTCTCTCGGGGAATTTGCACCCGAATTTGCACACTACAACGACGATATACTGTTCGGCGAAAACTGGAACAGCGGTGGCATTGACCTGAAAACACGCACCATTGTCACCGTTACGGCGCTCATGTCGTCGAGAATTACCGACTCGTCCCTCGGTTATCATCTTAAAAACGCGAAAAACGCGGGAGTGACGCGGGAGGAGATTGCCGCCCTCATCACTCACGCGGCGTTTTACGTCGGATGGCCAAAGGGATGGGCTGCGTTCAATATGGCAAAGGAAATCTGGACGGAGACGGAATCATCCGATATGAACGACGATATGGCGCGCCACGCAAGCGAAATGATATTCCCGATTGGCGCGCCGAACGATGCGTTTTCGCAGTATTTCACGGGAAAAAGCTATCTTGCGCCCGTGTCGGCGTCGCAGGTCGGGATATTCAATGTCACCTTTGAGCCGGGATGCCGCAATAACTGGCACATTCATCACGCTGACGAGGGCGGCGGGCAGATTTTAATTTGCGTCGCGGGACGCGGATATTATCAGCAGTGGGGCAAGGACGCTGTGGAAATGAAGCCGGGAGATTGCATCAATATTCCGGTTGGCGTAAAGCACTGGCACGGCGCCGCGCCCAACGAGTGGTTTTCGCATCTGGCGGTAGAGGTGCCAGGGAAAAATACCTCGAACGAATGGCTGGAACGGGTATCGGACGAGCAGTACTCATCGCTTCAGTGAAGCATTGCTTCAATGAAAATATCCCCCAAGGGCGGCTGCCCTCGGGGGATATTTAATGCCCTCACCGGACGCTTGTCGGGAACGCTATTTTTTCCCCTTCGCGCTGAATACGAGAGCTGCCGAGTAGCCGAAAATGAGCGCGGCTGAAATTCCCGCCGACGATGCCGTCAGCCCGCCCGTCAAAGCGCCGATAATACCCTTTTCGTCAACAGCCTTTTTTACGCCCTCGGCAATGGTGTAGCCGAATCCCGTAAGCGGCGTTTTCGCACCCGCTCCCGCAAATTCGACAAACGGTTTATATAGCCCGACAGCGGTTAAAATTACGCCCGCCGTGACGTAAGCTACGAGTATTCGTGCGGGGGTCAGCTTTGTTTTGTCAATCAGTATCTGTGCGACAGCCGACAAAATCCCGCCCGATACAAACACGATTATATAGTCAAGTACTTTATCCATATCTGCTTTCATTCCTGTTTTTGTATATGCACAAGATGACATATCCCGGGAATATTCTTCCCCTGCCATACGCTCGCGGGGCTCATAAGCGCTCCTGTCGCCATGAAAAGCACGTTTTTAAGCTCGCCCGACATCATTCTTGGCAGAATGCCCGCCGCGAGCACCGACGCGCTGCATCCGCAGCCCGAGCCGCCCGCGTGCTTGTCTGTGCCGTCAATATCGTAAATCATAAGCCCGCAGTCGGTGTATTTTTCACCGATTTCATATCCGTCAGCCGACATGAAATCCGAAAGAATCGCGCTCCCCTCGCGCCCGAGGTCGCCCGTCAGAATCAAATCGTAATTTTCGGGACGCGAGCCTGTCGCTTCAAAATACCGTTCAAGCGTGTCAAGCGCCGCCGGAGCCATCGCAGCTCCCATATTGTTGAGGTCGTTTATTCCGAGGTCAACGCTCCGACCGATAAGAACATCGCTTACCACAGGCAGATTTCCGTCCCCGTCATGCCCTAAAATAAACGCGCCCGCGCCCGTCACCGTCCACTGTGAGGTGGGCGCGCGCTGACCGCCGTATTCGATGGGATTTCTGAACTGGCGCTCCGCCGCGCTGTTGTGCGAGCTTGCGACGGCAGCTGCAATTCCCGTATGCTCGGGCGCCTGAAGCGTGACGAAAATCGACCCGAGAATCAGCGCCTCAGCCGAGGTCGAGCAGGCGCCGTAAAGCCCGAAATACGGAATGTCGAAGTCCAAAAGCCCGTAATTTGACCCGACGCATTGATTTTGTAAATCTCCCGCGAAAACGGCGTCAATGTCTGCGTCCGTTTTGCCAATTTTGCGCATCGCCGCGCCGAGCGTGAGCCGCTGCATTTCCGATTCGGCATCCTCCCATGTGTCTTTGCCGAATTTGTCGCTCCCCGTCGCGTCCGTCACGTCAAATCCGCCGCCGAGCGGTCCGTTTTCCTCGTGCTTTCCTCCCGCCGACGCCGCAGATAAAATATGCGCGGGCGAGGGAAGCCTTATATATCCTCTTGTGTCACTCATTAAAAAAAGCCTGCCTTCGTAATACCTTTTCCTTAGTATTAGAAGGCGGGCGAATTTTTATAAACGGGAATTTCTTCTTTTATTTTATGACCCCTCCGCCAAGAACGCGGTCGCCGTCATAAATCACAGCCGACTGTCCCTTTGTTATCGCGCGCTGCGGCGTGTCAAATTCGGCGCTAAAGCTTTTCCCGTCATCCGAAAACGTGACGCTTGCGTCGGCGGGCGCGTGGCGGTATCTGATTTTGACCTTAGCGCGGAATGTGCCCTTTGGAGCCTCTCCCGATATTACATTCGCGTCCTCGGCGCTGAGAGAGGAGCCGAAAAGACCGTTGCCCCTCGTCAGAATCACGCGGTTTTCCTCTGCGTTTATTTCCTTTACATAAAGCGGGCATTCGTAAGCAATCCCAAGCCCGCGCCGCTGACCGACGGTGTAGCGGATTATACCGTGATGGCGCCCGACGACGCTCCCGTCCTCAAGCGTAAAATCGCCCTTCGGGAAGACCTTTCCCGTGTAGTCCTCGATAAATTCGGCGTATTTGCCGTCTGCGGCAAAGCAGACATCCTGACTGTCGGGCTTTTTTGATGTGATAAGACCGAACACCTCCGCCGCCTCGCGCGTCTGTTCCTTTTTCATCGAGCCGAGAGGAAAATGCGCAAAGGACAGCTCGCGCTCCGTCAGCGTCCACAGAAAATATGTCTGGTCTTTTGATTTGTCGTCGGCGCGCCAAAGCTCGGCGCCCCGCTCGCCGCGCTTGATTTTGGCGTAGTGACCCGTGATTATACCGTCATATCCAAGCTCGCGCGCGCGGGAAATGAATTTCCCGAATTTGATTTTCCTGTTGCACTCCACGCACGGATTCGGCGTTTCGCCGCGCACGTAGGCGGATACGAATGCATCAATCACGCCGAGCGTGAAATCATCCGTGAAATTAAAGACGAAATGCTCGATTCCGAGCGCCTCGCAGACGCGCCTCGCGTCGTCGATGTCGTCAAGCGAGCAGCACTTGCTCCCGCCGCCCGCAAGAAGCTTCATCGTCGCCCCGTCGCAGTCATATCCGCAGTCCAGCATGAGCTTTGCGGCAACGGAGGAATCAACGCCCCCCGACATTGCCGCGAGAAGACGACCTTTTTTGTTTGCTTTTTCGCCGACGCGAACGCTTTCGTTCATGAAAATTACCTCACCTGCCGCTTGCGCGGCGCCTGATTTTATGCTATAATAACTTTGAATGATGAATCTATGATTCATCATTCAAGTTGTTACACCGCTCAATTTACGGTACACCGCTCAATTTATTATATCGCTTTTTATGATACACTATATGCATATTTATATATGGGAGCATACGCATGAAAAAGGAAAGAACGCTTGAGCTTCGCCTGTCCGACGAGCTGATAAGAAAGCTCTATTACGTTTCATCCGCCGAAAACCGCACGCCGAACGCGCATATTATAATGACCCTGCGCCAGAATATCGCGTATTACGAGCGCGTACACGGCAAAATAAAGGATTCGGAGCTTGCGAAAATCAAGCTTGACGGCGATGACGGTGCCGTGGAATGAGCCTCATTCCTCGCCTGCCGTCAGCTTTATGAGAAGGTTAATATCATCGGGCTGAACCGCCGCCTCGTGAGCTGCGCGGCAGCGGCTGATTTTGCCGCATTTTTCGCATTTGTGTACGATAACATATCCGCGCCTCGCGTCTGCCTCGACGCGCACGGGGCGCATTCTGCCGCCGCACTCCGCCGCTCTGTCGCCTGGATTTTCATCGACGTGAAGCGACCAGAGGCAGCGCGGGCAGTGATTGCGCGAGGAATATCCGAGCGGCTTCACCTCAAGCCCGCAGTGCGCGCATATAAACCCGCTGTCGTTTTTGCGAAATCTCTTGCCGTCCATTTTTCTTGCCTCCAAAGGTCTTCATGCGGACACAGTATAGCATATCGGGCAAAAAAATGCAAACAAGACGTTAAGACATTCCGATATGAATCATAGATTCATATCGGAAGTCTGTCAAATACTTTTGCCGAATCACAGATTCGACAAAAGTATTTGCGGTGTAGCGTTCAATATCAAGTTTCAAAAGCTTTTTACCGCTCCTGTGCTACGCATAGTTGCTGAAAGGCTTGTATGACTGGGGTATGGGGCAAAGCACGAATCACAGATTTGAATCGAATATTTGAGGGTACAGCGCCCGATATTATATAATATTTATGCGGCGGCGCGGGAAAAGACACACGAATCATGCGGGTGAAATCAAGAAAGGAGTAATAAAATATGGCGAAAAGCAAGGTACAGGTTTACGACGACAGGTCAATATCGGCGCTCAAGGGACCTGACAGGGTGCGTAAGCGCCCGTCGGTCATGTTCGGCTCGGACGGGCTGGAGGGGTGCGAGCACGCCTTTTTTGAAATACTTGCAAACGCGGTCGATGAGGCGCGCGAGGGCTTCGGCGACGAAATTGTCGTGACGGCAATGAGCGATCATTCTCTCGTCGTAGAGGACAGCGGGCGCGGAGTTCCGCTCGGCTACAACGAAAACGAGGGTCGCTATAACTGGGAGCTTGTCTACTGCGAGCTTTACGCCGGCGGCAAATACAATAATAATGAAAGCGAATCGAATTACGAGTTCGCGCTCGGCATGAACGGGCTTGGCGCCTGCGCGACGCAGTATGCGTCCGAGTATATGAACGTCAAATCATATTCGGGCGGCTACGTTTCGGAAATCTCCTTCGAGCGCGGCAATCCGACAACGGAGCTTTCCGTTCGTCCGGCAGAGCGGCGCGGGAAAAAGCACGGCACCATCGTGTCATGGCGCCCCGACATAGAGGTTTTTACCGATATAAACATCCCGCGCGAATATTTCGAGACGACGCTCAAAAAGCAGGCTGTCGTCAACGCAAACGTCCGCTTTATACTGAGGTGGCAGACGGAGAGCGGGGAATACGATGTCAATGAATTCATCTACGAAAACGGAATCGCGGATTATATAAATGAAATTGTCGGCGAGGACGCGGTGTTTCCGCCAGTTTTGTGGCGGTATGAGGATGTCGGACGCGACAGAGCCGACAAGGAGGACTACAAATTCAAGGCTGAAATCGCTTTTGCGGTCTCAAACCGCGTGAATATGCTCGAATATTACCATAATTCAAGCTTCCTTCTTCACGGCGGCTCTCCCGACAAGGCGGTGAGAACGGCGTTCACGTCGGCGCTTGACGGTTATCTCAAAAACACCGGAAAATACAACAAAAACGAGACAAAAATCACCTTCGGCGACATTGAGGACTGCCTCGTGCTTGTGACGAACACGTACTCGACCGTCACCTCCTACGCGAACCAGACCAAGGAAGCGATAAGCAACAAATTCATTACCGATTCGATGACGGCGTACATCAAGCGCCAGCTTGAATACTTTTTCGCGGAGAATAAGCAGAGCGCGGAGGCGCTCGCCTCGCAGGTGCTTCTGAACAAGCGCAGCCGCGAGCAGGCTGAAACCGCGCGCATAAATATCAAAAAGAAGCTCACGGGGACAATGGACGCCTCCTCGCGCGTCGAGAAATTCGTCTCCTGCCGTTCAAAGGACCCGAATCTGCGCGAGCTTTATATAGTTGAGGGCGATTCGGCTCTCACATCGTGCAAGCTCGGGCGCGCCGCCGAATTTCAGGCGATAATGCCCCTTCGCGGAAAGACTCTCAACTGCCTTAAAAGCCCTTATGAGAAAATATTCAAAAATGAGGTCATAACAGACCTTCTGAAGGTCATCGGGTGCGGTGTCGAGATTAAAACGAAGGGAAAGCACAACAACGATTTCGACATCAACGAGCTGAAATGGAGCAAGATTATCATCTGCACCGATGCCGATGAGGACGGATTCCAGATTCGCACGCTCATGCTCACAATGTTTTATAGGCTCCTGCCGACCTTGATCGAGCAGGGACGGATTTATATAGCGGAGTCGCCTCTTTTCGAGATAACGACGACTGCAAAGGAGCCTGAGACGTTTTTCGCGTATAACGAGCCCGAAAAGGAGGAAATCACAAAAAAGCTCTCCGATGAGGGCAAAAAATTCACGCTTCAGCGAAGCAAGGGTCTCGGCGAAAATGAGCCTGATATGATGTGGCAGACGACGATGAATCCGGCGACGCGCCGTCTGATACGTGTCTCTCCTGCCGACGCCGAAGAAACGGCTGTTATTTTCGAGACGCTTCTCGGCGACGATCTGCCCGCGCGCAAGCGCTTTATCACCGAATACGGCGTCGGATATATCTCCGCTGCCGATATATAATAATTCTCTCGCCCCCGAACGGGAAAATTCCCCGTCTCGGGGGCTTTTTCTGCGCCCGCGTCCGCTTTTCACTCAAAAATCAGAAAATAATCACGTTTTTTTTTGAAAAACGCTTGACAAACGGATATTTTAGTGGTAAAGTATATATGAAAGTTAGCACTCTTGCTCACCGAGTGCTAATCTTTAGAGCCGAAACACCGCCTCACGGCGGCTTGGAACGGCAAGGGAGGGATAAATAAAATGGCAGAAGGGAATCGTGAGCGCCACAATGCGGGCGAGCTTTCCGAACGCCAAAAGCTTATTCTGCGTGAGATTGTCGATTCTCACATCAAAAACGGAGAGCCTGTAGGCTCGCGGGCGCTGACAAACATCGGCGGACGCAGCTACTCGTCGGCGACGATACGGAACGAAATGGCAGCGCTTGAAGACGGCGGCTATCTCGAATCGATTCACACCTCCTCGGGACGTGTCCCGACAGAGCTCGGGTATCGGTTTTACGTTGACTGGTTGCGCGAGAGATACGAGGTCACGTCAAGGGAGCTTGAAGCCATAAACTCCGTCGCGGAGTCACGGCGCTCGGAGCTTGACAAAATCCTCGAATCGGCGACGAAGCTCGCAAGCGCAATGACGAACTACACGGCGCTGTCGATTCGACCGGGACGCACGTCGGCATCGGCGGAGCATTACGAGGCGGTGTACCTCAACGAAAAGAGCCTGCTCGTCGTCGTCATGTTCGGGGGCGAATCAATGCGGACGGTGCGCGTCTACAGTCAGCGACCGCTGACAAGGGAATGCGTATCGCGCTTATCGGAGGTGCTCAACAGATACGCCGCGGGAGTTTCGGCGGACGAAATAACGCTTCCCACAATTATGCGCATGGAAGCGGAAATGGAGGAATACGGCTCGCTCATATCGCCGATTATCAAAAAAATATATGAGGCGATGACGGAAAACGTCGGCGGAGAGGTTAAAATAGAGGGTGTGAACAATCTGCTCTCCTACCCCGAATATTCCGACGTAAATTCCGTGAAGGATCTGCTTTCCATTTTCGAGCGGCGCGACGATATTGTAAGGCTTGCGGCGGACGCGAAAAGCGACGACGTGAACGTCTTTATCGGCAAGGAAAACGCCGTTGACGCGCACGGCAGCTCGTCAATCGTCATGCGCACGATAAAACGCGACGGCGAGGTCGTCGGAGCAATCGCGATTATAGGACCGCGAAGAATGGATTATTCGCGCGTAATGGAGCTGCTCGACCGCTTGGCGGGCAATGTTTCGAGCGCGGTATCACAAAACCCGATGCTGCTTCCGAAAAAAGGCTCGGAGGACGGCGGGGACAAACCGGAATGACGGAGGATTTGAATGGAGAAGGAAAAGAAGGAACAGAAGGAACAGGAGAAGGTTTCGGAGAAAATCGACCCGAACGATTTGTACGCTGACGCCGAAGCCGCGGACGCGGAAAAGGACGCACAGGATGACGGAAAGCCCGACGCGGAGCCTGCCGCAAAGGAAAAGGAGCGCGACGTCAAGCGCCAGAACAAAGCGCTGAGGTCGGAGCTTGAGGAGACGAAAAAAGAGCTTGAGGATGCAAAATCGAAGCTCTCGGAGCAAAACGACAAGTATCTGCGGCTCGCCGCGGAGTACGACAATTACAGGCGCCGCTCGGCAAAGGAGCGCGAAGGAATTTACGGCGACGCATATTCCGACGCGATGAAAAAGCTTCTGCCGACGCTTGACGACCTTGAAAGAACGGGCGCTTATACCGATCCCGAGCATATAGCGGACGGCGTAAAGCAGACGCTCAAAAGGCTTCCCGACGTGCTTTCATCGATGGGAATCGAGCAGTACGGCGAGGCGGGCGAAAAATTCGATCCCAATCTGCACTCGGCGGTGTCGATGGTGAGCGACAGTGACCGTGAGGACAGAGAGATAGTTTCCGTTTTCCAGCGCGGGTACAGGTACGGGGACAGGATATTGAGATTCGCGGTCGTAACGGTCGCGGGCAAATAATGTTTTTCCAAAATAATTTTATATAATTTCGGAGGATTTTATCATGGGAAAGATCATAGGAATAGACCTTGGCACGACAAATTCATGCGTAGCCGTTTTTGAGGGCGGAGACCCCGTCGTAATACCGAATCCCGAAGGCGCGAGAACAACGCCGTCTGTCGTCGCGTTTACAAATTCGGGCGACAGGCTCGTCGGACAGGTAGCAAAGCGTCAGGCGATAACGAATCCCGACCGCACGATTATTTCAATCAAGCGCGATATGGGAAGCGCCCGCAAGATAGCAATTGACGGGAATTCGTACACGCCTCAGCAGATTTCGGCAATGATTCTCACAAAGCTGAAAAGCGATGCGGAATCATATCTCGGCTCGCCGGTGACGCAGGCAGTCATCACCGTCCCCGCATACTTCTCTGACGCGCAGCGTCAGGCTACAAAGGACGCGGGCAAAATTGCGGGACTTGACGTTATGAGAATCATAAACGAGCCGACGGCGGCGGCGCTCGCATACGGCATTGACAAGGAAAACGACCAGAAGGTCATGATATTCGACCTCGGCGGCGGCACGTTCGACGTTTCCGTGCTTGAGATTTCGGACGGCGTGTTCGAGGTTCTCGCTACGGCAGGCAACAACCGTCTCGGCGGCGACGACTTCGACCAGAGAATCATCGACTGGATAGCGGAGACGTTCATGAAGCAGAACGCGGGAATCGATCTTCGCCGCGACAAGATGGCGCTTCAGCGCCTCAAGGAAGCTGCCGAGAAGGCTAAATGCGAGCTTTCGGGCATGATGACGACAGACATCAACCTGCCGTTCATCACGGCAGACGCAACGGGACCGAAGCATTTCGAGGCGACGCTTACACGCGCGAAATTCAACGAGCTGACGGCAGACCTCGTTGAAAAGACGATGGGACCGACACGTCAGGCGCTCACCGACGCGGGACTTAAGCCGTCGGGAATCGACAAGGTGCTGCTTGTCGGCGGCTCAACGCGCATTCCCGCCGTTCAGGACGCAATCAAGAACTTCATCGGCAAGGAGCCGTTCAAGGGAATCAACCCCGACGAGTGCGTCGCCATCGGCGCGGCTATTCAGGCGGGAGTTCTCAGCGGCGAGGTCAAGGATCTGCTCCTGCTCGACGTAACACCGCTTTCACTCGGAATCGAGACGCTCGGCGGCGTATTCAACAAGATTATCGACCGCAACACGACAATACCCGTAAAGAAGAGTCAGGTTTACTCGACTGCGGCTGACGGACAGACATCGGTTGAGGTTCACGTGCTTCAGGGCGAGCGCCCGATGGCGGCTGACAACACAACTCTCGGACGCTTCCAGCTTGACGGAATTCCGGCGGCTCCGCGCGGAGTGCCGCAGATTGAGGTCACGTTCGATATAGACGCAAACGGAATCGTCAACGTCACGGCAAAGGACAAGGGAACGGGACGCGAGCAGCATATAACGATAACCTCGTCCACCAATATGTCGAAGGAGGATATCGACAGAGCCGTCAAGGATGCCGAAAAGTACGCGGCGGAGGACAAGAAAAAGCGCGATCTCACCGACGCCAAAAACGAGGCGGAGAGCATGATATTCCAGACGGAAAAATCGCTTTCGGAGCTTGGCGACAAGGTGTCTGATTCCGAAAAGCAGACGGTCAACTCGGCGATTGAGTCGCTGCGCTCCGCTGTGACAAACGGTAATCTTGACGAAATCAAGGCAAAGACAGAGGAGCTTCAGAAGGCGTTTTATCCGATAGCTGAGAGGATTTACTCACAGAACAGAGGTCAGCAGGGCGCGGATCCGAACGGCGGAAATTACGGCGGCGGCACGAACGACGGCGGCAGCGCTAACGGCGGCGACGGAAACACCTACTACGACACCGGATTTGAGGATAACACGAACAAATAAGGACGAAGGTCATCTGCTTTTAACGGTTTTTGAAATTATCAAGGGGCTTTTTGCGGAAAGCCCCTTGGTTTGGGGCGGCGCCCCGATTAGGTTGAATTATATAATACGGCAGGTTTACAATGGCTGAAAAACGTGATTATTATGAGGTTCTCGGCGTCGCGAAAAACGCCACGGACAGTGAGATAAAAAAAGCATATTACACCCTTGCGAAAAAGTATCATCCGGACGCAAATCCCGGTGACAAGGCGGCGGAGGAGAAGTTCAAGGAGGTGAACGAGGCTTACGCCGTTCTTTCCGATTCGGAAAAGCGCTCGAAATACGACGCTTACGGTCACGCGGCGTTTGATCCTGCGTCGGGCGGCACGGGCTTTTCGTCGGATTTTGATTTCGGCGACATTTTCTCAAGCTTTTTCGGCGGGGATTTCGGCGGCTTCGGCGGCTCGTCGTCATCCGCAAGGCGGCGGACGGGACCCGTCGCGGGAGACGATATTTACGCCAATATATACATTTCCTTTGAGGAGGCGGCGTTCGGCTGCAAGCGCGACATAAGCTACGAGCGCATTGTGAAATGCTCGGAGTGCGGCGGTACAGGCGCGGCGAAGGGAACGACGCTTTCGACGTGCGACGTCTGCCACGGCACGGGACGTATCACGACGACGCAGAGAACGATGTTCGGGATGGCGCAGACGCAGCAGGTCTGCACGAAATGCGGCGGCACGGGAAAATATGCGGCGACACCCTGCACGCACTGCAGCAAGGGACACGTCAGGATGACGCGCAAAATCACCTGCAACATCCCCGCGGGAATTGACGACGGCGGCAGAATCGTCTATCGCGGAGAGGGGAACGAAGGCTCGAACGGCGGTCCCTCGGGCGATCTTATCATCGGTGTGAGCGTCGGAAAGAGCAAGGTTTTCGAGCGCGACGGCGCGGATATTTACTGCGAGGTTCCCATTACGTTTGCGGAGGCTGCGCTCGGCGCAAAGCTTAAGGTGCCGACGCTGACGGGAACGACGGAATACGATATTCCCGAGGGCACGCAGCACGGCGCGACCTTTAAGATAAAGGGCGAGGGAATACAGAGCGGTCCGAATACGACGAGAAAGGGAGATCTCTATTTCACCGTCGGGATTGAGGTGCCGAAAAATCTCTCGCAGAAGCAAAAGGAGCTGCTTGCGGCGTTTGCAGACAGCTGCGGCGAGAGCAATTACGAAAAAAAGCGCAAATTCCCGAAAAAATTCGACAAGAAAAAGTGAGGGCTTCACGTATGGAAAATCAGGGCGGCTGGACGGAGCTTAAGGTGACCTCGGACATTGCCGGCTTCGATACGGTTTGCGCGGTCATGAGTATGCTTGACAGCAGACTGCAAATCGAGGATTACAGCGACCTTGACGAGCTGATGCTCGACGGGGTTTACGGCGATCTTATCGACGAGGATGTGAAAAACGCCGACAAAGCTCACGCCTCAGCGTCGATTTACGTTCCCGACGAAAAGCCGCTTTTCGAGTACGTCTCGTATCTGCGCGAGCGGTTTTCTTCTCTCGGCATCGACGCGAAAATCGACACGGTCGGCGTATGCGAGGAGGACTGGGCGGAAAACTGGAAAAAATACTATCACAAAATGACCGTCGGAAATGTCGTTATCGTTCCCGCGTGGGAGGAATATACGCCAAAGGGCGGCGAGGCATCCCTTTACATTGACCCCGGGATGGCGTTCGGCACGGGCGAGCATGAGACGACGAGGCTCGTGATAGAGCTGATGCAAAGATATGCGCCGACGGAAATTGGAACGGGCGAGGGCGGACGTATGCTCGACCTTGGCTGCGGGAGCGGGATTTTGGCGATAGCGGCGTCAAAGCTCGGATTTCGCGAGTGCTTTGCATACGACGTCGATCCCGTCGCCGTAAGGGTGGCGAAGGAGAACGTGGAGCGCAACGGCGTCACAAACGTGAATGTCGGTGTTTCCGACCTTGCCGCAGCTGTTGACAGGACGGAAAAATATTCGCTCATCACGGCAAATATAGTCGCCGACATTATAATCAAAGCGGCTCCCGAGTTCGGCGGGCTTCTTGCAGAGGACGGCGTTTTGATAGTCTCGGGAATAATCGACGAAAGGCTTGATGACGTGCTTTCAGTGCTTTCGGGCTTCGGACTTTGTACCTCCGAGATACTGCATGACAACGGCTGGTGCGCCGCGTCGCTTAAGCTGAAATAATGAGCTATAATACGCTCGGCGATACTATAAGATCGCTTCGCAAAAGGGCGGGGATTACGCAGGAGGAGCTTGCGGACGGAATATGCTCGCCCGTTTCGGTGTCGAGAATCGAAAACGGTTTGCAGATGCCGTCGGGCTATGTGCTCGACGCGCTTTTGTCGCGTCTCGGAACAAGCACCTACGGGCTCTGCGGCGTTTACTATAAGACTGACAGGCAGCTTTTGTTCGAGCAAGCGGCGCGGGATGTGACGGAGCTTATCCGTGTCGGCGAGATTGAAAAAGCGAAGGAAAAATTCGGTGCGCTTTCAGAACCCACCTCCGACGACAGCATCAGCCTTCAGACGTATCTTTTCATCCGTGCGTCAATCCTTTATTATGAAAAGGCTGACGACGAAGATGTGACGGGTATCGCGAAGCACGCACTTTCGCTGACAAGACCCGGATTTGACTTTGACGATTTTCGTGGCGTGCCGCTGACTGTAGAGGAGGCGAACATTCTCTGCCTCATCATGGCATCGTTCTCGGAGCGGGGCGAGAAAGTAAAAGCGATAAGGCTCGGAGAGGAACTTATCCGGTCGCTTCGAAAAAACGAATCCTCAATTGGAGAATTCCGTGTCATGCTGATAAATACGGCGTTTTTGCTCTCGCAGATTCTGGAGAGCATGGGGCGATATGCGGAGGCACTCTCGTACTGCGAGACGGCGGAATCGCTGAGCATTCATAACGCGGAGCAGGTGCTTTTGCCGAATATTGAATTTATGAGGGCGGTGCTGATGCATGATGACGGTGACGACGGGGAATGTCTGCGGATTTTGAAGACCGTTATTCCATACATGGATTTGATAAAAATGCGCGCGGATGCCGAACGTGCGCGGGCTTGGGCAAGTGAGGCGCTCGGCGTCTGTATATAGTCGCGGGTTAACATTTCACGTAATTTTTTTTATAACGCCGAATGTTATGGATTTTTTGAAGGCGGGGATATATAATAAGCGCATAGTATGTGCGGAATAGACTGCGCATTCGGTGTGCTTTTCATTTCAGAGGGGCAAATATTTTATTTTCGGGAGGAATACTCGTATGAAAAACCGCATTTTCAAATACGGAGGCGCCGCCGTATACGCTTTTATTGCCATGGTCGCTGTCGCCGCCGCAGCGCAAACAAGCATCGCGCTGCTTTTAAACATTATGATCGACACGGCGTCGGAGGCGGTATCCTCGGGAGAACTGTCGGGTCTTGTGAGGCTAGCCGCGTTTTGCTGCGTTTTCACAGTGATATTCGGTTTTGTAATTTACTTAAAAGAGGCGCTTGAAGCATTATGTGTGAAACGTATTATGAACGGAGTGCGGTGCGACGCCGCAGACGGGATTCTGAACATGAAAATCTCTGATTTTTATTCGGTTGGTTCCGCTGAATATGTCACGCTTTTAAATCAGAATCTCAGCGTTTACGAGAATGATTATCTCAAAAATCTCATCGCCGTTTACGAGTCGGTTCTGGATATCGCGTTCGGCACGGTGCTGCTTTTTTACATTAATCCCGCCGTTGCTGTGATTTCAATTGCAGCCATGGCGATTCCGGGACTGATTCCGATGCTTTTTGGGAAAAAGCTTATGGCTGGACAGAAAAAGATTATGGAGGCTACAGAGGAATATAACGCTGGCGTTGGCGATATGCTTGGCGGATTCGATGTCATATATTCGTTTCGCGCTCACGACGTTTTCCGCCGTCGCGGACGCGAGGCTTCATCAAAAATGGAAGAGAGCAAAGAGAATCTTGCGCGGACAAAGGCAGCTCTTATGGGAGTTGTGAATTTCGCCTCGCCTACAGTGCAGTTTCTTATCATGACAATAGCGGGTGTTTTTGCCGTATACGGTTATATTACAGTGGGAAGTATTGTCGCCGTTGTGCAGCTTTCGGGACAGATTGTCTCTCCTGCGTTTTCACTTTCCTCGAAGCTTGGAGCGATAAAATCAACTTACCCGATTCGCGAAAAAATAGACGATACAGTAAAAACCTTGCCGCGCACAAATAACGTCTGTGCGCGAGAGCTTACACGCGAGCTCGCGATAAAAAATGTATCGTTTTCATATAATGAAATTCCCGTACTCAAGGATTTGAATTTCACGCTTCGCGCGGGCGGAAAATACGCCGTTCTTGGGCGGAGCGGCAGCGGGAAAAGCACGCTTTTGAAGCTTATTGCTGGGTATTACGACAACTACACGGGCGAAATTAAGACGGACGGGCAAGCGAATGTTCCGCGCGATGTCGCCGTCATATCGCAGGAGGTGTTTATCTTTGATGGCACAGTCCGCGAGAATATAACGCTTTTTGAGGATTTCCCGGAGAACGAAATATCAGCTGCGGTGCGCGGCGCTGGTCTTGACGGAGTTATATCGGAGCTTGATAATGGACTTGACACGCCGGCAGGAGAGGGCGGCAAGCGATTTTCGGGCGGCGAGCGGCAAAGAATCGCCGTTGCAAGGGCGATTCTTCGCAAAAAAAAGCTTCTTCTGCTTGATGAGGCAACGTCAATGCTCGACGCAGAGCATTCACGGCAAATAGAACAGGAAATCCTCGGACTTGACGGCGTGACGTGCGTATTTGTGACGCACAAGCTTACGCCGGGTCTTGCCGACCGCTATGACAAAATTTTCGTTGTGGAAAACGGTAAAATCACGGTGGACGAGGACATTTCGGAGCACTCCGGCGTTGTAAATGCGTCAACGAATCCGTTTTATTCGTAACCTTCAGCGGGTTACTGCCGCTGAACGTCACGGTGCCTCTCTCCCGTCGGGAAAATTACCCCGACGGGGGATTTTTTGTGCGACCTGCGAACATTTGTTCAAACGTGACGAAAAAGCACACGGAAATCCCACATATTTCTACGCCCACAGCTCAAATCGGGGCTTGACAAAACGCGAAAAATGTGGTATAATTATTAAAGATTTTTTCCTTTCGCGTTTCGCGGCGCTTTTTTCGCGGCGCTTTTTTCGCGGCGATGTTTCGCGTCACATAGCGCGCGGATTTTTTCTGTTTGTCCTCTGCCGCTCCGAAAAGGGGCGGGAAATTTAAAGTGAGCGGATAAAACAGCCCTTCATTTGGGCAATTTTCACGAAGTCTGCGCGAAAATTCATACATTATGCACAAAAAAATTGTTGACAGGCGCGATAAAATGCGATATAATAAAATTGCAGCCGATTGCTTTGCCTGCTTGCCTCGCCGAACCGGCGGCGCGGCGGCTTGACTTTTGAAATTGTCGGGTTAGGCATTCGGAAACGGCTGTACGGTGTGAAAAATAAGCTAATTATACTTTTGTGTGTGGAGGATGAAATGTCAAACAGGCTTTTTCAAAGAGTGATTCATCAGATGAAGGACGCGGTTGACCGCGTTATCGGCGTTATCGACGAAAACGGTCAGATAATCGCGTGCAGCGAGCTTTCAAAGATAGGTGAAATCCGCCAGGGCATACGCGAGGAGCTTACCTATGCGTCGGAGATAGTCGTCTCGGGAGGATATACCTATCATCCGATAGGCTCCGCGTCCAAGGACGAGTATATCGCCTTTACCGAGGGCGAGGACAAGACCGCAGAGCGCACGGCAATGCTTATCGCAATCTCGCTTTCAAACATAAAGCGCCTTTACGATGAAAAATACGACAAAAGCTCGTTTTTGAAAAACGTGCTGCTTGACAATATCCTGCCGAGCGATATATACGTGAAAAGCAAGGAGCTGAGCTTCCCCGCCGACGAGGTGAGGGTCGTCATGATTGTGCGGTTTTCGCGCAGGACGGAGATGCTGCCCTACGACATGGTGCAGAGCCTGCTTCCCGACAGGGTGAAGGACTATGTAATAAACATAAACGAGCGCGATATAGCCGTCGTCAAGGAGGTTCCCGCGGGAACGGAAATCCGCGAGGTCGAGGACGAGGCGCGGAACTTTTCGGACACGATCAAATCCGAATTTTTCTCGAGCGTATCGATAGGAATCGGAACGGTCGTTGACAGCATAAAGGACCTTGCACGCTCGTACAAGGAGGCGCAGATAGCGCTTGAGGTCGGGAAGGTATTCGACAGCGAAAAATCGATAAACAGCTATGAGAATCTCGGAATCGGCAGGCTTATTTATCAGCTTCCGACGACGCTCTGTGAGATGTTTTTAAACGAGGTGTTCAGAAACGGCTCGTTTGAGTCGCTCGACCGTGAGACGCTCAACACGATTCAGGTATTTTTCGAGAACAATCTGAATGTGTCGGAGACATCGCGCAAGCTTTTTGTTCACAGGAATACGCTTGTCTACAGGCTCGAGAAAATCCGCAAGCTGACAGGGCTTGATCTGCGTGAATTTGACCACGCGATAACATTCAAGGTTGCGCTCATGGTAAAGCGCTATCTCGAATCAAAGCCGGTAAAATATTGATTTTCGCGGATTTGTGTTTTATGCCCGTTTTCGATATGCGGGTACGGAGAAATTTTATGGAGGTGATATACGTTGATAGACCTTGAACACGTTGTCATGTCGTACCCGAACGGCACGGTTGCGCTCAACGATGTGTCGCTTCATGTCGATGAGGGCGAATTTGTCTTTGTCGTCGGTGCGTCCGGCGCCGGAAAATCAACGCTTATGAAGCTCCTTTTGCGAGAGGAAAAGGTGACGTCCGGCAGAATAACGATTGACGGGAACGACCTCTCGAAGCTCAATTATTTTCAGGTACCGTATTTCAGGCGCAAGATAGGCGTTGTGTATCAGGATTTCAGGCTTTTCCCGAAGAAAAAGGTTTACGAGAACGTCTCCTTCGCCATGCAGATTGTGGGCGTTTCAGGCAAAAAAATCAAGACGCGCGTCCCCGCGCTTCTCAATACGGTGGGACTTGGCGACAAACTCAACAGCTTCCCGCACGAGCTTTCGGGCGGCGAGCAGCAGAGGGTCGCGCTCGCGAGGGCGCTCGCGAACAATCCGAAAATCATCGTCGCCGACGAGCCGACGGGAAACATCGACCCGAAAATGTCGTTTGAAATAATGGATCTGCTTCTCAAGATAAACGGGCTTGGGAAGACGGTGCTTGTCGTTACGCACGACCAGAATCTCGTTGATTATTATCGGCAAAGAGTAATTAAAATCGAGCATGGACATATTGTCGAGGACAGAGTGGGAGGAATGTTTGAATGAGAAAACCGAGCTACTTTGTCAGTCAGGGGCTTCAGGGCTTTCTCAGAAACGGCGTTATGAGCGTCGCGTCCGTTGCGGTTTTAATGGCGTGCCTTGTCGTTCTCGGATGCTTCGCGCTTCTTGTCGTGGATATTGACCTGAATCTCGAAAATCTCGGGCTTATGAACGAGATTGTCGCTTTTGTGGATTACGACCTCACGGAGGAGGAGATAGTCGCCGTTGAGGAGAAAATCAGGGCGATTGATTACGTTGACGAGGACAGCGTTGAGAGGATAACAGCCGCCGAGGGGCTTGAGTCGATGAAGGAAAAGGCGGGAGAATACGCGTATCTTTATGAGGAATACGAGGACGACAACCCCCTGACCGACAGCTTCAAAATATCGAATATCGACAGCGAATATGTTGAGGACGTGGTATACAGCCTTCAGCATATAGAGGGAATACGCAAGGTGAGAAATCAGCTTGATCTCGCCTCGACAATAGAGAGCTTCAAAAACGGCGTCATGATTGTATTTGTATGGTTTTTGGCGGTGCTTTTGATTGTGAGCATTTTCGTCATAATCAACACAATCAAGCTTTCCGTTTACTCCCGAAAGGAGGAAATAGAGGTCATGCGCTATATCGGCGCGACGGGGATGTTTATTTCGATGCCGTTCGTCTGCGAGGGGGTAGTCATCGGAATTGTGGCGTCGCTGCCCGCGTTCTTTATTACGACCGCGCTCTACAGCTACACCGTCAGCTCGATGGCAGATCAGCTCACCATGCTTGTCTTTGTCGAGGTGGGCGATATAGGACCGGCGCTTTTCCTCGCGTTTCTGGGAATCGGCGTGCTTACCGGCGTTGTCGGCAGTACGATTTCACTTTCACGCTACATCAGAAGTTAGCATAAATCAGCGGCAGCTCTTCAAGGCTTTGCCTTGAAGAGCTGCGTTTGAAGGCATTTGAACGCAAAGATTATTTGTACTGCAAATGCCGTGCAGGCGCTTTGGCGGGAGGATGACATATGAATAAAATGCGGCTCGGCAAATGGGCGATTTTAATTTTTACGGCGCTCGTATGTGCTTTCATGCTTATGCTTGCGTCGTCAGCCGATGATTCGACGACTTCAGATACTGACGCTTCCGACGATACGACGATTAAAAAAATGGAGCAGCAAATAGCTGACATTCAGGCGAAAATAGACGCGCAGAACGAATTTATCTCATCGGCGACCGATGAGCTTGAAAGCTTTTACGAGACAAAGGAGTATTACGATAATCTTCTGGCGCTTTACACGCAGCTTGCCGACGCGAATGAAGCGCTCGCGGCGGAGCTTGAGATTCAGATAGCGGCGCTGGAGGCGGAAATTGCCGCGCAGCAGGCGCTCTGCGACGAGCTGTACGAGCAGATAAAGGAGCGAATCAGAATATCATACGAATCGGGCGACACGTCATATATTGAAATGCTCTTTGAGGCGGACAGCATAGTTGATTTTCTCATCGGGCTTGACTATTCGATAAGCATTATGCAGTATGACAGCAGAAAGCTTGCCGAATATGACGAGGCGAAGACGGTGCTTGACGCAGAGATGGCGACGCTGCTCGAGGAAAAGACAAAGCAGGAGACTACGAGCGCTCAATACGCGGCGGCGCTGGCGCAGTATGAGGCGTCGTCTGCCGAAATGGAGCAGTATATTTCCGAAACGCTCGCGAGCATAAGCGACAGCGAGGCGCTTATTGAGGATATGGAGGCATCGCTTGACGAGGCAAGCAATGAGCTTTCGGCATGGCTTGACGATTACATAGCCCGCAACGGCGCCACAACCGTCACGACTGAGGATACGACGACGGAAACAGAGACAGAAACAGAAACAACGACTGTCGAGGAAACAACTACAGCGGAGGAAACAACGACTGCTGAGGATACGACGGCGGAAGATACAACCGGCGAGGACACAGTTGAGGATTCAACCGGTGAATCCTCAACTGGCGAGGACACGACCGCTGCCGATGGTACAACAGCGGACGATACTACCGCCGGTGAAGAAACGACCGGTGTGAGCGGGGATGATACCGACGAACCCGAAGAGACGGATGACACCGGCGGCGATGATTCGGACACGAGCAGCGGGGTATCGTTTATATGGCCGCTGCCGACGCAGTATACGACGATAACGTCTTATTTCGGCGCGCGTCCCGATCCTTTCACGGGCGCGGCTTCCAATCACGGCGCTATCGACATTTACGCGCCGAGCGGCACTGACATTTACGCGGCGGCGTCGGGCACTGTCATTTTGTCGCAGTCGTATTCGACATACGGCAACTGCATAATCATAGACCACGGAAACGGCATATTCACGCTTTACGCTCACGCGTCGAAGCTTCTCGTTTCAGTCGGCGATACGGTGACGCAGGGACAGGTAATCGCTTACGTCGGAATGACGGGGCGCGCGACGGGGTATCATCTGCACTTTGAGGTGCGTCTCGGCTCGACGAGAGTCGATCCGCTCGACTATGTTTCGGTTCCTTGATTGCTTTCAATATATTTCAATATATCGGAGGAATAAATGCTAAAGTATATTAAACGTCCGGTGTGCCTTTTAATAGCGCTATCTCTCATTGTGACAGGGCTGTCGTTTACGGGCTCGGCATCAGACAGCTACACCGACGATTCGACGGTTCAGAAATATCAGAGCCAGATAAGCAGTCTTGAAAGCAAAATCGCGAGCGCGAAGTCCGCGATTTCGGAGCTTTCGGACACGCTGGAGGATCTGACGGCGAAAAAGGATTATTACGACGAGCTTGCTCTCACGTACAGCGAAATTATCGAGGTGAACGAGAGCAAGGCGGAGGCGCTTGAGGCTGAAATCGCGGAGTGCGAGGCGGAAATTGCCGAGCTTGAAACCTTATGCGAGGAGCTTTCGGCGCAGATACGCGAGAGAATACGAATCTCGTATGAAAACGGTCAGGCAACGTATATCGAGCTTCTGCTCGACGCGGAGAGCTTCTCAGATTTTCTCATCGGGCTTGATTACACGACGAATATTTTGCAGTATGACAGCATGAAAATGCTTGAATATGAGGAGACGAGGGAGACGCTTGCAGCGACGCAGGCGGAGCTTGAAACTGCTTCCGCGTCGCTCGCGGAGACGATTTCCGCGACTGAGGTTTACGTTGCGGAAGCCGAGGCGATGTCGCTTGAAATGGAGGCGCTCATCAGCGAGGCGCTCGCAGATGCCGAAAAGCAGCAGGAGCTTCTCGATTCATATGAGGATCAGCTTGACGCGGCGAGCGACGCTATGTCGTCATACATAGAGGACCTTATCGCGAAGCAGGGAATCACCGAAAGCAAGGTATCGGGCGATTACATATGGCCGCTTCCGTCGCAGTATACGACGATAACGTCTTATTTCGGCGTGCGCGCAGATCCGTTTACGGGTGCGTCGTCAAATCACGGCGCTCTCGATATTTACGCGCCGAAGGGTACGAGCGTTTACGCGTCGAACGCCGGAACGGTCATAAAAGCGGAATATTACGGCTCTTACGGCAACTGCGTGATTATAGACCACGGCGGCGGAATTTACACGCTTTACGCTCACGCGTCATCCCTCGCCGTTTCGGAGGGCGACACCGTGTCGCAGGGACAGGTAATCGCTTACGTCGGAATGACTGGGCGCGCGACGGGGTACCACCTTCATTTTGAGGTGCGTGAAGGCTCCACACGGGTCGATCCGCTCGGATATGTGTCCGTGCCATAAAAGGCACTTGCCGCAAAGGCGCTTACAGGGCGGATTTCGGAATAAACAAAGGGGGACTTGGTTATAATGGACGAAAACAAAGACGGAATTTTTGACGGAAGCGGCTCGGAGGAGAGCGATTCTCTGGCGAATACCGAAAAGGGCGGCGAGCTTCCCGAAAACGCGCAAATTCCGGATGGAAACGTCGGAGGCGCCGGAAACGATTCGGCGCGCGGCGAGGAGATTTTGTTTGATGATGCGGAGAATGGCGGCGGGGACGCTCCGAAAAAGCAAAGACGCAGGGTTCCGCTTTATCTGACGGTTCTTTTGATTCTCGCAGCCGTGCTTCTGACCTTTGAGCTGACGTTTGTTCTTGTTGGCAACATTTACCGCGAGAAATATAACGATCTTTTGCTCGACGAGGAATTTGAAAGCGAGCTTCTGACGAAGCTTTACAGCATAATGTCGATTTACGACGAGTATTTTATCGGCGAGATAGACGAGGACGCGAGCATTGAGGCGGTGCTTGACGCTTATGTTGCGGCAAATGACAAATACGGCTCGTACATGACGGCGGAGGAATACGCCGAAATGATTGCGGACTACAACGCGGAGCTTGACGGAATCGGCGTTCACGTCGTGTACAGTGCGGAATACAGCGCGATTGAAATTGTGAACGTCATGCCCGATTCCCCCGCGCTTGAGGCGGGACTTGAGCCGGGAGATATAATCTACGCCGTCGAGGGCGAGCTTGTTTCCGAGCTTGGATATTATCCCGCGATTTACGCCGTGAAGGGTGAAAAGGGAACCTACGTGAATCTCACGATTCTGCGCGACGGCGAATATCTTGAGTTTTCAGTAATGCGCGACGAGGTGACGGAGCAGACTGTCGTTTATTATGTAATCGATGAGGCGCCGACGGTAGGCTACATCTGGATTCTCTCGTTTGACAACGGGACGTATGACCAATTTGTAGAGGCTGTCGAATACCTTGAGGGCGAGGGGTGTGATTGCCTCGTGCTTGATGTGAGAAACAATCCCGGCGGGCTTCTGACATCTGTTCAGAGCATTCTCGATTATATACTTCCTGACGGCGGTCCGATTGTGAGGCTTGTTGACAAGGACGGAAACGAGGAGGTCAGATACGCGACTGACGGTCACAGTCTCGGGCTTGATATTGTTGTTATATGCAACGGCAGCACGGCGTCTGCGGGCGAGCTTTTCACCTCGGCGATTAAGGATTACGCCTCGGCGGGGGAGATTTCGGCAACCGTCATCGGCGTGCAGACATACGGCAAGGGTACAGTACAGCAGATTATGTCGCTTTCAGACGGGAGCGCGCTTTCAATCTCGTATAAGCTTTACAGTCCGCCGTATTCGGACAATTTTGAGGGTGTCGGCGTGACGCCGGACGTAACGGTCGAGCCGAACGAGGTTTTGTCAGGCACAAATCTTTTCAAGGTTGACTATGAGGACGACAATCAGCTGCAGTATGCGGTGGAGCTTCTTTTGGGGAGCGATTGATTTTAGATTTTTTTCAGAAGTGAGAAGGGGATATTATTATGGCTGAAAGAAAACAGCATTTTACCGAAAGCGGATATCAGGCGTGCGTTGAAGAGCTTGATTATCTGAAAAACAAGCGCCGTCAGGAGGTCAAGGACGCGCTCGCGCTCGCGAGAAGCTACGGCGACCTTTCAGAAAACAGCGAATATGACGAGGCGAAGGACGAGCAGGCGAAGGTGGAGAGCAGAATCTCGGAGCTTGAGGAGATACTCAACAGCGCCATCGTCGTAAAGGAGGAGGAGGTCGATACCTCTGTAATCAGTCTCGGCGCGCACGTCACGGTGCTGAACAAGACATTTGACGAGCAAATCGAGTACGACATTGTAGGCTCAAATGAGGCGGACGCATTCGCGGGAAAAATTTCGGATCAGTCGCCCATCGGCGCGGCGCTTATGGGAAAGCGTGTAGACGACACGGTTACGGTGGCAACGCCGAACGGTTCGCATATGGTGCTTTTGGTGCTTGACGTTGAGAGAACGAAGGATATTTGACATTTGGGAGATATTATGAGCGAGGAAAACAGGGGAGCTTTGGACGGCGCGGCGTCGGAAACGTCGGTGTCGGATTTGATAAGGATTCGCCGCGAGAAGCTGGCGGCGCTCACCGAGGCGGGTGAGAATCCGTATCTCAAGGTGAGATACGATTTTGATGCGTATTCATCGGATGTGCTGAATAATTTTGATGAGTACGAGGGGAAGAATGTCCGCATGGCGGGAAGAATCATGAGCCGCCGCGACATGGGAAAGGCGAATTTTATCCATGTGCAGGACGGAAAGGGAACGATTCAGTGCTACATCAGGATAAACGATATTGGCGAGGAAAAATTCGCCGCGTATAAAAAGTGGGATATTGGCGACATTATCGGCTTTTCGGGCGAGGTTTTCAGGACGCACAAGGGCGAGATTTCTATTCACGTTCTCGAAATTGAGCTTTTGTCAAAGTCGCTTTTGCCGCTGCCCGAAAAATTTCATGGTCTGCGTGACACTGACATGAAATACCGTCAGCGCTATCTTGACCTGATAATGAATGCTGATGTGAAGGACACGTTTGTCAAGCGCTCGCGCATAATCTCGTATATTCGCGAGTATCTTGACTCGAAGGGATTTCTTGAGGTTGACACGCCGATTCTGACGACGCACGAGCTTGGTGCTGCTGCGCGTCCCTTCAGGACGCATCACAACACGCTCGACATTGACATGGTGCTGCGAATAGAGACGGAGCTTTATCTGAAGCGGCTGATTGTCGGCGGCATGGACAGGGTTTACGAGATGGGGCGCATTTTCCGCAACGAGGGGATGGACCCGCGTCACAATCCCGAATTTACGACCGTGGAGCTTTATCAGGCGTACACGGATTATAAGGGAATGATGGAAATTGTCGAGGAGCTTTATCCGTTTCTCGCAGAAAAGGTGTGCGGCTCGTCTCGTGTGAGCTATAACGGACACGAAATCGACCTTTCGCATTTTGAGCGCCTTACGATGGCAGAGGCGGTGAAGAAGTATTCGGGGATTGACTATTATGATTGGAAATCCGACGAGGACGCGGTTTCGGCGGCGAGGGAGGCAGGTGTCGAGATACCCGACGGCGCGGCTAAAGGGAGCGTTTTAGCGGAGCTTTTCGACGCATTTGTCGAGGACAAGCTGATTCAGCCGACGATAATATACGATTATCCCGTCGAGAACAGCCCGCTCGCGAAGAGAAAGGCGTCAGACCCGAATTTTGTCGAGAGATTTGAGTATTTCATCTGTGCCTCGGAGATGGGAAACGCATTTTCGGAGCTTAACGATCCGATTGATCAGCGAGGGAGATTTGAGCGTCAGGTTGCGGAAAAGCTGCGCGAGGATCCGACGAGTACGGCGAGAGTTGATGAGGATTTTATTACGGCACTCGAGTACGGTATGCCTCCGACAGGAGGGCTTGGGTTCGGCGTTGACAGGCTTGTCATGCTTCTGACAGACAGCGCATCGATAAGGGATGTGCTGCTGTTCCCGACGATGAAGCCGGTGGAGTGAATAAGTACTACCCTATAACCATCAATACAGTCGTAGAAAGGCGCAAGCAAGGCTTACGCCATTTTACGTCGGAAAAAGCACCGAAATTCTGCAAACGCCTGTGCAGCAATAGATGAAGTAATGCTTATTCAGTTTTGTGATGCGAAACAAATTGTGCATTGACTGTTTAGCTGACTATCTCAGCGTTCAAGAACTTTTGGATAAGATTGAAGAATTCAAGGAAGAGGGATGTAAG
>JAJQCT010000024.1:0-3058 GCA_021202555.1 Clostridiales bacterium
CCCCCCCCCCCCCCCCACCCCCACCCCCCCCCCCCCCCCCCCCCCCCCCCCCCCCTTCCGATGAAAGACGGAGAGAAAAATAAAAATCATGAGGAGGGTAATTATTCATGAAAAGATTTCTCGCAATTTTACTCGTATCGGCAATGACGCTCTGCGTTCTTATGACGGGCGTGAGCGCTACGGACGACAGTGCGCCGAGCATCGACGAAAAAAATATCGTCGAAACGCTCTTTGACGCAAGTGTAACCGACTACTCGGATTGGACCGGCAATGCCGGCTACAGCTACGAGCTTACAACCATCGACGGTGTCACAGTGCTTCAGCACTGCACATGGACGAGCGGATCGGTTACATTCAAACGCTCGCTTGACATTGACTGGTCTGAGCATGAATATGCAAACATCAAGGTTGTAGCTTATGTTTACATTGACATCGAGGGCGAGGACTCAAGCGACATCTGCGATGACGGATATGTCACGAAGGGAAAGTTTGAGATCAGATGTGTTGACAGCGCAGGAAACACAACAAACAGATACGTTGCTGATCCTACGGACGGTCTTGTTCTTCACACGGGATGGAACGCAATCGAGCTTACGCTTGACGAAATGCCCATCCAGTCCGCTGACAGCGCGTCAACGCAGGAAACCGGATACACCACGACAAACGAGTTCTGCTTCTATCTCACCGCAAACGCATGGGAGCTTTCAGTGTCGCTCGCATCGGCGTACATAATCGATACGGCGTATGACAACACGGCTACCACGGATGACACAACGGCAGAGGACGACACGACAGCGGCTGATGACACAACTGCTGCTGACGACACAACCGCTGCTGACGATACAACGACGGCTGCGGCATCGACATCGAACGTAGAAGTTGACCTCACGAACGCAACCGTTATCGATGACGGCAACGGAAGCTGGAGCAGCGACGGAAGTGGCGATCCTAACACCGTAGCATCGATGGCGTTTGATGGCGACACGTCGACATACTATGACAGCGCGAGCGGTGAGAATGCGTATGTAGGTGTACAGTTAGCGGAAGCAACGGCAATTGAGGGCTTTGCAATATATCCGAGAAGCGGTTTTGCATCTCGTCTTGAGGGCGCGCTCATTCAGGGCTCGACCGACAATGAGACATGGGTAACGCTTTACACCATTGCTGCTGATGAGTACACCGAGGGTGAATGGACTGTGTATGAAATCACCGACACAACGGCGTATACATATTACAGACTGCTCACGCCGTCAACGAACTGCAATCCCGCTGAAATCGTTCTTTATTCGACCTATTCGGCAGGCACCACAGGCTCGACCGCAGTATCTCCGCAGACAGGCTTTGCGTTCGTAGGACTTGGTGTAGTTGCACTCGTATCGGGCACAGCTATCGTAGTTTCTAAGAAAAGGCATTGATGGCTTTTCGCCATCAAGCCTGAGACGTTGAATGCTTCGCATTCAAGTCTAAAGGCACTAAAAACTATTGAATGAAAACTATTGTCTGCTTTGCAGTCAAAGTTTTCATTCAAAGTAGAGAGGATGCAGGGCAATGCCCCGCATCCTCTTTTTTTGCACGCGAAATGAGTCGCAGATATATCGATAGTTACAATATCGATATATCAATTATACATTTCACATACGGCTTTGTATGTGCTAAAATATAAAACGTAATCGGAAAGCCGAAAGACCTTCCGAAATATGTGGAATTATAAGGAGAACTCAAAATGGCACGTTTTACATTGCCGAGAGACATTTATCACGGAAAAGGCTCGCTTGAAACGCTCAAGACCTTCAAGGGCGAGCGCGCGGTCGTATGCGTCGGAGGCGGCTCGATGAAGCGCTTCGGCTTCCTCGACAGAGCAGTTTCCTATCTTCACGAGGCAGGCTTTGAAGTAAAGCTCATCGAAAACATCGAACCCGACCCGTCGGTTGACACCGTAATGAAGGGCGCGGCTGCAATGCTCGAATTCAAGCCCGACTGGATTATCGCGATTGGCGGCGGCTCGCCGATTGACGCTGCTAAGGCTATGTGGATCAAGTACGAATATCCCGACATCACCTTTGAGGAAATGTGCAAGGTGTTCGGCATCCCCGAGCTTCGCCGCAAGGCTCATTTCTGCGCAATTTCATCGACATCGGGAACAGCTACCGAGGTTACGGCGTTCTCGATAATAACCGATTACGAAAAGGGAATCAAGTACCCGATAGCGGACTTTGAAATCACGCCCGACGTTGCTATCGTAGACCCCGAGCTTGCTGAGACAATGCCGAAAAAGCTCGTCGCTCATACCGGTATGGACGCAATCACGCACGCAATCGAGGCGTATGTTTCGACGGCGCACTGCGATTACACAGACCCGCTCGCGCTTCATGCTGTCAAGATGATAAATGAATCGCTTGTCGGATCGTATAACGGCGACATGGAAAAGCGCGACAGTATGCACAACGCACAGTGCCTCGCGGGAATGGCGTTCTCGAACGCGCTTCTCGGAATCGTTCATTCGATGGCGCACAAGACGGGCGCTGCTTTCGCTGATTACGGCGCGCACATCATCCACGGCGCCGCAAACGCAATGTATCTGCCGAAGGTAATCGCATTCAACGCGAAGGACGAGACGGCGAAGAAGAGATACGGCGAAATCGCGGACTTCATCAAGCTTGGCGGCAGCAGTGACGACGAGAAGGTATCGCTTCTTATTACATATCTGAGAGGCATGAACGACGCGCTCAATATTCCGCACAGCATCGGACATTACGGCGCCGACAGCTATCCGACGGAAACGGGCTTCGTTCCCGAAAACGTATTCCTCGAAAGGCTCCCCGAAATCGCGAAAAACGCAATCGGCGACGCCTGCACAGGCTCCAACCCGCGCATCCCGACGCAGGAGGAGATGGAAAAGCTTCTTAAGTGCTGCTACTACGACACTGAAGTTGATTTCTGATAGAAAAAAACGAGTCGGGCGCCCAGGGGGGGGCCGCCCGTGTTGGGCACAGGCCGGGATTTAATTTTTAAAATGGCGGGTTGACTTTTTTGACAAAAGACAGAGTGTATACTTAGG
>JAJQCT010000024.1:3068-14664 GCA_021202555.1 Clostridiales bacterium
CAAACCCGCCCACCCCCCCGCCGGCGGATATGGAAAAGCTTCTTACGGGCTCCAACACCCACACGTAAGGTTATTTCTTAAATAAAAAACCGAGTCGGGCGCCCTTGCGGCGCCCGACGTTTTTCTCACATGACGGTATATAATTTTATACAATGCCGATATGCTTTTTTTACAAGCTCCGCGTCTTTCAAATTCGACGAAACAGTGATAAAATAATAGGTGCGATTTTTTTCGGCGTCAGAGGTGGAAGGAAAAATGATGATTTCAAGAGCCGCAATGTCGAGGCTTCCGGAATATCTTAAATATTTGAAATCCGTTGAGGAGAGCGGAGCTCTAAACATATCCGCGACGACGATTTCTAAGGCACTCGGGTACGGAGAGGTGCAGGTCAGAAAGGATCTCGCGTCGGTGAGCGGCACGGGCAGACCGCGCACGGGGTATGTCACCTCGGAGCTTAAGGGGCAGATTGAGTCGATACTCTGTCCGGAGCGCGAAATCGAAGCTGTAATTGTCGGAGCGGGAAAGCTCGGACGCGCGCTTCTCGGCTACGAGGGATTTTCCGAGTACGGAATTTCCGTCGTGACGGCGTTTGACCAGAATCCGAAAAAGCGCGGCGAGGACGTAAACGGCATCGGCAAAAACGTGCGCCATATGTCGGAAATGAAGGATTACTGCCGCGAGCATAACGTAAAAATAGGTATACTGACGGTGCCCGCGTCAGCCGCGCAGTCGGTATGCGATACAATGACGGAGTGCGGAATCGAGGCAATTCTGAATTTCGCGCACGTAAGGCTCAAGGTGCCTGACGGTGTAACAGTCGAAAACGAAAATCTCGCGCTCTCGCTCGCAATGCTTGCGGGCGGCGAAGAAAAGGTCTGAAGGAACAAATTCCATCAGAAAAGGTCGGAAGGAATAGAATCCCTTCCGACCTGACCTCTTTATTTATAAAGTCAGAAATCCGCGCGAAAACCGCCCGCAGGACGCGGACTGCGGATTTTGAAAATTTTATTTTTTCCTCATTCGGTCAATGATTTCGCCGCCGTGCTCATCAAGCCAGCCCTTATGCTCCTTGTAATCGGGCATGACGCGCTCAACCTCCGCCCAGTATTCCTCCGAGTGATTCATGTGGACTATATGGCAAAGCTCATGAACTACCACATAATCGACGACCTCGGGCGGACAAAGCATTAAAAGGCAGTTGAAGCCGAGATTGCCGCCCTCGGAGCAGCTTCCCCAGCGGGAAACGAGATTGCGCACGGTGATTCGCCCGTAATTCACGCCGACGAGCTTTGAATAGTATCTGACGCGCGCGGGGATAACCTCGAGCGCCTTTTTTGAAAGCGCCTTTATATCCTCCGCCGTCAGCTTCCCCGTGTCGGGATTATTCTCCCTTTCCTCCGTGCGCGCTTTCATCTTTTCAATCGTATTTTTAATCCACGTTGATTTTTTCTCGGCGATGAGAGCCGCTTCCTCATCCGTCGTTTCGAGCGGAACGCGCAGGATAACCTCAAAATCGCGCGTTACCTCGACTGTCACGGTCTTTCTTTTCGAGCGGATTACGGTGTAGGTGAATTCATTTTGAAAATCAGTCATTTTATCATCTCCGTTATAAATATTGAGGCAATGATTCCCGCGTAAATTCCCGGCACGAGTGGGATACGGTCATTTCGCGCAGCTTTGCCCGCAAAAAATAAAATCGCAAATATAATCAGCGTCAGCGTCATCGAAAGCGCGACGGTGATGAAAATTCCAAGTCCTCCGAGATAAAGCGCCGCCGCGGTGTAAAGCTTAATGTCGCCGCTTCCGACGCCTCCGCGAAAGAAAAAACAGATAATCATGAAAAACGCGAGCGTCAGCGCTGCTGCCGGCAGCTCACCGGCGAGCGCAACTAAAGCGCTTTCGGGGTAAAATAAAAGCTCGGGTATGATAAGTACCGCGCGCAGCACGAACGCCGAAACCAAAAGCGCGTCGGGAATTTCGCACGATTTCGCATCTGTCACAGCCATCGCTGCCGTCAGATTCAAAAATGCAAGCTGTCCAAAGGCGTAAAGCGTGTCGATTTCGCGTGCTTCGGCGAAAATGATAATCGCGAGAGAAGTGAAAAACGAAAGTATAATGAACGCGGCGCGCCCCGACGGAGGCTCGTTCCTGCTTTTGCGGTACTCTCCGAGAAAGACGTAAACCGCCGCCGTCAGAATAACGGCAGGGAACGCCAATACGGCGGATGTCATAAAAGCATATTCGCCACCATGAATACGCCGAGGGAAAGAAGCGTAGCTCCCGTCGCACGGTTGGCGTTTTCAGGCTTCATTTTGTTCGCAAATCCGGCGGATACAACGGCGCCGACGAGCGTGAAAAGTATACACAGCAAAAGCGCCGGGATATATTCGGACACGTCGCCTATGTAAAAATGCGAAACCGCGCCCGTGAGCGCCGTGAACGTCATGACAAAGACGCTTGTTCCGACTGCGACCTTCAGCTCATATCCGAGAACGTATGTGAGAATGAAAAGCATCATAAGCCCGCCGCCCGCGCCTATAAAACCGCAGAAAAAGCCGATTCCGCACCCGCAGAGAACGGAGAGAAGCCGGCGCTTGCCGACGCTCCAATCGGCGGATTTTGAATGCTCCTTCGTCTCGGGATGCACGATAAAGCGAATCCCCATGAAAATTGAGGCGAACACCGAAAACCAGCTCATTTCCGTGCTTGGCATATACTGCGAAAACCAGCTTCCGACAGCTGTCATCACAAGCACTGCCGCGACCATGTAAAGCCCGTTTTTGATGTCGATATTCTTGTTTTTTCTGTATATCGCAGCTGATGATGCGGACGCTAAAACGTCCGAGGCAAGCCCGATTCCGACGGCTTCATACCATGGACAGCCGAGAAACGATATAAGCATCGGCGCGATTACCGTGACTGCCGAAAGCCCCGAAAATCCCGTTCCGATGCCTGCGGCAATCCCTGCCAGAAGGCAGACAATGAGTGTTTTCATGCGTTCCCCTTTGATTCTCCCGAGCGAAGCTTATCGAGAATGACAAACGGAAGATAGAGCACGACCAGAACGGCGGCGAGTATCAGGGCAAAGCCGATAAGGTAGTAATCGTCGCCGAAAATCGAGGCGCAGACAGAGGTTATCGCATTGCTGTGCGCGCCGTTCAGAAACATGAAATTTGTCCCTATAAGCTTGTTGAGCGGATAAATTATGAGGCAGGCTCCGAAAAGGCATACAAGAACCTTCGGAAGCTCGCGAATATCGGGCTGAAATCCGCCGGAAAGCAGCAAAATCGGATAGAGTAAGAGGAGAATATGCAGTGCTTCGGAATTGATGTGGAAGAAATTCGTAATCGGGAGCGAGAGCCACGACGGCGAGAGAAGCGCGACGGCGGCACCCGGCAGACAGAGCGAATAAAGGATGTTTGCCGCGAGCTTGTTCGGCTTTATCGCATACCAGAGGCATACGAAAATATTTATGCTGCAAAGGTGAAGCGGCATCGTTTCGGGACGCCACTGTCCCGTTGAGATTATCATAATCTGACGGCTTGTCTCGACGAGAAGTATCACGACTGCGAGAATTATGTTCACGCGGCGGGCGCGTTTTGTCTGACGCTTTCCTGTAAAGGAGCGCGCCCGTAACGCATATGGTGGCGGTTAGAAACAGCCAGAAAAGGTGTGTGCCGTCGAAAAGTGAAAACGACTGATAGCTGCTGCCGTATGTGTCCTGCATTGTATACACGGTATACCAGAATTCCGACATTGTGAGCCTCCGAAAACGGTAATATTTCAAAATTTCATCCATGTATATTATAGCGCACATAGTTGAAACATGACTAAACTTTTGCGTGAAATTTGAGTTAACATTGCGTGACAAGATTTTGAAACGCAGCTTTATCATGAAAGCACGGGCGCAGTGCGTTAAATGAAAGAAGGAGGAACAATATGATTCGCATTATGTTTATCTGCCACGGAAATATATGCAGATCCCCAATGGGAAGATATTTTATGACGAATCATAGATTCGTCATAAAAGTCTGTTGAATATATCTTTTGCAATCGCAGATTGCAAAAGATATATTCACGGGTATAGTGCTTCAAATGAAAAAAGGAGGAACAATATGATTCGCATTATGTTTATTTGTCACGGCAACATCTGCCGTTCTCCAATGGGGGAGTTTATTTTACGCGATATGGCGGAAAAGCGGGGGATTGGTGATAAAGTTTTCATCGCGTCCGCGGCTACAACTGACGATGAGACTGCTTACGGCGGCAGTCACATTTACCCGCCCGCGAAAAGCACGCTTCTCGCTCACGGGATAAACAGCCCCGGAGTGAACGCGAAGCGCGCGGTGAGGCTTCGCCGCGAGGATTACGCAAAATATGACCTTTTCGTCCCGATGGACGGGGAAAATGTAAGCGATGCCCGAGATATTTTCGGCGGCGATCCCGACGGTAAGATAAAGCTTTGCCTTGATTTTGCGGGATTTCACGGGCGCGATGTTTCCGACCCGTGGTATACGCGCGATTTCGAGCAGGCGTACCGTGACATTTATCTCGGCTGCGAGGGCATTATCAGGTACATATCGAAAGAAATTATGTGAATTTACGGACAGTTCATTGACATTCGATTTTATGTATGGTATAGTTTTCTCCGACACGCAGAATGAAACTGCATTTTAACCTGAATCGGAGTACTTAAAAAATGAAAATCCATCTGTCCGACCACTTCACGTTCGGTCGGCTTATCCGCTACACTCTCCCGTCGATAATAACGATGATATTTACGTCGATTTACGGCATAGTTGACGGCTTCTTTGTATCGAATTTCGCAGGCAAGGAGGAATTTACGGCTGTAAATTTCATTATGCCGTTTATTATGATTCTCGGAGGCGTCGGATTCATGTTCGGCACGGGCGGCGGCGCGCTTATAGCGACAACGCTCGGCGAGGGCAAAAGGGAACGCGCAAACAGGATTTTTTCACTTATCGTATACACGGCGTTTTCGCTTGGAGTTGTTATTTCTGTCATCGGAATCGCGTTGATTCGCCCTGTTGCCTCGTTTCTCGGGGCGGAGGGCGAGCTTCTCGAAAATTCCGTGATTTATGCGCGGATAATACTTGCCGCGAATCCCGTATTTATTTTGCAGTACGTCTTTCAGTGTCTTTTCTCGACAGCGGAAAAGCCGAAATACGGACTTTATATTACAGTTGCGGCTGGAGTTACGAATATTGTCCTTGATGTGCTTTTTGTCGGGGTGCTTTCGCAGGGACTTACAGGCGCGGCACTGGCTACGGCGGTGAGTCAATGCGTCGGCGGATTTCTGCCGGTGATTTACTTTGCAAGAAAAAACAGCAGCCTTCTTCGTCTCGGCAAAACAAAAATCGAGGGACGTGTGCTTCTGCGAGCCTGCACAAACGGCTCGTCGGAATTTCTAAGCAACATATCAACCTCTGTTGTGAGCATGGTATACAATTCGCAGTTGCTTAAATATTCGGGCGAGGACGGAGTTGCAGCATACGGCGTTCTGATGTACGTCTGCATGATTTTCATGTCTGTTTCAATCGGATTTTCCGTCGGATGCGCCCCCATTGTGAGCTATCATTACGGTGCTGGAAACAAGGACGAACTTTGCGGGCTTCTGAAAAAGAGCATCGTTTTGCTCGCCGCAAGCTCAGCTTTTATGTTTGCATCGGCAGAGCTTTTGTCGCGTCCGCTCTCGCTTGTTTTCGTGAGCTACGATGAGGGGCTTCTCGCATTGACGACAGGGGCGTTTAAGATTTTCTCGTTTTCGTTCCTCTTTTCGGGATTCACCGTATTTGCCTCATCATTTTTCACAGCGCTCGGCAACGGATTTGTCTCGGCGGCAGTATCGTTTTCGCGCACGTTCGTTTTTCAGATTGCTGCTGTGCTTCTGCTTCCGCTCGTATTCGCAGCTAACGGAATATGGGCTGCGAGCGTGGCTTCCGAGGCGTGCGCTTTAATCGTCGGCGCCCTGTTTCTTTTCGCGAATAATAAACGGTACGGATATATGAAAAATCGTATGCATTGAGACATCCCGCTGCAATTTATAATTTGCAGCGGAAGTCGTCATGTCTTTCAAATATTTTGCAGCTTGCTTTCAAACCATAGATTTGAATCGAATATTTGCGATTTGACGCTTTTTATGATATAATATCATACGGCGGTGCATGGTTTCGCTTCACCGCCCGATTTTGATGTTTGATAATATGATTTTCGGAGGAAAATTAAAATGAAGGTTCTCGTAATCAACGCAGGAAGCTCGTCACTGAAGTATCAGTTCCTTGACACGTCCGACGGAAACGTCCTCGCAAAGGGTGTCTGTGAACGCATTGGCGAGGGCGAGCCGGCAGGCAGCGCGGCGCGCATTCAGCATAAGAAAAACGGCGTGGCATACACGGAAAATCACCCGATGTCAGACCACTCCGAGGCAATGAAAATTGTCATTGCCTACCTCACCGATTCGGAAAAGGGAGTCATTTCCTCAATGGATGAGATTGAGGCTATCGGTCACAGGGTCGTTCACGGAGGTCCGTACTTCTTTGAAAGCACGCTTCTCACCGATGAGGTATTTGAAACGCTCACGAAGTGCGTCACGTTCGCGCCCCTTCACACGCCCGCGCATATTATGGGAATACAGGGCTGCCTTTCGGTGATGCCGAACACCCCCGAGGTGCTTGTGTTTGACACCTCATTCCATCAGACGATGCCCGAAAAGGCGTATATGTTCGGATTTTCATACGATATGTACGAAAAATACTCGCTGCGCAAATACGGCGCTCACGGAACGTCTCACCGCTTCGTCTCAATCGAAACAGCGAAGGCGCTCGGTCGCCCGATAGAGGAGACGAAAATCGTGACGTGCCACATAGGCAACGGCTCGTCGATTTCAGCCGTGAAATACGGAAAGTGCCTCGATACAAGCATGGGCTTCACGCCGCTTGACGGACTTTTAATGGGGACGCGCTGCGGCGCTGTAGACGCCTCTGCCGTGACGTTCATCATGGAAAAGGAGGGCTATACCCCCGAGGAAATGAACGACTACATGAACAAAAAGTGCGGGCTTCTCGGAATTTCTGGCTTCTCGTCTGATTTCCGCGACATTATCTCGGCGATTTCGAGCACGGAGGACACGGATGAGGCGAAGGAAAGAAAGCGCCGCTCGGGAATAGCGCTCGATATGCTTGCATACGAGATTCAGCGCTATATAGGCGCGTACACTGCCGCGATGGATGGTCTTGACGCCATTTCATTCGCTGCGGGAATTGCCGAAAACAACGCGACGCTCCGCCGTCTCGTATGCTCGGGGCTTGATTGGTTCGGCGTAAAGCTCGACGACGACGTGAACGAAAACGGCGTTCATTCGCCAAATCCGACGCTCATTTCGGCAGCCGATTCAAAGGTCAAGGTCTTTGTCGTTCCGACAAACGAGGAGCTTATGATCGCGCGCGACACGGAGGCAATTGTCAAGGCGCTTTAAGCTTTACAAGGATTTTCGTTTTAATTGACATTCGGGCGCTTGACAAAAGCGCCCGAAAAGAGTAAAATATAATTGCCGCAGGGAATTTCATGCGCGGCAAAATCCACAACTGAAAGAGAGGTGAGGAGAATGGACGCGGGAGCCGATAAATACCGATCTTGCCAAAAGCAAAACAAAACTGAATATCGGAGGTGCTTTAATGAACAGAGATATTTTCATGAATCTGCTCGAAGCGAAGGAATACAAAGCAGTGCGCAGTATTCTGAACGTCATGAACGCCGTGGACATTGCCTCACTTTTATCGGAGCTGGAGGATAAAGCTTTAGCTCTTGCGTTTCGCTTGATTCCGAAGGACAAGGCGGCGGATGTTTTTGCCGAAATGTCGGGTGATATGCAGGCGAATCTTGTCGAAATGTTCACCGAGCGCGAGCTGCGCGACATTCTTTCGGAGCTTTACATGGACGACACGGTTGACCTTATCGAGGACCTTCCCGCGAATCTTGTCACGAGAATTCTCGAAAACGTCAGCCCCGAAAAGCGAGAGGAGATAAACCGTCTTCTCAATTATCCGCCCGACAGCGCGGGAAGCATAATGACGACGGAATACGTCGATTTGCGCCCGAGCAATACTGTCGCGGAGGCGATGGTGCATATCAAGCGCACGGGAATACACAAGGAAACTATATATACCTGCTATGTCCTTGAGTCGAGAAGGCTTCTCGGAATCGTGAGCGCGAAGGATCTGATGACGCTCGACGACGAGATGACGATGGAGGAAATGATGGACACGGAGATAATCTCCGTATCTACCGACACCGACAAGGAGGATGTGGCGAAGCTCTTCTCAAAATACAGTCTTCTCGCCGTTCCCGTGCTTGACGGGGATGGTCGGATGGTCGGAATCGTCACCGTTGACGACGCTGTTGACGTCATGGTCGATGAGGCGACGGAGGACATTTCAAAGATGGCGGCGATAAACCCGAGCGAGAAATCGTATTTTGAGACGTCGGTTTTTCGTCATGCGCTGAATCGACTGCCGTGGCTGCTCGTATTGATGCTTTCGGCGACGATTACCGGCTCGATTCTCGAAAACTACGAGGCTGCGTTCGCGGCGATACCGATTCTCGTCACGTTTATCCCTATGATAATGGATACGGGCGGAAACTGCGGCGCTCAGTCCTCAACACTGATGATACGCGGAATGGCGCTCGATGAGATAAGGTTTTCCGACATTTTCAAAGCCGTTTTCAAGGAATTCAGGGTATCGCTCATGGTGAGCGTCGTTCTGGCGCTTGCGAACGGTGTCCGCATATTTATCATGTACCCCGACCTTGATTTAACGATAACATTTGTAATCTGTATCTCGCTCATGTTCACGGTTATGATGGCGAAGCTCATCGGATGTATTCTTCCGCTTCTGGCGAAGAAAATCCACCTTGACCCCGCGCTTGTCGCCTCGCCCGTGATTACGACGATAGTTGACGCCTGCTCGCTCGCGATTTATTTCGCGATAGCGTCGTCTCTGCTCGAAATCTGATGAAAAAACCGCTTTTCGCTCGAAAAAAGTTGAAAACTTTTTTTGAGCGGAGCGAAAAAAGCCTTGACAATCCGTTTTTGATGTGCTATAATATATATGCTGATGAGGAGAAGCTGCGCCGCTGTGGCGAAATCGGCAGACGCAGCGGACTTAAAATCCGCCGGATCTTAACAATCCGTACCGGTTCAAGTCCGGTCAGCGGCAATCATATCGCGGAGTAGAGCAGTCTGGAAGCTCGTCGGGCTCATAACCCGGAGGTCGTTGGTTCAAATCCTTCCTCCGCAAGAAACAGGCGTCCGCAGCGTTTGCTGTGGGCGCTTTTATTTTTCGCATGAAACGGAGGCGGCGGATTTGAAGCTCGGAATGGTGCTTGAGGGCGGGGCTATGCGCGGAATGTACACGGCGGGAGTTCTCGATTTTTTCATTGAGCGCGGTGTTTATGTAGACGGGATTGTCGGTGTGTCCGCAGGCGCGCTTTTCGGCGTGAATTTTCTATCGGGGCAGTGTGGTCGTGTAATCCGCTACAACAAGCGCTTCAACGGCGACAGGGATTACATGGGAATCCGCCCGCTTTTGCGCGAGGGCAATATTGTAAGCACCGAATACGCTTACGTGAGGGTGCCGTATGAGCTTGACCCGTTTGACGACGAGACTTACATGAAATCGGGCGTTCCGTTTTACGCCGTCGTCACCGATATTGAAACGGGCGCGCCCGAATATATCAGGATTGACAGCGTATACCGCCAGATGGACACTCTTCGCGCGTCAGGCTCGATGCCGTTTGTGTCAAAGCCTGTGATGGTTGACGGCAAATATTATCTTGACGGCGGGATTTCCGACAGCATTCCGTTTGAGTGGCTTGACAGGGCAGGGTACGATCGGCAGATTGTAATTCTCACGCGGGACGTCAGCTACCGCAAAAAGCCGATGTCAAAATCGCTCATAAAGCTTTGCTACGGCAAATATCCCGCGTTTTCAAAGGCGCTTCTCCGCCGTCACGAGATGTATAACCGCGAAATCGAGGAGCTGAAGGTGCGCGAGGCTGACGGAAACGCTCTTGTGATTCGCCCGTCCTCGCCGATTGAAATAGGCAGAATCGAAAAAGACCCCGAAAAGCTTCAGGCGGTATACGATTTGGGACGCGCGGACGCTTTGCGTCAGATAGACAGGGTGCTTGAATTTGCCGAGAAAAAATAAATTCACCGAAAATCAAGGATGTCACCCGCAAGCGTTGCTTGCGGGTGACTTTTGTATTTGCACCGGGACGCTACACGTCCGATGTAAGAAGCTCGCCGTCTGCGTCATACTCGCGGCATAAAATCGAGCCGTTTGTGAGCAAATATGTGTGTACCTTAGCGCCGTCCGTCGCTATGTACCTTATTCCCAGAACTATTGCCTCGTCAGTGATTCCCGACTGCGGTATGCCTGTGCGTATAAAATATTTTGCGCCGTCGTCCGTATAATAGACAAGACGCATTTCCTCGCCGAACGACTGCGACGGATAACCGATGAGAGCAAACATATCCGCCTCCGTCATCCCGACGTATACCGATTCCATAAGCTCCGTACTGACAACATTGTCCTCGTCAAAATCATAGCTCAAAGTCATTTCGGTGACTTCTGAGGATAAAAGATCACCGGTGTCCGAATCGTAAAAGCAATGATAAATATTTCCCTCCCCGTCATACCAATATGATTCGTCCGTTCCGTCAGTCTTGTTTGCCCAATGATACATTACGATAACCCTGTCGTTTGCGCTGTCTCCGGTAACTGAGGGCTCAATGTAGCACACGCTGCCGTCTGAAACATTGTAGACAAGCCCGATGTTGCCGCCGCCGGTAAGCTCAACCGGAAAGCCGATAATAAGGTAAAGCTCCGCCTCCGTCATCCCGAGAAAATCCGGGGTTAAAAGCTCAGCGTCAACAACATTATCAGGGTCGAGCACATGGCTGGTTGAATAATGTGTAATGTCATAATCAGTGTATGCGCTTGCCGAATCTGTCGCCGCCTTGGTCGTTTCGGCTTCCGCAGTCACCGTTTCACTCCCGGCGTCGGTTGTATCCGTTTCGCTGCCGGTCGGCGTCGTTTCGGCGCATGACACGGCGAATGTGAGTGTCGCCGCGAGCGCAAGCGCCGCCGCGAGCTTTCGATTTGTGGTTTTCATGATAAACCCCTCCTTCAAAATAAGATATTAACCCGCAAATATTTCGCCTGCGAAATATTTGTCAGTTAAATGTCATGTTTACATGACATTTATACTATATAGTCGTATTTTTTCGGAAAAAGTCTCACCCAAAAATGCGATTTTTCAAAAAATTTTTTTCGGTGTGAAAATGCGTATAATTTCATTTGTTCCACGGGGAAATATTCTGCGAAGCGGAATATTTCTTACGATAACCTTTCGGAGGGCTTGCCCCGATGAAGGTTATCGTGTATCACCTCTTTCGCAAAAAAATAAAAAAATTTTTCGGTGCGAAAAAACGTATAATTTTATTTGTTCCACGGGGAAATATTCTGCGAAGCGGAATATTTCTTACGATAACCTTTCGGAGGGCTTGCCCCGA
>JAJQCT010000024.1:14674-15391 GCA_021202555.1 Clostridiales bacterium
ATATTCTGCGAAGCGGAATATTTCTTACGATAACCTTTCGGAGGGCTTGCCCCGAGGAAGGTTATCGTGTACTCACCCAAAAATGCGATTTTTCAAAAAAATTTTTTCTGTGTGAAAATCCGCACAACCTCACCTTCTCCGTGTATTATTTTTTTGTCACCCGCATTGACTTTTCAGCTTGCTTCTGTTATAATATGAGTTAGCACATACTAACGACCGGCGGAGGGAGAGAACGATATGAGCAGACACGAGGAAATTAAATCCGCATATCGCACTGTGAAATCCATGGCTTGTTTTACCTGCCGGAAAGGGGCGTATAAATGAGTATTTCCATTTATGTGCTTGAGTGCGCCCTTATGTGCGCCGTGTTCGGCGTGTCCATTTTTGGAATGCTGCTGGCGAACCCTGTGTTCTTCATCGGCGATTATCCGCCGGAAATTCAGGCGCAGTATTATTCCTCCCAGCACAAGGAAGCAGCAAAGGAAAGGATGACATTCCTCAAAATCCTACGGAAAAGCATCGCCCTCATCGCATTTTTGTTTCTGTTTGCGTGGATGGCGCATATAGCGGGAGCGGAAACCTTCGCAGATGGGCTTCTGTTCGTGTACGGCTACATGATTGTGCTGGCGGCGTTTGACACCTGCTTTCTCGATTGGGTGCTTTTTGCCAACATCAAACGGGTGCGCCTGCCGGGGACGGAGCATATGGACAGGGAAT